>CAMOIE010000003.1 GCA_946615905.1 uncultured Treponema sp. | reverse complement strand
TCGACATTCCGAACGTGAACACGATTATCATTGACCGCGCTGACATGTACGGCGTGAGCCAGTTGTATCAGCTGAGGGGGCGTGTAGGGCGGAGCGACCGTCAGGCCTACGCATATCTTTTTTACCCGGAGAACAAAGTACTCTCAGAAGTCGCCATGAAGCGTCTTCAGGTCATCAGTGACTTTACGGAGCTTGGAAGCGGTTTTAAAATCGCCATGAAAGACATGGAAATCCGCGGGGCCGGAAACCTTTTAGGACGCGACCAGTCAGGAGACGTGTACTCCGTCGGATTTGACTTGTACGTAAAACTTCTCAACGAGGCCGTGCAGGCTCTGACCGACTCGAATTTCAAGCAGGAAAACGAGGTTCTCATGGAGTTGGAGTATACAGGCTTTATCCCGGATTCCTACGTCCACAACTTGCAGACCAAGATGGAAATCTACAAGAAGATTGCTGGAGTCCAGACCAAGGACGAGCTTTCCTCCGTATACTCAGAGCTTGAGGACCGCTTCGGCCCTGTCCCTGATGAAGTCGCATCCTTGCTCAGCCTTGCGGAAGTCAGAATTATCGCGAAGAAACTCGACATCTCATCGCTCAAGGAACGCAAGGGAGTCATAGAGCTTGTATTCTCAAAAGTCGCGAAAATCTCAATCGACAAGGTTCTGAAACTGATAAAAGAATCAGGTGGAAGAGTCCGTCTCAACGCCGCAAAGCCGAACGAACTCTTTCTCGAAGCCGGGAAAATCGGACTTAAGGAAAAATCAGAGTTTATCCGCGAAAAACTTGAGATGCTGGAAATCTAAAAACTCGATAACCTTTCCCCTTTAATAAAAAATATATGCAGAAGCCGTTTTTTTGCATATATTCAACTGTCTATAATGTATATTCTGTCTACCAGAACGTATTGTTGCTAAAGACATAAAAAAAAATCCCCGCTATCCTATCGGATAACAGGGATTCTCTTTGCCCGGAACAAGACTTGAACTTGCACACCCGTGAAGGCTCTAGGACCTGAACCTAGCGTGTCTACCAATTCCACCATCCGGGCAATCAACTTTCACGATAATAACAAAATTAATGATTTGTGTCAATTAGACAAGTCATTTTGAAAGCTCTGCTCTCTGTTTTATCAGCTCCGCGTTGATGGCGGCGATTTTTTCATATAGGGCAAAATAACTCGTGTACTCCGCCCCTGCCGAAACCTCATCCGCGTGCAGAACCTGAGCCTTCGCCCTTTGGTCGAGAAGAGCCTTGTCCTCGCTCTTTTTCAAGGTCTTCATCTGAGCCTGGTACTTCTCGTTGATTTCAGGAGTCCAGCCGATTATGTCAGGCTTTGCAAGAGTCTGTTTTTTCACTATGTCGATGAACTCCCAGACTTTTTTTCCGAAATACTCTTCGAGGGCGTTTCTGAAAGGCCTGTCCTGCTTAAAGACAAGACGGCAGTAAAGTGTGTTGCCGCTTTGCCTAAAGGCACAAAGCCCGTCATTCACAAATTTCTGCCCAGTCTCACAGTTCATAAAATCTGCAATTTTAGAGCTTTCAATATTTTTATTAAAATGATATTCGTACTCACTGCCCCACAAGCCCGTGGAAAGGGATTCTCGCCGCCTCTGGTTTGTGACCGGAAATATAAAGCATTTTTTTATCTGTATGAAAGAGACAAGCTCCGCGTTCATTTTCGCCATAAAATCCTCTTCTGAAATAGGATCGTAGGAAACCACGGAGGCGATTTCTGAGTCTGATGCGATTCCGAGGGAAAGCGTTGATGCGAATTCCAGACGAGGAAGAGGATTGAAGCCTGTCGTATAAATCAGCGGAAGGCCGGACTTTAAAATCGCCCGGTTGAAAATCTCAATCATGCCAAGATGGGAGAAAAACTGACCTCCGTTTTTCTTTTCGAACTCAAAAATCACCCTGTACATGACAGGAATGTTACATTGCTGTCTGATTATTTGTAAAGTATCAGATTTTTTATCGGCCGGGTGTACACTTTTGTATACATTATCAGATTTTTTATCAACATCAAGGTTGACAGAATTCCTATTTGAGCAGACTCCGCACCTGTGGTCACAGTTTTCCATGCAGACAGGAGTCAAAACTTCCTCCTCATTTCTCTGCCATTCCCGGAGATAGAATGATTTTGCAGGTCCCAAGGAAACTGTATCCCACGGAAGAATCTCATCCTTTGACCGCTCCCGCAAGATTTCCTTTTTGATGTCATAAGGAGCTTCATTGAAGGCCTCTTCCCATTTTGGAAGGTTCTCTCGAAGCTGGTCTTCCCATGCGTCAAGATGGCAGCCTTTCTTCCAGGCGGAATAAATCACAGCCCCAGCCCGCTCGTCACCACGGGAAAGCAATCCTTCGATATAGGAGGTGTTTATGTCGTGTGTCCCTACCCTAAATTTTCCCCTCGGAAGATGCTCTCGGATATAGGCCAATTTTCTGTCAGATTCCTCAGGAGAAATCTGTCTTACCCACTGGTATGCCGTGTGCGGCTTTGGAATAAAAGTTCCCACGTTCACGTTGCACTGAATGTTCGTTCTTTTTTGCAAGTCAAGCATAAAGTCAACGATTGCGGCTTCTTCTGTCTTCCCGTTTTTTTCTGGCAGAGGAAGTCCCACCATAAAATAGAATTTCGCCTTGTTCCAGCCTTTTTTCTTAGCCTCTAAAATCAAATCGACTAAGTGCTGGGCATAGACTTCCTTGTTGAGTCTCAGCTGCCAGGCTTCGTCAGGGGTCTCAACAGCGAATGTAAGGCCTGACTTTCTCACCTCGGAAAGCTGCTCCAAAATCGGGAGTGTAAAAGAATTAACTTTCAGGGACGGCAGCTGGAATGAGACGTTCAGACTCTTGTATTTTTCGTTAAGCTCCTCAAGAAGCCCTCCGATGTCAGGATAATCTGCGGAAGAGAGACTTGTCAGAGAAATTTCACGGTAGCCAGCCTCGTTTACAAGACGGTCGACATCCTCAAATATAAAGCGTTTTTCCTTTGCCCTCTGAGGCCTGTAATAGACTCCTGCATGGCAGAATCGGCAGCCGTTCGGACAGCCCCTCATAATCTCAACTACACCGTGGTCTTGCACTGGTTTTACGTTGGGAAGCGGAAAATATGACTGGATTGACGGAACTTTACCGAAGTCAGAGTATATTGCCCTCGTGGCGATTTTGTGGCCGCATGATTCTAGAGACATGTCCTTCGACCAGACATGGGGGCATTTTTTCAGCTCAAGCAAAAGCTCTGATTTTTTGGCCCCGGCTTTTTTCATTTTGGCGAGTTTTTCAATCAGATCGAACATTGCGTTCTCGGCCTCTCCGATGAACACAGCGTCAAAAAAGTCGGAGAATGCGGCGGGATTTGTAGAACCGACTCCGCCGGCAATTACAATCGGATCCCCCTCGCCTCTTTCCTTTGCCAGCACGGGGATTCCACCTTGGTCTAGCATAGAAAGGACTGTGGTTATTCCAAGCTCGTAGCCGATTGAAAAACCGATTAAGTCAAGCTCTTTCAGCGGCATTCCGGTCTCAAGCGTGTACAATGGAGCCTTGTATTTTTTCAGCAACTCTTCAAAGTCGCGGGCGGCCGCAAAAACGCGTTCGCAGCGGATGTCTTCCCTTTTGTTCAAACCGTTATAGATGATTTTTATAGCCTGATTGCTCATTCCGATTGTGTACAAGTCTGGGAAGGCAATCGCCATATTGAAAAGGTCGTCATCCTGACCGTGATTTTTTACGATGGAGCCGATTTCTCCGCCGATATAGGCGGCAGGATTTTGAACAGAGCATAAGTCGGAGCCGAAAAGCTCCAAAGGTTTTACAAGATTCACGTGATTTTCCTAAAAATTATATTCAAAGCGGTGGTAATGGACGCTCATCAACAGTCCGATGCACATCATAGCAGTCCATAAAGAGGAGCCTCCGTAGGAAAGGAAAAGGAGAGGAATACCGGTAATCGGCATGATTCCCATGACCATTCCTACATTTACCATAAAATGAAAGAAGAACATAGCGAGAATTCCAGAGGCTATGTAAACGCCAAAGGAATTTGATGTGACTTTGATTATATAAATTGTCCGAATCAAAATCACAAAATAAAAGAAGTAGACCATCATGCAGCCGAAGAAACCGAATTCCTCGGCAAGGATGCTGAAAATAAAGTCAGTTGACTGCTGCGGCAAAAATCGCAGGTGACTCTGGGTTCCCCGAAGGTAGCCTCGTCCGAACCAGGAGCCGGAGCCAATCGCAATCTTTGACTGGCGGATGTTCCATCCAGCGTCCATAGGGTCAATCGAGGGGTCAAGGAAAATCAAAAGTCGTTTTATCTGGTAGTCTTTAAGGACATGGGCAAAGACTTTTGAGAAAATCAGGGCTACGCATAAAATGCCGAAAACATAGGCAATCCAATAATAATACTTGTTTTCGCGGAAAAAGATTTTACCGATAATGCCGATTATCGCGACAATTCCGCAGGTCAGCGTGACCAAAAGTCTCAGTTTGTCGCTTGTGAGAATTCGTATTACAGAATATTGCTTTTGGGCTATAAAGTCCTGCCAGAAAGGAATCATCGCAAAAACAACGGTCGCGATTCCGCCAAGAAGAACGAGAAGTATATAGCGCAAGGGAACTCCCGCCATAAAGGAGATCACCAAGAAAATCGGAATGTAAACGGAAGCAGTTCCCAAGTCAGGCTGCACCAAAATCAGACCCATTGGAATACAGAGTATTATGCAGGCCTTTATAAAGCGACGCAAAGGTTCCTCATTTTTTGACTTCTCATAATAAAAAGAAATGAACATTATAAAGACGATTTTGCAGAATTCCGAAGGCTGAATTCCGAATCCGCCGAATCCAAGCCAGCTCCTGGCTCCGTTTACCCTCGCACCCAAGACACGGGTCAGGATTAAAAGCCCCGCGAAAAAAGCGTAGAGATAAGGCAGATAACGCTCGCTGCGGCGGTAATCATACAAGGCCATCGCAAGCATTAAAATTATTCCTGTTCCGCCCCAGACAATCTGCTTTATGTATTCGCGAGAAAGGTTGACGCCTTCCGAGTTGATTCCTGAGGAATAAATAAAAAGGACTCCAAGAGTAATCAAGCAGACTACGCATAAGAAGAGGATATAGTCAAAAAGCTCAAATATACGTATTTTCATTCTATTCCTCCTCCTATTCCTGACGCTGGTGGAGCCGCTCAAGATATTTAAATCCAAGCTCTTCGATGGACTCGCTGTAAGTCTGATTCTGGAAAATCCCCTGAATTATGATGTTCGTTGCATAGGGAGCCCACCATTCCCAGTCATTGACAGCTTCGACAAGGACAACCACTACGACCTGGTCTTCCACAGGCGCATCATAAGGGGCATAGGCCACCATCCAGGAGTGCCAGTGGTCGTGGGATTCGTTGACCTCCGCAGTACCGGTTTTTCCTGCAATCTGAATTTTTTTATTGTGCATAGGATAAACGGCTGTTCCGTCAGTAATCACATAGCGCAAATCCCGCTGAACTTCCTTCCAGACAGACTGCTCGATGTTTGACTCGTGGAGAATCTCTGGCTGGACGGTCTGGACGACTGAGTTGTCAGCAGGATTTCTCACTTCTTTTAGAAGATGCGGCTTATAGATTTTACCCTCGTTGCAGACCATCGCCATCATATTTGCGACGTGCATTGGGGTTACAAGTGTATAGCCCTGGCCGATTGACATGTTCATCGTGTCTCCACCAAGCCATCGCTCGTGATAGCGTCTCTCCTTCCAAGAAGCCGTAGGTACAAAGCCCTCTGACTGAGCCGGAAGGTCGATGTTAAGGCTGTCACCAAAGCCGAATTCCTTCGCGTAGGAAGCGATGCGGTCAACGCCCAAATTGTCACGGCCGACAACCCAATAGTAAACATCGCAGGACTGGGCAAGTGCGTTCTTCAAGTCCAGCCAGCCGTGGCCCGGATATTTGATATGGCAGGTGAAAACTCGGTCTCCATAAGTGATTCTTCCAGGGCACTCGACTTTTTTCTCTGCCGGGAAAGATTTTTCGGTCAGGATTGCCGTGGTCATGATCGTCTTGAATGTAGAAGCCGGAGGATAAATAGCGTTCACAGCCCGGTTCAAAAGAGGCCTGTTAGGGTCGTTGGCAAGTTCTGCGTATTTTGAGGCTGCGTCATCATTGTTAAAGATATCCTGGTCATAATAAGGGTATGAAACCATGGCCAGAACCTCACCGTCAGCAGGCCGCAAGACAACAGCCGCGCCGACACGGTTGCCCAAGGCTTCTTCAGCTAGTTTTTGAATTCTTGAGTCAATCGTCAGGACGAGATTCTTGCCCATTTCAGGAGGCTCTATTACTGGCGTGTCAGAAATGATGCGCCCGCGAACATCTACGGTTCTTCGCTCCTGACCAGGTTTTCCCTGTAAAAGAGAGTCGTATTGTTTTTCTATGCCGGTCTTTCCTATGATGGAATTTTCCTTGTAGCCCTGATTGTACATCACTTTGATTTCCTCTTTTGTGATGTCACCAACGTAGCCTATTACATGAGAAATGGAACCTGTCTCAACGTAGTTGCGAATTGGTTTTGACCTCCAATAAACTCCGGGCAAATCCGTAGAATTTTCCGCAATTTTTGCGATTGTCTCGTATGGAACGTTGACTTTTACTTCAATTGATGAGAATGACCTTCTGAGCCTGGATGGAATTTTTCTATCAATTTCCGTCTTTTTGCTCCCCAAAAGAGATGCAAGTTTTGAGGCTACGGTATCGTAATTTCCTTTTGGAATTTCACCAGGAATTACGCTTACAGCAAAAGAATCTGAATTGACAACCATAGGAAGGGTTGCGTTTCGGTCAAAGATTTCCCCCCGCTGGGCAGGAATCGTGTTTACTGCAATCTGATTCGTACGTGACTGCGTGCGGTATACGGAACCTTCGACAATCTGAAATGAGAAAATTTTAAATAAATAAACTGCAAAAGTTGCGGCAATTATTAAAAAAAGGACGAAAACCCTTACGTTTTTTTCAACTGAATCGTCGTTTACTCCCATCATGACACCTTCTCAGGTTCAAGTTCAATAGAATGGCTGAAAATAGCAAGAAATTTAAAGACAAAAGGTGCTAAAAGGGCATTGAAAATGATTTCAAAAACGAAACTCTGAGAAACAAAAGAAAAGTTCGTCAGTGCATAAGGAAAAAGAATTGAAATCAATGCCAAACCTAAAATCTTGACGATTGTAGTGCCTGCTCCGAGTATTACTGGGATAAAAAATCCCTCTGTATTCAAAGTCTTGTTGAAAAGCCCCGCGATATAGCCGAGAGTAGTCCTCAGAAGACAGTTCAGCCCGAACGGAGACGCGCTCAAAAAGTCCATGAAAAGTCCGCCCGTAAAGCCAAGGGTGACACCGAACATGCGGCCATTTTTTATAGAGATATAGGTCGTAACAAGTAGCAAAAAATCTGGAATCGCCGGCAGAAAAAACAAGTTGGAAAGCACGGCGCACTCAAAAAGGGCAAAACAGAGTAAAAACAATGAACTGATTAAAAAAGAGCGAATCACCCAAACCTCCTCTACTGGGCTTGAACCGGAATCATCCCGGCAGCCGGATTCACTTCATGCAAGTCTACGACAACTACAGTCTCAAGCCTTGAAAAATCAACGGCAGGCACAATGTCAATACTCAAAGAGGAATCATAATCCAATATAGAGATTCGGGAAATCGTTCCGATAGGAATATCTCTTGGAAAATTTTCAGTCTCACCGGAAGTTACGATTATGTCGCCATAATGAAGTTCTTCCAACACTCTTTTTTTTATGTACCGCAAGGACAGGGGAACATCCGCAGAGCCTAGTCCTGAGACTATGCCGACATCTCTGGTATTCTGGATGCGGGCGGAAACATTGCATTTCAAGTCATAGACAGGCATTACAATCGAAGTTCCAAGCCCGACCGTAACAACTTTGCCGACCAAACCTACATTGCCACCTTGAACCGCAAGAACGGGCATATTCTTTTTGATTCCGCTACGGCTACCCTTATTGATTGTCAGTCCGGAATAGAGGGAGTCAGGATTGCGGCCGATAATTTGCGCCGGATAATTTTTCTGCTCAAGGGAAGTCGCAAAGGCAAGCTGCTCTTTCAAGCGCTCATTTTCCTTTCTGATTTCGGTATTATTACGCTGAAAATACTCATAGTTTTTGAGCTGTTCCTCAAGAATCTTATTTTCTGTCTTCAATCTGGAAAGCTCATGAACAGCCGTTACTGTTGAGGCAAGACCGCTTGTTACAGAATGGAGGCCTTTTTGTAGAGTCGAGAAAACTGTAAAGCCGACCCGTTGGAAGGAGTCGACAAAACCACCGGAAGAAAATGCCAAATTCACTCCTGAAAAAATCAGGAGTACGCATAATACAAGTTCCGGCAGTCTGAACTGAAAGGCACGATGTCTTTTTGCTTCCATGATTCAAATGCCTTATTAGCCCGCCATGTTGTCGTAAACGTAACCGTCTGCAGACATATCCTTGAACAGCTCGAATGACTGACCTGCACCGAGGGCGACGCACTGAAGGGGCTTCTCAACGAGGATTACTGGAACACCGGTTTCCTTTGAAATCAGCTTTGGAAGGCCTTTGAGCATGGAGCCGCCGCCAGTCATAACGATGCCGCGCTCAACGATATCAGCTGCCAATTCCGGCGGAGTCTTTCCGAGAGTGCGTTTAATTTCCTCAACAATCTGGCGGACAGGTTCTTTCAAAGCCTCGCGGACTTCAACAGAGTCAATCTCAAGGCGGCGCGGAAGGCCTGTAATCGCATCGTTTCCGCGGATTTCCATCTTTTCGATTTCCTTGTCGGCCATTGCGTTTCCAATCTCAAGCTTGAGTCGTTCCGCTGTCTGCTGGCCGATTTTGAGGTTATGGACAGAGAGAACGTGCTTTACAATCGCCTCGTCGAATTTGTCTCCGCCGATTCTGATTGATGAAGTCACGACCATACCTGACAATGAGATGACTGATACTTCTGTGGTACCGCCGCCGATGTCGCAGACCATGTGACCGGCCGGCTCCTCGATGTGGATGTTGGCTCCGATTGCTGCCGCCAAAGACTCTTCAATAATTCCGACTTCCTTCGCTCCGGCCTTGAGGGCTGTCTCGATTACTGCACGACGCTCGACCTGTGTAATGCAGGAAGGAATTCCAATCTTCATTCTTGTTGACTTGAAAAGCTGATGGCGGGGAATAACTTTTGAGATGAAGTATTTAATCATCTTCTCGCAGGAATCGATATCTGCGATAACACCGTCAGCCAAGGGGCGAATTGCGATGATGTTTCCCGGAGTTTTCCAGAGCATGCGCTTAGCCTCTGCCCCGACTGCAACTACGCGTTTTGTTCCCTTTTCAACTGCGACAACGGAAGGCTCGTCAATCACGATTCCCTTTCCACGCACATAAATCAAAGTGTTACATGTGCCTAAATCAATTCCGATGTCAGTTGAAAACTTGTCTAAAAATCCCATTTTATATATATCCTCCCGGAAACCTACTTATATTCAGCTATTTTTTTTAATGCGTCAACATGATTGGGTTGAATTCGTAAAGCCGACCGCCATTCGGAGCGGGCCTTAACAAAATCCCCCTGTTTTTCATATATTATACCAAGTCCGTAATGAGCGTCAGCAGAATTTTCATTTTTTTGCAAAATAATTTCAAATTCTTTTTGCGCGTCCTCGAACTTTTCTTGCTCAATGTCGATTTTCCCCATTAAAAGGCGGCTTTTCAAGAGAATCTTCTCATCCTTGCAGTCCTGTGAGATTCTGTACAAATACTGCAGGCCCGCCGAATGCTGACCGGCGGCATAATACTGTTCTGCGATTGAAAGAAGGAGCAAGTCAGACTCCCGGACTAAAAGAGCCTCCGTAAAAGCGGAGATGCTTTCCATCGGCAGTCCCAAAGAGGCGTAGCTTAAGCCTAAAAGCTCCGGGATGTCGTCAATCGCATTCTTATCAGCCTTGTAGCCGTCCTGCTTGGCCTTCAAAAGATAGTTCACGGCCAGATCGGCGTAATAATAGTAGGATGAAATATAGTCTTTATAAAAATAAGCCTTTCCAAGCATGTATTCCAGCTGTGGAAGGGTCTTTGCCTTTGCGGAAATAATCGCCAGCCTTAGGGAATTTACGGCCGTGTCCAAATAGCTTTGGGCTGCTTCCGTGTCAGAGGCAGAAAGGGAAAGTCTGAAGGCTGAATAACCGTGATACATCCGGGCTGTGTTGTTGAACTGTTTTTTCTCAAGAATTGCGGAAGTCGTATCGAAAACTGCTTTGTAGTCCCCCTTTGACCACTGTGCATACATCGCGGAGAAAGTGTCGCCGCCAATCAGATATCTTGTAAAGAATTTGTAGCCGAAAAAAGAGAGAAATGAAATCGCGACGAGAATTCCACCGGTGACGGAAAGACGCACTAAGAATTTACTTTTGCGTTTGACTGTATTTTTTTCAAATTCCGCCGTCACTTTCATAATCCCCACCGGAAAGCGTTTTAGTTTTTAAATTAAAAAACAGAACTGAAAATAAGCCGGGTTCTGTCCTGCCTTGAAGTCAAAAGAATCCAAGGCGCATAACCATCTATCCGAAATATTTGTCGCCAAATATCTTTAGCGGTCTACCCGCAGTGCTAGCTCCGGAATCAGCACACTGCTGCTTGACCTTGCTCCAAATGAGGCTTGCCAGCCACAAGATGTTGCCACTTGTGCGGTGGGCTCTTACCCCGCCTTTTCACCCTTACCTGATTGCTCAGGCGGTCTGTTTTCTGTTGCGCTGTCTGTCGGCTTGAGGGTTATGCTTATAAAAGCAACTGCCTTTCGCCGCCCGGTTGTTACCCGGCATTTTTTCCGGTGGAGCCCGGACTTTCCTCTCCCGCCCTCAGTCTCATCACCGAAAGCGGGAACGGTTATTTCAATTCTGTAAAATTAAACTTTATTCTTCAAATGTTACAGTTTTTTCGTCATCTGAATCTGTGTCTTCGTCCATTTCAGAATCAGACTCGCCCTCTGCGAATTCATCCTCGTCATCATCGAAGTTGAAGTCCGCAAGGCTTCCTGTTTCATCTGAGTCATCGTAGATTTCTGTGTCCTCGTCCTCAGCCTCTTCATAGAAAAGGACGCGGCTGCAATACGGACAGAACTCGATTGATTCGCCGTCATGAACTTTATTCGCGAACTGTGCGGGCAAAATCATGTGGCAGCCAGTGCAGATTCCACGGCGGACAGCTACGATACCGTCCTTGTTGCGTTTGATGATTCTCTGGAATTTGATGACAATCTCAGGGTCAAGGCCTGGCGTAATTTCAGCCTCTGCTTTTGAGAGACGCTCCATTTCGCCATTGTAGTTTGAAACTTCCTCGTCAAGAGATTTCTTTACCTGATTTACGTCCTCTTCTTGGCTCTTGATAAGAGACTCAAGCTCCTGCAAGGTCTCATTTTGCTCCGCCATATCCTTCTCTTTTTTCTGAAGGTCCTTGCGGATTGACGCTTCTTTATCCATTGCCTCTGTGCGCTGCTTCATCAGAGTCTCAGTGTCATGGTTTGTCGGCTTTGAGGCGATTCCCTCTTCAGCTTCCTCAACTGCCTTGACAGTCTGCTCAAGCTCGTCCTTCAGACTTGCGACTTCGGCCTTAACTTGCTCGTATGAAGCATTTCTTTCGATATACTCTTTTTTTGAACGCGCGAGAGCCTCTTCCTGCTCGCCCAAATGCATCGGCGAATCGTTGATTTTTTCCTCAAGACTGTATTTTTCTGCGAGAATATCCTGCAGGGATTTCAGCTTGTCAAATACTTCATTCATTTCCATAATGTAAAAAAAACCTCTTTCGGGATTGCTTATTCTATAAAAAATCAGATTTTCTGTCTACATAAAAGACTCAGTGATTACATCTCGATGTAGTCCCTGAGACCTGAAGCGCGGCGCGGGTGGCGGAGCCGTCTCAAAGCCTTGGCCTCAATCTGGCGGATACGCTCGCGGGTGACGTTGAAATAAAGTCCGACCTCTTCCAACGTCAGGCTATAGCCGTCCTCAAGACCGAAGCGCATTTTGAGAACTTCCTGCTCACGTGGTGGAAGCGTTCCGAGAACTGAGCGCAACTGCTCCTGTAAAAGAGTATATGCGGTCTGGTTTGCGGGATTCTCGACTTCCTTGTCCTCGATGAAGTCTCCGAGCTGGCTGTCTTCCTCTTCTCCAATCGG
Source organism: uncultured Treponema sp. (assembly GCA_946615905.1). Classification (GTDB taxonomy): domain Bacteria; phylum Spirochaetota; class Spirochaetia; order Treponematales; family Treponemataceae; genus Treponema_D. The sequence continues at coordinate 174,174 of CAMOIE010000003.1, read as the reverse complement.
AGTCTCAAGGGAAATCGGCTCACGGGCCACGTTTTTGACCTGCTTCACGCGGGCTACCGGCCAACCGAGCTGCTGTGCGATTTCCTCGTCGTTAGGCTCGCGGCCGAGTTTCTGCATGAGCTGGCGGCTCTCGCGGACAACCTTGTTGATCTGCTCAATCATGTGGACAGGAACGCGGATTGTGCGGGCCTGATCTGAGATTGACCGTGTAATCGCCTGACGAATCCACCATGTTGCGTAAGTAGAGAATTTATACCCCTTGCGGTACTCGAATTTCTCAACGGCCTTAATCAGTCCGATGTTTCCTTCCTGAACAAGGTCGAAGAACTGGAGTCCTCGGTTTGTATATTTTTTCGCGATTGAGACAACAAGGCGGAGGTTCGCGTTAATAAGGCGGTTCTTGGCCTTCTCCATCTCTCTCCGTCCACGGTCGATTTCCTTCGCCATCTCAAGAATCTCGTCGACGGAATTCTCAAAATCGTATTCCATGCGGTGAAGCTTGCGGGTAATCTTCTGGATTCTCGTGTATACGTCGCGGATTTCATCAGATGAAAGCCCCAGCTCCTTCTCAAGCTTGACGGCCTCTGAGTGAATCGCCAGCTTGCGGCCGAGGGAGCGGAGTTCAACCGGAGAGTTAATCCTAAGCTCCTTCATCTTCTTTTCCTGATTGTGGCGGTAGTCATCGATTTTTTCCGTCGCGTCAACGAATTTGTTGGAGAATTTCTCGATTTCTTCGGACTGAATCTCAACGTTGACCAGTTCCTTCATGATTTTCTCACGGAGGGAAAGAAGCTGCTCGTTCTCAAAAATATTCTGCGATGCGTCAGTCTCGTAAAGCTGCTTTTTGAGGGCCATGTACTGCTTCATCTCTGACAGAACTGGCTTAATCCATTCTGAATAGCATGATTTAAGGCGTTTTTTCTCGGCGATTTCCTCGTTGATTTCCTTGCGGGCTTTTCCCGGCTCATGGGGGTCAATTCTTGTGAAAGCCTTCTGGGCAATCGTGAAGAATTCCGGAATCATCATGCCGGACTGCTTGATTACGTTCTTGATTACGTTCTCGCCGTCTTCCATCTGCTTTGACAGGGTGACTTCCTGCTCGGCGGTAAGGAGCTTTTCCTTGCCGATTTCACGCAGGTAAAGGCGAATCGGGTCATCGACATTTGACTCCTTGTCGGAATTCACGAGCCGGCTTTTGTCGAGGTCATCGTCCTTGTCCTCGTCGTCAGCACCCTCGTCATCCTCATCGTCAAGAAGTCCTTCCTCACCGTCATCATCAGCCTCTTCGTCAGCGAGGTCATCTTCTTCCATGACCTGAATATTGTTCTGGGTGAGAACCTGAAGGACTGTGTCCATTTTCGGTGAGTTGACAAAATCCTGGCCGAGAATTTCCGTGATCTCGTCCCAGGAAATCATAGGTTTGTCTTTTGCGTAATCTAACAGTTTTTGAACTGCGGGATCTAATTCCTGATCCATGTTTGTTCCTTTTTTGAAGACTTTAATTTTTTGTCAATATCCATTTTTTGCTGCAGAAGACTCTTCATAATCTGCTCATCGTCCGGAGTCACCGGCTGGAACGAGCGGATTCTGGCAAGCAGGCCGTCACGTTTGCGCTCAAGATTGTTTTTGATAACAAATTGAACGCCGTCCTCGACAGTCTGCTCTGTGTTCACGGAAAATTCGCCTGAAGCAAGGCTGGTCATCATCCTCTGGCGGAGAACCGGCTCCTCGACAGAGTTGACTATTGAATCCAAATTCAAGTCGCCTCGCTGCGAACATTCCTGCAAAACAATGAATATTTTTTGTGCGTCTGGATTTTGAAAATCTCCGGGAGTTAAAATTCCGCTCATTCTGCTGAACAAGTCAGGTTTTGCTGTAACTGCAAGCATGGCTCGGAGTTCCGCGTCAAGGGTGACGCTTTTTCTCGTCTCATTTTTTTCTGCTGACTGCTGCGGTTCTGAACGGTCTCTAGCTTCTGAACGATTGTTAAAATCCCTTCGCACCGCCTCCGGGGAGATATTGAAAACCTGCCCCAATTCATCTAATGAAGACTCTTTCTGAATGTCAGTCTGGAGCGCATCAACATAGGGAAAGAACTCAAGCGCGGCCCGAGCCTTGCCTTCCGGGGTGTCGACCGGATATATATGCGACAAAACTTCAAACAGATACTTATCATCTAATATAGCACTATTTATTGCATTCGTCAAGGCTTCTTTTCCGTAATTAATCATTATTTCTGCAGGATCCTTGCCGCCTTTGAGCCTTATGACCTTTACTGCAAGCCCCTGACTCCTGCAGAGCAGAATAGCCTTCCTCGTGGCGGCCTGACCCGCCCCGTCAGAGTCAAACGAGAGGTAAACTGTGTCCACAAAGCCCCGGATTATCTTTACCTGCTCGGCAGTAAGCGCGGTTCCAAGGGGGGCCACCGCATAGCTGATTCCGCACTGGTGGTAGGCGATGCAGTCCATGTAGCCCTCGCAAAAAATCACCCGCTTGTTCTCGCGGATTGCGGCTTTCGCAAAATTAAAGGCAAAGAGGGTTTCCCGCTTGGAATATTGAATCATCTCGCCAGAGTTCAAGTATTTAGGCCCCTCGCCTCGCAGAATCCTGCCGCCGAAGGCCACGCACTGCCCCCGCCTGTCAAAAATCGGAAACATGAGCCTGTCAGAGAAAAAGGAGACGTCAGGATATTTTTTCGAGAAAAGTCCTGAGCCATTTAAGAAATCATCGGAAAAATTCTTACCTCTCAAAAAGGTCTTGAGCCAGCGCCTGTCTGCGGGAGAATAGCCCAGCTTGAATTTCTCAATCGTCTCGTCTGTGATTCCACGCCCCTTTATGTAGTCAAGGGCGAACTTTCCGCCGGATGTCTGGGTCAAAATATAGTGGAACATCGAGGCAGTCCTGTCGTAGAGGGAGATGTATTCAGCCTTTTTATTGTCTTCTTTTGGGATTTCGGAGGAGCCGACCTCATACTTGATTTCAATCCCTGACTTTTTTGCCAGCTGGCTTACAGCCTCAGGAAAGGCGATTTTCTCCATCTCCATGATGAATTTTATCGGAGAGCCGCCGGCATGACAGCCGAAACAATAGTACATATTTTTGTCTGGCATCACGTGGAATGAAGGCGTTTTCTCAGAGTGAAAGGGACAGCAACCCCACCAGTCGCTGCCACGCTGCTCAAGGCGGACGTACTCACCGACGACGGAAACTATGTCCGCCGTTTTTTCTACCGCATCGATTGTCTCCCGGCTGATGAATCCTGCCATTTGCTCCCCGTGCTATTTTTTTGAAGAAGATTTTTTCGTCTTGAACTGGACTCCTGCATGGACGTGGGCATTGAAGGACTTTGAGAAAGTATGGCTGCCCGCCTCCGCGTCAGTAAGCGTAAAATAAAAATAATCAGTTTTCGGACTTTCGGCAACAGCATTCAATGCCACCATTCCCGGATTTGATATCGGTGTCGGTGGAAGCGCCGCCCATCTGTAGGTATTGTAAGGAGAATTAATCTTTAAATCATCGTATGTTATTATGTCCGGGTGGGGTTTTCCCTGAATCTCGGTGATTATGTACTCGATTGTCGCGCATGAATAAAGTCCGACCCCGGCCTCAACACGGTTTTTGAAAACAGATGCAATCAACGGAGCTTCAGACTCGACCCTGTACTCCCGCTCGACGATCGAGGCTAGCACAAGAGCCTTGTAAAAATCTTCTTTGGGCATTTTTGAGAAGAATGGAATTTTTTCAATGTGGTCAAAGAAATTTTCGACCATCATCTTCACGACATCCTCAGCCTTCATTTCCGGTGACAGATAGTAAGTGTCCGGGAAAAGGAAGCCCTCAAAAGTCTCTGCGGGAATTGAGTATTCTGCTAAAAGGTCTGGATTGTGGGCAGCGGACTTGAAATCTTTCGCCGAGCAAACGTTGTCTTCTTCCAGAATGGCCGCGATTTTGCTGATTGTAAGCCCCTCAGGAATAGCAGTTTTTATCAGCGCACCACGGCCTGAGTCCAAAAGCTTTAGTATTTGGGCGGGACTCATTGATGGGCTGATTTCATAAAAGCCTGACTTCAATACAAAGGGCGAGGATTTTCCAACAAGGAAAGGAAAGCGGGCCGCAAGGTAAAATGCTCTCGCAGATCTTATTGCCTTTTCTTCTGAAAGCATTTTTGCGACAGAGGAAAAAGTCGCCCCGTTCGGAACTGTCAGCATGATTTTTCCAGATGAATTTTTCGGGTCTGCCGGCCGCAGATAATAAAAAAGCGAGGCTATGACAAAAATAAAAAATGATAAAAACGCCACAAAAATCGGGCCTAATATGCTAAGGATTAACTTATTTTTTTTCATGCGTAAAAATTTTCCGCCTCTGTAATAGTCATCGTTGAGTAAATACTCCGCTCGATTTCATCAGCAAAATCTTTTAATACCTCTGGAATTTGCTCCTGATGGTCGCGAAAAAGTCTTGCCAAAGTCTTTATTTCACGAGCGTTGAAATGATAATCCAACTCAAGTTTATGAGGCTCATTTTGACCGTTCAAATCTGATGACTGAAATTTCAGCCCTGCAAATGGGTTTTCAGGAAAAATCATAGCTTGATTTCCATTCCTTCCGAAGCCAAATAAATTTCAATCGGTTTTTGAGAGACGTATCTCGCATACCACCGAGCTGACTCCAATATCGAATTAAGTTTTTTGTCATCGTAGGCCGGTTCGTGGTGGAACAGATAGAGCTTTTTCACATTCCATGCGACAGCAAAATCGACTGCATAGCAGAAGGCCGAGTGTCCCCAGTTTTGCTTGTTATAAGCCTCTTCAGCGGTATACTGGGAATCCAATACCAAGACATCCGCATTCTCAAAAAAGAGCCTGTGTTTTTTTGACCGCTCAAAGTCTTGTTGCGAAAGCTCCACATCAGTCGCATAGATGAATTTATGTCCGTCTTCTTCCAAAAGGTATGAATACGATTTGCCTGGATGAAACATTTCTTGTGTGGCGACTGTAAATTCACCGAGGTTGAAAAATTCCCCCTCATTTAGGACGTGAAAATTTATATTTTTTGTAAAAGAGTCCCAAGTTACGGGGTAATATGGTCTAACCATCTGCTCCCGTAAATATCTTTCCATATCGGCAAAAGGCGAATAAATGTCAAATGAAGCTTTGGGATTGTATGCCCGATCAAAAAAAGGGAGTCCCTGAATATGATCCCAGTGAAAATGCGAAATCATCAGGTTGTAGTGCATGTCCTCTGGAGGAACGCCAAGTTTTCCGAGAGCGCGGATTCCAGAGCCAGCATCAAAAAGGATTTTTGTATGATTTTTCCCAGTGACTTCAACACAAGGGGTATTTCCACCAGTCGTTCCGTATAGCCATTTTGGGAGTGAGGAGATAAAGTTTTTGCGGGATTCATCTGAGACTATGTCTTCTGGTTGAATCCGTTGGACTACAGCCGATATTTTTGCCTGAATCTGCTGGGGCGTAAGCGGAGTTGGAATCGACCCCCTCACCCCCCAAAATCGCACGTTCACTTTTTAGGCTCCGTAATATTTTTAATATCTTTTCTATGAAGCGGCTCTATTGAGTCATATGCGGCTTTTTCTTTTTCGATTTCCGCCCTGCTCCATAGAGTACCTTCATTTATGCCGGGACAATCCTTTTTGCACTCATCCCAAGTTTTCCTGCTCTCAAGCATCCAAGACCAAAATGGATACGTCGAACATTGAACAGGTCTGGCTCCGTATGCCGCACACCCTTTGTCTTTCCGCCAAAGAATACAGTCATACGCAGGAGTTTCCCTGAGGCTTAAAACTTCCTCACCATCGGTGTACATGACCCAACGGCAGTAAATTTTAATGAATTCTTCTTCTGTAAATTTAAACCATTGACAGAGCTTTGTCAAATCTTGACGTGATAAATAAACAACTCCTGGAGAAAGTCGGCAGCAGTCGGAGCATTTTGTGCAGGAGAAATGCAGGCCTTTTGAATAAAAAACGTCTTCCATAAAATCGTCCGGGTAAAAAAAAAGTCTTAAAAAGACTAGCTTTTTAAGACCATCAAAATTGGGGAGTGAAGGATTCGAACCTACGAAGCACTAGGCAGCAGATTTACAGTCTGTCCCCTTTGACCACTCGGGAAACTCCCCGATTTTAGAAAAGCTGCCTGTAGGATTTGGACCCACGACCCCGAGATTACAAATCACGTGCTCTACCAGCTGAGCTAAGGCAGCAAATGTTTTTTTTTGTTTTTCAGAAGCAAGGCTTCTGTCGAACGTGTTAGTAATATATATCACAAATAAAAAACTGTCAACAGCAAAATTCTGAAATTTTGCAAATTTTTACAATTTTTTTTGTTTCCCCGCGAAATCCGGCCGGAGTTTTTCAGCTCCGTTTATATATACGTAGGCCGGAACCCTCTCAGAAGGCATGTAGACCGTCAAAAGCAGGCGGATCATCTCTTTCGGAGAGCCGTCTATGCGGGGTTCCTGGGAGCAGAACAATGGGATTTTTGACGTGTCGATTCCCGTGTCCTCTCGGCGGAGGGCCGCGGCCGGATTCATGGCCGTCAAATCCTCCGTGATTGTGAACTGCAAGGAGACAATATTTTGAGCCTCGATTGAATTTTTCGCGAAAATTTCACGGCAGAGCTGGCCGACATTTTTTTGAATCGACTCCTTTGTATTCTGGGCGCCGGTCGCCCCTCTTATTCCGAACAATCTTTCTGACATTTTATTTCCTTGTATTTTTGATTAGTTAAGCTCGCTTAAAGCCTTTATGACCTGAACAGTGTCGCCGTTTTTAAGAATTTCTGAGAGCTGGGGATAATTTTTCAGGGTCTCGCCGATTCTCTGGAGCTTTTTAACCGTGCGGTCGTCTTTTAAAATGGCCTGAGCCTGACTTTTCGCGGCGCTCGCCATCTCCTGGTTCACGAGGCTCTGAAAATCAAGGTAGGATTTTTTTGCAAGCTCGTACAGGTCGTGGTCTGCGAAATTTGATTTCAATACCGTCAATGAAGAGATTTTAACGTCAGGAAACGCAGTCTCGGCTTTGATTCCCCTCAAGACTGACTCAGAAGAGAGGCTCACAGAATCCGCGAGTTTTTCGGCCTGTAAGGAAGATATGTAGGAAGCTGCTGCGCGGGCAATTTCATCAGCCTTTGAGTCGAGGTAATTTTTGCAGTCCTCTGCTGACTGCAAGTTGTTTTTTTCCACAAGTGTGGCGAGGTTGTCTTCCGAGAGTGACAGCGAAATCGAGAAATCAAATGAGTATGAAAAGTCTGGAGTCTCTTTGAGCTGGAGGGAATACAAGTCCCCAGATGGCAGTTTTGTCGAAATAGACTTTTTGAAGGTCTGCGTCTGCAATGGAAAAGTCACCACTTTAGCGTTTTTAGGAATCAAGAGCTGCCAGTTCCAGAAAAAATCACCGTTCTTGATGATTTTTTTTGAGACCCCGCCAGTCTTGGAAATCAAAACACCGGCCTCGCCTATTCCGACCTTATTCTGTGCCCAACCGAAGTAAAATACAGCTCCTGCTGCAGCAAGAATCAAAATCAAAGAAAATATCCCCTTTTTCATAGCTCACCTTTGTTATATAATAAATTTAACGCGTTGACGTTCTTAAAATATAACTCAAAAAGGCTGATTGGCTCAATATGAAAAAAGAAACAGCAGTTCAAAATGAGGTGATTGAAGAGCTTGAGGCTGTGGACGATGACCAGCCGGCTGAAGTGGTGCCTGCTCGGAAAAAAGTTGCAGAGTCCAAAAAAACCGGTATTTTTTTAATTTTGAGTCACCGGGCCGTCACTTTTTTCTTTTTGCTTTTATGTGCGGAATTCATTCTTTTTGCAATCGCAAATGCCCAGTATTTTTTGGAGTCAAACATAAAGGCTATTCTCTGGCTGACAGCTTATACGTCAATAGCATTGATTCTTTTCAGCCTCGCAGCTGCTGCGGCTGGATTTTTGAGCATTTTTACAGAAAAAAAACTTCATTACATACTTTATACGGTAACTTTTGTAGTTCCTTTGGCCGTTGGAATTGCGGGTGCTGTTTTCTGCCGTTCGCTCCTTATTCTTTCTGACGGAATTTAACTTTTTGCATTACAAATCTTTACATTTGCCGAATATGGAAAGACCGCCACAAAATCTCCCTCTATAGCGGTCAGTTTGACAGGATTTTTGTCCATGAAAAATTCCGGTGAAATCCTGTTGCTCAAAGATGGCAGGCCTTCATTTCTGAATTTGTCGTGCGGCCATAAAAGCCCCTCTGAAAAAATCTTTCCGCCTCTTCTTGCTCTTGAAGTCCTCAGGACTGAAAAAACATCATCCAGGGCGAGATTTTCTACGGCAACCGTTTTTCCTTCCGGCAAAAAGTAAATCGACTGCTTTCCCCCAAGCCAGATGTCCGGGTGGGTTTTCTCCGAAAAAAGGTCGAAAACAGCCAGAAGATGGTCAATTCTCTCGCCGCCACCTGCCCCAACTAGAATAACCTTTCGCTCCTCCTCAGGAACTTTTTCCTTTTCAAAATGAGAATAGGCTGTGTTCAGCGCAAGCTCCGTGTCCGTCCAGTCCTTGTCGACTGGAAAATTCTCGATTAAGGCGGAAGGAAACTTTTTAACCTCGTCTTTTTTTTCGATGGAGTCCCAGTCTCCTAAAATCACGTCAGGCTCGAACGAGGCGTCCTTGAAATAGCCGATGTATTTTTCGCAGGCCGAAAGACCAGAGTCCGCGGCAATCACAAAGTCAGGCTTGTTTGAATGAAAAAACTCTCTCTCCAAGTCCGGGTGCGGGAAATCTCCGCCGGTAAAAATCACAATCTGCATAGAAAAAAATCCGTCTTTTATATATAATAAATTGAGAACAGAAAGACTATATACCAAATCGCGAGAAATTAACATGAAGCAGATTAAAATTCCTGACGACTTGAAAAAAATAAATGAGATTTTTACAAATAACGGTTTTGAGGTCTACCTTGTAGGCGGGGCTGTCCGCGACATCCTTCTGGGAAAAAAGGCCTCAGACTGGGACCTGACGACAAACGCCCACCCGGAAGACGTTGTGCGAATGTTCAAAAAAGTCATTCCGACGGGGATAAAGCACGGGACTGTCACAGTCCACTTTCTAGGGCACGAAATAGAAGTCACGACTTACAGGGCAGACAACGGCTATTCTGACGGCCGCCACCCTGACTCCATAACGTTCGCAACGACAATCGAGGAGGACTTGAGCAGGCGGGACTTCACGATGAACGCGATTGCGGCCTCCCTCTCTGACGGCTCGATAAAAGACCCCTTTGACGGACAGGGCGACATCAAAAAGAAGATAATCCGCACTGTCGGAAAGGCTCACGACCGCTTCATGGAGGACGGACTGAGGCCTGTCCGCGCCCTGAGATTCTCAGCCCAGCTGGGGTTTGTTATAGAAAAAGATACATACTCAGCAATTTTAGAGCCTGAAATCCAGAAAAATATAGCTTCGATTTCAATCGAGAGGTTCAGGGATGAATTTGAGAAAATGCTGAAAGCTCCAAAGCCCTCAATCGGACTGACCTTTATGCAGGAAACCGGAGTCTTGAAGACCTTTATCCCGGAGCTTGACTTGGGAAGGGGGGTCATCCAGGCTGACTGCAGGGGCTTCCATATTTTTGATGTTTTCGAGCATAATATTTACGCTTGTGACGGCGCGCCGAAGGACAATCTGACGGTCAGAATATCAGCCCTCTTCCACGACGTGGGAAAAGTTCAGGCCCGCACTGTCGAAAAAATTCCAAATCCCCAGATTCCAGGTGAAATGCTGGAAATCATCCACTTCCACAAGCATGAGATTTATTCAGCGGAAATTACCCGCAAAATCATGACGAGGCTGAGATTTCCGAACAAATTGATTGATGAAGTATGCCACCTGATTGAGCATCACATGTTCTATTTTGAGCAGAACTGGTCAGATGCCGCCGTCAGAAGATTTATCGTCAGAATCGGCATGGAAAACATTGAGAATCTTTTTGAGCTTAGACTGGCTGATTCCTACGGGCAGAGAAAAATCCCGATCAACGCAAACTCTCCGTCATTGAGGAACGTGAACGAGCTGAGGGAGAGAATCCAGAAAGTCGAGAAAGAGAAGTCCGCCCTGAGCTTGAAGTCATTGAAAGTGAACGGAAACGACTTGATTAAGCTTGGGATAGAGCCTGGAAAAAGAATCGGGCTGGTTTTGGAGGAGCTTTTCCAGACAGTGCTGGACGACCCGCAGATGAACGACAAGCAGAAACTTCTGAAAGTCGCGCAGGAAAAATTCATTCAGTGACAAACAAAAAAAGGAACCGACTCTATTCAAGCGGTTCCTTTTTGCAAAGATAAATAATCGGAACGACAGGATTTGAACCTGCGACATTCTGGTCCCAAACCAGACGCGCTACCAGCTGCGCTACGTTCCGAAAAAAATAGCCGGTAAAACCGGCTTTTTTTAATGGACAGTGAGAGACTCGAACTCCCGACAACCTGGGTGTAAACCAGGGGCTCTACCAACTGAGCTAACTGTCCGAATCGAATTGACTTTAATATATTAACTTTATAGTCTCTTTTTGTCAACAGCGAAGAAGGCGAATTTTCAAAAAAAAGTGAAAAAAAATTAAATATGTCTTCTTATTCCGTCAAATTTTATTTCCCACAAAAAGAGACCTTGTGACGGTGCTGTGGGACCCGCCATTTTTCGCTGATGTGAGTCCAAAACCGTTTTAAAATATGACGGGTCTTTGTCCGACTTTTCAAAGAAAATAAGGCTTCCCATAATAGAGCGAACCATCTTCCACAAAAAGGCATTGGCCTCAATCTGGAAATATGCGGAATCGTCTTCTGTCTGAACAAAAAAAGCGTTTTCCAAATACCTGAAAGTTGATTTTGACTGGTCACCTGAGGCGGCGAATGTGGCGCAGTCAATCTCTCCTTTTAGATAATTTGCCATTTCATTGAGTCTCTTGAAGTCTGGCTTTTCTTTTATAGCCCACGAATAGCGGGTTTCCCATGCTAAGGGAGGCTGGCCGAATTTAAAAAAATAACGGTAAACTCTGGATGTCGCTGACCTGCGGGAGTCAAAATCCGGGGAAACCTCTTTGGAGCCGCTTATGCGTATGTCCTGCGGAAGAAGGGAATTCAGGGCGAGAACGTATTTTTCCGCAGGGATTGAGTCGACCGGAGAAACGAAATTCGCCGCCTGAGCCTTCGCGTGAACTCCAGAGTCAGTTCGTCCTGAGCCGTTGAGATTGATATGCTGTTTATGGATTTTTTCGAGGGCATTTTCGATTTCACCTTGGACTGTGCGGACAGGCTTTTTTTTGTCAGAAAAATCCTGCCTCTGCCAACCACAAAAATCCGTGCCGTCATACGAAATCGTTAGGAGAATGTTCCGCATTATTCTTCGTCATCGTCCAAATCGATAATGTCCGCCTGCTTCAATTCGGCGACAAGGGCGTCATATAAAGCGCGTGATTTTTCAAGAAGGGGACCGGGCTTTGCTTTTGAGGACTTTCCGAGACCGAAAATACGGGCGATTGACGTTTTATTCAAGGCAAGTTTTTTGTAGCGGGTCTGCATGTCATCTTTTTGCCCGTATTTGTATTCCAACAGAGAATTCAAATAAATCACACCATCGTAACCGTAGTTTTTGTCGACATCCGGGCCGAAATTCGCAATGTGGGCGATTGTCTCCACCCTGCCCGTCTCATTCAGCAAAGTCTGCTCGTAGAAAAACTGGGCCTTGCGGTAAAAGACTTCGGCGGCGAAACTGTAATTATGATTTGGAACTGCCTCATCAAGTTCCTTGCAAAGCCATGCCAAGCGAAGGGAAATCATCGCCCGCTTGAAAGTCGGGGCATAGGAAAGGTCAACCTTCTCATAAGTGAGCAGTGCCAGATAATACATGGCGGCTCCGTCAAGAAGATTCCGCTCGCGCTTAAGCTCATAATAGGGAAACATGTTGTTTACGGCCTGTTGACGCTTTTCGTTTTCCATGCGGATTGCGTCAAGGGAATCTGTGTCTTTTATCTCCTTGAAATCGTTCCAGAAAAAGGCACAATGACAACGGGGACAGGCTCCGACAGAATAAATCAGGGGATAAATCTTACCGAATTTTTCAGAAGGCTCATAAAGGCGGTGTAGTTCATCGGTTAAATCTCCGGCAATCATACGACCGCTACCGGTAAGCATTTCCTCTCGCTCAAAGGCGTGATTGCAAACCGGACAGGTACATTTCGTTTTTGACCAGTAAGAAAGTTTTGGCTTTTTGTTCTGCTCGTCATCTTTCTTTTTTGAACTTCTGTAAACCATTTATTTCTCCCAATTATATTCTGATTATAACCGACTTTCTTGGAAAATTCACTCTTTTTCTATAACACAAAATGCAATGGCGAATTCTTTTTCGTGACTCAAAGAAAGGTGGGCTTTCCACTTGCCGCCAATCCGCTCTGAGATTTTTTCTGCCAAGTCATCAGAAAAGTAAAATTCAGGTTTGCCCTCTTGATTGTTTTTAACCCATAGACTTTTCAGCTCCAAACCGGCAAAACCTGTTCCCAAAGCCTTGGAAAAAGCCTCCTTTGCTGCAAAACGGGCTGCGTAATGCTCGCACTGATGCTGAAGGCTTGACGACTGCTCTTTGCCCAGCTGCTCTTCCGGGTGGAAAAAGCGCGGAATCATCTCCGGGGAAGAAATCCACTTCTCAAAACGGGAGACTTTGGCAATGTCTGTGCCCACTCCATAAATCATCTGCTCATTTCTCCGCTTTCAACATGTTTGTCTTTTTTTTCAGAGACTACAACCGTAACCGTCTTTTTTGAAGATTCTTCAACGGTAAGATAATAAGGAGGGGTAATTGTCACCGGTATTTGAAATTCTCCAGGACCACTTATCGATGAGCAGTCTGCATAGGCTGTCAGATTATTTTGCTGCACCTTATCCAAATCAATGACTTTTCCTCTGTATGTAACATCGACGGAAACTTCTGCTCCTACAAGCTCCAGATTTTCAGGGACGTTTTTCAAAGTCACGTTTACCGCATCAAAAGTCTTTTTTGTATATGCGGGTTGAATATTAACGGTTACAGTCACGTCTTTTTCTGATGACGGCCGGATGAAGACCCCAGGTTTTTCAATACCGACAGTTTTACTCATTGCTACGGACGCTCCCTCGATTACAATTTCCTTTGTCTGTAGGCGTTTGCAATTTTGAACCATGGAGCGGGGACCGTAGACCTTTATTGTTTTGGGAGAAACCAAGATTTCTTTTATCTCGTAGCCATAAGCCGGCTTTCCATTCAGCAAAGGTGAAATCGGCACATAATCAGCGATTTCTTCCTCTACGGTGAGCGTTACTTCAGATGGGGAAACTGAGACTTCAAGAGGATCTATTAAGTTCGCACTTTCTGACATTTTAATCAATACTGGGAAAGTGAATGTACCTTCTTTTGCAACGTAATTCAAGTCGAGATACGGCGAGAAATCTTGATCCCTCAAGGCTGACAATTCTTTTGACGGTCCGCGGACTGTGACTTTTACATTCGGATTGTATGATGAAGCTACAAGCATCCCGTTTTTTTGGTCGACAGTCAGGGGAATATTCAAAGTTACTTTTGAAAGACTTGAAATCTGGTAAAAAATATAAAAGAAAATTGCTATTACAAAACAAATGACTTTTACCGGCCAGTCTTCTCGGATTTTTTCAATAAGCTGCTTTGCTTTCATCTACGGTATCCTCGATAATTTTCTGATCCGGAGTGACATCCAGAAGTTTTTCCAAAATTTTTGTGACTTCGCTGACTTTTAAATCGTAGTGAAGCTTTGAGTCGTAGGCCAGACTGATTGCACCAGATTCTTCTGAGACAACGAGGACTACGGCATCGGTTCCCTCGCTCATTCCAAGGGCGGCCCGGTGCCGTGTGCCGAAAGTCTTTTTTATGTCATATTGCTCAGAAAGCGGCAAAAAACAACCTGCGGCGATTATTTTTCCGTTTTGGACTATACAGGCCGCATCATGCAATGGGGTATCATGACCAAAAATCGTAACCAGCAAGGCTGATGAAAGCTTAGCGTCAAGTCTTGTTCCCGTTTCGATGATGTCGTCAAGTTTTGTGTGCCTCATGAAGACGACTAGCATACCCCTCTTCATTTTTGAAAGCATTTCTGCTGCAATTACGACAGTATCAACAAATGTATGCTTTGACCTGTTTCCGAAGGCAAACCATTCGCTTTGACCTAGTTTTAAAAAAATCTTTCTCAGCTCTGGCTGGAAGACGATAGTGAAACAAATCAAAAGCCAGGGGGCAAGCATATTGAGAACCCAAAGCAGCATTGAGAGTTTCAACAAGTAAGCAACTGCGTATGAAAGACCAACGATTATAGCCGCCCGGATTATCTGCATTGCGTTGGTTTTTACAATGACCTCATAAACCTTGTACAAGAGAAATGTCATTATGGCGACATCGAGAATCGGCCGGATTATATCGTATAACTTTATAAGGTTTTCGAAGGAGCTCATCAGCTGACCGCCTTTAAAGTTTCTGTAGATGGAAAAGTCTCAGAGAAAAATGCATTGAGGACATTCAAAGAATCTACGCATTCTTTAACATCATGAACCCGAACAATTGCCGCTCCTTTTAAAACTGAAAGCAAGTCTGCTGACAAAGTGCCGGCAAGTCTATCTTCAACTTCACGGCCGGTGACATCTCCTATGCATCTCTTTCTGGAAAGAGCCATCAAAACAGTAAACTTTCCGCCACAAAGTTCTCCGCACTTTCGCATCAATGTAAAATTCTGGCTGGTATTTTTTCCGAAGCCGATTCCTGGGTCAATAATGATTTTCTCTCTCTTTATGCCGCTATTAACTGCAAATTCTGCACGGGCTGTAAGATATTCATTAACTTGTGTAAAAATGTCATCGTCCGTAATCAAATCCTGCATAGTCTTTGGAAGTCCCCTTTTATGCATGAGTATTACAGGAATTTCCTTTTCAGCTGCAAAAGTGGCCAGCTTTGAATCGTCTTCAAGAGCTGAAATGTCATTCAATATGTCGGCCCCCTCTTCAAAAGCCGCCTTCATGACTTCATATTTCCTTGTATCGATTGAAATTGGAATGTCTGAAAATTTTCTGACGGCTTTCACAAGGGGAACGACCCTCTTCAGCTCTTCTTCTGTTGAAATATAGTCTGAGCCTGGACGAGTTGACTCTCCGCCTATGTCGATTATATCAGCCCCGTCTTGAATCAGCTTTACCGCATGCTCTTTGCCCCCCCTGCTTTTGTGCCAAAAAGAATCAGGGGTCGCATTTAAAATGCCCATAACAAAGGCCGGACGTTCAGTAGAGATTACTCTGTGAGCAAGCTTTAAAACTTTCATGATTTAAGAATAACACATTCAAAAGTTTATTGGAATAGAAATATTCAAGACAAAAGGTTTGTGGCCGCTTTAATGATTGCGTCTGGAGAAAGTCCTGCATCCTCAAGGATTTGTGCCCTTGTCCCCTGTGCAAAGAACCTATCAGGAAAAGCAAGATGCTTGACAGAAAGAAAACTCTTTTTGTATAGGGAATTCTGTATATACTCTCCGATTCCGCCGGTTTTAACAGCATCCTCGACTATGACAATCGCATTATAGGCCATCGCAAAAGAAAGAAAGTAATTTTCGTCGAAAGGTTTTATGAAACGCAGACTGTAAATGTCACATGCGATTTCATTGAGCAAAAGCCCTCTAGCAGCCTGTCTTGTTTCTGCAAAAATTCCGCCTGTACAAACTAGCAGGACTTTTTTTACAGAAATTTTTTCGCCTTTTTCGTCCACTTGTGCTGACAGTGGCGGGTCAATCAAATCTTTTGAAATGAAAAGTCCTCTTCCGCTAATTGCCGGGGAAGAAAAAGGCTCCAGCTCTGACGGACAAGAAGCCTTGGGGTATCTGATTTCGACCGGACCATTTTGCACAAGCGCCCAGTTGAAGCATACGGACAGATCCTTTGCACTGGCAGGGGACAGAATCTGTAAATTTGGCACAGGACGCAAAATTGCTATGTCAAAGATGCCTTGGTGTGTTTCTCCGTCCGCCGGAACCGCTCCTGCCCTGTCAACGGCAAAAATTACATGCTCATTGCTTAACGCCGCATCGTGGATTATCTGGTCAACAGCACGCTGCAAAAATGTTGAATAAATTGCACAGACGGGAATCATTCCGCCTCTTGCTAGTGCTGCGGAAAAAGTCACGGCATGTTCTTCTGCAATTCCGACATCGAAAAATCTCTCAGGATAATGGCGTGAAAAGACATCCAGGCCTGTTCCTTTCGCCATGGCTGCAGTAATTGCAGTAAGTCTGGGTTCCTTTGTCGCAGCCTCAAGCAAAGTCCGACTGAAACTTTCAGTAAAACTCATCGTGTCGAATTTTTCGACTTTTCCGTCAGAAATCAAAAATGGACCAATTCCATGAAATGCGGAGGGGTCGTCTTCTGCCGGCCTGTAGCCCTTTCCTTTTTTTGTTCTGATATGGACAACGACAGGGTTTGGAAGGACTTTTACCTGGCGGAAAACTTCTTCTAGTTCTTTGATGTTATGGCCGTCAAGGGGGCCTACGTATTCAAAACCGAAGTCTGAAAAAAGATTGTTTGAAAAGAAAAGCCCCTTCAGACTTCGCTTAAAACGGTAGGCAAATTTTCCAAGATGGTGCTCGCTGTAGGGAATTTTATCGATTATGCAGTCAATCAGTCGGCGAATCCGCTGATATGCAGATGACATAGAAAGAAGACTCAGGTATTTTGAAATCGCACCTGTATTTTTTGAAATTGACATCTCGTTGTCGTTCAAAACAACGATAAGATTTTTAGAAAGCTGCCCCGCATGAGAGAGAGCTTCAAAAGCCATGCCGCCGGTTAAAGCCCCATCGCCGATTACGGCAACAACCTTGCCCTCTTTGCCGGAAAGATTCCAAGCTGTCAAAAGCCCCAATGCTTGTGAAATTGAGGTTGAGGAATGTCCGTTGTCAAAATAATCGTGGGGGCTTTCTGTTATTCTGGTAAAACCAGAAATCCCCCCCTTCTTTCTTATTGAATCAAATTCCCTGTATCTGCCGGTCAAGAGTTTGTGGGTGTAACATTGGTGGCTTACGTCAAAAATAATCGCATCTTTGGGACTTTCAAAAACCCTGTGGAGGGCAATCGTCAATTCCACGACCCCCAAATTTGAAGCCAGATGACCGCCGTTTTTTGAGACAGTTGAAATAATTTTTTTTCTGATTTCAGCCGCAAGAATAGACAAATCCTTTTCAGGAATTTTCTTTACATCTTCCGGTGAACGAATGCCGGATAAAAGCGTTCCGGACCTCCACAAAACTTATTTTTTTCATCTTGAAAAAATCAAAAAAAAGACCGTGAAGTTTTAACACTATCACGGTCTTCAATTTCGCATCCAGAAAGGCCATAAAAGAGCTACTTACTCTTATGACGATTGCGTCTGAGCATCTTCTTGCGCTTATGAGTCGCAATCTTCTGGCGCTTTCTTTTCTTACCACAAGGCATGCTTGTTTCTCCCTAGTCAAAAATGTATAGCTATTATTATTAAAAAATGCCCTTTCGTCAAGTGCATTTTATTTGTTTATCTTATTTCTGCTCAATTCTATACTGAACTTCTTCTCCGAAAAGCTGCTTTGCTGCAAGAGAAACGACTTTACCGTCATTCTGTTCAATACTGGGATCGCGAATCATAGACATCTGAAAGGCACGGCGACTAGCTGCGACTGTAATTTCATAAATATTCTGATTAAATTTTACAAGCTTCTCAAGCGGAAAAATCATTGAATACCACCTCTATCAATAATATTCCAATATTATCAAATACTGGCAATTATAGTCAATATGAGAAGATTATTAATTATTTTCCCAAATCGATGTTTCTCCTGTTCCATGTCAGGGGATTGTATTTCTCCAGCTCTGAAATCTCCCTCCAGTGGAAGTCGATTGCAGGCGGCGGGAAAATCGCTTTTGGGGCGGGCTTTCGCTTTGAGTTTGTCTCCTCTACTTTTTGCTGCAAATCTCCATGATTGCCGCCCGGAACTTTCACAAGGTATGGACTGCCGAAGGCCAGAATGTTTGAGGAGGAGTCCAAAAGATAATCCTGCGGAAGGTTCTTGGATTTCTCGACATTCCTGATTTTGCTGCGGCGGCCAGTCGTGCAGGTGTAGTTTTTACCGGCAGTCTGGATGTATTTGTCCACATTGTAGATTTTTCCATCATCAGAGGAGAATTCCGCCTGCGTGTATGAATAGTCCATGTCAGAAAGCCAGTAGCGTATATGGAAAAAGGAGTCGCCGTCAATGAGGTATGAGACAAGCTCCTCAGAAATCACAGGGGGAACAATCGGAATCGACTTTGCAGCCCCTCCCAATGACCTCCAGTAGCCGTCCAGGGATTTTGAGTCAGCAAGATTTTTTCGCTGATTGTAGTCATTTTCAATTGCATTTCCACGCAAAAGGAAATTCATGTAAAGGTTCTGGTTGATTACAGCCAGCGGAATTGAAAGGACTTCCTTCTGCCCCGGATAGAGAATC
The DNA here is from genome assembly GCA_946615905.1 of uncultured Treponema sp. Lineage (GTDB taxonomy): Bacteria > Spirochaetota > Spirochaetia > Treponematales > Treponemataceae > Treponema_D. The sequence continues at coordinate 155,626 of CAMOIE010000003.1, read as the reverse complement.
CTAAGTTCGTAGACTCCGGAGTCAGATGTCTCGTAAATCGTCACAAAAGAGATTTTTATGTATTCCGGTCGCGGGGACGAGGCATCATTTCTGTCACGGGAAGTCAGCTGAGCATAGCGGGGGGCTTCTGCCGCCCTGTCATCGTACCACTGGTAAAAGACTCTGAGGACAAAGGCTGTCTCAACGTCATCAGAGGAAAAAAGAATCAGGCGGTCACTGCCCTGCCAGATTCCCTGCAAGAGAGGCGGGACATTTTGAGAGGCCTCGTATTTTTTCACTTCATACGAAGCTGTAGTCACATTTGACCCCGGCTGATTTTGGGAAAAAGTCTTGCCAGATGAGTAGAAAACGAGAATTGTAAGAAAAGCAAAAAAAATCCGCTTGAAAGTCATCGATTTATAAACCTTAAATTTATTATCGGTGAATTCAGGCGGAATGTCCACAAAGTCATTTTTATTGGAAGACCGACTGAGGATTTTACTCCATGTCGTTTTTGATGTCTTCCTTGAAAAGGACGATATTGCGGATTTTAATTGAGATTGTCGAGTCAAGCTCATCGATAATCTCATTTTTGCTGGTCACAGCTATGTCAAATGAATATGCGGATGGCGTGTATCCGTCGGCAGAAACTTCCACAGTGAAATGGAAATTCTTTGTTTCCCCGACAGAGGTCGCGGTGACTGACTTAGGCCAGAATGTGTAGGTTCCGTTTGTCGTCTGATATGTTTTTGACGGGTTTGTCCAAGTTTTGTCCACCATCTCCGCATTCTTGTCATCCAGCTTCAAGACGACAGTAGCACCTGAGAGAGGCTCGAATGTGGAGCCGTCAAGAACTGTTCCCGCGAATGTCGGAAAATTGAAAAGCGGAGAGTCGGACTCCTTTGTGACCTGGCAGGCCTTTCTCGGCTGTGTGTGGAAAGGTCTCTTTGTCTCAGAGACGATGCGGATTCCCTCCAAACCTACGGCATCGATGTCAGCTTTCAACTGGCTGTCGATTCCAGAGGAAGCCGCGTGTGTGACTCCCCGTCCAGAAACGATGTATTTTGCAGGAACCCTGTTCAGTACATAGCTGATGGCATCAAGACGGCAGTTCTCGCAGTCACAGGAAAGCCACTTTGCTTTTGCGTTCTTTATCTGCTCGTACAGACTGTTTACACGCTGGGCGACAACTTCTTCCATCATGTTGTGTACATTCATCATACGTTCCTCTTTCCTAGATTAAACTCATCTTTTATAAGACTTGTTTAATTATAAAGCACATTTCAAGTAATATCAAGAATTTTCAGTTAGGAAATTCTTAAATTACCGCTATTTGAAAAGAGCGTTGTATTCCTTTTTGTAAAGCTTGACAATTTTCGGCCGGACAAGCTCCTGCTTCGCATTGATTTCCCTGCCGATTTCAAAGGTCGCCGACAAAAGCCCGAATTTGAAGATGCGCTCGCATGCCCTGAATCCTGTCTTTGCGTTGTCCAAGCGGTCAATCTCGCTGCGGAAGAGGTTCTGGATTTCCGTAGTCTTCAGAAGAGTGTCGTAGTCATCATAGAAAACGTGGTTCTCCTCCGCATACTGGATGACGTTCACGGAGTCCGGGACTATAAGGGCTGCGACGTATTTTTGGTCCTGTCCCACAACAACGGAACGCTCGATATACGGAGACTGGTTCAAAGCTTTCTCAATGACCTGCGGCTCTATGTTTTCCCCGCCGAGCAGGACGATTGTCTCTTTTGCGCGGCCGGTCAATTTCAGCTCGTTGTCGTAGCTTAGCATTCCGAGGTCGCCGGTATTGAGCCAGCCGTCCTTGTCGATTGTCTCCGCCGTAAGCTCTTCTTGCTTGTAGTAGCCCTTCATGACCTGCCGACCTTTTACAAGGACAAGGCCTTTTTTTCCGGGTTTAAGGGGCTGGTCTCCTGCGATTTTTCCGTCCTTCTGGGCGACAATCTTCACGTCCAAAGACGGGAAGACAAAGCCGACGTTGTTAGACCTTGGCGTTTTGGAGTTGCGGACTGAGATTACCGGAGCAGTCTCTGTCATTCCGTAGCCCTCAAGGATATTGAAGCCGATCGCATGAAAGAAATCCTCTGTCTTTTTCTGCAAGGCTCCGCCTCCTGAAATGGCCGCCCTCATCTTTCCGCCGAAACAAGAGCGGATTTTTCTGTAGACGAGAAATTCACATGCAAGATGCGGCAAGAACATAATAAGATACGGAAGAATCCACAAAATCACGTCGATAAAGCGCGGATACCAGCGGTAGCGGCATACAAGGCCGAAGACTCTCTCCTTGGCTCTGTAGAAAAGCTTTCCGAACCAAATAGAGAAGGAGAACAAAAGCCTCTGCAAGGGCGGATTTTTCTTGAGGTTTCGGTAGATACCCTGGACCACGGACTCGAAAAGTCGGGGAACGCCGCACATCCATTCAGGCTGAATCGCGGCCAAATCCTGTAACATAAGGGAGGCCACCGGCTTGGAATAGGCGAAGCCGCCTTTCAATGCGACGACCATGTAGCAGAATGCCCTCTCAAAGGAATGCCAGATTGGAAGGACTGTGAGCCAGAGATCCTGACTCTGCATAAGGCCCAAAACCGTATGGCAGACCTCGCACTGGGCCACGTAGTTGTCGTGGGTCAGCATTACGCCTTTCGGAGTCCCGGTGGTTCCAGATGTGAAAATTATCGTGGCGATTTCCTCCGGTTGGGTCTGCTCCATCTCGTTTTCGATTGAAAGCCATTCGTCCTTTGTAACATGCGCCCCCTCGGCTTCAAGAAGTGACCAGTTCACGATTTTGATTCCGGCCTCCGAGGCTTTTTTTGCGGTCTCGTCATCAGCAGGGTCGAACATAATCGCGGTCTTCAGGTTCGGAATCTCTGAGACATTCTCCAAGGCTTTTGAAAGCTGTCTGGAATTCTCAAAAACTGAGTATTGGCAGCCGGCGTAATTCAATATAAAGCGGATCTCAACACCCTGGGAGTCACAGCCCCTCGGAACGTCAGCCGCGCCCAAAGTCAGCAATGCCATGTCAGTGATGAACCACTCCCGGCGGTTGTCAGAAATCATGCCGACAAAATCTCCTCGTTTGATTCCGAGTTTTTTCAGCTGGGAGGCGATTTCTATGACATGCTGGTAAACCTGGGCGTAAGAGTAGCGGACAAAGACCCCGCTCTTGTTTTTCACGGCCTGAAGGGTGTAATTAGGCACTTCCGAGACTTTCTTCTTGAATAAAAGCGGAAGGTTTTTACCCAAAGTTTTGTCCATTGCTGACTCGTCAATCATAAAAAGGCTCCCTAAAAATTATATCAAAATGACAATATCACAATTTTTGTCATTTTGACAAGCGGATACAAAAAATCATTTTAAAAACATAGACTTTTAATATTTCAGATATTATAATTGCCGTATGGTTTTAAAAAGCAAGTCCTTACTTATTTTTTCAGTTGTTCTAGTGTTTGTTTCTATGCAGAATCTTTACGCTAGCGGTAAAAGTGACGCCCTGTTTATGGCGGTTGAAAAAGAAAATCCTTCGGACTTGAAAAAAGAGATTCGTTCAAAAGAAGCTTTCATAAATGCGGTCAGAGGCCCGGAGTCGGAATCCGTGCTTATAGCGGCCTTAACGGCAGACCGGGAAACGGAAGTCATTGCAGACTTGCTCAATTCCGGTGCGGATCCAAAGCATTCTATGAAAAACGGGCAGACCCCGTTGATGTCCGCCTGTAAATATACATCCTATCCAGAAGTTGTTGAGTTGATTTTAAACAAATCCGCTTTCTTTGATTCAAGCAAAGGAAAACTGATTTTATCAGAAGACAAGAGCGGGAAAAATTCTTTTTATTATGCAAAGCAGAATAAGCATCCTGAGCAAATCACGGCTGTTCTTTCAAAATATGCTGTTGACCCTGATTTGCAGGAAGCCGAAAAGCAGGCGGATGAAGTCGATGAAAGCAAGCCTGCTAATTCAAGTGTGGAAGAAGATTTGACAGAGCCAAGTTCTGCCGAGGATACTGCGAAAGTTGCCGTAGTCCAAGAGCCGGAGGTTACGGTAGAAACAGAGTCTCCTAGTCAGGAAGTTGTCTCTCTAGCTCCTGCAATTGCCGAACTTAACACCGCCACTCTTGCCCCAGCGGAAAAAGACGAAAAAACAAATCCAAAAGAAGACCAGCCCATTGCAGAGCCACGTCCTCCTGTATCTGAGAATGCAGGAAAAAGCTATACTAAGGAATATCTGTTTGATTATGCAGAAACAGCAGAAGATCAAATTTCTCTTCCAAACGCAAATGATGACGGACTTCACTCTTACATTGCCGACTGTGATAGACGAGATTTGAATGGTCGCACAATGCTTATGAAGGCTGCAAAGAATGGAGACAGGGTTTTAATTTCCAACCTGCTCTATTCCGGGGCAAATATAAATGCCGCAGATGATGACGGTTGGACTCCGCTGATGTTTGCGGCAAGATACCAAAAGAGCGATACTGTGATTTCCCAGTTGATTTCAGCAGGAGCAAATCCATATCGGAAAAACAATTATGGTGTTACAGCCCTACAGTTGGCGTCAGGCTTCTCGACAGCTGAAGTCGTAAAAATAATCTTGCAGACATACACATTGGCTGATTCTGCCGTAAGGACAGCCTTTATATATGCGATAACATCTCAGACACCACCAGATGTTCTAGAACTTTATTTTGCAAAAGGACTTCCGGTTAACGCTCTTTACAACGGCAAGACCCCCCTTATGTACGCGGCGGAAACGAACAGGTCAACGACAACGATTCAATATCTGCTCTCAAAGGGGGCAGCTGTTTCAGCAAAAAACAATCAGGGTAAAAAAGCCTTTGATTTTGCAAAGGAAAACAAACGCTTGCCACATAATGAAATCTATTGGTCTTTGAATAATTCAGATTCCGGAGCTGGCATAAAATGAGAATTACAGGCGGAACTTTAAAGGGAAGAGTCTTAAAATGTCCTGACGGCGTTATAAGACCTGCGATGGACAGAATGAGAGAGTCTGTCTTTGCGATTTTGGGTGATTTGGCTGGGAAGTCATGGTTGGATTTGTTTTCAGGTAGCGGAACAATTGCGGTAGAGGCTGTTTCTAGGGGGGCAACCAACGTTGACCTTTGTGAAAAAGACAAAATAAAAGTCAAAACGGTTCTTGAGAATGTCTCCATCACAGAAAAGGAACTCGGTGTAAAGATAGCCTGTCATTTTATGGCTGTAGAGTTATTCCTAAAACGCTGTAAAAACCACTTTGACTACATTTTTTTGGACCCACCCTTTCCCTATAAATTCAGGAAGGATTTGGTCGAAACGATTTCAAAAAGGGACCTGCTTACTGAAGACGGAATGGTTTTAATCCACTATCCAGAGGAAGATGCCCTGCCGGATAAAATCGGTAGTTTAATTCTTTGTGATAAAAGAATTTATGGACGTTCAATCGTCAATTTCTATAAAAAGGATAAAGAAATTAAAAACTTGTAATCTCATAAAATTATCTTGACTTTAAGCGTTTGCGTGTTAAAATTTAAAAAAACTAAGGTAATAAAGTGACTAATCCTCAGGAAGCATTAAAAAATTCTATCGAGAATCATTCTATTCCAGACGGCTTTATAAAAGTAACGGATAAACCTGTTTCAGCCTTGACTTCTGAGCAAAAAGTCATTCTGAACCGTAAGGGAAATGTTCTCTTTAATGAAGGAAAAGTTAATGAGGCCGCAAGGATTTTTATCACGACCGGATATTCCGATGGACTTACCCGCGTTGGAGATGTTTTATTAAAAAAAAGTAAAAGCCTGGAGGCTTTAAAATATTATTTGCTTGCCAATAATAAAAAAAAGAGCGGAGCTTTGCTTGAACAAGTAGCCGGAGTTATTTCCGCAATAACAAAAGAGAGGTAAAAAAGTGAGTTCACAATTGGAAAATCAGGAAAAAACAGGTGAGACCCCTGAAATTGAAACAGCTTTCACAGAAAACAATGACGAAATTGCAATTCTTTCAAAAAAAGGCTATCAATATTTAAAAGAAAACAGAATTCTTGAAGCAAAGGATGCCTTTAATAAGATTCTCGCCCTTGAAGAAAACAATAATTATGCTCTAGTCGGATTGGGTGACAGCGAGCGTAAGCAGAATCATTTTAGGGAGGCTGTTGATTATTACAACCGCTGTCTGGCTGTTCATCCCGGCAATAATTATGCCCTTTTTGGTCTTGCCGACTGTTATAAGGCTATGAACCAGTTCCACAAGGCGATTGATATTTGGGAGCAGTACCTTGTCCATGATGACAGAAACATCACAGTTTTAACCCGCGTTGCCGATGCCTACAGAAAAATCCGTGATTTTAAAAAGTCCAAGCTGCTGTATCTAAAAGTCCTCGATATGGAAGAAAACAACGCCTATGCTTTGATTGGTCTAGGACATCTTCACTATGACTTTAAGGAATACAAAGATGCCCTTTATTACTGGACAAAAATGCTTGAGCAAAATGAAAAGGCCGTTGACATCAGGGTTTTGACATCAATCGGAAATTGCCACAGAAAGCTCAAGACTTTTGACAAGGGCGTGTATTATTTTGAGAGAGCATTGCAGAATGACCCGAACAATTTTTACGCACTTTTTGGTCTTGCGGACTGCTACAGGGGAATGAACCAGCAGTATCGCTCGATTGAGTATTGGAACCGGATCCTTGAAAAAGACCCAAAAAACAAAGTCATTTTAACCCGTGCAGGCGATGCATACAGAAATACCGGGGATTATCGAAAGGCTGCCGAATACTACAACAAGGCTATGGACATAGATTTTGACATCTACGCAGCTCTTGGTCTAGCCCTGATCTGCAAAGGCGAAGGTAAATATGACGAGGCTGTTGACCGTCTTAACGCCCTTATCCGTGGAGACCAGAAAAACTACAGACTTTACATAGATTTGGCAGACTGTTACATAAAGATGAATCAGCGTAACAAGGCTATCGACACCTTGAGGGCTTTCCAGAAAATCGGAATCCGCAGCACTGCAATCAATGAAATGCTGGAAAAAATCTCAGCGTAATTTTTTCCAGCAGATATTTTTTTTGATTAACACAGATTTACTATTCAAATCCCTTGGAATCCATAGTCATCTGTGTTAATCTGATTGCAACTTATGTCAGACAAAATCATATTATCCGGGCTTTTGCCGGAAGAAATAAACGAAAAACTTGAGTTAAAGCAGGCTTTCCGTGGAAAGCAGATTTTCCAGTGGATTGGGAAGGGAGCCTCGTCTTTTGACGAGATGACCAACCTCTCCTCCGCCCTCCGTTCAGAGTTAGCACAAAAAGCGAAGATTTATTCATCCTCAATAGCAAAGGTTCTTGAGGATCCTGACGGGACTGTTAAGCTTCAGATTGCCCTTGATGACGGACTTGCAGTCGAGACAGTTCTTCTGACGGACAAGGAAGGAAGAAAAACCGCCTGTGTATCCTGCCAGGCCGGCTGCGCTATGAACTGTGCCTTCTGCCAGACAGGCCACCTGGGTTTTGCGCGCAATCTGACTGCCGGAGAAATCGTAGAGCAGTTTTTGTATCTTGAGAAAAAATCCGGCCCGCTCTCGAACATAGTCTTTATGGGCATGGGAGAGCCGATGATGAACCTTTCTGCAATCAGAAGGGCTGTTGAAATTCTCTGCCATAAAGACGGAAGGGCTTTGTCATCAAGAAGGATTACCCTCTCGACTTCTGGTGTCATAAAGGGAATCTATGATTTGGCTGACAATGGACCTGCGATTCGTCTGGCCGTCTCCTTGACCACAGCTGATGAGGAGCTTCGCCGGCAACTGATGCCAATTTGCAAGACAAATCCATTACCAGAGCTGAAAAAAGCCATCCAGTATTTTATCTCAAAGACAGGAAAAAGAGTCACGCTTGAGGCCGCCCTTCTTCACGGCAAGAATACAGGCAGGGAAAGCGCAGACAACATGATTTCATTTGCGAAAGACATGGACGTTCTGCTGAATCTTATTCCGTGGAATCCTGTCGCAACACTTCCTTTTGAGGAGCCATCGTCTGCTGAGTGTAAGAACTACGTCCGTATGCTGGAGAATGCCGGCTTGAATGTGACCCTGAGAACCCGCCGCGGACGAAAAATCGGAGGGGCTTGTGGCCAGCTTGGTAAAACATTATCTGGCTTTGAAAATACCCAAAAACTCCAATAAGCGAGCCGTGGCTGATAACGGATTGTTACAATCAAATCATCTTTAAAAAAATATGTTGCTAATTGCTTTTTGAACAGTTATAATATTTTTATTAGTAATATTATCAAGAGGAGTTGTCCTTTATTATGGAAAAAAAGATATATGTAGCAGGTATGGATGATGATGCCACAGCTGCAAAAGTTCAGGATGCTGTAAAGGCCGTTGCAGGAGTCTCAAGTGTCACCGCGACACCGGCAAAATGTCAGGTCTTGGTGACTTTTGAGGGTGACGAAGCTGCGATCAACGCGGCAATTGCTTCTACCGGCGTTATTGTCGTCGGCGGCTGACATGAAAATCACAATTCTTGACGGTTTTGGGGTCAATCCCGGTGATGTCACATGGGAAAAGATTTCTCAATTCGGTGAAATTACAGTCTATGACCGCACTCCAAAAGAAAAGGTCGTGGAGCGAATCGCTGACTCTGAAATCGTCCTGCTCAATAAAATCAATATTACAAAAGAAATTTTGGACTCTTGTCCGAAATTAAAATATATAGGCGTTCTGGCAACAGGATTCAATGTGGTCGATGTGAAGGCCGCAAGAGAACACGGAGTCACAGTGACAAATATTCCGTCATACAGCACGGATTCCGTAGCCCAGCACGTTTTTGCCTTTATCTTAAATTTCACAAATCTTGTAAAAGAGCATTCAGATTCTGTCCACAGCGGGGACTGGATAAAATGTCCTGACTTCTGCTACTGGCTCTCCCCACTTACGGAACTTTCCGGCAAGACTCTTGGAATCTACGGATTCGGTCATATAGGCCAGAAAGTCGCGCAGATTGCCCACGCTTTCGGAATGAATGTTCTGGTTCATGTGCATTCAGAAAAATCGTTCTCAGGCAGCGAGAAGACTGTTTCCACGGAAGAGCTTTTCAGGGAATCTGACTTCATCAGTTTGCACGCCCCCCTTACAGACGAGACGAAAAATCTTGTGAATGAAAAGATTTTGTCTTTGATGAAAGCGACCGCATATCTAATCAATACAGCACGTGGCGGGATGGTCGTTGAGACTGACTTACGCAAGGCTCTTGAGGAAAAGAAAATCGCAGGCTATGCGGCGGACGTTCTTCTTTCAGAACCTATGGATTCTGCTTCCCCCCTGTACAAGGCTCCGAACTGTGTGATTACCCCCCACATCGCGTGGGCACCGAGGGAGACAAGGCTGAGGCTTTTAGATATCGCAGCAGGTAACATAAAGGCTTTTATTGATGGAAATCCAGTGAACGTGGTCAGCTGAAAAGTGAAACGTTGACAGTAAAATTAATAAATACTAAAATTATGCAGTAATATTAATTTTTTTTAGGAGCTGATTATGGGAAAGACAATTGCTGAGAAAATATTTGAGTCTCATCTTGTGGAAAAACCTTTTGAGGGCACTTATGTTTTAAAACTTGACCGTGTTTTCTGCCACGAGATTACCACCCCGGTTGCCATCTGTGACTTGATGGAGCGCGGAAAGGACAAGGTTTTTGACCCGACAAAAATCAAGGCCGTTATCGACCATGTTACACCCGCAAAGGACTCCAAGACCGCAACCCAGGGAAAAATTCTCCGAGACTGGGCAAGACGCAACCAGATCAAGGACTTTTTTGACATCGGCTCCAACGGCGTATGCCACGCAATCTTCCCGGAGAAAGGCTATGTCCGCCCCGGCTACACTGTAATCATGGGTGACAGCCACACCTGCACTCACGGAGCTTTCGGAGCTTTTGCGGCCGGAGTCGGAACGACAGACCTTGAGGTCGGAATTTTAAAAGGGGTCTGCTCTTTCCGCGAGCCTAAGACAATAAAATTCGTTTTGAACGGCAAGCTCAAGGACGGAGTTTACGCAAAGGACGTTATCCTCTATCTGATTGGAAAAATCGGCGTGAACGGAGCCACAAACTGTGTGGTCGAGTTCACTGGTCCTATCGTAGACAATTTCGGAATGGAAGAGAGAATGACCCTCTGCAATATGGCCGTAGAGGCCGGCGGCACGAGCGGAATTTGCTTCCCGGATGAGAAAACCGTAGAATATTTGTGGGAATTCATCAAGGACGAATACAAATCCAAGGAAGAGGCTATCGCTGACTATGCGAAATGGCGTGATGATGACGACGCGGAATATGAGAAAGTCATCACACTTGACCTTTCAGACTTGGAGCCTGTCTGCACAATCAACTACAAGCCTGACCAGATTAAGAAAATCTCCGAGATGAAAGGCACAAAGGTTGACCAGATTTACATCGGCTCCTGTACGAACGGCCGCATATCTGACCTCAGAATCGCGGCCCAGGTTCTCAAGGGACACCATCTCGCTGACGGAGTTCGCGGTATCGTCTCTCCAGCGACCCCGAAAATCTACCAGATGGCTCTTGAAGAGGGAATCATAAAGATTTTCATGGACGCAGGTTTCTGTGTCACAAATCCGACATGCGGGGCGTGTCTCGGAATGTCAAACGGCGTTCTTGCAGAGGGAGAAGTCTGCGCCTCTACCACAAACCGCAACTTTAATGGTAGAATGGGAAAAGGCGGAATGGTTCACCTGATGAGCCCCGCTTCCGCTGCGGCGACTGCCATCGCGGGAACAATTACTAATTCACCGTTGTTTAAATAACGGGCAGCTCTTTTGGAGTATGCCAACAAAACGCTTAATAAGGAGTAAGCAATGAAACAATTCGGCGGCGAAGTCCTTTTTTTGGACAGATCTGACATCAACACTGACGAAATTATTCCGGCAAAATATCTGACCGAAATCTCGAAGCAGGCATTGAAGCCTTACCTTCTTGAAGACTTGAAGTTGGAGGGCTTTGACGCAAAGCGGGATGTTCCCGGTAAAAAAGTCATCATCACCCGCGAAAACTTCGGCTGCGGTTCTTCTCGCGAGCACGCCCCGTGGGCACTTGAAGTCAACGGAATTTATGTCGTAATCGCGCCGAATTTTGCCCGCATCTTCCGCCAGAACATGTACAACTGCGGACTTCTGGCCCTTGATATGAGCAAAAAAGACATTGACGACATGTTCCGCACGTTCGGAAACAAGGACACCGAGTGCAAAATCGAGCAGAAGGAAGACGGAACGTGGAAGGTAAAGCTCATCGCAGGCTCCCTCTCAACCTCCTACCCTTTCAAGCTCGAAGGTTTTGAAAAAGCCCTCATCGAAAATGAAGGCTGGGTCGGCTACGCTGAGAACAAATACTAATAGAATGTCTTTTTAGATAAAAAAATCGCGGTTCAAAAGAGCCGCGATTTTTTTTATGTTTAAATTGCCGGATAATTATTCTCAGTTTTTTCCAGTGTTGAGCCAGTTCTGCGTAAAGTAGGACTCTTTAATTTTTTCGTCAAATACAACCTTCTTTACAGAACATATTGTCGTATGCTTCGTATTTATATTTTCGATACGGTTTACCTGACGAAGAACGTAATCCTTTCCTGTAGCACCCTTAACATTGGCAATTTTTTCTATCGTATAAATCTTAAATAACTTGCCAGTCTTATCAAGATATTCAATTTTTACAGGAAGGTATGTTCCCTTGTCGATGTATTGGATTCTAGCTGAATACTCAACTGTCTTCTTTTTAGGAACTGACTTTATTTTATAGCAGCTATAGTTTGTTCCTCCGACAGTCTCAACGATATTTGACTCAAGCATCTCGTGATTGTCTTCATTTGTTGCTCGGATTCCCATGTCATCATAGGTGAAGTCAGTGCCGAGCCAGCCTTTTTTTCCTTCTGAAACAGCAACACGGCGAGTTGTGCGAAGTTCTGGCATATAAATCCAACGACTTGCGGCTACACCTGTCTTTTCGGATTGAAGGATGCGGGTTCCTTTATATCCATTTGATTTTATTATGTTAAAGACGGCATTTTTCATTTCCTGTTTTTTCATGCCGAATTCCTGAAGGTTCATCTCGTCAGTCAGTTTATTGCCTTCATAAACCTGAATCTGCATGTCGGCGTAGCTGTAAAGAGGAATGTCCAAACCGACCATTCTGTCAATGACCTCATCAGCTGTTTGGGCAAATGCAAGTGATGAAATAGCGGAAAAAACAAGGGCTGCTGCAAAAATCTTTGAAGTTTTCATAAAGTCTCCTGCTTTATACAAATTGGTCTGAGTATATCATAAAACTCAAAAAATCAACAAGTCAGTTATTTGCATTTTTGAATCAATGCACGTTTTTCAAGCTCAGATAGAATCAGTTCAACAATCTGTTCTGGATTATAATTTGCAGTATCGATTTTGATGTCTGCGAAATCAAAGTCGTTGTTATTGATATTATAGAGCTTTTTATAGCGGGCTGAATCCTCGCGGTCACGCATGGCGGTAAAATCCTTTATTTTTTCCAGATCCCCGCCCTCACGGTTCAAAATACGCTTAGCCCGTGTGTCATCAGAAGCAAGCAGGTAAACCTTCAAATCCGCTTCTTTTAACATCCAAATTGCAAGACGGCTTCCAAGAACACAGGATTCCTTTTGGGCCAGTTCTACTTGGCGGGTGTCGACAGTCTTGTCATAAGAATCATCAGTTTTGGCTTCTTCAATGACTTGAGCCAAAGTCATTCCCCGCTCTGCTGCGAGATTCCTAAACGTCCAGTTAATCAGAGTTACGCCAAGTTTTTGAGAAAGCAGAGTGGAAACAGTTGTATTTCCGCAACCAGACTTTCCAGAGATAGCAACCCTAACATCACTTAATAATTTGTATTCAGCCATAAAAACAACTCCTTATTTCAAAAAAAACTCCGGTCAGTTTTTCAACCAACCGGAGTTTTTTTAGACTATAGCGAAGTCCGTCTTACGTATCGTGCACATAGCGCACAAGTTAATAACTTTCTCTCATGCGCACGGAGGACGGAACTTTAGCGAAGTCCTCCGTAAGTTGCAATGAATACACCGGCTGCCATTGCAGTACCGATAACACCGGCAACATTCGGACCCATTGCGTTCATCAAGAGGAAGTTAGTCGGGTCTTCGCTCTGACCAACTTTGTTTGCGACGCGGGCTGCCATCGGAACGGCTGAAACACCGGCAGAACCGATAAGCGGGTTGATTTTCTTTCCTTTCGGAAGGAATACGTTCATGAGTTTTGCCATCAACAAGCCGCCAGCTGTAGCCACTGCGAATGCGACAAGACCGAGAACGATGATACCGATTGACTCACCCTTGATGATTTTCTCAGGTGTCATCTGGCTACCAACGCCCAATGAAAGAACGATAGAAACGATGTTCATAAGTTCGTTTTCCATTGTCTTTGAAAGGCGTGTCGCTGCTCCACTCTCTTTTACGAAGTTACCGAAAGCGAGCATACCGATAAGAGGAGCTGCCGGCGGCAACAAGAGAATCGTCAAAATCAAGAGCATGAGAGGGAACAAGACCTTCTCCATCTTGGGAACAGCGCGCGGATTTGACATCTTAATCAAGCGTTCTTTTTTAGATGTAAGAAGCTTCATAATCGGCGGCTGAATCATCGGAACGAGAGCCATGTAAGAGTATGCGGCGACCGCAATAACTCCCATAAGCTCAGGTGCGAGTTTTCCAGAGACGTAGATTGATGTCGGGCCGTCTGCACCACCGATGATACCGATAGCGCAAGCCTGCATGATGTTGTAGTTGAGACCGAACATGTTCATCACGGCGACACCGAAGAGCGTGAAGAATACGCCGAACTGTGCGGCACCACCGAGGATAGCAGTCTTCGGGTTGGCGATAAGGGGACCGAAGTCAGTCATCGCACCGATTCCCATGAAAATCAACATCGGGAAGAATTCGTTTCCTACACCTGCGTGGTAGATGATTGCCAACATACCGTCAGGAAGTTCTCCCATTCCAGCGCCGACGATGTTCACGAGAATCGTACCGAATCCAATCGGAATCAAAAGAAGCGGCTCAAATCCCTTTCCTACAGCGAGGTATACGATAAGGAATCCGATTGCAATCATAATCAGTGACTGCCAGCCGGGAGCCTTTCCCCAGTCTTTTTCAGGAGCTTCCATAACGGGAGCCTTGTATTCAGCCTTGGGGGCTTCTTTTTTCTGGTTAATCATCTGGTAGATACCAGTTGACTTTCCGATGTTCTGGACGAACTTGAGCGGGTCGATGTTGTGTTCCTCACCCCATTTCTCAGTTCCCTTGATAACGCGCTCCAGTCCCTCTCCGCCAGAAGCAGCCTGACTTGAGAGGTATTCGCTCTCAACGCTCGCGTCATTTGAGCCGGCTGTCTGCGCAAGAACCTTTGTTCCTGTTCCAAGCACGAATGCAATGGAAGCAATCGCCAAAGTTGCGACGAGAACCTGCTTTCTAAAAGATTTAGTTAAATCAATCATTCTACTTTACCTCGGCGACTGCCTGTCCGGCGGCGACCTGTGAGCCTGTAGCTGCAAGGAAGTGAACTTTTCCAGAAGCTCCGGCTTTGATTTCCAATTCCATCTTCATAGACTCGATGATGATGACCGTAGTGTCAGCTGTAACGGAAGCACCGTCGGCAACTGCGTATTTAAGCAAAGTTCCGGCGACAGGAGCCTTTACAGACTGTCCGCCTGTGGGAGCTGAAGACGCTGCGGGTGCTGCGGCCGGGGCAGCAGCAGGTGCGGGTGCAGCCTTAACAACTCCACCGATAGAAGCGAGAGTCTGACCGGCTGTGATCTGTGTTCCAGTCGGAACTGAATATGTGATTGTTCCGTCAGCGGGTGCCTTGACCTCAAGCTCCATCTTCATTGACTCAACGATGATGACAGTCTGGCCTTTTGTGACCTTTGTGCCGTTTGCGAAGCACTGCTTGAGCAATGTTCCGGCGACAGGAGCCTTAACATCCTCTCCGCCTGTAGCGACAGGAGCGGCTGCGGACGCTGTGCTTGATGCGGCGCCGAATGAGACATTGTATGCTGTTCCATCAACAGTGACTGTATCACCGGAAGCCTGTACGTTGTATGATGTTCCGTTGACAGTGACTGTATATGAGCCGTTCGCTGATTTTGTGGCAGCGGGAGCCTCTTTCTTTCCGAATGTGGCTTCGGCATCGACCGGTCCCTTTGCGCGCTCTGAGAAGAACTTTGTAGCGACTTTCGGGAACATAGCATAAGTGAGAACGTCCTCGACTGAGCCGTTTCCACCGTTAGCCTTGGCCTCTTCGACCATCTTGTCCCACTCAGGCTCGATTTTGTCTGCCGGGCGGCAAGTGATGGCTTCGTCCATCTTGTTCTGCTCAAGGGCCTTCTTAACAAGCTCTGCGTTGGGCTCTGCGGGAACCTTTCCGTATTTTCCTACCAAGAGGTCGCGGAATTCCTGAGTCAAAGTCTTGTAGCGTCCGAAGAGAACGTTGAATACAGCCTGTGTGCCGACGATCTGTGAAGTCGGTGTGACGAGCGGAACATATCCAACGTCTTTCTGTACGAGCGGGATTTCTTTGAGAACGTCATCGATTTTGTCTGATGCGCCCTGCTGTTTGAGCTGGTTCTCAAGGTTGGAGAGCATTCCGCCTGGAACCTGAGACTTGAGGATGCGGGTATCAGCTCCGAGGAACTTAGACTCAAGTGAAGCGTAGTGCTTGCGAACTTCGCGGAAATAAGCTGCGATTTCGAGGAGGGCGCCGATATCAAGGCCTGTATCGTAGTCAGAGCCTTTGAGCATCTCAACGATTGTCTCTGTCGGTGAGTGAGAAGTTCCCATAGCCATTGCGGAAATAGCAGTGTCGAGAACGTCAGCACCAGCCTCTGCTGATTTCAAAAGAGTCGCAACAGAAAGACCTGTCGTAGCGTGTGAGTGAATCTCAACGGGGAGGTCGCACTTGCTCTTGATTGCCTTTACCAGGTCATAAGCCTCAAAGGGTTTCAAAAGACCTGACATGTCCTTGATACAGATTGAGTCCGCGCCGAATTCAGCGTATTTCTTTGCCAAGTCAGCGTAGATTTCTTTTGTGTGGTAGGGAGTCGTGGCATAAGAGATAGCCATCTGGACATGCTTGCCTGTCTTTTTGGCGGCCTTTGTGGCGCGCTCAAGGTTGCGGGGGTCGTTGCAGGCATCGAAGATGCGGAATACGTCAACACCGTTTTTGGCCGCGTACTCAACGAACTTGTCAACAACGTCATCTGCATAGTGGCGGTAGCCCAAAAGGTTCTGGCCGCGCAAGAGCATCATGATTTTTGTGTTGGGCATTGCCGCGTGGAGCTTGCGAAGGCGCTCCCAAGGATCTTCATTCAAAAAGCGGATACAAGAGTCATAAGTGGCTCCACCCCATGCTTCAGCTGCCCAGTAACCGATTTTGTCAAGTTTGGGGGCAATCGGAAGCATGTCAGCCAATGTCATACGTGTCGCGTGCAAGGACTGTGTTGCATCGCGGAGAACTAATTCAGAAATTCCAACTTTCTTAGCCATAATTCAATAAACTCCTTAATTCTTTTCGTGAAGAGCGGTTGCGATTGCCGCGACGATTGCCTTCTGGTCTACAGTTGAGGCGGGGACTGGAGCGTCAGCCTTCTTTTCTTCCTTATCAAGACCGAGG
Source organism: uncultured Treponema sp. (assembly GCA_946615905.1). Lineage (GTDB taxonomy): Bacteria > Spirochaetota > Spirochaetia > Treponematales > Treponemataceae > Treponema_D. The sequence goes on along the minus strand of CAMOIE010000003.1, from coordinate 138,940 downwards.
CCGTGAACACAAGCGCGCAAGGCGTGCATACAGCCAATCATAATGACCAGGAAGGAGAAAACAACGCACATACCGAGCACAGTCAAAATCAGACTCTGCTGAAGCATTTCTGCTATTGTCATAATTCCTCCAAAGGATGGTTATCAAAAAGATAATGTCTTATTTCCAGTATAAAAAAAAAGCGGCTTTTACACAATGGGATTAAACGTGCAAAAACCGCTAGTTTTGTTAAAATAACGTTACAAAATTTTAGAACAAGTCTTCCATACCGTAAAGTTTTCCCTTTTTGAGCTGTCCGTTGTTAAGCTTTGCGGAAAGTTTTTCCAGAGCGACAACAGCTCCGCGGGCAAATCCCTCTCGGCTTCTAGCCCTGTGGGTGATTTCCACCGTGTCCGCCGGACTGTCAAAGAACACCGTGTGGGTTCCCGGAACAAATCCGCACCTTGTCGATGATACGTGGAGCTGGGAGCTTTCGGGCTTTTGGTGGAAAGCGTCCGTCACGATTTCTTTCTTCGCAGGATTTCCGCTCATGACGCGGCGGGCAATCTCAAGGGCGGTTCCAGACGGGGAATCGGCCTTCTGGTTGTGGTGCATCTCCCAGGTCGCGACATCGTATTCTGAGTACTCAGAAAAAAGGCGGGCTGCCTCCTCAACTATTTTATAGAAGGTATTGACCCCGATTGAGAAATTTGATGAGCGCATCACAGTTCCGCCAGATTTTGCGGCAAGGTCTGCAATCTCGCCCTCCTTGTCAGCCCAGCCGGTTGTTCCGACTACGACAGGAAGACCTAACGGAATGATTGCGTTCAGATTTCCGATTACTGCGGTCGGATGGGAGAACTCGATGATTCCATCTGCCCCGCTGGACTTCACTGCCCGGGCGACAGCCTGTCCGTCATCCTTTGGAACGACGTTTGTGGCGTCTTTTGCAGAGACATCGATTGTGGCTACGACATCATGACCGGCGGCCTTTGCGCAGGCCTCAATCATGTGCCCCATCTTTCCGTATCCGACAAGCGCGATTTTCATATATTCACCTCGAAAAAGTCAGTTTGAAATCAGCCGAAATAGGCCTTGTGCAAAATGCTCACAACCTGATTCGCGTCCTTCTCGTCAACCAGCATTGATATGTTGACCTTGCTGGCCCCCTGGCTGATCATCTGGACGTTTACGCCTTCTTTTGCAAGAGCGTCAAAGCCCTTGGCGACAATCTTGCTTGAGTGGGCGGCATCGCAAATCAGAGTGACAATCGCCTTCTCTGTCTTTGCCTGAACGTCCGCAACCTTTGACAAGTCTTCAAGAAGTCCTGACAAATCAGCCTTTGTGTTCACGGTGAGGGAGACAGAGATTTCTGAAGTCGCGATTACATCGATTGAGATATTCCATTTTAAAAACTGGTTGAAGACATGGGCCAAAAATCCGCAGGCACCCAGCATTCCAGCTGAAACGATGTCAATCAAAGTAACTCCCTTGACTGACGTGATTGCGGTCACAGGAGGAGTCTCTTTCTCGTGCTTTTGGACAATCACAGTTCCAGGACTTTTGATATTATATGAGTTCTTCACGCGGACAGGAGTACCGCTTTTGCGGCAGGGGACCATTGAGCGCGGATGCAAAACCTGGCTTCCGAACATGGCAAGCTCCTGAGCCTCGTCATAGGTGACTTCAGGAACCGGGTGGGCTTCCTTTACAATTCTCGGGTCTGTCGTGAGGATTCCGTCTACGTCCTTCCAAGTCTGGATTTCCTCAGCTCCGCAGGCCGCGCCAATCATCGTGGCAGTCAGGTCAGAGCCGCCGCGTCCCAGGGTCGTGATGATTCCGTTCTTGTCCTTTGCGATAAAGCCTGTGACAATCGGGATTTCCTTCTGCAGGCCTTCCTTGTAGCCCTGCAAGGCGGACGGAATATTGCCCCAAACCTCGTCGAGCAGGTGGGCTGACATATAGTTGGAGTCCGAGACAAAGCCCACGTCCCAGGCGTCATAGAATTTCGCGGGGCTGCCGTTTTTTGAGAGATAAGCCGCCATCATGCGGACTGACATTCTCTCGCCGAAAGAGACAAGATAGTCCTTCGTGCGCTTTGTAAGCTCTCTCAGCATGGAGATTCCGGTGAGCAGGGTCTTAAGCTCCCCTAAAAGTTCTCCGATTGCCGGAACATCGATTCCCAGCTCTTTGGCTGTGTCCAAATGGAGTTTCTCGACTTTCTCGATGTCAACTTTCCCCTGGACGGCCATGTCAGCCGCCTCAAGAAGATGGTCAGTTGTGTCCCCCATCGCGCTCAAGACAACGACTGGACGCTCTTTTTCATAGGCCTCAATAATCGAAGCGACATGACGTATTCTCTCTGCATTTGCGACACTGGAGCCGCCGAACTTCATAACTATCATAGTGACTTAAATATAGCGAAAAAACTTAAGTGATACAACAGAAATTTGGCGGCCGCCCTTCGGGCCGCTACGTCCGGGGTTCCGCTGTCGCTTCATTTCTACGCTCTGGTGGTTTCGACAGGCTCAACCTCCAACGCGTAGAAACGGGCTTCACCCGCCCCTACCATCGCTGGCCGGTTAGCGAATCCAGAGCCTGACCCCGCCCTCGCATGGAAAATTCGCGATTTTCTGGAAGAATTTCCAGTTGCCGCTGATTCTGTCATCATTGTCATGCTTCACGCCAATCTCAGGATTCCATACCGCCTGGGCGAAAAGCTCCAAAGCCCTGGACTTAGGAAAAAAGAAATTGAGTCCGAAACCCGCCCTAGAACCAGCCGAGATTTTGACCTCCTCCTTTGTGGAAAAGGAGGCAGAGACTCCCCAGAGGACGTAGTAATTCAGCGAGTTCGTGACATTCTCGTAGAACATCCAGTTGTCGGCGTAAAGTCCGCCCCCTCGATTTTTTGGCTTGTATTCCGCCAGAAAGACCCAGGGAGAGCCGTCATAAGCGGCAGTAATTCCAAGAGGAATGTCGAATTCAGTCCCGGCGTCCACCCCGCCGGAAAATCCCAGTCCGACATCCGCAAAAAGTCCTGCTGAAAACAATGATAAGGCAAGTGCGAAAAGTATTTTTTTAGACATCCGGTTTTAATCTAGCAAAAAAAGTGGCATTTTACAATCAGCAATCTTTGTATCAGACCATCTTCCAGTCAACGAGCTTTCGCTCAGCCGTGCTGAATTTAGCCCCGATTTTCACGATTTTCTTTCCGCTGGATTTGTATTTTTCCTCGTAGCCGGAGTCAACGATTTGTTTGATTGCATTTTCGGCACTGAAAATCCGGTGACAGGAAATTCAAAAATCCGTAGCGGACTTCCTCGTTCGGAAGCTCCAGATGATAAAAGCCGAATTCCCTGTCGTAGTCCTTAATCGTCAGGTAGCCTGACTGCACAAGAATCGGAATGGGGTTGGAGCCGCCAACGCTGTACTCGCTCATCCTTTGGGAGTCAACGTCAACGCCGTTAATTAGCTTGCGGAGGTCAAAGTCGTTCCTCTTGATTTCCGCGACAAGAAAAGTCGGAGTGCCGGTCTGGAACCAGTAGTCGGAGAATTTCTTTCCTGCAAGGACGTTCAATAGGCTGAATGGATTGTAAACCTCGTCGGAATTGTCGCTGAAATGGTAGCCGTCATAACGCTTTTTGAGTTCGGCATAGCACTCGTCAACGCTCATCTTGTTGTAGGAAGCAAGCTCCCTTACATCCTCGTCAAAGTTGTCGCGCAGCTCCTTCTCCGTGATTCCGCACATGCCGGAAAAGTCGTCAAGAAGAGAGATGTCGCGTAGGTTGTTAAGGTCGCTCCAGACCGAGACCTGGCTGAATTTCGTAACGCCGGTGAGCATAGAAAATCTGAGGCTCGCGTCCTCGCTTTTCAGGACTCCGTAGAATGCCTTTAATGTCGCCCGGTAGTCGTCGAAAAGCTCCCTGTTGTCAAGAGTCTGCAAGAGGGGCTTGTCGTATTCGTCAACAAGTACGACCGTCTGTCTGCCAGTCTTCTCGTATGCCGTGCGGACAAGATGGGCAAAACGCAATGAATATGAGTCAGAAGTTTTTTCGACGTGATAAATTGACTCATATTTTGAAAAAGTTTCTTCAAGGACTCTGTTCAGCGATTCTTTGTCCTCGTACTTCTGCGAATTCAAATCGATGTATATAACCGGATGCCTTGCCCAGGCAACGTGGTCAAAGGAGGTCGGATTCTCGTCCTCAAGTTTTTCAAGGGCAAGACCTTTGAAAATGTCCTTGTTGCCCAAGAAATACTGCTTGATTGTTGAGAGCAGGAGGCTTTTTCCAAAACGCCGTGGACGGGAGAGAAAATAGCAGTTTCCCTGAGCAAGTTTGTAAATGTAGGCAGTCTTGTCCACATAGACATAGCCCTCATTTCTGAGTTTTTCAAAATCCTGAACGCCAATCGGCATTTTTCTAGTCGCCATATTCTTGTTATAGCATATATTTTGCGGCAATTCTAGAGATTTAATAGCCCTACAGATGGGCAAAGATTTTTCGAGGGGAAAGCCTGTCGCACCTACCACTCATGGCAGCGCTTATCACACTCTACGTCCTGTAAATTTTTATTTAACAGGACGTAGAGTGGTCAGTGCTTTATGCATATAAACGGGCGTTTGTGTGACTTTCATTCAGTCATAATCCACTATATGAACCACATTGAAATATAGCTATAAAATTTAGTAGTTGCATGTTAAACTTTTATGACTGATGGTCACGTGGATTTGTTCGCGACTAATGCCGCTCACATTAAATAAATTCATTTTGCTTCATCAGGCAAAAATATGCCTGGTTGCATATCTTGCCAATAACAAAAATATTTATCATCCTCAGATACTTTTACAACTTTTAAACTTTTAATTCCTTCAGAATCTAATGAAAAATCATTTTTTGGATAATAAATATAATAAAGATAATATTCAACATTATTAATGCTCAATTTAAAAGAAGAATAATAATAAGTTGAGTTTTTATCTTTCTCTATATCGGTCGTACTTCCAACAGCCCATTTTTCATAAGAATCAATTTTTCCATCTAAAAAGTTATATATTTTTAATATATTACTTTTTAATGCTTTATCATTGTTTCGAACTTCGTCTGAAAATAAATTATATAGGGCTCCTATATCCTTGGAATTTATACAGACAACAATCTTATCTGCCATTTCCATATTTAACATATCTCTGTCATTAAATCCCATTTTCTTTTCTCCTTTACAATTTGATAATAAAAAAATTATAAAAATTAAAATAGAAATACATTTTTTCATAGAAAGTTCCCTTAATAATCAACGCTGAAAGAATGATTTTTATCGTTCCAGTTCGAAAGCCTCTTATCAATCTTCCATCTATCCTTGAAATCAAAATATAATTGCTCATTCGGCATAGTCAGATCAAAATGAGCATGGATTGAACCTTTTTTCCTACTCTGAAATGATGGATTAAATATTGATGGCCACCAGTGTTTTCCATCTTTTCCGAAAACTTTTGAATCAAATGTTCCTGCTGATTTTTCATCAACAGTCAAGGATCCCGTAGATTGCATAGCGAGGTCTTTATCAACGTCATAATTTCACCATTTTTTCACTGACTTTTAAAGCCTTTTCGCTGTTTACAGAAAAGGTTTTACAGTTTCAGAAATGCTTTTATTATTGTAAAGACCCTAATGTTCTGTTTTTTATGTCAGCGTTGCAACTTAAAATTATCAAGTATTTCAAGTGCACTTATAATAACAGTATCAAAGTAATCTTTGCTAACCTTTATAGAATGAATATCATGAATATCTTCATTCGCCTTGTCAGAAATGTAAAATCCAATCAGCCGAATCAATTTTTCTTCTTGTATTTGCAATAGTATAGAACTGTCATCATTTGCACATTCTAGAGGAGGCCATTCAATCTTTGCATTTTGTAAAACCTCTTTGACTTTTGGATTTACGTTTTTAATTAATTGTGAAGTTGCATCATAATGCAAATAAAAATATGCATTTGCAATTTCTGAGTCCAAAAAATTTTCAGTCGGTAAAGTCGAAAAATTCTTTCGTTCTCTCATATCAAGCAAGGCATAATAAATTCCATAAAGCAAAGTTGCATTTTCTTTTTTTACCCCATAGGGATGACCTGCAATATAAACAACGAAATATCCATAACCTATCCAATCCTCATAGCCTGGTTCTGTTATCTTGTCATTAAGCCCTATTTCTATCGCAAATATCTCTTGATTTCCAACAACCATTCTAAATATCTCCTTTAGGTAAGTTTCTTAACATAGGGTCTTTTGTTATATACCCAGGATATTTTCCTTTATCAAAAGAGCCATTCCAATGATATTCATGATTTGAACCTTGGAATCGATGGAGTGTACCGTTTTTATCCTTATACCACCTGGTTCCATTTGAATCTTTTACAGACTTGTCAAACATTTCACTTGCATTCTTTGGTTCTACACTTGCATTTCCTTTTGCATTTGGATTATGTTTTGGATTACTTTTATAATAATCATCATCGTTATCAGGCGGAATTGGACTTGGAGCTGCCGCCTGAGCATTGCCCTGCAAATCATTTTTTACTTGGTTTGCAGGCTGCTCTTCATTACTAGATTTAGCAAGAGTATCACTTAAACTACTAAGCCCTTTACCTAGTAAGAGTCCACCAAGTACAGCACCGCTTATTATTAATCCGTCTTTGGCGACTTCAAACAATATTGGAATCAAAGGAACTGCAATCGCAAACCTACCATCCGGGTCTGTATACTTTACCGGGTTGTTCCCCGCGTAGTGGTATAAACAGCAATTTATGGTATTAAACACGCCTCCCATTCCTGGCAAGTTTTGGTTGTACTTCCTAGCCTCGTCTGAAACCGGTGCCAGGGGTATATACTCCGCCAAGGCAGGGTCGGTACTAATCCACCTTGAGTATTTTGAGTCCAGATATCTTGCTCCGTAATAATACAGGCCGGTCTCCTCGTCCCGCTCCTTGCCTGTAAAGCGGTATGGGGTTGAGAACGTGTCCTCCGTCCTAACATAGTCGCCGCCCTCGTCCAGCCACACTTCTCCGTATGGCGTGTACTCAAGACGCTCGTAGAGGTCTCCGTCACAGTTTGTTATCGTCTGGGCGCTCCCCAGATGGTCCGAGTGGTAGTAGTAGGTGTGGCTGGCCTCCGCCTCTGTGTCGTCCGCCTCATAGTCAAGCCTTGTCAGCATGCTGACCTTGGTAACAATCCTGTCGCTGCCTAGGTAGATGTGCTTGCTCATCCTGCCGGCTGCCCAGTTGTCGCTGTCGTCAAAGCGGTGCGTGAAGAACTTGTTGAAGTAGAACGTCTCGCTCTGCGCGCTTGACTTTACCGCCCTCTGGTTGTCCTGCCCGTAGAGGTATGTGGTTATGTAGTCATTGTCCCTCGTCTGTATCAGCATGTTGTCCTCGTTCCATGTGAACTCGCGCCAATAGTACATGTCCTTTACAGAGGCGTTCTTTGTGTCGTTTGATGCCGCCCATGCATAGTCAACGGAGGAGACATTTCTGCCGCCGTCCTCGGTGCTGACCTTGCGGTACGTCACATCCTCGCTGCCCTCCGTCTCGTCAAAGCTACGCTCCTGCTCACGGACAAGGTTTCCGCTAGCGTCATACTTGTAGTACCTGTCACCAGCACGGGCAAGGCGGTGGACAAAGCCAGCCTCATACTCATAGTCGAGGCTGTAGTTAAGGTCGTCCTCATACGTCTCGTTCTGGCTGCTGCTCTTTGCGGTCATGTTGCAAAGGCCGTCCGTACTGAAAGAGAAAATCTGCCTGTAGGTCGCCGTAAAGGCGGGTCTGTCCGCAGTGGATTTTATATGGCTGCTCGTGCCCTCGGCCTCCACAAGTTGGTAGAGGCTGTCATACTTGTAGCTCTGGACTGTCTCGTACTCCTTGTTGCCGGAGTTGGAGTATCCGAGGACGTTTCCAACACGGTCAAAGCTGTACGCTATGTTCTGAACCTGGCCGTCGCTCTCGCTCTCAGTGACAAGGTTCTTGAGCCAGCGCCGCCTCTCGTCATAGGTGTAGTTTGTCGTGACCCCGTTTCCGTATGCTATATAGACCCTCTGTCCGTACTCATCATAGCCTATGTCCCTGACGTACTCAACGTCCGCGTAGCCGTCCTTTGTTCCGGTGACGGAGCATACGTTCCCACCATCGTCATATCCGTAGCTTACGGTCTCCCCGTCGGGATATACAATATACTCCATGCGGCCAAGATAGTCTGACTGATAGAGCGTAAGAGCCGTAGACTCATAGAGTCCGTGCCTAATCGTCCTGCCCTCCACTGTCATCTCGCCCAGAAGGCCGTATTCATATTCTACCGTACCGGTTCCGTCTGTACGCCTGACAATCTTTCCAGCGGCATTTCCTTCTGCACCGGGCTTTCCATACTCAATCTCTACGTCCTTTTGTGGGAGAAAGTTTTTCACTATTTTTCTACATAATTATTCCAAATATGCAAAAATAAGCCAATAGGAATAATCAATAAGAAAATTACTTTTATAGCAAAAGTAACAGAGTTTTTATTCAACCATATTTTAACTTCTGGATAACGGTCAAGAATAAAAAGCAATAAGCATCCATACGCAAATATAATAATGTGCTTTAATAGAAAGAAAATAATTTTTTTCATTTCACGCATTTCCTAATTTCATGCCCCACTAAGCAACGCTTCCACTTTCTTTATCATTTTTTCATCCCCGCTGAGTTTCGCAGCTTCAAGGCAATTTTCATCAACTCGTGCGCCATACTGCAACAATAAGTCCACCTGTGTTTCCCAAGCACTTCCTTTTTTTATCGCCTCGCAAAGAGGCGTGGTCGCTTCTGGGGAATTGAAATAACTCTGAACCTCATCTTCTGTCATTCGCTTGGACTTTTCAAAATCAAATGGAATAGGAGAGCCTTTTCTGTTTACGTCTGCTCCAGCGTCAAGGAAAAGTTTTAGAACGCGATTGCAATCTTTTATGTCACTTTGCATTCTGATTTGCATTTCTGATTGTGTTATTAAACCTGATTCGTAAAGCTCTTTTGATAAATCTCTAATTCTATTACCATGACAGTATACGGATGCCCATGCGTACGGGTACTTGTCTATATCAGCACCTGCATTTATAAGTTCATTAAATACGGCAACATCTGGATAAGTAGGGTTCTCAATATCATAAGTAAAATACATTGCAGCTACATTGAATAACATCAATGGATTTCGGCAGTCCCAACCTTCAGCAAGCATCAAACAAAAATTAGGGTCACAACCCGCATCAAGATAGTCCTGAACTGTATCGTCCCCCTCTTTTGACCCGAATGATATTTCGTGTGCAATTCTTTGCCCAAAGCCAACAAGCATTCTCTTTTCTTTTGGAACATCTCCGTATAAAGTGCTTCTTGTCTGGCTTAATGAAGCTGTCATAATTCTCCCTGCAAATATGTTGATTATTTTTTTCAGCGTAAAAACTGTGGAACATAAGGCAACTATTATTATCATTATTATGATTAGATTTCGTATTATAGATTTACTCATCATTTTTTCCCCATGTGATTGTAACGTATTTTTCAAATATCCGAACCTTTAATTCGCTGTCATATTTTGTATTTGCTTTATTTTCGATAAATTCCTTTGCAAATGCCGAGGCTTGCTTGCGTGTACCAAAGGCAAATGTTGTTTCCGTATAGATATCAGATTTCTTTGAATGGTTAAAAAGACTGTAGACATTTGACCATGCCCGTTTTCCGTCCACTGAGGCTATGTCTTTACCGTTCTGATTTTTTATATTCAGCCAGACATTTGTAATACCAAGTTTGTCAAGGTCTGAAGAAGACATCAAAGAGCCGCCATCGTTTCCAAAGCCAAGACCTTTGCCGTCATTATTGTAAAGACCGACCTCACCACCTGCCATTCCAATAAAGGGGGAAAATATGGTAAATTGGGTAACAACTCTTGCTGTAGAGCCATAATCACCTTTCCAAAATCGAATAGTGTAATCGCCCATTTCCAATTCAGCATGGTCTATATCAAAAAGGGCTATGGATGCCGTGTCCATCCAATTATAATATCCTGCACGTGTTTGAGGTGCGTTGTCATTCCAACCGACTTTAGTTCCCCTCAGCCAGCCCCATAGCTCCCTGCCGTCTGGGTCTATATAGCGTATAGGATTGTTTCCTGCGTAGTGATACAGATTACCGTTGATGTGATTAAACACACCACCCATACCAGGCAGGTTCTGGTTATGCTTCTTAGCTTCGTCAGAAACTGGAGCCTGTGGTATATACTCGCCCAAAGCCGGGTCAGTACTAATCCACCTTGAGTATTTTGAGTCCAGATATCTTGCTCCGTAATAATACAGGCCGGTCTCCTCGTCCCGCTCCTTGCCTGTAAAGCGGTATGGGGTTGAGAACGTGTCCTCCGTCCTAACATAGTCGCCGCCCTCGTCCAGCCACACTTCTCCGTATGGCGTGTACTCAAGACGCTCGTAGAGGTCTCCGTCACAGTTTGTTATCGTCTGGGCGCTCCCCAGATGGTCCGAGTGGTAGTAGTAGGTGTGGCTGGCCTCCGCCTCTGTGTCGTCCGCCTCATAGTCAAGCCTTGTCAGCATGCTGACCTTGGTAACAATCCTGTCGCTGCCTAGGTAGATGTGCTTGCTCATCCTGCCGGCTGCCCAGTTGTCGCTGTCGTCAAAGCGGTGCGTGAAGAACTTGTTGAAGTAGAACGTCTCGCTCTGCGCGCTTGACTTTACCGCCCTCTGGTTGTCCTGCCCGTAGAGGTATGTGGTTATGTAGTCATTGTCCCTCGTCTGTATCAGCATGTTGTCCTCGTTCCATGTGAACTCGCGCCAATAGTACATGTCCTTTACAGAGGCGTTCTTTGTGTCGTTTGATGCCGCCCATGCATAGTCAACGGAGGAGACATTTCTGCCGCCGTCCTCGGTGCTGACCTTGCGGTACGTCACATCCTCGCTGCCCTCCGTCTCGTCAAAGCTACGCTCCTGCTCACGGACAAGGTTTCCGCTAGCGTCATACTTGTAGTACCTGTCACCAGCACGGGCAAGGCGGTGGACAAAGCCAGCCTCATACTCATAGTCGAGGCTGTAGTTAAGGTCGTCCTCATACGTCTCGTTCTGGCTGCTGCTCTTTGCGGTCATGTTGCAAAGGCCGTCCGTACTGAAAGAGAAAATCTGCCTGTAGGTCGCCGTAAAGGCGGGTCTGTCCGCAGTGGATTTTATATGGCTGCTCGTGCCCTCGGCCTCCACAAGTTGGTAGAGGCTGTCATACTTGTAGCTCTGGACTGTCTCGTACTCCTTGTTGCCGGAGTTGGAGTATCCGAGGACGTTTCCAACACGGTCAAAGCTGTACGCTATGTTCTGAACCTGGCCGTCGCTCTCGCTCTCAGTGACAAGGTTCTTGAGCCAGCGCCGCCTCTCGTCATAGGTGTAGTTTGTCGTGACCCCGTTTCCGTATGCTATATAGACCCTCTGTCCGTACTCATCATAGCCTATGTCCCTGACGTACTCAACGTCCGCGTAGCCGTCCTTTGTTCCGGTGACGGAGCATACGTTCCCACCATCGTCATATCCGTAGCTTACGGTCTCCCCGTCGGGATATACAATATACTCCATGCGGCCAAGATAGTCTGACTGATAGAGCGTAAGAGCCGTAGACTCATAGAGTCCGTGCCTAATCGTCCTGCCCTCCACTGTCATCTCGCCCAGAAGGCCGTATTCATATTCTACCGTACCGGTTCCGTCTGTACGCCTGACAATCTTTCCAGCGGCATTTCCTTCTGCACCGGGCTTTCCATACTCAATCTCTACGTCCTTGCTTATCGGATTGTCGATTCTCACCATCCGTCCGAATGAGTCGTATTCGTATGAGATATTGCCCTTCTCCGCCGCGAGCAGTGCGCTGTTTGTCTTCCATGAAAGCTGTCCGAGAGAATTGTAAGCCCAGACCTGTCTTCCCCCGTCGATGCTTGAAAGCTCCGTGCGGCGACCCATGAGGTCATATACGGAGCTTATCGCATTTTTCTGGGAGTCAAAGGCCGCTGTCATCTCCCCCATCGCGTTGTATTCGTATGTCGCGGACGTAAGCACGTTTCCATCGGAGTCGCATCTTTCTGTTCTGAGGACATTTCCGACTGGATCAGAGTAGCGGCGGCTTGTGTTACGGTTCTCGTCGGTCGCCGTAACTATGCTATGCCCGTCAGAAATACTGTACCAGGTCTCCGTACAGGAGCCGTCCGGCAGGTCAATTCTAGTCACGCGGTCAAGTGAATCATAGGTCTTCTCTGTATAATATGTCGCTCCCTCGCTTGAGAGTTCCGCAAGGAGTGACGACACGTCCTCTCCCTCGACAAATCGGTTCATGTATTCTCTGACAGGGCGAGCCTTGCCGTCATATTCCACGCAGCCGCTTACGTTCCATCCGGCTCTCTTTGTTCCGTCATCGTAGAAAACGCCGCGCTTGGCAGTAAGGACGGCACGCCCGCTTCCGTCAATTACGGCCACGGTCGTCATCACCTTGTCGTTGTCCGGGTCAAATGAAATCTTGTTCCTTGTCATCACATACCACAGGCCGTGCCCCGTCTCGTCAGAGGAAAGATTGTCAAAAGTGTGGTATTCATATTCTACCGCCGCCATGTCCGCTCCGTCATACGGACTGAATACCTTTACGAGACGCTGCAAGTCGTCATATTCGTATGTCATGCGGTTTCCGTTAATGTCCTCCTCCTCTTTCTTGAGGCCATGCGCATAATCATAGCTGATTTTTGACTTATAGGAATCGGAGGTCGCCGAGCCCCTCAAGGCGATTCCAACAATGTACTGCCTGTTTTCCAGGTCATAGGTATATTCCGTCCTGACTCCGGCAGGATTGGTCACGGCACGAAGGTTCCCGTAGCCGTCATAGGCAAGGCCTGTCGTCAGACATTTTGAAGCCCCGTAATACTGGCTCACGCTATCAAGGCTTCCGAATTCGTTGTAGGAGCCTTCCCTCTTTCTGAGCAACTTGCCGCTTGCCGCGTCATAGACGGCTATCCGTGACGGATGGGCATGAAGGTATAGGCTTGTGGAATTCCAGTAATTTATGTCGGCGGAGACATAGGCCACCCCGTTTCTCAGCTGCACTACCCGCGTTACGTTGCCCCACGGGTCGCCGTAGACGTACTTTGTCCCGGAGGACATCGAATTTCCGTCAGTATCGTAGCTTGCCGAAACTTCCTCAAGCGGACGGGCATACGGCTGCACGTCATAGACTGTGGATGACTTTGAGAGCATCACTCCGTTCTCATCGTAGAAAACCATGCCTGCCTCCATTCCCTTGAGGTAGTATTCACTGTTTTTATATGTAGCTACGGAGTATCCGTATTTGTTCGGCTCGTCGGTGCTGTCACAGAAGCGGGTGACTACCTTTGCGAATCCGAAGAAATCCTTTTCCTCCCGGCTGTACATTCCGCCCTCATATTCAAAGCTTGTGACGACTTTATGCTCCCCGTGAGCCACGGTCTCAAGCCCCGCCTCTCCGCAGCCGTCTAAAACTGTCACTTTTGACATTACCCAGCGTGACTGCGGCATGTCTACAGTGCTGTGCTCCAGAGAATAGTCAATCTTCCATTTTCCTCCAAGCGAGCTGCGGACTGTATTCAGAAGTCCGACTCCGCCTAGCAGGTTTTTCTTGTAGCTCAGTGACTTTCCCGGTATGCGGAGTACCTGATCGGGCAGGCCGTCACCGTCAATGTCAATCATTTTTACGCTGGCTCCGTTTGTCGAAGCTCCGACGTTCAGACCAGAGTTCGTGGAGGCCGTGACATTGACAGAAAGCCAGACAATCGGAATCGGAATTGAGAAGGTAAAGGAGCCTGCAATCCTCACGTTGCCCGAAACACTTACTCCTGATGAGAAGTCCAGGCTGTTCGCATATAGGTCAAGATGGTCGCCATAAGGATTCTTGGACAGGCTGCTTATGGCTGCGGAGATTTTTGACCCTACAAGCGGAACTCCGCTGAAAATGTTTTTCTCCAGCTCCCCGTCAAGTTTTTCTCTGTATTCTCTCTTATCGCTGTTGCTGATGTTCCAGTCCGGAATTCTGAAGGCCGTATTGGAGATGAAGCCGTCACCGTCATTATAATCCACATAGAATTTGGAGCTTGTGCCGTCCTTAATTTTGAAAACTTTGTCGGCAAGTCCGTCACCGTTCAAGTCAAGCAGCATGACGTTGCATGATGAGGAGTTCGCCGAATATGTCAGTCCTGACGATGGGGAGACCGTACAAGCGAGGTCTTCGGAATGAGACTTTGAGAGCCCAATCGAGAGTCCGAAAGACTCAGAAAGGCTTTCGCTTTCGCTCATCATTCCTATGCCGCCGAACTTTTCGCCGACAAATGAGTTTCCAGCGCAAAGAAATACAGTTCCGTCGCTGCTGAAGTCCATAAGACCGTCGCCGTTCAGGTCGGCAAGACCCGTGCTCTGGCTTGACTCTCCCTTTGATTCGCTTCTGTCTGCGGAGGTCGAGACTCCAAGACCTACCGGCTCTGAATATAACAGCCTTCCGTTGGCCTTGTAAGAGTTCGCCAAGCTGCCCTCCGCCCCAAGGCTTGCGCCTGCAACTGTCGACGAATTATTGTGTACGCCAAGCTCTACCCCGGCGACTATGACAGGACTTTTTCCGTATGATATCTCATTGCCGTAAAGGCTTCCCTCTAGGACAGAAAGTCCGCTGCCGTCTTTCCTTATTATGTCCGGTATGCCGTCGCCGTTGAAGTCTTGAACGCGCAGAGTCTCGTCGGAGCTGCCTTTGTTGGTGCCTTTGCTTGCCCCCATATTGACACCCAGGGCAGTATCACGAGAGCTGGTCGTACCGCCATTGCTTTCGATGCTCTTGCTCAATGACTCTAATTTTTCGAGTACCTTTGACTGCTCAATCTCGGAGCTGATTTTTGCCTCCGCTCCGACTGATGCCGACCTTGAGATGTCCGTTGACGAGCTTTCGCTTTCCTGCAATGAGGTCATTACGAATGATGATGCGGGCGTTTTTACTGCCGTAATCTCATAGAATGAATTTCCTCCCATTCTGGCAGGATGAATCAGGTCTCCCGTGATGAACGGGGCATCATAGTCTATGCTGGTCTTTACCTCACGCTGCCCGTCGGCTGTCCATGAGGATGAGGTCGACACATTCATGTCTATCGAGCCTGCCAGTATGGAACCACCGTCAGTCAGGGAGATGCCAGTCTCCTTCTCCACGGCGTTCTGATAGCAGTCTGACATGGGAATGCTTGGCGCATAATATGAGATTTTCTCGCTATCCTTTGTCGCGGAACTTCTGCTGGCAGAATCGTCCAAGGCCTCAACCTTGCTCTTGTTGGCAGCTTCAGCAGCCGAGTAGCTGGTGTATGAGGAATTTCTGCTTACGGACGGAATTGTGAATTCAGAAGGTTTTCCTACCCATATTCCATAATACCATTGGTTTACGCCTCCATAAAGCAGATCCGTACCTGAGACGGAGCAGTAGAGGTTTCCGCTTATATTTTCTGAGCTTGACAGACCGTCTTCAAGAACTGAGAATTTGCCACCGTTATATGAATACGCGACGCTCCTTACCTTGTTTTCTGTGGAAAAGTCCGAGCTGTTCCAAGTCCATTTCTTGCTCAAGTCAGCCACAGGATAAGACTGCACGGACTTCCTTAAAAAGCCGTTTGGGTCAAGGACTGTCAGCTCATAGCATCCGTCTCCGTTGACTTCGTACTCCACGTCCTTGTAGATAATGGAACGCTCGACTGACTTGTAGCGTCCGATTTTGTATTCTGCCAGAAACTTCTCAAGGCTTGAATTCAGCGTCAGGTAGGAATTCCATGTCGCTGGCATGTCCTCCTGATTGCTTCCAGACCTCAGCATTCTGGCGAACGCTTCGCTGTCCAGCTTATTCTTCCAGAAGGCTTTGAGGGAATAAGTTCCGCTGCCGTCCGGCTCGTAGAAATTGAATTTCTCTGCCAGAAATTTCTCAAACAGGCTGCCATTTGCCAGAGTGCACAGGACTTCAAGTATGCTGTCAGAATCAAGGCTTGCTGATTTTTTTTGCCTCCATGACGACTTTTTTGTTACTGTTCCGTCTGGATTTTTCACGGAGGTTATGATTTCATCAAACACCAAGTCCCTGATATTGTCGCGCTCCTCCTCCGTAAGCAGGATGCCGGCATTTTCTATCGTCTCAAAATATGAGGCAGGCTCCGCATACAGTTTCCAGTTCAATTCAGGATATGCGCTGACAAGGTTTTTCTTGAAATAAGAAAGAAGCTCTTCCTCAAGGACAGATTCCGTTCTTGAGGAGAAGTCTGCCAGAGTCACGGTGTAGTCGGCATGGTCGTCTGAGTATGAGACAAGAATCTCCGGGTCTCCTATTTCTCCAGAGACGGTGACGGGCAAATCCTTTACGTACCATGATTTTTTTGCCTTGATACAGTCTCCTGATGTGGAGATGAAATTCCCTACACAAAGCCTTCCTCCATAGTCAAGAACGCTTCCGGCCTTTGTCTCCGACCTGCCGTCTGCGTTATCTTCCGTCATTGAGGAGGAATAAATCGGGGTCTTTCCGTTCCATACAGGAACAAGTCCGTTTCTTTTGTAAAGTTTGTCCAGCGAATTCTTTGAGAAGTAGTCATGGAATAATTTCGTCATGCCCTCCACGTCAGTATTGCTGGTCGGGTCGTACTGAAGCTCGAATTCAGAGTTCCCGAAGTCATGGGCATAGTTCGATGTCAGGCTTCTGAATGCGTCTACTTCTGATGCCTTGGAATTCATAGTTTCCTCAAACTCCTGCTCGTCAACCCGAACTGGAATGAATTTTTTAAGGGAGATTAGTTTTTCGCTGGAGTTCTTGTCAAGGCAAGACCTCCAGTTTGACTTGAGCCTTGCGCTTGAATCTTCGCCGCCAAGCTCGTAGTCATAAAGAGGCTCAAAAACTGTGTCTATGCCGAATTCCGAGAAATCAGACGGAGAACTTGCGCTGGCTTCCTTGGGCAGCACGGATTCGTCCTGACAGTATTCCAAAGCATTTATGGTGCTGTCAAAAGGATACAGGCTGATGTAGGAAATCTCAATGTTCCAGTCAAGCAGGCTCTTTCTTGAGGAGTCTTTGTTGTCGGAGATAAAATATAACGACTGATTTCTCTTGACCTCGTATTCAAAGGAGACTGTTCCTGAGCCTGCCTTGAAGCTTTTTTTCTCGTCATTTCCGTCAGAAACGATGAAGCATTCTATGCTTTCATCAGAGCTTGACGCTAGATGGGCGTTGTTCTTTATTACGATTCTGCCTCTGAATGGTGCCTTCCATTGTCTGAACGGAGTCTGCAACGGATAGTCATCTTCATATTCAGACTTGTCAACGCTTTTAGTCTCCGTGCTTGCGGAGCCGTAGAAATTCGTCTCCGTAAAGGTCTTGCCGTCACCCTCGTTTCTGAGATACGTAGTGCTCCCGCTCTGGACTATATCGATGAATCCGTCTCGGTTCATGTCCATGAAGCGGCATTCAGACCTTGTGCTTCCTTCCTGCTCTACGCTGCTGTATGTCGCTCCCGCATTACCGGATGCCATGTCCTTGGCGAATTTCATGCCAAGGCCGCCATACATATTCCAGCCGGAGGAGACGGATTTTCCCTTTTCCGCGTCAATTTCCTTGACTCCCGGCAGGGAAACATAGTAGCCGTCAGAGAAATACGGAACGTCATTTTCATCAAGAAGCCCCAGTCTTATGAACAGGCGGCCTCCCATCTGCCTAACGCTGTCCGGTCTTCCGTCGCCGTTTATGTCGACGATTGAGTAGGCGGAATAGCTTTCGGAGGTTGTCGCAGAGGCCTGTCCTCCGGCTGTCAGTCGGCCGTCCACGCAATATACACCGACACCGGCTCCGCCGCCGAATGAACTGCTGCTTCCGTTGTTTGTGCCGTTCGTTACGTTCAGTGGCGTCTCTCCCGCTATCTCCCGCCCATCAGCAAAGTAGGCTCCGTCGGCTGGAGGCTGATTGTAGTCAAACGCGTAGGCATAGTCTTCACTGTAGCTGCCGTCTTCCGACTCACCTCCAGAGACATCGCCAGATACGGAGAACTTGGTCAGGACGCTGGCTCCCGCATAGTTTGTCTCATAATCAAAGAGATAGCGTTTTGTAACCTCGCCGTTATATTCCGTGTCTATTTCCGTAAGGAGTTTTCCGCAGACGCTTATAAAACGGCCTCTGCCGTCGGAACGCCGGTCGCCCCTGCTGTCATCATACTTGAACGAGACTGTGTAGTTTCCGGCCTGCTCCTTGCTGTTTGTCCAGCGGATTTTATTGGGATAGACATAGTTGTCCTCTTTTATGTATGAGTAGGTTATGCTGTTTCCGTAGGTGTCCTCTTCCTTCGTGAGGTACCAGGAGAATTTCTTTCTTCCCGTTGAGTCTGCTCCTGTCCAGCAGTTTTCTGCCACGCCGCTTTCCGGCTCATAGTCCTTGTCACCGTAATACCTTTTGACGCCGTTCCTTGATGTCACAAGCCAGTAGTCTGAGCCTGAGCTGTCTATGAAACGCTCTATAAGCTCAAAGGCTCCCTCCTTCAGCGGACTGTATGTCATATATGACGGGCTTGAGCCTGAGTTTTCTTTTAGCTTTACGCCGTCCTTCATGTAGGTGTCGCCCTTGTCGTAGGCAGGAAGTCCGAACCTTGTGTCCGTCGTGATTACGCTTCCGTAGCGGAGGTCAAAGCCTGTTCCCATCATTCCGTTTGACCCGTATGATGAGTAGACAATATCAATATGCGGCGTAAGACCGCCCCGCCCGCTTACCAACGGCAGCTTGAATGAGAACGAGGCATCTCCGAAAGCCATCGCCTCAAAGCCCTCCGGCTTTATCATTCCCGTGTCCGCCTTTGCCGCCTCAAGGTTCTTTATGCTGTTTATGTTGAAGTCCAGCGGCGACTGGCTTTCTGGCACGGTGAGGGTGCCATTTATCATGTCTGTAAAGTGTGTCGTCGTGCTTATTATGACGCAGGAATCCTTTTTGATTTCCTTGCGGGTGAGCCTGATCCACTTCTTGGCCTCGGTGTCATAGTACCATGTATAGAGGTCTGAAAGGGCTGCCTTCTTATTGTTCAGCCCGGAGTCATATGGAAGCTCTATCATGACTTCCTTTAGAAACTTGGTTCCCGCAGGAAGAAACCTGTAGCCGCCCTCGCCCTCCGTAACATTCTTTATGTCTTCACCTGTTGGTGCTACTGAATGCAGTCGTACAATGGAAATCTCAGCGTCTTCTTTCAGTGCTCCTGCGGGAATCGTAATTTTTGCCCGACCAAGGGTGACAATGCCGCCTTTGGTCGAGGAGACTTTCTCCGTCACTTTGTATTCCCTGTCAGTTTTTCCATCTGTGCTTTTACTGGATTCTTTATGCCAGGAATCCTTTTCATCGGAAATTATGCTGCCGTTCGTTTTTTCTGAGGCAGTTATAAAGGAGCCGCCTTCTTTGGGGCTTCCAGCAAAAACGGGAGCAAGGCTCATAAGGTAGATTCCTAGAACAACGCTTGCTGCAAGTCTTTTCATTTTATCCTCTCATATTTTGTAATGAGGGATATGTTACACCTCTGATTTATAAATAGTATTAAATATCGGTGATTATTGGCAAAAAAAAACGGCGTAACTCCGCAAGCCTATTTAAAAATCTCTAAAATCTACAATTTTTATTCGTTCTTTTAGCTGCTTCCTGCTAGATTTGAGCCAATACCCTAGCATAAAAAACTGCATGTTCTATTCCCCCTCAGGCCGCTTCGTGCCGCTCCATTGCCTGGCGCGTCCAAGCCCGTTATAATTCTTGCATGGATTTTACGATTTTCACGGCCGGAGCAGACGACGGCGGAAGAAGAGCTGACAGAATCATAAAGGCCTTTCTTCCAGGTCAAAGCCTTTCCTCAATTTATAAAATCATGCGCAAGGGGCTTATAAAGGTCGACGGCAAAAAAGTCAGTCCTGACGAGAAAATCCTTGAAGGCTCCCAGATAAAAATCGCCTCATTTTTATTGGAAAAATCAGAGTCAGCCTCAAGCCATGTCAGCGAAAAAAAAATCGATGATGGTCTTGTCCTTTTCAGAAATGAAGACCTGCTGATTTTAAACAAGCCCTACGACATTCCTGTCCAGTCAGGGGGGAATTCAAAGACTACATTGACAGACCTGGTTCTTTCAGACTGGGAATATTCCCAGTCTGAAAGAAAAGAGTCCCTATCTTTCAAGCCCGGTCCCCTTCACCGCCTTGACAGGCGGACTAGCGGAATCATCGTCTTCTCTCAGAGCCTCAAAGGGGCGAAATATTTTTCAGAGGGCATTAAAAATCACAATATAAAAAAAACATACATAGCCCTCGTCGAGGGAAGACTTTCAAAGAGTGAGGAATGGAATGATTTCATCGATTCAGAACAGACTGCAAACGAACACTCAAACGATTTCAAGAAAGTAACAGTTCGGACAAATCTGATTGGAGAAAGCTCCGGTGAAAAGTCTGCCCGGACTTTCGCAGAGCCGCTTGCCTTCTCAAGCTACAAAAAGCGGGAAGTAACGCTTGTAAAATTCAAAATCGGCACAGGGCGCAAGCACCAGATCCGGGCGCAGTCAGCCTTTCACGGCCACCCGCTTTTGGGAGACACAGCCTACGGGGCGGCTGACATATCTAAAGATGCTGAGAATGCGGGTGGAAGGCTTCTTTACCTGCACGCCTGCCTGTTGGAATTTCCGCCAGAAAACCCGTGCGGAATCCCGCAAAAAATCGAGTGTCCGCCTGAAATGGACGCGGGCTTTTCAAAAATACTAAAAGAAATCGGACTCATACCTTGAAAAAGACTTTTTGAGGTCTTATATTTATAGGGATGGCATTCAGGGAGATTTTAGAGGCGTTTTTCGCCGCAAAGGGAATCCGCGTCTACGCATTTTACGGCCCCTCTGGAACTGGAAAGAGTTTCAGGGCCAAGCTCGTTGCGCAAAAATACGGAATCAAGGCCATCATCGACGACGGGCTTTTAATCGACGGGGAGAAAATCCTTGCCGGTCACTCGGCGAAACTTGAGGACAACTACATGGGGGCAGTTCGCGTAGCCCTTTTTGACGCGAAAGACCACCGTGACGACATCGCCCGCGCAATCGCAAAGAACAAAATCAAAAAAATCCTGATTCTCGGCACATCCGAAAAAATGGTGAACAAAATCGCCATGCGATTACAGCTACCCATACCGGAAAAATACATAAAAATAGAGGATATAGCCACAAAGGAGCAGATTGAGGAAGCCCGCCGTTCCAGGCAGATCGAGGGAAAGCACGTGATTCCTGTCCGCGCATACGAGGTCAAGGAAAATAAAAACAACTATAAGAAGATTTTCGTCGACTCAATCCGCGTGGCCCTGGCAAAGCGCAAGCTGCTTCCATTCGGGGCAAGCTCAACAGAAAAAAAAGAGGAGCCGTCCGCAAACGACAAGCTCTTTGAGAAGTCAGTCGTCCGCCCCTCGTTCTCCGTCTCAGACAGAAAAAAAATCTCACAGGCTGCCCTCGCCCGCATGACCGGCCACTACGTAAAGCAATATGACGAGCGAATCAGGGTAAAAGGCCTTTCAATAATTTTGATTCCGACCGGCTACAAGCTGGTTCTGACCGTAGACCTGCCATTCGGCTCAAACCTCACAGAGGAAACACAAAAGCTCAAGGCTTTCATAATCGACATGATTGAAAAAGTCTCCCAGATTCTAATCGAGGACATATCAATCATAATCGACAGGATTATTCCGCTTCCGCCGGCAGAGTCAGCTTGACGTGCTTCTTTCTTTTTGAGGGAATTCTGACGGCAACGCCTAGTTTTTTAAGGCACTCCTTGATTGCATACTCAAGCTCCGTCCTCTGGGGGTTCATCGGAAGCACAAAATTACGGACCTGAGTCCAAGTCTTCATGTAAAGCTCTCCGGCGGCGGTCTTCGTTGAGACTTCCTTCTGCCAGTCAGTCAGAGTTTTTATAAAATCAAATACAAAGAACGAAAGACGCTCTCCAAGCCTTGCGTCTGGCTCTACGGCCACAAGGTCATCGAGTCTTTTCAAGTTCTCCATGTAGGATTTCTCAAAATTCTTGTCGGCGTACATCATGGCTGTCGCGGATGGCTGCAAGTACATGTAGAGGTCTGTTTTCAAGGCCGCCGAGACAATCTGGAATGCGTGGCCTCCGTTCACGATTTTAAGCATTTCCTCAGTCAGGCGCGACGGAGAGACAGGCAATAGGAGGTGGGCGGACTTCCTTATTTTACGCTTCAAAAGCCATGACATTTTGCAGCCCGTGGTCGTGGAATATTTCACAGCCCGCAACATTCTCACGGGATCCTCGACAAAAATTCTGTCCATCGGAATTACAGGCACCAGTTTTTTGTTCTTGATGTCCTGAACTCCGCCAACGTAGTCTATTACCTGCTCTTTTATCGGGTCATAGTAGAGGGCATTGAGGGAAAAATCCCGGCGCTTCACATCCTCGTCCATGCTGCCGAATTCGTTGCCAACGGAACCGTCAACAATCGAGCGGAAAGTAGAGACCTCAAAAATCTTGTCGCCGAAAAACACGTGGACAAGTCGAAAACGGCGGCCGATGATGCGGGAATTCCTGAAAAGCTTTTTTATGCGGCTGGGAGTCGCGTCCGTAACGATGTCAAAATCTTTAGGGCTTCTGCCTACGATTAAATCGCGCACAGCACCGCCGACTATATAGGCGTCAAAACCTGACTCGCGAAGTCTGGCAACGATTCTGTATGCGTCCCCGTCAATCTTTTCCTTGGGGATTTTATGCTCGTTTTTAGTGTAAATGACAGCCTTTTTTACAGGTCGTCCCTTGCTGTCAGAAGAATATCGGAATAACACAATACCCCTATCTTATCTTTTTCTATTGATTTATGCAATGAAAGAGGCTCTGTCCGCACACGACTTTACTTAACTTCGTCCTTGGCTTCCGGCAAGCGGCTGTTGCTTTGGACATTCGGCCTTACAGGCGGCAAGTCGCTGTCTTTTACACGCTCCAAATTCTCAGTTTTCTTTTCCTTTGGCATATCGATTTTAAGAAGTTCATCGTTAACTTTCTGCTCTCTTGAATTTTTATTCTTTTTGATTTCACTCTCTGGATGATATTCAGGAGGAGCGGAAAGTTCTCCAGAAACATTTTCCACCGGAAGCGAAGTTGATTCCGTAGTCTTTTGCTCTTCTGGCAGTACCGGGGCTTCTGTAATGGCCGCTGGCAAAATCTCGCTTTGAACGGGGCTGTCTTCCTTCCTCTCGCTTGCGGCGGCAGGATTTTCATAAGTGACTTTTTCTTCCAGAATCTCTGGAACTTCGTTCTTTTGATTTGCGACAAAATCATCAGGGTTGATTAACTCAGGCTTCTGCCTGGCGCGACGGTCAATTTCCGCATCCAAGAGTTTTATCAATTCCTGAATGCGGGGAGCCTGCTCGTTTTCCGGCTCCAGCTCAAGGAATTTGATGTATGAGGTGCGGGATTCTTCGAGTCGGTCAAGCTTAAGCTGGGCGTTCGCCTGATTCAAGACAGCAGGAGAAAAGTCTGGATTTTCTTTTAACGCAAGGGAATAGCAGGTATTAGCCCTCGGGTAGGCACCCATCGCATAGGCGGAATTTCCGGCGTTATAGGCAAGAATCACGTGATCAGTGTTTGGCTTTGCAAGTCCTTTTTCCAGCGTCAGCAGGGAATTTTTATAATCCTCAGTCTGATAGTATGCCACTCCCAAAAAGATAAAAACATTTGGGTCAACCCCCGGCAGGTCAACGCATTTTTCAAAATAAGGAATCGCCTCAAGGGGCTTGTTCAGCTGAAAAAACTCGGCTCCTGTGGCAAAATCTTCGTTAAAAACAACGACAGACTCGCCTTTTTTTGCTGATTTGGAAACAGATTGTTTTGCTGCTGATGCATTAGAAGAGGCTTGGGCACAAAGATTCCCAGTCAAAATTGAAATAAAAGAAGTCAGAAGGAAGGCAAATGCAATATTTTTATTCATAAAATCCCCGTAAAAGAAGCACCGATGTGCAAAAAGGTTTCTTTTATATTATCGGCAGATTCTATCATAATTTTTCTGCTATTGCGCACATAAAAGCCCTGAATCTTCGCTTGAAGGAAAATAAAAAGTGCCATATAATGTTTCTACAAATAAGAACACAGCAGCATTCCGTATTTGCTCTGACATACGGCGGCCGCCCGATTTTTTTAAGGAGACTAATTTATGAAAGATTATTTGAAGCAGTTCCCGGACGAAAAGGGATTTTTCGGCAAATGGGGAGGCTCTTTTATTTCGGACGAGCTTCAGGCCGAAATGAACCGGATAAACGAAGCGTATTTTAAAATCTCAAAATCACATGACTTTATAAACGAGCTGCGCTCAATCAGAAAGCACTTTCAGGGGCGGCCGACCCCGGTCTACTACTGCAAGCGCTTGAGCGAAGCCTGCGGCGGCCGCATCTACCTCAAGCGCGAGGACTTGAACCATTCAGGAGCGCACAAGCTCAACCACTGCATGGGCGAAGTCCTTCTTGCAAAATACATGGGAAAGAAAAAGGTCATCGCTGAGACCGGGGCAGGCCAGCACGGAGTAGCCCTTGCCACGGCGGCCGCTTACTTCGGCCTTGAGTGCGACATCTACATGGGCGAGGTTGACATAGCAAAGCAGCACCCTAACGTTGTGAGAATGAAGCTTTTGGGAGCGAACGTTGTTCCGGCGACTGATGGGCAGAAAACTTTGAAAGAAGCCGTTGACGCAGCCTTTGCCGCATACCTAAAGGATCCTGTCAACACTCTTTACTGCATCGGCTCTGTCATGGGGCCTCATCCTTTTCCGATGATGGTGCGCGACTTTCAGCACGTGGTCGGAGTCGAGGCTCGCGAGCAGTTTTTGGAGATGACAGGGGAGCTTCCTGACGCGGTAACAGCCTGCGTGGGCGGTGGCTCCAACGCCATGGGAATTTTCTCAGGCTTTATCCAGGACGAGGACGTGGCCTTGTACGGCGTAGAGCCTAGCGGCCGCTCACTCCAGCTCGGAGACCATGCCTGCTCACTTTCTTATGGCAAGGAAGGAGTCCTTCACGGAATGCGCACATATTTGCTCACAGACGAAAACGGCAACCCGGCTCCGGTCTACTCAATCGCCTCAGGGCTCGACTATCCTGGAAGCGGTCCTGAACACTGTATGCTCAAGGATACAGGTCGCGTAACATACACTACGGCAAACGACAAGGAATGTCTTGAGGCCTTCTACAAGCTCTGCCGCTACGAGGGCATAATCCCGGCCCTTGAATCAAGCCATGCCGTCGCATTCGGAATGAAATACGCAAGAGAGAATCCGAAAAAGTCAATTCTTGTAAATTTAAGCGGACGCGGCGACAAGGACATCGATTTCGTAGTTGAAAAATACGGAACAGGCGAAGAATATTTCAACTAGAAATAAATTAAACGCTTAATAAAAGAGTTACCAAGCCTGGACTGTATAAGTCAAGGCGAACTCTTTTCCGAGAATATCGGTCACAGAAATAGTCAGTTTGTCGTTTCCCTTTGGAAATATCACAGCTCCGACAAGCTGTCTCTTTGAATCTGGGTAAACCAAATCAAAGGGATAAGCGTTCTTTCCGACAAGGCAAAGACGCCCTTTTACGGCCTGAATCGTATCAAAGGTGATTGTCTCAACCACGGCCCCGTTTATAAAAAGAGAAGTCTTATATGGCATGGCAATTTTCTGCCGTTTGCGGTAAACCAAGTAAGTTCCAGAAGGCAGACGCTTTTGAACCAACAAAGAAGCATCCTCTCCTGCCTTTGACTTTACGTAAGGATTTTCAATATTTAATGAAAGCTCCCGTCCGATTCTAGGCATAAGGATACGTGGATTTACAAAAGTCTTATTTTTTGTGTCAACAACCTGAAATTCAAGGCAGGATTCCCCATGCTGCCAGCCGGAAGAGCCGCACATTCCGAGATCATCTCCACTTTTCACGTCCGTCAGTTTTTCCCGGTCAGTCTGACTTTCCTCGTCGAGATTTGCGTAGACAGTCAGAAGGTTGTCCTTATGGGCTATAACCACGGCGTTTCCGAGAGTGCTTTCAAAAAGTCCGTCAGAGTCTCCGTGTTCACCTATTACAACAAGAACCCGTCCGTCATCAGCGGCCTTTATATCTGCGGAATCAGAGAAAATCAGCGATGGGCTGACAGTCATCCCCCGATTTTGGCCAAAATATGAATGGAAGGAATCAGAAAGAATTTCATTCTGCGGCCAGTCAAAGGCAAAAAGACTTGAGGTAAAAACAAAAAACAGGGCGAATTTTACGATATTATTTTTATTCATCTTTTGCATTTTTGAATCCTTATTTGTATGAAACGTCTATTCTCGATATCTGACCGTCACGCCCCACGTAAAGAGAACCTTTTTTGACAGTCAGGCAGGCGGTGGTCGCCTTGAAGGAAAAAGAGCCTGCATTGACAGAAAATGGCTCAACGGCGGTCACCGTATATTCAGAATCATTGCGACTGAGTACGTAAACGTTTCCGTCCTTTGTGTCAGACTCCTGAATTGAAAGGATTCTCCCCTTGAGAGGAAGCAAGTCGGACTTTTTGTTTTTTGTACCCGCAATCTTAAGCCCTCCCTCAGTATCGTAGTAAACCGCTGACTCATCATCTTTAAAGGCGATTAAAACCTGCCGAGATAGAGGCTTTTCCATATACTCATGAAAGGTGATTTCCGTATGTCCCTTGATTTTTTCCGCAATGATAAAACGCTGGCCGCCCTGACCGCAGAGGGCTGCAATTTTGTCTCCACTCTTTGAGACAGCCGCCCCTAAAATTACAGGATAGTCGCTGCCTGACGGGGTTAGCTCCTGGTCAATTTTTCCATCATGGTCAAATGTAATCAATTTTCCATCGGCATACCCCGCTATGACCGCAGACTCAGAAGAAGAAAGAGCCGTCAGTGGAGCCGTGTATTCATAAATCCATTTGATTTTTCCAGAGTCTTCAAGTTCAGCAAATGAAGCTCCGCCCGGCAAAAGGAGAAATTTGTCCTTCCCGTGAAAGAACAAAAAGCCAGGGCGGTCAATCTGGCCGGACTTGCTGCCGTCGGGAGAAAAAATGTCGATAGTCTCGTTGTCCATTCCGTAGACAGCGTAGGAGTCAGCGGAAATCGCAGCCTTATATGGGAAAGAAATATTTGAAAGGACTTTCCCATCGGGTGTAAAATATCCCAAATTCTGAGCCATTTTAAAAGGAATGGCATTTGAAAAGTCTATTTTAGAGTCCGCCTCCCCTGCACCCTCGGTCGCAGAAGGTGTTTTTTTTGCAGGGGCCTTTTTATTTTCAGCTTCACCAGCAACAGAAGAATCATTCATCAAGTCGGGGAAAAATTCAGTTTTAGGCTCTGAAGAAACAGTCCAAACGGAAGTAAAATGCAGTTCCTTTCCAAGAGGTCTGCTTGCAAGAATACAATAAAGAAGGCAGAGCACTGCGCAAAGCCAAATTATAAAGGATAATTTTTTTGTCATGACGGAAAACATGTTATAATAATGAGCGTAAAAACTCAAGATTCAAGGGGAAAGAGTCCCCGTATTGTAAAAAACATTCTCAACATCTTTCACGAAAAAAAACAAAAAAATCAGTAAAATTCTGCTATTTTTTGCATAATTCTGACTTTATAATTCACACTGATTGACAAACAAACGTAATGTTTGCAAAATATGTAAAAAAAAGAGAAGATAAAAAACAATCTGTCAAAAGAAGACGAGGTTTATAATGGAAGACGACATCTTAACAATAGAAGAAGTGGCAAAATATCTTCGTGTCTCAGAGCGCACAGTTTACGATTGGGCACAAAAAGGCGAGATTCCGGCTGGAAAAATCGGTACAGTCTGGAGATTCAAGAGGACTGAAATCGAAAAATGGGTAAACGAGCGGCTGTCCGCGCCGGCAAAACCTGCAGAAGATGAGTCAATCGTCCGTGTAAAGAATATTCTCTCGCCAGAGCGGATAGTCTACATCAACCACGTTACAAAGCACGATGCCCTTGTAGAGCTTGCTGAAAACCTCTCAACTGCTCCCCAGATTAAATTTGAGAAAGAGTTGATCACAGAAATCCTCAAAAGAGAGGAACTCATGTCAACGGCGGTAGGACGCGGAATCGCGATTCCCCATGTCCGCCTCTCAAGCGTGACAGACTTGGTTATGTCAGTCGGAATCTGCAAGAATGAGATTATTGACTTCCAGACAATCGATGATATTCCTGTCCGCATACTGATTATGATTGCGGCCGCCCACAACCAGCACGCCTACTACCTCAAGACTTTGAGCTTTTTCAGCGCGAAGCTGAAGGACAAGGAGCTGAGAGAAGCCCTTTTGAACAGCACAAGTCCGCTTGAAGCCTACGAGCTTTTGACAAAAGAATAGAAATTTTCCACCGTGCCCCGTGCTATGCGTTGACCGCATAGCATCGTAGCACCTTTATAATCCTAGATTTCCTTTATCATGTTGACCATCTCGATTGCACCCAAGGCGCACTCATAGCCCTTGTTTCCGGCCTTTGTGCCTGCCCTCTCAATAGCCTGCTGAATCGTGTCAGTCGTAAGGACTCCGAACATGACCGGAAGCCCCGTATTCATGCTGACCTGGGCGATTCCCTTTGACACCTCAGCGCAAACATAGTCATAGTGGCTTGTAGAGCCTCGGATAACGGCACCGAGGGCGATAATCGCGTCATACTTTTTGCTTTCCGCCAAGTGCTTCGCGGCGACAGGAATCTCAAATGCCCCCGGAACCCAGCAGAGAGTCAAGTTTTCCTCAGGAATGTCGTGGCGCAAAAGTCCGTCACGCGCTCCCTCAATCAGCTTTGACACGATAAATTCGTTAAAACGGGCCGCGACAATGGCGACCTTCATCTTGGAGCCGTTCTTGTCGGCCGCAACCAGTTTTCCTTCGATAATCTTCATATATTTCTCCTGTTAGTTAAGTTTTTCCACTTTACTTTATCACACGGATTTGTTCGCGACTAACGTCGCTCACGTTAGCTTTATAAAAGCGAGCCGCGTTAGCGGCGAGCCAATCCGCGTGGCTGTCATTTAATTTTTCAGCAGGTGGCCCATACGGGTCTTTTTTGTCTCCATGTAGAAGCGGTCGTACTTTTGCACGGGCATCTCAATCGGGACCCGCTCGGTAATCTCAAGGCCCAGAAGGGATTTTTCAAGACCTGAGATTTTTTTTGGATTGTTGGTCATCAAGCGGATTTTCTGAACGCCCAAATCTTTGAGAATCTGGGCACCCTCGGTGTAGTCGCGGGCATCTTCTGGAAGACCGAGTTTGAGGTTCGCGTCAACGGTGTCGTAGCCCTGGTCCTGCAAGGCGTAGGCGCGGATTTTGTTGAGGATTCCGATTCCCCTTCCCTCCTGGCTCAGGTAGACCAAAACGCCCCTCCCCTCATCAGCGATTTTCTTTAGGGCAGAAGCAAGCTGGTCTCCGCAGTCGCATTTTAATGAAGAGAAAGTGTCGCCTGTAAGGCACTCAGAGTGGACGCGGGTTAGCACGGGCTTTCCGTCAGAAAAATCTCCCATGGCAAGAGCCTCGTGGTGGTCGCCGTTGATCAGGTTTTTGTAGCCGTACAAGGTGAAGTCTCCGAATTTCGTCGGCAATGATGCCTGGGCAACGCGCTCGATTATATTCTCGTGTGACTTTCTGTAGTCTTTGAGCTGCTCGATGTTTATCAAAGTCATCTGCCAGTCAGCGGACATTTTTTTAAGCTCCGGCAAAAGAGCCATGTGTCCGTCCTCGCCCATAATCTCACAGCAAAGTCCGGCTTCCTCAAGGCCTGCCAGGCGGCAGAGGTCTGTCGTAGCCTCGGTGTGACCGCCGCGCTTTAAAACCCCGCCCTTTACGGCGACAAGCGGGAACATGTGGCCAGGTCTTCGGAAGTCACTTGCCTTGGTGGCAGGATCGGCGACTGCAATAGCTGTCATTGACCTGTCGAAGGCAGAGATTCCGGTCCCTGTCTCAATGTGATCAACGCTGACAGTGAAGGCTGTCTCGTGGTTGTCAGTGTTCTGGGATGTCATCGGGTAAAAGTTCAGCCGGGCGGCGATTTCATGGCTCACCGGCATACAAATCAGGCCGCATGCCTTGTGGGCGATAAAGTTAAGGACTTCGGGAGTCGCATAGCGGGCGGCAACGATGATATCCCCCTCGTTCTCGCGATTCTCATCGTCAGTGACCATAATCATCTTACCATTTTTAAGGTCGTCCAAGGCCTGCTCGATTGTGGAGAATTCTCCGTATATTTTTTCCATATAAAATTACCTCCTGATATTAATGAAAAGAAGTGAAAGTTCCGGCCATGAAGTCGGAGAGATTTTTTTCAGACTCATCTCTCAATCCGTACTCTTTCACAAAGTTTTCGATATATTTACCCACAAGGTCGCACTCAATATTCACGCTGTCACCCGGATTCTTGAAGGCAAGGCTAGTTCTCTCCAAAGTGTGGGGAATGACTGCAAGCGTGAAAATCGCGCCGGAGTCATTTTTTTGGATGCGGGCGATAGTCAGGCTGATTCCGTCAACTGCGACAGAGCCTTTCTCTATCATGTATTTTGAAAGGTCACGGCCGACTTTGAATGAAATCTCAAGGGAATTCCCTTTTTTCTGCGCGGAAGAATATGTCCCGCGTCCGTCAACGTGGCCAGAGACAATATGACCGCCAAAGCGGCCGTCCGCAGCCATTGCCCGCTCAAGGTTGACCCGGCTGCCGACTTTCAGAGAGTCAAAGGCAGTGCGTGAAAAAGTCTCGGGGCTTACGTCCGCCCAAAAAGAATTTGAGGTCAATTTTGTGGCCGTCAGGCAGACCCCGTTCACGGCGACAGAATCACCGAGAGAAAGCTCCCCGGCAAAGGAGGCCTCAACCTGCATTGAATCAGACTTTAGCGAAAGTATTTTTCCTAGCGACTCGACTATTCCTGTAAACATTTTCTATCCTTTAAAAACTTTCAAAACTTTGTATGTCAAAAGCACGTCGCTTCCAAAGACTTCGACTTTTGCCTCTGAAAGAGAAAGCGCTTCTTCCAAATCATCAAGCTCCTCCCCGTTCACGCAGGAATGGAAGCCGCTTCCACCTAAGATTTTTGGCGCGATGTAGGCCTGAATCTCGTCTGCAAGGGGGAAAGGATTTCCGTCATGATTCTTATGAAAAAGCAAGCTTGAGTTTAGTCTTCCTCCGGACTCGACCAAAATTGAGTCAATTCCGTCCGCACCGAGCTTTCCAAGCAAATCCCCCAAGTCAAGTCTTCCGTCCGCGTCAGGCTTTACAAAAACAACCTTTGCTCCTGACTTTTCAAGAGAGGATTTTTTCTCAAAAGATTTTTTATCAGTCGGCTCAAGGCAGGCGACAGTCAGGGGGAATTCCTTCGCGGACTTTACAAGGCGGCAGTCCAGCGGAATCTGCAATTTTGAGTCGCAGACAATTCTGACTGGCTGCCGGTGAGTCTTTCCGTCATCGAGGCGGACGTTCAGCATGGGGTCGTCTTTTAAGACAGTCGAGACTCCTGTCATTACGGCCATGACGTTGGAGCGGGTCCTGTGGACGTTTTTGCGGGATTCCTCCCCTGAAATCGGGAAAGAAAGGCCGTTTGCAAGGGCGGTCTTTCCATCGGCAGAGCAGGCGTATTTTATTATGACGTAAGGAGTTTTTGTCTTGATATAATGAAAGAAAACTTGATTTATCGAATCGCACTCGTCCCTGAGGACATCCTGGCAGACTTCAATTCCCGCCTTCTCAAGAATATGCACACCCTTTCCGTCGACAAGGGGATTGGGGTCGCGGCTTCCGATTACGACTTTTTTTATTCCGGCTTCAATTATTGCCTGTGTGCATGGCGGCTGCTTTCCTGTGTGGCAGCAGGGTTCCAATGTGACGTAAATCGTTGCCCCACTGACATCAAGCCCCGCCTCTTTCGCGTTTTTAAGGGCATCTCGCTCTGCATGAAGGTCGCCGAATTTGTGGTGGTAGCCACAGGCTAAAATCTTCCCGTCTTTTACGATTACAGCCCCGACAAGGGGATTGGGATGGGCAAAGCTTTCAGCTTTAACGGCCTCCTGTATCGCCAGACGCATAAAAGTCGCGTCAGATTCAACTTTAGAGACAGAAAAAAAATTGTCTGATATAAAACTTTCTTTCACAAGATTAGTTTTATATCAAACAAAGCTAGCTGTCAACAGAGGATTTTCCCCATTACAGATTTTTAATCTTAAAGGGAGAAGAACCTTGATTTTGGCTCAAAGAGATTTTTCTTTGAGATTTCTTTGAGAGTCGCAACTCCGCACATTTTCATCGCGTCCTTTAGCTCGGCCGTCAGCTTTTGGGTCAGCACGGAGACGCCCTCCTCTCCTCCGCCGTATACCGCCGTTACATAGGGGCGGGCGACCAGAACAGCGTCCGCTCCGAGCGCAAGAGCTTTGAAGATGTCAGTTCCTGTGCGAAGTCCGCCATCGACCAAGACCATCATCGAACCGCCTACCGCGTCCGCGATTTCTTCGAGAACTTCGGCAGTCGAAGGGCACTGGTCAAGGACCCGGCCGCCATGGTTGCTCACGACAATCGCCTTTGCCCCGGCCTCTTTTGCAGCCAAAGCTCCCTCTACCGTCATAACGCCCTTGATGATGTAGGGCTTTCCGGCCGCAGAAATCATCTCGTGCAACTCCTCAACCGTCTTGGAGCCTGCCGGTGGTGTCAGATTCTGCAAAAATGGAAGGCCTGCAGCATCGACGTCTGTCGCAACAGCAAAAGAGCCTGAGTCAGCGACAAGGGCGAATTTTTCTTTCAACGTGTTGATGTCCCAAGGTTTTACGGTCGGAACTCCCTGACCGCCGGCGTTTTTAATCGCCTGACAGGCCGCCTTCATGACATCTGGGTTCGTGCCATCTCCGGTAAAAGCAAGGATTCCAGACTTTGCAGCCGCACGGACGAGAAGGTCGTTGTACTCAAGGTCAGTGTATTTGTCGCCGTAATGGAGTTTCATCGCGCCGACAGGACCGACCAGAATCGGGGCGACAAGATTCTTTCCGAAAAAGTCAAATGAAGTGTCTGGCGTGACGTTTTTTGAAATCGTATTCATGTTGATGCGGATTTTCTTCCAGGCATCATAATTGCGGATCGCCGTGTCTCCGACTCCCTTAGAGCCAGGTCCAGGAATTGTGTTTGAGCAGGCACGCCCGTTGCAGACAGGACAGGCCTTGCAGGGGCCGGAACAAGTGCGCGCATTCTCCAAAATTTCTTGATATGTCATAGTACCTCCGAGTTTTTTGACTGACTCTTTTATTCTAGCACAGAATTTAGATTACGGGAGGGGAATTTTAGGGATGGAAAGCCATGCAAGATGAATCACAATAGAAACTGTTGACACAGGGAATAAATATAAAGATTTATACGTCCAAGCAATTCAGAAAAATAAAATTTTACAAAATCAAAAAGTAGCTTTACAATTTTCGACAGAATCACAAAAGTTTTTATGACTAAAAAGGAGGTCATATGAAAAAGGTCGTTATTTCCGCCATTGCTGGAGCACTTTCCGCATTCACTCTGATGAGCTGCGGCGGAGGAAACGGAAGCAAAGTTTTGAACAAGGACAAGCCGCTTGTATTCTTCAACAGGCAGCCGTCCGACCCTGTTACCGGTAACATTGACTCAGCGTCAATGAGCTGGAACGACAAAACTTATTACGTTGGATTTGACGCCGCAGGCGGCGGACAGGTTCAGGGAAAACTTATCACAGATTTCTTGAAGACAGCTGATGCCGCAAAACTCGACCGCAACGGAGACGGAACAATCGGATACGTTCTCTGCATCGGCGACGTAGGACATAATGACTCAAAAGCCCGTACGGAAGGAATCCGCCGCGCACTCGGAACATGGGACAACTCAACAGACCCTGGAAAAGTAAAGGATGGTTCTGCCAACGTCGGTGGAAAGAACATGAAAGTCGTAGAGCTTGAGGGAAAAGCCATGACAGGTCTTGACGGCTCTACTTGGAACGCAAACGCCGCCACAGAGGCGATGGGAAGCTGGGCCACAAAATTCAGCGATGCCATCGATATGGTAATCTCTAACAACGACGGTATGGCAATGGGCTGCTTGCAGGCCTCAAACTATCCGGCAGGAGTTCCGATTTTCGGATATGACGCCAACGCAGACGCAATCGAAGCTATCGGAGCTGGAAAACTCACAGGAACAGTCTCACAGAACGTTGATGCCCAGGCTACAGCGACACTTCAGGTTCTCCGCAACCTTCTCGATGGCCTTTCAGGCGAAGATGTCATCAAAAAGGGAATCACAGAGCCTGACCAGTACGGAAACAAAATCTCAGCAGAAGTTGAGTACCGCCCAGCTGACAAGGCTTTGCTTGCCCACAACACAGGTGTAAATTCTGCTAACTGGCAGAACTACAAGGCCGGAACCCGCGATGCAGGTGTAAAACAATCAAACGCTGCAAGCAAGAAAGTTCTTCTGACAATCTACAACTCAGCTGACAACTTCCTCTCTTCATCTTATCTGCCGGCTCTTAGAGCCTACGCTCCCCTCCTCGGACTGGAACTTACTGTAGTTCAGGGCGATGGACAGAACGAGTCTTCATGTCTCGACAGATTCACAAACCTTGGAAACTTTGACGCCTTTGCAATCAACATGGTAAAGACAAACTCAGGCCGCGACTACACAGACAAACTGAAGTACTAACGACAAAAAAATCGCTTGGGCGATTTTTTTGTCAGACGCAATCTGGCTTAACCAGATTGCGTCATCGGAAGAGTCGCTTGGGCGATTTTTTGTCAAACAGAATCAGGTTACCTGATTCTGCCACTTTTAATTTTTATTAAAAAAACTTAATAAAAAAACGGCCAGTTTAGCGGGGGTGCCAATGGAAGATTTAGTTCTACAAATAAAAAATTTATCAAAGTCCTTTGGTAAAAATAAAGTTCTTGACGGAATCAACCTTGAGGTGAAAAAAGGTGCGGTTCTTGGTCTTATGGGTGAAAACGGGGCCGGAAAATCTACAATGATGAAATGCCTTTTCGGCATTTACGCAAAAGATGAGGGTCAGTTCTTATTATGCGGCAAGCCGGTGAATTTCAAGAATCCTAAAGAAGCATTGGAATCCGGAGTCGCAATGGTTCATCAGGAGCTAAACCAGTGTCTTGACCGCTCCGTATGTGACAATCTCTTTTTGGGACGGTATCCGAAGAAATTCGGCGTTATCGATGAAGCGAAAATGCTAAAAGACGCGAACAACCTCTTTGCGTCTCTGAATATGAACGTAAACCCGCGCACGATTATGCGCACTATGTCCGTCTCACAGAGGCAGATGGTTGAAATTGCAAAAGCTGTTTCCTATGACGCGAAAATCATCGTCCTTGACGAGCCGACTTCTTCCCTTACAGAAAATGAAGTCCATAAACTTTTTCAAATCGTAAACAACCTAAAAAAGAAGGGAGTCTCATTCGTCTATATCTCACACAAGATGGATGAAATCTTCCAGATTTGCGACCAGGTTGCAGTCCTCCGTGACGGAAAGATGATTATGAGCGAGGACACAAAGTCCACCGACATCGGAAAACTGATTACCGCAATGGTCGGACGCTCACTCGACAAGCGCTTTCCTGACGTTGACAACATTCCTGGAGACTACATATTTGAGGTCAACAATCTCAAGACAAAATACCCGCCGGTCTTGGAAGACATCTCTTTCAAAGTCAAAAAAGGCGAGATTTTCGGAATCTACGGTCTTGTCGGTGCCGGACGCTCGGAGCTTTTGGAGGCAATGTTCGGAGTCAGAACCGTCGCCTCTGGCTACATGTCATACAACGGCAAAAAGCTCCACTTCTCCTCCTCCCGCGACGCGATGGATCATTCATTCGCATTCGTCACCGAAGAGAGAAAGCTCAACGGAATGTTCGGCAAGGACACGATTCGATTCAACACGGTTATCACGAACCTTGACGCATACAAGAAATTCGGAGTGCTTTCAAACCAGATGATGGCGGAGGCCGCAAGCCGGGAGATAAAGAGAATGCACACAAAGTGCGTCTCTGCCGATGAGCTGATCACCTCCCTCTCAGGTGGAAACCAGCAGAAAGTCATCATCGGAAAATGGATGGAAAGGGAGCCGGAAGTATTTCTGCTTGACGAACCGACTAGAGGTATCGATGTAGGCGCGAAATACGAAATCTACCAGTTGATTATCAAGATGGCGAAAGAGGGAAAGACAATCATCGTAGTGTCTTCTGAGATGCCTGAGATTTTAGGTATCACAAACAGAATCGCGGTAATGTCAAACCACCGTCTTGCCGGAATCGTTGACACACAGACAACAGACCAGGAAGCACTTTTGAAGCTTTCTGCAAAATACCTGTAATTTTAGGAGCGAACATAAAATGGAAAACGAACAGATTAACTACCTTGAGGCAGACAAAGAATTAAACGAGTATACGTCCGCTCTTGCAGAACTGCGCAAAGACGGTGTGAATAAAATCTCGGAATTGAAAAGTTCTAACGCCCAGGCAAAAAAGAACAAGCTTATCGATGCGGCCAGCCGCGAGGCTTTGATTTCAAAAAACAACGCCGAGCTTGAGAAGGCAAAGGCTGTCGCTGCCGCAAACAAGGCGAAAATCGCCGAAATCGTGAAAAAGGCAGTCGCCCGCAGCAACGAGCTTTCAAAACCGCATATCGCCCAAGTCGAATCCGAGCAAAAGAAGGTTCTGTCCGCATACAAGGCTGATTTTGAAAAAGAACTCGCATCGTTAAAAGAAGATAACGCAAATCGCCGCACTCAAATCGCAAAGTCATACGTCGGAAAAACTTCTCCACAGGACAACGCAGCCTGCAAAGAAGAGCTTAAGATGGCGGACTTTGAGCTTAAGTCAGCGATTTTCGACGCGAAAAACAAGTACACGACAAAATGCGACCGCGCGAAAGCCTTAATCAGCCAGGCCTATGTTGACCATGTTCAGAAAAACCGAGCCTTGCGCAACGGAACCACGAAGTTCTCAGAAGACTTGAATTTGAACATCCGTGACTACATCAATAAATTCCGCCTGTCAAAATTCTTGCTTGACAACGGACTTTACCTTGCGATTTTAGTATTCTTCATTGTCTGTATAATTCTCGCCCCGCTGAGCGGAAACGGAAACCTCCTTACCCTGCCGAACATCTTTACGATTCTTGAGCAGTCTTCCGTCAGAATGTTCTATGCACTGGGTGTCGCGGGCTTGATTTTGCTTGCCGGAACAGACCTTTCTGTAGGACGAATGGTTGCCATGGGTGCCGTCATCACAGGTCTTATTCTTCATCCCGGTGAGAACATCGTCACCTTCTTCGGAATGGGGCCCTGGGACTTCTCTGCCCTTCCGATGGCTTGCCGCCTGATTATGGCTCTCTTTATTTCAGTCTTCTTCTGCGTAGCCTTCTCCGCATTTGCCGGTGTGTTCAGCGCGAAACTCAAGATTCACCCATTTATCTCAACCCTTGCGACCCAGCTGATTATCTACGGTCTTCTCTTCTTCGGAACATCAGGAACTCCGGTAGGATCAATCGACTCAAACATCAAGGACTTGCTCGGAGGCCGCTGGATTTTGGGTCAGGTCGGAGGCGACTTGATCACATTCCCCAAGCTGATTATTCCCGCAGTAATCGCAATCGCAATCGCCTGGTTCATCTGGAACAAAACAACCTTCGGAAAGAACATGTACGCTGTCGGCGGAAACGCTGAGGCAGCCGCTGTCTCCGGTATCTCAGTATTCTGGGTAACGCTCGGCGTATTCATCATGGCCGGTATTTTCTATGGATGCGGCGCATTCCTTGAGGCCTTCAAGGCAAACGCATCTGCCGGAACCGGTCAGGGCTATGAAATGGATGCCATCGCGGCCTGTGTTGTCGGTGGAATCTCATTCAACGGCGGTATCGGAAAGATTGAGGGCGCGGTTTTGGGTGTAATCATCTTCACCGGCCTCACCTACTGTCTCACATTCCTTGGAATCGACACAAACCTCCAGTTCGTTTTCAAAGGTCTGATTATCATCGCGGCTGTCGCAATGGACAGCGTTAAATACCTCAAGAGAAAGTAAAATGGAAAAACGTACAGCCTCAAGTGAGCTTTTAAAATCTGAATTCGCGGGGCTGTACGGCCCTTCACAATCTGAGATCAGGATTTTCCAAGCCCCCGCCAGAATAAACATCATCGGTGAGCATATCGACTACAACGGGGGCAAGGTTTTTCCTGCCGCAATCGACAAGTATCTCTACTGCGCAGTCAGAAAGCGCGATGACTCAAAAATCTTCTATAAAGACTTATTCTTTCCAGAATCTTTTGAATTCGATATAAATGATGATTTTAAATACGAAAAATCAAACGGCTACGCAAATTATCTTAACGGAATCATTTTCAGTATCAAAAAGCGGGGATTTGACTTTCCATGCGGTTTTGACCTTTTGATTGCCTCAAGCATTCCGGCCGGAGGAGGAATATCGTCTTCCGCGGCATTGGAGTCCTGCTTCGCATACGCCCTTTCTGAACTTTTCGGATTCAAGATTTCACGCAAGGAGATAGCCCTTATCGGCCAGGAGTCCGAGCATAATTTCATGGGCGTTCAGTGCGGAATCATGGACCAGTACATAATCTCAACCGGCAAGGAAGGAACTGCCGAGCTGCTTGACTGCGCTAAAGTCGAGCATGAGTACGTTCCGCTGAATCTAGGTGAATACAATTTTATCGTAATCAACTCCAATAAAAAGCACAATCTCTCAGACTCCCAGTACAACGTGCGGAGGCTTGAGTGCGAGGAAGCCCTGTCCGACATTCAAAAAGCGGGATTTGACTTTCCTGCCCTCTGCGCGATGAGCCAGGAAGATTTTGACAAGGCAAAAGAATTTATAAAGCGTCCAGAGTGCTACAAGCGGGCGCGCCACTGCGTAAGCGAAATGGGCAGGGTGCAGCAGGCTGTGTCTGCCCTCAAAAAGAACGACTTGAAAAGTCTCGGCCGCCTGATTTCAGAAAGTCACGCCTCCCTTAAAAACGACTACGAGTCTTCCTGCCGGGAGCTAGACATTCTTGCAGAAAGCGCGCAAAAAACAGACGGCTGTCTCGGCGCAAGGATTATAGGCGGCGGCTGGGGTGGCTGTGCCCTTGCACTCGTACAAAAAAACGGGAGCGAGAAATTCATCCAGTCGGTCGGCGCTGAATACGAAAAGGCCGTCGGCTACAAGGCATCGTTTTTCACATGCTCAAGCGGCGACGGCGTAAAGGAAGTCTAGATTTTCGTACAATCAGGCTTTCGCTTTGTCTTATTCAAAAATCAAGCTGTCTTCTCCCCTTTTAGCGAAAATCTTCGCATTCTCGCCGAATTTTCCGCTCAAGATTTCCTTTGCAAGGGGATTCTCAACGTAAGTCTGGATCGCCCTTTTTACAGGTCTTGCCCCGAATGACGGGTCGTAGCCTTTTTCACTGAGGAAATCTACGGCTGACTCGTCAAATTCAAGCTGGATGCGCCTGTCAGAAAGACGGAGTTGGACACGTTTGAGCTGATTTTTGACGATTCCAGATATGCAGGACTTGTCAAGTCTTGAGAACATTACGATTTCATCGATTCTGTTCAAGAATTCTGGCCTGAAAGTCTTTTTCAAAAGCCCGTCAACCTGACTTTGAATCGCCTTCATCTTCTCGATTGTGTCGGCCTCCAAAATCAAGTCGCTTCCCAAATTTGAAGTCATTATGATAATCGTGTTCTTAAAGTCGACAAGCCTTCCCTGCCCGTCAGTAAGCCGACCGTCATCCAAAACCTGTAGCAGAACGTTGAATACGTCCGGATGGGCTTTCTCGACCTCATCAAAGAGAATCACTGAATAAGGTCTTCTGCGCACTGCCTCAGTCAGCTGGCCGCCCTCGTCATAACCGACATATCCTGGCGGGGCACCGATGAGTCTTGAGACTGAGAATTTTTCCATATACTCAGACATGTCAATCCTAGTCAAAGCCTTCTCATCGTTGAACAAAAAGTCAGCGAGGGTTTTCGCAAGCTCCGTCTTTCCGACTCCGGTCGGGCCGATAAAAAGGAAGGAGCCTAGAGGCTTGTTCGGGTCGCTGAGTCCTGCCCGGTTTCTGCGGATTGCGTCAGACACAACGGAGACCGCAGTGTCCTGCCCGATTACGCGCTCATGCAGGACAGACTCAAGCTTCACGTACTTTTGCTTTTCACTTGTCAGCATTTTCGCGACTGGAATTCCTGTCCAGACAGAAACAACGCGGGCAATGTCTTCTTCTGTGACTTCCTGACGCAGAAGTGAATTTGAAAGGCCCTCGTCCTCAGCCTTTGACCGCTCCTCGTCGGCCTTTTGAGAGGCTGCAAGCTCTTTTTCCAATGATGGGATTATCGAATACTTCAATTCGGCGGCTTTTTGTAAATTGCCCTCTCTGGTAAACTTTTCCTCCTCAAAGCGGGCTGACTCCAGTTTCTCCTTCAAGTCGCGGCTTTTATTTATGTTTGCCTTCTCATTCTGCCACTGGAGCTTCATAGCGTCACGTTTAGAGGTGACTTCGCTAAGCTCTTTCTCAAGTTTTTCAAGACGCTCGATTGACGCCTTGTCATCTTCCTTTGAAAGAGACTGCCTCTCAATCTGCAGCTGGAGGATTTTTCTCTCAAGCTGGTCCAATTCAACAGGCTCCGACTCAATCTCCATTTTCAGGCGGGAGGCCGCCTCGTCAACCAGGTCAATCGCCTTGTCAGGCAGAAATCGGTTCGTGATATAGCGGTTTGAAAGTGTCGCGGCGGCCACAAGTGCCTCGTCGTTGATTTTAACCCCGTGGTGGATTTCGTATTTATCACGCAGTCCGCGCAGTATGGCGATTGTGTCCTCGACGTTTGGCTCCGCGCAGAAGACCTGCTGGAAGCGTCTTTCCAATGCGGCGTCTTTTTCGATGTATTTTCTGTATTCGTTTAAAGTCGTCGCACCGATTGCCCGCAGCTCCCCTCTGGCAAGGGCCGGCTTCAAGAGGTTTGAAGCGTCCATGGAGCCTTCGCTGGCTCCCGCGCCGACAATCGTGTGAAGCTCATCGATAAAGAGGATTATCTGCCCCTCGCTCTTTGCAACCTCGGTGATCACGGCCTTAAGCCTCTCCTCGAATTCCCCCCGGAATTTGGCTCCGGCCACGAGGCTTCCCATGTCAAGGGACAGGAGACGCTTGTTTTTCAATGACTCAGGCACATCCCCGGAGGCGATTCTTCTTGCCAAGCCTTCAACTATAGCCGTTTTTCCAACTCCAGGCTCTCCGATTAAGACCGGATTGTTCTTTGTGCGGCGGACAAGAACCTGCATTACCCGGCGGATTTCCTCGTCACGGCCGATTACAGGGTCAATTTTGTCCTGGCGGGCACGGGCTGTCAAATCTGTCGTGTATTTTTGCAGGGCCTGCATTTTTGACTCAGGATCCTGGCTGTCCACGGTCTGGTTTCCACGGACTGACTTAAGGGCTTCCAAAAGGGACTCTCGGGTGATTCCGTATTTTCTTAAAAGGTCGCCGGCCTTTGACTCAGACTGGCTCATTGCAAGCAAGATATGCTCAACGGAAAGGAACTGGTCTTTTAAGGCGGCCATCTCTTTTTCCGACTTTGCGATTATCTTCTGGCTTTCGCCTGAAAAAGAGACTTGGACATTCCCCGTGACTCGCGGGTTTTGGCTGACCAAGGCTTTTGCGGCAGAAAGCAGTTCGGGGACTTGAACTCCGATTCTTTCTACCAAAGGAGGAACGATTCCGTCTTTTTGTTCAAGCATAGAAAGCAAAAGATGCTCAGGTCTGATTTCAGAAGCATCGTTCTGCTGGGCCATGCTTGAGGCTGATTGGATTAAATCCTGTGTTTTTAAGGTAAACTGATCGTAATTCATGACTTTAAAATAATCATGAATTCGCGAATCGGCAAATTTTTAACAAAAATTAAAAGTCCTCTGAGTCATCACCCTCAACAGAGTCAACTTTGCCGTACTCACATATTGCGTTCTTAATTGTGGCGTGCTCCAAAAGCTCCAGATTTTTGCCGATTTTCTTGAAGAATTTGATTTCACCGAAGCCGTTTCCGCTGCTCAAAATCTGTAGGAACTGGTGTCCCCCCTCTGGAAGCTCGTAGTTGCGGACAAACATTTCAGCAGTCTTTGCGTATAAATCTATGTCGATTACGTATTTTCCCTTTGTCAGGCTGACCGCCCAGTGGAGCTTTTCACCGTCAGCGTCGGCGGGAGTCTCGGTAAAGCTGTGGAGTTCCGTAAAGCGGGAGAAAATAGATTTTTTTGCAAAAGTGAAAGTCTTTCCGTCGATTTCAACCATGGCTTTCAGCGCGGAGTCGTATTCACCTTCAAAAGCGAACGAGGACTTTGCCAGGGGCTTTGCAGAAATCAGGCTCGTAAAATAATTTGCGGAAATATGGTAATAAGGTCTGTTTACGTCAGACCCCCAGGATTTTTCTATATAGCCGAAGGACTTTTTAGGCGAGACTTCAAATTCATGTCCATTGACTTTAACTGCGCCTGCAAAGACAGACTGTATTCCAGAAGGATGCCAGCAAAAGCCATTCTGTTTCCAAATCGGGCTTGTGGGACCGGCTTTGTCAAATTTCAAATTCCATTCGATTTTTCCGCAGTCACAGAAAATCTCAGGCCTGAGGATTTTATCCTGATTAGTCACCTCAACGGAACCGGTAAGGCTGTCTGCTCCGAAAATATTGTTTCCGATATGAAAAGCAGCTTCTTTTTTTACAAAATTAATCGCATTCGCGGTGAAAAACTGGTTCACCTGAATTCCATCGCTGCCGTAAATGCCGGCCTTCACCAAAACATAGGATGGCTGGACGAAAAGCTCCTCACCAACATCTTTTGCCGCCGCTGTAAGCGCATACTGGAGGTTCGTCTCTGAAATCCTAGGACGGGATTTATGGGCAATCACGATTTTTTTTGGAGAAAGAAATGGATTTATATAATAGATTTCTATGAAAAAAGACCTTTTCTGCCCTGTGAGTTTTTCAGAGGCAGAGAAAAAGTATCGCCACCGCTCAAAGCCCTTGCGTCCCAGCTTTCCGCGTAATAAATATTTATCGTAAGATGTATATTTTTTTGTCGATGACATAATTTTCTTCCTCAAAAGAGATAATTTCTCTCTTTTTATATCGGAAGAAAACTATTTCATCTTCATATAAAAACTACAAAGTCTTGTTACTTAAACAACTTGTCGATTGTTTTATTGAATTCCGTCTTGTCTTCCGGGAAGTTCGCGTTCAAATACTCAAAGCAGTCGACGGCAGCCTTCTGGACATGCTCGTACCAAATCTGGTAAAGCTCCGGCTCGAAATTTCCTGGATACGGAGCGCCCTGAATGTCGGAGACAAGCTGCCTCATCATTTTGATGCAAGCGTCAAATTTATCTTTTTTGCCTCTCATGTCTAAGCCTCACAATTTATCAAGTTTCATTTAAAATTATACAGGCAAATTGACGATATTTCCAGTTAAATCTGAATTATTTCCAACAATTATGCTTTTTTCGACGGACTTTTTAGCCCTCTCATAAAGGAATGCAAATGAATTCTTCACGTCTTCCCTTTTCGTTTTCAAAAGGCGGACGATTTTATTCATTCTGTCCTTATCGGTGATCGCATATAGGGTTCTCATAAGCCCGGTGGAACCGTTCGCGGCCGGAGAGCGAGGCTGAATCAGGCTAGAATAAGTTCCGACCACAGTTTTTTCGATGTCAGAGTCAGAAAAATCAATCTTAGAGGCCTCGTTAAGACATTCAATGAAGACTTCAATTGACTTTGCGGGAGTCGGATCCCGGTATGAGGCAAAAATCATGATTTTTGAAATCGTGTCAGTGTAGCAGTAGGCTCCGTAAGCCCCGCCGATTGTGCGCAGGCGTTCCCATAAAAGATTGTTTGAAAGCCAGTGGCAGCAGACATCCTCAGAAGGACATTTATCATCCCCGAATGAAGACGCGGGGGAAGCAGAGGCAGCAAAACCGACCTCCGAGGAAGTCAGGCAGATTTCCATCGGTGCAGAGCTTTTTCCATTTGATTTTGAGGGCAGTTCGGTCAATTCAATGAAA
The DNA here is from genome assembly GCA_946615905.1 of uncultured Treponema sp. Lineage (GTDB taxonomy): Bacteria > Spirochaetota > Spirochaetia > Treponematales > Treponemataceae > Treponema_D. Next base: position 94,788 of record CAMOIE010000003.1, on the reverse strand, counting down.
TCAGCAGTATTTGCGTCTCTCGCCGCTTTCAAGGCCGTAAGATTCGTCTTTTTGGCAAAATCACCGATTCTCTCTTTTAAATCCTGATAGTTTTCTTTTTCACAGGTGACGTGGACAATCGCCCCGCCCGCCCTGATTTTCTCATAGAGATTGCGGAGCCTTTCGGCAGTTTTTTCAGGTCCGTCTTTAATTATTTTCCTTAAGGAATAAAGCGAGGAAAGTCCGTTCCAAATCTCATCGATTGCGTGCGCGCGGGAAACCTTTCTTTTTGCGCGGAGGACGGCATACTCATTTCCTCCTGGAATCACGGAAGAATCCAAGTCGTTCTTAAACTCAGAATAAACGTCAGAAAGACGCTTAGTGTCCCTGAAATCATTCTGCGTGATGCAGTCACTCAAAAGGTCAAGGGCAGGAAGGGCCTTTTCCTTGAGCATTTTAAGACGGAAAGCCAGCCATTCTCGGCCGATATAGTCATTGTCAGCCTGTCGAATCAATTTTTTTGAGGCCGATGTGTCAGGAACAGCAGAAACTATCAGATTTGAGGTGATTCCGCCAGTCAAAAGAGCCGTCTGTCTGTCAGCCTGACTCCATGAGAGATTTCCCCAGCCGCAGTCTGTCAAAGCCTCGCTCAAAAGCGGCAGAAGCTCGTATTCCTTAGGCTCCAATGTGTCCACGGGGAAAAGGATGTCGACATAATAAATGCCGTTCGTTCCCTCAAAATTTGCAAAAAGATGCAGGTCTGACAGATCCGCACCCTTCACAGAATCCTTTTGAGTCTCAATCACGGAAAGAAGGGGCTTTTTGTATCTCAGAATGTTTTCCGGCCGCAGATGGGGAATAATCGAATCATCGTCCGGCGAGGACTGAAAATCATGGAGCTTTTTATTTTGCGCCATGACCTCTTTGACAGAAGTTTTTTCCATAAGGGAGGCAATCAAAGCCTCCTCGTTTTTCTGGCGATTTTTTGAGTATTCTTGAGACGGAGTGACCACAAAAAAGCCGGAATTCTCTTTTTTCAAAAGTCTTTCTGTTATAAAATCCTTGAAAAAGTCAGGATTTCTCTCGATTTTTCCGATTACGGAGTCCAGCAGTTTTCTTGTTCGGAATGAGGACTCCACGTCATAACCATACAGCCAGGCGGAAATCGGCTGGTTCATAAGGCGGAGGGCATAAGGTCCGTGCGCCCGCTTTATTTCCTGCTGGGAAAACTTGAATTCCTGCAAAGTCGCTTCCACGGCTTCCTTCTCAATTCCGTTTTTCGCGACATTCTCAAGGGCGGTAAAAATCACGTCACGGACTTTTTCCGCGTTCTCCTCTTTTACCCCGCGAAGTCCAGCAGTCAGGACATAGTTATAGAAGGACTCCACTCCTGTCTGGGGAGCAGTATCCTCGCCGAGGCCTGATTCGAGCAAGGCTTTTTCAACTGGAGAGCCTGACTGGGTGAACAAAACATCAGTCGCGATAAGATTCTCAGTAAGGGTTTCAGGACTTGGAGTTTTCCCCAAATTCCAGCTGACCAAAACCGTTGAAAGTTTGTCTCCGTTTGAGGCAGGCCCCTGGGCATGAATCTCCAACTGACAGTCTTTTTTTTCAGGCGTCAAAAAATCAGTGTAAGCCTTTAACGCCTCTCTTTCTTTTTTGGAATCAAGTTCAAAATCCAGGTATTTTTTCTCAAGCCTGTCCAAGAATTCCGTCTGCAAAAAATCCAGCTGGTCTTCTGTCGGAATGTTACCGTACAAAAAGACAAAGCAATTGTCAGGCCTGTACCATTTTTCATGGAAGGCAAGAAGTTTTTCCCTTGTGATTGACGGGATGACCTCTGGATTTCCGCCGGAGTCTTTCTCGTAGACAGAGCCGCGCAAAATTCCCTGAAAGGCAACGTCCCCGGCAACGGAGTCAAAAGAAGAATAATTTCCCTTCATCTCGTTGTAGACGACCCCCTGAATCGAGGCTTTGCCCTCCTGATTGACCTCAAGGCGGTGGGCTTCCTGGGCAAAAATCTCAGGGTCAAGCCTTGGAAAAAAGACCGCGTCCCCGTAAACGCTCATAAGGTTAAAATAATCCTCGCGGGCAAGAGAGCTTGACGGGAAAACAGTGTGGTCTGGATATGTCATGGCGTTCAAATAGGTTTTTACGCTCTGGTTTGAAAGACATATAAAGGGATCTTTTATCGGATACTTTTCCGAGCCGCAGAGGACTGAATGCTCAAGAATGTGGGCCGCACCGTTGGACTCAGGATTCGGAGTCCTGAAAGTAAAAGAAAAAAGATTCTCAACATCGTCATTTAAAAGATGCAGGACTTGAAGACCAGTTTTTTTGTGGCGCAGGTAAAAAGCCCTTGAATGAAAATCTGAAAGGTCAAAAACTGACAAAAGCTCAAAACCCTTATATTCAGCACCTTTTTTTAAATTATCCAAATTAGACATAAATTTCATCGTCCCTACCCTGAATGATTAAAGAGCCGTCTTCCCAAGCACGGCGGAGAATTGAAAAAAACAGCGAGGTGATTTTGTCACAGTCGACCTTTCTGAAGGGCTTTCGCAATTCCTCTTCGTCCAAAATCATCTGCGCCCTGTTGCCGCTGACATCCGACAGAATCTTCTTGCGGAATTCCTCTTTTTTACCGGCAATCAGAAGGGCTATATCGTTGTCAGTCATTTTCCGCAGGACTGACTGGATATAGCGGTCATCGGCGGCGATAACATCGTCAATCGTAAAGAGACGGTCTCTCAAGTCAGCCCCCAAATCCGGGTCTGCGTCGCTCAAAGTATTGAGGATTGACTCCTCGCCTTCAGGACTCATGCGCTTTAAAATCTGGGCGAGGACATTTCTTCCGTCAAGAGAAGTTGAGGAATCCGCCGCGACCCTGTTCATTTTCTCGTGCATGGCCTCGTCAACCCTGCGGACAACCTCAGGATTCATTTCCTTAAGTTTCGCAAGCCTCATAATCACGGTCTTTTTGTCCTCGTCGCCCATTGCGGAAATAACTTTCGCGGAGACTTTTGGATTCAAATAAGACAAGACAAGGGCGCAAACCGCAGATGACTCCCCTTTTAAAAGCTGGCTGACCCTTTCAGGAGAGGATTCCTTTAGATAGTCAAAGGGCTTTCCCCCTTTAAAAGGCAGGGTTTTATTGAGGAGGGCATCAGCCTTGTCAGATCCGAAGGCTTTTTCCAGAATCGTGCGGGCTGTCTCAACCCCTCCGTTTTCTCTTGACCGCTCAAAAAGGTCTTTGAACTCAGTCAGAATTTGGTCAGCCTCAAATTTGTCGATATGACGGATTGAGGCTATCTCTGGAATGATTTTTTCAGTCTGCTCTTCCGTAAGATGAGGAAGAATCTTCGCCGCCTCATCGATTCCGATTAAAACGAGAAATTTCGCCACACGGCGGTAGACGTTCTCCTTTCCGTCTGCTTCCGGAGGTTGGGCGGGAACTTTTAAAAGTCCGCCTTCTTTTAAAGCCTGGGCGGCGGCCTGAACCTGCTCCTGCTCCCAGCTCTTTCGGATATTTTTCTGCTGTTCCGCAAGTTTTTTTGACAAGTCAACGTCTGAATATTCACCGAGGGCTTTTGAGAATACAGTGTTTATTGAGGAGCCTCTGTATAGCTCCTGCGAAGAAGGATTGTTTGACTGGGGATTTTGAGATGAACTTGAGTTTGTGCTGATTTTTGTAAGTCTGGAAAGAAAATCCTGGTTCAAATTCGACGGATTTTTCGACTCATTTTTACCGGATGAAAGCTTCTTTTTGGCCCCGTTTTTATATGCATTCAAGCGCAAGTCGTTCAGATTCATGTTTTTATTTTATCGAGAACAAGGTTAATTCACAAGACACCTTTGTCGGCATTTCTAGTCATCATGTCCTTCCACGCTGCCCGGCAGGCCGCATCAAAATCCTTATGCCACTTAGGAACAAACAAAGTCCAGCCATAAGAAACTGAAATCGGCAGGCTACTTTCTTTTTGTGTCTTTATGTAGGCACTAAACCTGTTTACGGCTTCCAGAACTTTTTTTTCACTCATGTCTACGCAGTAAACCAAAAAATCATCCCCACCAAGCCTGTAAACCCTGCCTTCATCCGCAAATGTTTTTGTCAATGAAGAAGAGACTGCAAGAATGGCATCATCTCCAGAAAATTCACCGTAATCGTGATTAATCTCAGCCAAAAAGTTCAGTCTAAAGAGGAAAAGGGCACTCTGCTTTGGATACTTGGTTTTCCAAAATTCCGCCCTGTAGACAAAAGAATGCCAGGCTGCCCTATTTGGGATTCCTGTTGGAAAGTCTGTAAATGAATACTTTGTAAACAGCTCTTTCTCTTCTTCCGAACGGAAGGCGGCGAATGTTTTTTGAAAGACGACAGAGCAGATCCCTACGATTATGCACAAAAATGCCATATTCAGGAATTCTTCCGCATACGGTAAAGAGCCTTTGAAAATTGCAAATAAGACGAAAGGAATCGCACCTATCAGAATCGATGTGTTAAAGACTATTTTAGAAGCCGGAGACATGAAATTATTTTTTTTGTTGACCAATAAAAATGAAACAATAGAGTCAATGACCATAACATAGAGAGAAAGTCTTACAGGCCGCGACATGGGAATCACGCAAGTAAATTGAAGAAAAAATATAAGAATAAAAACAAAAGAATTCAAGAAAAAAAGGATTTTTAGCGGAATGTTTTTTTTTCTTTCTGCAAATTCCCTCACAAGCAAAAAGAGAAGGAGCATAATCACAGGCTGTGGCAAAAATTCCAAGATCCAATGCATGGGCTGATAGCCAAAAACAAACTGCAAAAGTCCAGAATCCTCAAGTTGCCAAAAACCGAACAAAAGAAGCGACAAAAACATATAAAGCAAGGATTTGTCAGCCCCAGAAATACTTTGAGCCGTCTTTCTGAAATTATTAAACACAATACAGGATGTAAACAACATGCAGAGGCCTAATACAATCGCCAGAATTCCCCTAAAAAAAACAGTCTTTCCCGCCTTAAAAATCGAATAATACACAGCAAGCTTGGAGCCTAGAAAAACTTGAGAATACAGCCCATTCGAACCTGGAGTCAGAGCCGTAAGCTCAAGGCAAAGCCTGCCTCCTAAATTTTCTGGAATTTTAACGATATGATATCTTGACTTGTATGACACATGCCATGCTTTTTGAAAATTTGAAGACGACTGGTATAGAATCTTATCTTCAAAAAGAACTTTTAGATTTTGCCGGTCTGTTACAAGTCCCAGAAAACGAACAGAAGAATCAGGTGTAATATCATGATATAATCTAGACACATGGTCGTAGGCAGGAATTTTTGCAGGCAAAGAAAGCTGAGTCAGATCCTTTGAATCGGCATGAGTATAGTACCAATCAGTTTTCATAATCGCAGCCCGCTCAAAGGTCAACAAAGATGATGGGGATTGAATATCAGAAAAGAATACAAAAATGCCTGTAAAAAACGCAAACAAAATCAAAAGAGAAATAGATATTTTTTCTATATTCCCACCAAATTTCATAAGGATAATTATAATTCTGATAAAGAATATTTTAAAGAAAATATTCTGTTTTAATTTTTTTTCAATAAATCTAAATTTATGTTGAATTTTTGAATGTAAAACACAGCAAAATCTTGTATTCGTCCTATGAATTGGTGGTCGATTTCTTTTGTGATAAACGGAATTCTCGGTGCCTTGATTCCGCCAAGAGCGTAGACATACCAAAAACCATCATTTTGAAAACAGCAAATTCCCGCCCGCATCTTTTTTGTTCCGACCGCAGTGATGAATTTCCATTTTAATGGACTTTGATTTATCTGACTGAAAAAGAATTCTCCTTCTCTTTCTTTTAGGAGCAATTGAGCCTTAAATTCAGATAGCATGTCCATCCTGACATCAAGATTCATGACCTTTATTGAATTTTCTTCGGAAAAATCTATCAGTTCACTCTTTCTAAAAAGATTGCAACGTTCTCCATTATAGTCGTCAGTATAGATTATTTCCCGATACAGGCTGTAGTCTGAAAAAATTTTCTGAGCCTGCTCAATCAAGTCAGAATTGTTCTCAAGTGGAATCTTATATATTATTTCCGCAAGATAGCTAGGATTAAGATCCCTGAACATTCGGAGGATTTCATCTGAATATTGGCAGACATTTTCCTCCATACAGATTTTTTTTATGGTGCCTATATTTCTTAGCACAATACCGCCATCATTTAGTTTTTCAAGCTCTGACTGAGACAAATTTGAATTAAATGGGAATGTTTCAGAACCAAAAGCAAAAAAATCTACCAGGCCAAAAAGCAAAATAAGTATGACGATTTTTTTCCAAATATCACAAAATTTTCTCATACTTTGCTTTTTTTGGAATTTGACCTACGCCTTTTTGGAGTGATTATTGTAAAAACTACAGTTTTTTCCATTTCCATACCGGCAGAAAGGTTTATATCCCAACACAAATAGGCACAAAGAGTCCTCCCAGCTGCTGCAAGTCCTTGTGCTGTCGGCCGGTTAAACATCAAATCCTGACAGCCACATTCTGCATTTTCATTCGGCTCAAAGGTAAAAGAAATATCATTTACAGAGTCCGTCACTTGGAGAAAGGACAAATCCTTCAATTGTTCCGAGTCAAATGGAGAAAATTCTTTTCTTTCACCGGCAGAAATGGCCTCAACATGATAACTTTGCGCATTCTCACTAGAAAAATCTGTTTGACCAAAATTAGACTCGACTACCAATTTGCCGGAAAGGGGCAAGGGGCCTTCGTTTTTCAAAATATACTGGACGGACATACCGCTGGAAGAAAGAGTGTATTTTTTGCGAAGAGAGACAGGAAGCTTCAAAGCTGAGTATTCCGCCTTTGCCAAAAGCTGAACTTCCCTCCTCTGGCTGTCAAAATCGACTTCCTCAAATTCTATCTGAGAAAAGATTCCACTTCCTGTCGGAGACGCTTGCTTATACTCCTCGTATTCGGCCTGACTGAAAAGATGCTCGACAAAAAATCCCCGGTTGTAGTCATCCTGAACGCCGTCAAAAACTCTAAGCCGGTGCAAATTGTCCGTGTAATTTATGCAGGATTTCATCGAGTCGAATTCTACAATGCTTCCCGCAGTGCTTGAAATCACCGCAAAATACTGCTGCATGGAGCAAATATAGTCCGGCCGGCCGTTTCCCGTATAATCATAAGAAGTGATGGAGTCCTTGAACGGGGCGCACTGCCGGGCTGTTTTCTCTGCCTCCGTCAAGCCCTTATAGGCATACTGGCGAATTTCGTTTCCAGCAAAAAGACCGTCTTCCGAGCAGACAAAGGCCTCTCCTCCCTGGACAGTCCAGAGTTTTTCGCGGGCCACCTTCTTGCGGATTTTGTCACCCCTGCACTGGGAAATCAACATACCGACATAAGTCATGCGGTTGTACAAGGCCTTGCAACGGGGATAAGAAAGCAGAAAATCATATACCGTTGACGGAAAGTGACCGGTCTCCCCGCTTTTCTTATAGGGATTCTTTGCCCAAACTGCCACAGACGAAGAAATTCCCGCCGGAATATAAGAAGGAATCACCTGTGGATTCTTATAGAGAAATTCAATTGGAGTAGACAGTTTTATGCCATTTTCTTCATCTTCAAATCTTGCCATCTCAAAAAAGGACTCAAGCAGGTCATTTGAAACAAGTTCGGAAATCAAATCAATGTCCAAAGAAAGAGCTAAAACTCTCTCCGGCACAGCTGAAGCAAAATCCCCCCTTTTAGCCATGTACAAAGCCGTTTCCCTAAGATTTTTAAAATAGGAGTCCGCGCTGAAATCTTTTGAAAATTCGGGTTTTAAATTCTCGCTCAGCGGAAGAATTTTTATCGACTTTCCCTGCTCGCTTACAAGGTGGGGAAGACAGCAAAGTTTTTCTGGAGGAATAAGGGAAGAATCCAAAAAGGCGTATTCCATCGTTGAGGACTGTAGGCAGGGAATAAGACCGGGATCCCAGCTGGAGCAGAACAAGGACATTCCGCGAGGTCTCTTGCCGATTGTCCGCCTTAAAGTTGAGGTCATAAGCTCAATCTGACCGTTTCTGTCCATCGGGAAAAGCAAGGGAAGAGCCGGGCTGTAAAAAGCCCCGCCAATAATCTCAATCTGTTTGCGGGCCGTCAACTCACGCAAAAGCTGCAAATATTCAGGATGCTTTTCTTCAAACCAAGTTAAAGTTCTGCCGTTAAAAGCAAAGGAAATATGAACCTTTGGGTGGCTGTACAAAAAAGAGAAGAGTTTTCTGTAAATCTTTTGGTAACTGCGCTCTAGAACTTCCGTTTTCAAAAGAACAGACGGATTTGCAGAAACCAGAAAACAAATATGTAAAACGTCCATAAGTGTGCAAGATTTTTCCCGCACCGCTCCTTTCCCTACCCTCCGATAATTTTATACCATGTCGCAGGAAATTTAAAGCAGTTTGATTGGGATTTATAAAAAATTGTTACGGTAGATAGAATACTGCGGATTTTAGGGCATTTTTACCTTCTCGCAGCTCCGAAATCATCTCGTCAGGATTCTTTTCCTGACTTCTTTTTGGCAGAATGTCTTTATGCGCCTCGGCGGAAAGAAGATCATTTATACCTGTATATTTTTCCTTTAGCGTCGGAATAAAAATAACGTACAAAAACATTATGAAGGCGGAAGCAAGTATCACAATCAGCGATACTAAAAGAATGTCGACAACCATATTTTATTCCCCCATTCCGATAGAATTCAGCCAGGAAACATTCCATGCGCATGAAGCGATTACAACGATTCCAAGACTTATAAGCATAAGCGTGTATTCCTTTATTCCACCGTCAGGAACGCAAAGCATGATTCTTCGGCGTATTGATGCGATGAAAATCAGGAAGATATAAAAGGCCGCTATGCAGGAAAAGCAAATTATAATTGAGTGGGTCGGGCTTAGTCCCTCGCTGACAGCTACCAAAACTGTCAGCATTGGAAGTGCAAACTCCGTAAGAGACTGGGAAACTCCGATACTCACGAAAATCTCGACTAACGTTCCGATTACGATAAAAATTATAATTGCGATAAAGGGATATAGCTCTGTAAGCTGGGCTTCCGCCAAGAGGGAATTGACTAAAAGCGTGGTTATCAAAACCGTTACTGACGATGTGCAGAGGGCTTTCACACAGGAAAGTGCTATTGAGTTGACAGTGTTTTTCAATGTCAAAAGGCGGTTAAGTCCAACTCCATAAATCAAAATTATGGAAGAAGTGCAAATATAATAAAAAATTGTATTAAACATTTTCACCTCCTTTTTGTTTTAGTTTTTTGAAATTAGACTTTTTTCTTTCCCGAATTTTCTGATATATGAAAATTGTCAGAGTGACAATTCCTGCGAGCATAAAATAAGAGCCTGGGATTGTCGCAATAAAAGAGACAGCGTGAATTCTTTCTGGATTAAACGGAAGGAGAAAGGCAATAATTCTATTATGGGCAGGCAGGGTAAAAGTTCCGTAGCCGAAAATATCTCGAAGCAAAAAGTAAAACAATACTATCAGGGAAAGGCCTGCTGATTCGCCCATGTTGCGTAAAATATGGGGTTTAAGATGGTCGATTTTATCCAAAAAGAAAAATTCTATTACAACGGATGACAGGGCCGGAAGATAAATCGCAAGTCCCAAAGTCAGAGCCGCCAGAGGACAAAAGAAAATCAGGATTTGCTTGCAAAGGACTGTAACGGCGACCAAGGTGATGGCTATCAGGGAATTGCTCAGATTCTCAAGTCCTATTCTTCTTACGGCGTGAATCATCAGCGTGCAGACTGCGGTTTGAATATTAAACAGAACCAGAATAATCAAACCGAATGCAAAGCGCCCAGGAACAGGAATCACCATCGCAAGTGAAAGTGTCAGATAAAAGAATATTTTCTTTAAGGTCATTTTTTTACCTCAGGGAATTTGTCAAAGCATTTTTTTTAATAAGACGCGGAAGTCTTTCTTCCCAGTAGCCTACCGAAGCGGCGTAAACCTTAGGGTCAAAAAGGGCATGCGCCTTACCGTTTTCAATCGCATAGGCGTAAAATTTCGCCCCGTCCTTTTGGCTGTACAAAAAGACGGCCGGCTGGGGGCCTGCAATCGTTGGGAGACGCACAATCAACGCGAATGTGTCAGCCTGTGGAAATTTCGCATCAGAAACCTTGTAAATGGCGGTCGCAGTTGCAGAAGCGGATTTTAAAAGAATAGGCTCTTCTACCTGAAAACGACCGTCATCCTGCCGGTCAAGGGTTTCCTGCACGGAGACTTTCAACCCCTGATTCCATGATTTGCGGGCAAGAAGGGTTATCGTAAAAAGAATCAAAAACATCCCGGTCACTATTCCGCAGAAAATTCCTAAAACAATCAGGTGCTTTTTAGTTCTATCGTCCAAAGTCATTTTCTCCCCCCTCTTGATAAGAAGCGAGTGATTTCGAGATTAAATTTCTTGTAAAAATCATCTCCTGCTCCTTTTCGACCGACTGAATGATTGTTGAAAGCACGTTTGTCACCAAAACTGTAAAAACGGCTCCGGCAGAGGAAGTTCCAACCCCTACTATAAAGAATGCCAGTACTCCTGCAAAAATGGCATAAAATATTTTGCCGACTTTTGTAGTTGGAGTCGTTCCAGGCCAGTCAAGAAGAAAGAATGCGCAGAAAAGGGTTCCGCTTGTCAACATAGCCAGAAAAATATCACCACGGGCAAAAAGGCCTCCACAAAAAGTCTGTCCGAAAAGCCTGACTAAAATCAAATAGACCGCCAAAAAGGTAGCTGGAATAATGCCGTCAACAATATTGGCTGAAATCAAAAGAATAGAACAAATCAAAATTATAAAATTGAATCTGAAAGCCGGAATTATAGAACCTGAATCCCAGAAAAGAGAAACGTAGCCGTCAGGAACCGAAAGACCAAAGCGGCTGAAAAGGAATTTGTTCAGACGGCTGGTAATCGCAGAATCAATAGCAAGTCTCGGAAATTCTCCAGTTTGAATCAAAGCCAAGGCGGCATTCTGCTCGTGTAGCAAATCTGGAGTAAGCGCAATAGGTGGAAAAGCTGTTGCCCCTCCTAAATAGCAGGCTGCCACACAAATGGCAGCAGGATTTACCCATGAGCTAGCAAAAGAATTACCCTTTCCCTTAAGCATGTACTTGCTTATGACCAAAGACAAAAAGCAAATCATGAAAACGCCAAAAGGCTGATAAGTCGATGGGAGCAAAAGCCCTGTCACAAGGCCGCGCAACAAAGAGGACTGCCACAAAAATTTTTTGGTAGGCAAGGAGATAGAGTAAATGCCTTCCGTCGCAAAAGAAGCCACCAGTGAAGCAAATAGGACAAGCAGAGAGTTTACGCTTCCTGTAAGAAAGAGCATGATGACTTGGACGGCCATGACAGCAATCAGCCAAAGGCACTTTGTATCAACAGAAGGGGTTAAATATAAATATGGGTTGAGCGGATAACTTTTTTTACTCTGTTTTTTCAAAACTGACGCTCCTGTAGTTTTTCGATAATCTGTGCAAGAGGAATTCTTGACGGACAGACAGAATTACAAAGTCCGCAAAGTGAACAAATAATTGCCGTTTTTTCAGAAAGATTGTCATTATCAAAATCCCTCGTGTGGATAAAGGCTCTGTAAAGGCTTTCTGGATAAAGGCCAACAGGACAGACTGAATGGCACTCTCCACAGCGGATGCAGTTCTCTGTCTCAACTTTCGGAAAGTCTTTTTTGGGAATGAATTCGAGAGACTTTACCTGTCTGGAAACAGGGGTTTCCAATGAATCTGTTGAAATTCCGCCAGCCCGTCCGTTTATAATAATCTTTGAGATTGGCCGCTTTACCCCTCCGCACTGGTCAACCAAAGTTTTTATCGGGGTTCCGACCTTTATTTTCATGATTGCCGCAGCATTCAGACAGTCTCCCGTAACATGAACGTACCTTTCAGTAACGGGAATGCCCAAAACAACTGCATTGTAAGCGTCTAAAGCCGTCTGGCAGTCGAGAAAAAGGTCATCGGTGGATAGTTTGTTGAATGGGTCTTTTAATTTTGAATTCGCAGCGGCTGCAATAATATTGTTTTTAAGGCCCGACGGATAAGAATCTGCTTGAAGCGGGAGAACTGCCACAGGCAAGGCAGAATTAAAGATTTCAGGCTCTGCAAATGAAGAGTCTGAAGCCAAAAGAATTCCATGAGCCCCTGCCGCATGGGCGATAATCTGGATGCCTTCAAAGATTTCCTTTTGCTTGTTTTGCGCCAAAAAACTTTCGACAACATGGCTGGGATCAGAATCAAAAAGGCGGAGGACGATGAACTTTCCTCGGCTTGAGAATTTTGAAATTTGAGTCTTTATGTCATCCTCTCTGCCGGAAAAAGTGTTCACAAGGCCTTTCTCACAAAGATAGAAAAGCAAAGTCTTTGCGTCATTTTCTCTCCAAGACGCTTCATTTATTTTTTTTCCAGTATATGAAAAGGCCCCCTCAAGTTTTATCGAAACTGAACCACCTGAAAAACCTCCAGGAAAAGTAAATTCCTGAATCTTTGTAACAGTTCCTGGCACTGAGGCATGAATTTTTCCATTTGAATTTGAAATTAAAGCCTGACCTTCTTTTACAAATTCTCCCTCTTTGACTAAAAGAGTCTGTGGAAGCCCCTCTCTTTCCGCAAAGGGAATCGTCACTGATAACGGCAAAAAGGAATTAACTGAGAATTTAAATATATTTTTATCTTCTGAAATAAATTCTGAATGGATTCTTTTTTTCATTTTTTATTCCTCGCCTTAAGTGAAGGAGCAAAAGCTGCTGAAAAGGCCAGCAGGACTGTCAGCAAAAGCAGTATAGCCAGTGAAAGACTTGCAAAAGACTCCGAAGAAGAGCCGGAGCCTTGAGAATATGCAAAAGTCGCATCTTTTCCCTGTTTCAAAAGCATTTTTTCAACAGCAGGATACGAGAGGTCAGAAATTCCTTTAAAAACCTTATTTTTAAAGGCGGAATTATATTCGTAGACGATTCTCTCTTCCTCGTGGATTGCCCCGTCCTCTCCAATTGAATATTCAGGAATCGAGACGGTCTCCCCCTCTACAGGCGGATTTGCAGTAGTCTCAAAAGCCCGTCTATAGGGGAAAGTTATCGAAGACCAAGCCCAGTCAGAGAATTCTGCCAGAACAGGAAGCCTTGAGTCTGAAGTTTTTGAAGGAGCCGGAAGAGCCGGATTTTCAGAATCGGCAAAAGTCGATGCTGCAGCACCAGAGGCAAAAGTCGCTATAAAAAAGAAAATCAAAATCAAAAGAGAGGCTGCAAGCTGGAACTTTATATTTTTTCTGCTCTTCAAGTTTATCTGTCTTGCTGTCAAAATCGGAACCGGAACAAAAAGCGATTTTTCATAATAAAGGTCGAGCAGAAAGTCCGAAAAGCGAATCGCCGAGGCGGAAGCCAAAAGGCTCAAGACATACAAAATCGAATTCACCGGGGAAGAGATAAAAATCACGGCAAAGGGAAGAGCCAGGGAAGCGACAATTTGAGTTGAGTAAAGAGTCCTTTTTACAAAGCCTGACCGGCCCCAGATTTTTTGCATACAGTAAAAAGCGTATAAAGTCATGGAAAGGCCGCCACACACGCTGAAAAAAGGTCTCATAAAGGCGAAAAAGACAAGTGGAACTGCGGACGAGGCGAAAAAGATTTTGTTTTTTGAAAAATAAAAAAGAAAGAGCGCAAAAAGCAAAAGCAAGAGAGATGGAAAATGCGGAAACTGAACATTGCCATCCGTTCCCGCATAGCTTTCAGAAAATGCGGAAAGTTCTTCCAAAGACTTTTCAATTCCAGCGGACTGACTCAAAGGCACATAGAAGACCATAAGCTTATGCTCTGAATCCGTGAAAAAATTCGCTCGTTTTTGAAGGTAAGCCTGATTTTCAGTTTGAACAGGGGCCATTTGGGAAACTATAGGAAGCTGCTGGTTCGACTTTCCGATTGCATCGGTACAGCCATTTTTATTCAAAATAGAAAGGACAGCGGCATCATTCAATGTTGAAGAAGACACGTACAAAGTCCTGTAGCCCTTCCACAATGCCGAGGACGGAGAGCTTTTAAATAGGGCTATGAGTAAAAGGCAAAAAGAAAAAACTAAGAGAGAAAGAAAAACTGACTTTTGCAAAAATGGAATCTTCATTATTTTAATTCTTTATATTTTAATATTTTACAAAACAGAAAACGCGACACCGATAAAAAAGCCTAAAAGGCTGCCGACAAAAACCTCCAGCGGAGTGTGTCCCTGAACTTCCTTGACCTTTTTAAAGGCTTCCCAAATTCCGCTCTTCTTCAATTCAGACCCCATCTCGTTCAGGGCCTTAGCCTGATTTCCAGAAGACCTTCTGACACCAACCGCATCCCGGATTGTCACCATAAAAAAGCAGAATGAGAGAATAAAGAGGTCAGAGTCCAAACCAGACCGGAAAGCAATCGAAGTTGAAAGGCAGGCCACCAAAGCTGTGTGAGAAGATGGCATTCCGCCTGTCCGCCAAATTAAAAGCTCAAAAAGTTCTTCAATGGAATGAACTTTGCCAGAACAGAGTTTTATCAATGTTTTGATGAATTGAGCGCAAAACCAGCTTGAAACGCACCCTATGAATACGGGATTTTGCAAAAGCAATTGTAACTGTTCTGTCGCGCTAAGAATCATAATATTATTTTATCAGTCTATAGTTTTTTGGTCTACTGGAAAATTCAAGCTTGCAAAAAAATTACCTTTAATAATTTCGGCTAAATTCGCAAAATCAGAAGCTCTGACTTGGGCTGCCATCAAAAAAACTTTTTGGATTTCCTCCGGCCGTGTAAATTCCTCGCCTTTTAAAGTTTGAAATGGCGCGTCAGTCTCCAAAAGAATTTTCCCGTCAGGGAGATTTTTCACACAGTCAAGGGCAGACTTTTTCCCGTTGAGCAGGGGCTTCCCGAAAGAATAAAAGGCATTCACCCCTTTTTTCTGCAATGATTTCGCGTCCTGCAGGCTTCCCGGAAAAGAGTGAAAAATCACGGAGGGAATTTTTGAGAGTCTTTTGCTGTCAGCAAAAATCTTATGCATCGCCTTGCGGACATGAATCACAACCGGCAGGGAATATTTTTCCGCAAGCTCCAGTTCTACATTCCAGCAGTCCTCCTGTTTTTTTTCACTCGCCTTGAAGTCAGCGGTGAAAAAGTCAAAGCCTGCCTCCCCGATTGCGGTGATTCTTTTTTCCCTGATCAGTCTTTCAAGAAAGTCTGCGTTTTCAATCAGAGGATTTTGGGGATGAAGGCCGAAGGTCGGAAAGACTTTCATATTCGCCGGAAGATTATTTATCAGCCCCTCCATCCGTTCGAATTCGCCAGGATCATGGGCAGAGGAAAGGGCGAAATACGAGTCCCCTTCAAAGAGGGGCTTTTTCAAAAGGCCGGAAAGCCTGCACTGCTCAAAGTGAATGTGTGAGTCACAAAAAGTCATTTTTCTCCAAAAAACTCCAAAAGCAGTAAAAAACGCTTAATATTTTTTACAGTATACCGAAAATTAAATTGTAAGGCACGGAAAAGTATTTTTCCGCAGATTAATCCGATTTTTTTTGACGAAATTCGGGAGGTATTTAAAATGGGAACTTACACTCTTAAAAGCATTGGAAAAAACGATTATATGACAGTCGTCCGCGAACTTGAGGACGGATATGTTGTACGCATTGTCCGCGATGAGGACGGATATGACGACGTGACGACCGACTACATCTCAAAGTCACTTTTCGATTCATGCGTCCGCACCGGCTACATCACAAAAGTCGCAGAGCCTGAGAAAATCGCCGTAAACCAGTAAGCAGACGGACTGTTCTCAGATTATTTTTGAATAAACAGTCCGTTCTTTTCAAGCAAGTCAAGGATTGCCTGAAAGCGGACTTTTATATTTTCTTCTTGAGGGAGCCAGTTTATGCTGACTCCTTTTTTTTGCATTCCACGGAACCAGGTCTCCTGCCTTTTGGCGAACTGGCAGATTGCAGTCCTAAGCTTCTCAAACAATTCTTCTTTTGAGGAGATTTTCCCCTGTAAATAATTGCTGACAAACCTGTATTCAAGGCCGAGTGACTCAAGCCTGCCCCACTCTATCCCGTCTTTTTCATGCAAATCGAGAACTTCCTCAATCAGTCCGCCTTCCATCCTCTCTTTGAGGCGGCGGGCGATTTTCTCCCGGACTAGAGGTCTCTCCAAAGTCGTTCCGATTACAAGGGGTTTTACTTCCGGGATTTTTTTCTGCAGCCCTTTGTAGTCATCGGATTTTAAAAAGCGCTCAATCTCAAGCGCCCGGATGATTCTGTCCTTGTCAGCAAAATCAGTCGTGTTGTGAAGGTCTTTTTTCTCCGCAATCAAAATTTTCTTCAGCTCCTCGTAGGATTTCGCCTGCAAGGCTGCCCGCTCGGAAAGAAATTCGGGATTTTCCTCCGGCAGACGGACAAGATTTTTGTAGCCTCGGACAACAGAATCCAAGTACATTCCTGTTCCGCCGCAGAGAATCGGGATTTTTCCACGGCTCTGAATCTCTGTGAAAACCTTGTAAAAGTCAGTCTGGAAGTCAAAGACGTTGTATTCAGACGGCAGTGAGATTATGTCTATCAGGTGATAAGGTACATGGAATTTTCCGTCTGAACAAAATTCCTTCAAGTCAGGATTTATTTGAGAGACAAGACTTTCGTCTGCATCATAATCAGCCAAATCCTTGCCGGAGCCGATGTCCAGCTTTTTGTAGACCTGGCGGGAGTCAGCGGAGATTATCTCTGTATTCAACGCGAGGGCTGTACGCACGGCCAGGGCTGTTTTTCCGACCGCGGTAGGCCCCAAAATCACAATCAGATTATATGACACGGCAGATTGCGCACTTCAAGTATTCAGACTTGGGGTAGCCAAGCAGAACAGGGTGGTCAGGACCCGCCCCCCGCTTTTCAAGGACTTGGACCCTCTTTTTGGAATCCTCGGCCGCCTTCATCACCATTCCGTAGAAATGCTCTGAGTCAAAGAAGTATGAGCAGGAGCATGTGACAAGTATTCCGTTCTCGGTCAAAAGACGCATGGCGCGGAGGTTGATTTCCTTGTAGCCACCGTAAGCCTTTTGAATATTCTTCGCGTTCTTTGTGAATGCCGGAGGATCAAGGATGATCACGTCAAATTTTTTGCCCTCGGCCTCGTATTTTTTGAGCAGGTCAAAGACATCGGCGCATACAGCGGTCATTTTTGAGGAAGCATCGTTCAGCTCGATGTTTTTGTTCACCATGTCGACAGCCTCCTGTGAGATGTCGACGGAAACGACTTCCTTGGCCCCGCCCTTGACCGCATTCAAGCCGAAAGCTCCTGTGTGGGTAAAGGTGTCAAGAACCCGCTTGCCCTCGCAGAGAGAGCCGACGATTTTGCGGTTGTTCTTCTGATCAAGGAAGTAGCCGGTTTTCTGTCCGTGGGCGATGTCAACCTGAATCTTTATGTCGTTCTCGCGAATTGTAATCACTTCTTCACGGGCTTCTCCGTTCCAGCAGGAGACTTCTTTCAAGCCTTCCTTCTCGCGGACAGAGGCGTCACTTCTCTCAAAGATTCCGTATGGCTTGATTATCTTGCGGATTGCGGCCAAGATTTCCTTTTTGAAAATCTCGCAGGAAAGTGACAAAAACTGGATTACGATGTAGACGTTCTTGTTCACATCGCAATAGCGTTCTGCGATAAGGCCGGGGATAAAGTCAGATTCCCCGTAAATCAGGCGGTAGGAATCCTTGAAGTCATAGTGAAGCTTTCGCAAGTCGTATGCGTCCTGGACTTTTTTGAGATAATAGTCTTCGGTGTCGGCGAGAATCTGGTCAGCATGCTCGCGGCCGATTATTCTGACTGTGATTTTTGACTTTCTGTTGATTACGCCGCTTCCGAGAAAGGCTCCGGACTTTGCGAAAATCTCGACAACCGTTCCGTCCTCAACAGTGCAGTCAGAAAGCTCCGTCTGCTTGACTCCACTCCCGTCTTCTGACTCGAATTTTACGTGTGAAATCTCATTGTCAAAAACCCAAGGAAAGCCCTGGGCGACTTCTACTTCTTCTTTACTCTTCAAAAAAACTCTTGGAATCATTTTGCGCCCCACTCCTCGTAATATGCGTCAATTTCCTTTTTGATTTCATTTGTGATAAGGCCGGAACCGTCTTCCTTGTAGAGGTATTCGACAACTTCCTTCATCGAGACAATCGCTCGGGCAGGGAATCCGTATTTTTCAGTGATTGTGTCCAGCGCGGACTTTGTGGAGTCAGGAGCCTTCTCCATGCGGTTTAGGGAAACCATCTCACCTACGACCTTGACTTTTGCAGCTCCTGTTACAATCGGATATGTCTCTTCGATGGACTTGCCGCTCGTTGTAACGTCCTCGATAATCACAACCTTGTCGCCGTCCTTGAGGTCAGAGCCGAGGAGGAGTCCCTTGTCAGCCCCGTGGTCTTTGGCTTCCTTGCGGTTTGAGCAGTAGCGGATTTCCTTTCCGTAGAGCTTCTGGTAGGCCATCACGCATGAGACTGCGAGAGGAATTCCCTTGTAGGCAGGACCGAACATGACATCAAAATCATCTCCGAAATTCGCGTGAATCGCCTGGGCGTAAAATTCACCGAGTTTTGCAAGCTGGCTTCCTGTGACGTATGCCCCGGCATTCATGAAAAAAGGAGACTGACGGCCGCTTTTGAGTGTGAAAGAGCCGAATTTAAGGGCCTTGGCCGCCACCATAAAATCAATAAAATCCTTCTTGTACTGTTCCATAAGAGAGCATATTAGCGGATTTTAGAATTAATTTCTATGGATTTTTTATTTACTCAACGTTTTTCGCCTGCTCGCGAATATTCTCCAAAGCATCCTTTGCCTTTACGACCATGGCACCGACTTCCGTAAACTGATTTTTTGAGCCGATTGTGTTTATCTCGCGGTTCGCCTCCTGGCAGAAAAAGTCGATTCTTTTTCCAGGAACCGGATTGCTCTCAATTTCATCGCGAAGCGCCTTCAGATGGCTTTTAAGGCGGATGATCTCCTCGTTTATCGTGTACTTTACGAGCATCGCTGCAGTCTCTGTCATTATGCGGTTCTCATCAGCCTTGTCTGCCAAAAGCTCGCGGAATTTTGCAGTTATGGTCTCTTTGAATTTCGCCTCCATTTTAGGCTGCCAGTCTGCAAAAAAGTCCGCGCATTCGTCCAAGACTGAGAGCTTTAAAAGAAGGTCTTTTTTCAAATTTGCCCCTTCCCTTACCCTTCCGTCCAAGAACTGGTCAAAAGCCTTGCAAAAAACAGGCTCTATCTTTTTCCAGTAGGAATCCATATCGTATTCCTGAATGGTATTCAAAACCCCTGGCTGAGAGACAATCAGAGAAAGAGGAATCTTGTCTGACGATATGCCCATCACAGACGCGACGTCCTTTATTGCGTCAAAATACATTTTGGCGGCCTTCACGTCGGCGGAGACGCTTGCATTGGTCGACAAGTCCTTTACCCTCAGAGAAAGGTCGATTTTTCCACGGGTAACTTTATCAGAGACAAGGGAGCGGATTTTCTGCTCAAGGGGATTTAAAAATGGCGGCAGGTAGACTGACAAGTCCAAAAAGCGGGAATTCACGGACTTGAACTCCACAGAAATTTGAGTGTTCTCAGAGACGGTCTCCACAAAGCCGTACGATGTCATTGAATTCATTTTATTTTCCTTATTTTTGGGCATCTCTAAAAACTCGCTAACGCGATTTTTTAGAGACTCTATTTTGTTAGTTCCTCAAGAATTTTCTTTCCGACCTTCCAGTTGTCACCGGCTCCCATCGTGACGAAAATCCAGCCATCCGGGTATTTCGACTTGTCCAAAGACCCACTCAAAAGCTCCAAGCCTTTTTGTGCCGCGTCATCAAAGTTCCTCTCATAAAAGACAGACTTGTGATATTTTTTAGCATGTTCGGCAAGGATTTCTCCGGTGACAGTGGCAGCGCTCGCATCCTCACGGGCAGAGCCGTAGATTTTGTTGATTATCACGTCATCGGCGGAAGCGAATGATGAGGCGAATTCCTCAAGCAGGGCCTGGGTTCTCGTGTATGTGTGGCTCATAAAGTCAACGATGATTCTGTGCTTTTTATAAAAATCACGGTATCCTTTAAGAGTCGTCTTTATCGCAGTCGGATGGTGGCCGTAGTCATCGATGAAAATCACCTCGTCCCCGTTTTTGCTCTTCGCCCGTCCGACAATCTCGCTTCTTCTCTTTCCTCCGGCAAAATCAAGCAGGGATTTTTTGATTTCAGGGATTTTCTCTTCCGCATCTATTCCGTCGTCCTTCAAAAAGGCCAAAGTAAGGGCGATTGCGGCAGTAGCATTTCTCACATTGTGTTCACCCGGAACACAAAGAGCGAATTCCCCGAAATTTCCGACTGAAAAATACTGGCGGCCGCTCTCAACACGGCCAAAAGTCAGTTTAAAATCTCCGGCGGCTTTTTCTCCGTAAGGAATCAGCTTTATGTCAGGGCGTTTTTCCAAAATCAATTTTACAGTGTCCACAGCCCCTTTGTCGTCAGCGCAGTAAATCAAGTCTCCGTTTTTCGGGAGAAGGCAGGCATAGTCAACAAAAGCCTTCTGAATGTCCTCGAAAGTCGGGTAATAGTCCTGATGGTCGCTTTCGACCGAAGTCATGATGATTTTTCGCGGATGAAAATCCATAAAGTGCCGCTGGTACTCACATGTCTCGGCGACAAAATAATGCTTTTGGGAGGCGGCGAAGGATTTTGTCGTCACCGTGCAAGAATCTCCAAATGAGGAAATCACGGAGCCGGCAAGAATCTGGGCAGGAAGGTTGATTCCGTTGAGAATAGTTCCGCAAAGTCCAGTTGTCGTCGTCTTTCCGTGAACTCCGCAGACTCCGGCTGAATATGCGGCCGCAGACAAGGCACCCAAAGCCTCAGTATAAAGGAGAATCGGAAGTCCCCTTTTCTCAGCCTCAATCAGGTCGGGATTCTTTCCGACAGAATAGGCCGATGAGTGGACGACGAATTGAATCTTGTCGGTGATGTTTTTTGAGTCAAAAGGAAGGGCGTGAATACCGATTTTCTCAAGAACCTCGTCCGTGTAAAAACGCTCGGAAACGTCAGAGCCTGTGATTACAGCTCCCCGCCTGTGCAAAAGCTCCACGAGGGCGGCCATTCCCGTCCCCTTGATGCCCACAAAATGAATGTGGACGCCATTAAAATCATGAGGAAATGTCGATGAAAAGTCCATAGAAGTAATATATCCTTATTTACCTTATTTGCAGCCGCGTTCGATGGCTTCCTTGTAAACGTCAAGGTATTTCTCACATGAAAGCTTCCATGTGAAGTCCTGGCTCATCGCACGTTTTTGCATAGCCTTGATGTCATTCTGGCGGTTGTAGTAAGCCCAGACAGCCCAGCCTACAGTGTCGTAGATTGCGCCGGGTGTCAGAGCGTCGAACATAAAGCCCGTGCCCTCCCCTGTGTCCTGATTGTAGTTCTGCACAGTATCAGCAAGTCCTCCTGTTCTGCGGACAATCGGCAGGGTTCCGTACAACAGCGAGTACATCTGGTTCAATCCGCAAGGCTCGTAACGGCTCGGCATAAGGAAGAAGTCTGCTCCGGCCTCAATCAAGTGGCTCAGCGGCTCCGAATAGCCGATTTTCGCCCTGAAATTCGGAAGTTTTGACTGCAATGAGTTGATTTCATCCTCGCACCATTTTTCGCCAGAACCGACAAGGACGAACTGAATGTCCATTGTCGCGCAGATATTGTAGAGAGAGCCGTAAGTCGGTCCGAAAAGCTCTCCCACACCTTTTTGGCTGACCAGGCGGGAGACCAAACCGATAACTGGAACGTCAGGACGCTCCGGAAGTCCGAACGCCCTCTGAAGCTCTTTCTTGCAGACGGCCTTTCCCTTCATGTCAGCAGACGAATAATTTGCCGGAAGCAGTTTGTCGGTCTTCGGGTTCCAAGTCTCGGTGTCTACACCGTTTACAATTCCGCGCACCACATCGGAGCGGACGCGCAAAAGTCCGTCCATGCCCCAACCGCCTTCGGCTGTCTGGATTTCGCTGGCGTATGTCGGAGAGACAGTCGTAATCATGTCGGCGGTCGTGACTCCTGCCTGCAAAAAGTTAATCGCGCCGTTTCTCTCAAAGCCGGCTCCGTAGTAAAGACCCCAGTCAATTCCGAGGTCTGCGAATTTCTCTTTTCCGTAAACGCCCTGGTAGCCCAAGTTGTGAATCGTGAATACGGATGCCGTGTGGCGGAAATTCTCCTGCTGACGGCAGACATGTCTCAACAAAACAGGAGCGAGTGCGGATGACCAGTCGTGGGCATGAACTATGTCAGGGAACCAGCCGAGCTTGTTGCAGACCTGAAAGGCCCCGTGCGCCAAAAGCGAGAAGCGGTAGGGATTGTCAAAAAAGTCAGGCTGGGCTTTTGTTCCGTAAACTCCGTCTCGGCCGAAGCAGTTCTCGTGGTCAAGGAAGTATACAGAGACTTTAGGGAAGCCCGGAAGAGGTGCCGTATAGACTGCTGTCCACTCCTGCCCCATTCCGACCGGGACTCCGAGAGGACCTTCAAGAAGCTCCAGTTTTTTGCGGTCAATCTTATAGTAGCGGGGCATCACGATTTTCACATCGTGACCCATAAGACTCAAATTTCCGGCCAAAGCGGAAACGGCATCGGCAAGTCCGCCAGTCTTGGCAAAAGGAACTGCCTCGGCAGAAACCATCAATATTTTCATTATTTCATCTCCTCTATAAAGCCCGCAGCTCATCCATCGCGGCGGCAAATCCTTTCTCTGAATTTATGATTGTCTTTTCGCTCACACAGTAGGCAAGACGGAAGCAGTTTTTCTTTCCGAAACCGGCTCCGGGAGCGGCCAAAACCAAATGTTTTTTCAGCAGCTCGCAGAAGTCTCCGTCATCGCCGTCAAAATTTTCGGGCACCTCGCAGAAAAGATAGAAGGCGCCTTCTGGAATCCCGTATTTGATTCCAACCCTGTCCAAAACTCCGGTCAGCAAATCGCGGCGTTTTTTGTAAGAGGAAAAATCAACTTTCGCATCCCATGACTTCGCGACTACTTTCTGGAAAAAAGCAGGGGCGTTCACGCAACCCAATGTGCGGAGGGCAAATGTGCAGGCGGCGATAAACTCGTCAGGATTGTCAGCGGCAGGATTTATCGCGATATAGCCTATTCTCTCGCCCGGAAGGGAAAGATTTTTTGCAAAAGAAGAGACAACAACAGACTCATCATAGCTTGGGAAAACCGGCGGAACTTCCTTGCCGTCGTAAACAATCGCCCTGTAAGGCTCGTCCAAAATCAGATATGGCTTTCTACCGCATTTTTTTCCGTGGGCTTTGAGGGCATCAGTCAGGCGGGAAATATCTTCCATCGAGTAGATTTTTCCAGTCGGATTGTTGGGGGAATTGAGCAAAACCGCGGCGGTCTTTTCATTCAAGGCGGCGGCAATAGCGTCAACATCAAGCGAATAGTCAGATTTTGTGGGAACCTCAATCAGCTCGCCTGAATAATTGTGGACATAATGGCGGTACTCGGCGAAAAAGGGGGACGGCACAATCACCTGGTCTTTTGCTGACAAAATCGCCTTGAAGACACAGTTCAGCGCGGAGGCGGCTCCGACCGTAATCACAGTGTTCTTCCATTCGACAGGAACGCCCTGTTCTAGGGAAACTTTCTTTGCCATGGCCTCGCGACAGTCTTTATAGCCTGCGTTGGGCATGTAGCCGTGGCAACCGTGACTTTCATCTGCGGCGACCTCTTTTATAGCGTCCACGACTTTTTGGGGCGGATCCAAATCCGGGTTTCCAAGTGAAAAATCAAAAACATTGTCGTCACCGTATTTTTGCTTTAATACGATGCCTTCCTCAAACATTTTTCGGATAACAGAAGCCCCTTTGGAGCTGATGATTTCTTTGATATGAGCTGCAATCATAAAAATGATTATAACACAATCAAAATAAATTATGAAGATTATCGATTAAAAAAAACAGCCGCAGTGACAAACTGCGGTGAAATTGCGGTAATTTTTCTTCAAGGATAACGAATACGGCTGACCTGCCAGTAAAAATATTGTCGGCTGCAACATTGGTAGCATCATAGCTTGCCAAAACGTTGCAGTTTTCTCAGAAAAAAATTAAAATACAAATATGAAAGGAATTATTCTTGCAGGCGGTTCAGGCACAAGACTTTATCCGCTTACACGCGCAGTATCAAAACAGATTTTACCGGTCTATGACAAACCGATGATTTATTATCCTTTAAGTGTTTTAATGCTCGCAGGAATCCGGGAGGTTCTGATTATATCAACTCCGCGTGATCTTCCGACATTCAAGGAATTGTTCGGAAGTGGAGAAAAGCTCGGTATGAAATTCGACTACGCAGTCCAAGAAAAGCCCAGAGGACTTGCGGACGCATTCATCGTTGGAAAAAAATTCATCGGCGATGACTCTGTCGCCCTCGTTTTAGGTGACAATATTTTTTACGGCCAGTCATTCACACAGAGCCTTAAAAATGCGGCTAAAAAAGTCAACGAAAAAGGCGGAGCCGTGATTTTCGGCTACTACGTGAAAGACCCCCGCGCCTACGGTGTCGTCGAATTCGACAAAAACGGCAAGGCTCTCGGAATCGAGGAAAAACCCGCCGAGCCAAAGTCAAACTACGCGGTTCCAGGCCTTTACTTTTACGACAACTCTGTAATCAATATCGCGGAGAACGTAAAGCCTTCCGCCCGTGGTGAGATTGAAATCACTTCGGTGAACAACGCCTACCTTGAGCGCGGAGACCTGAATGTTGAGATTCTCGGCCGTGGACTGGCATGGTTGGACACAGGAACTTATGACGGTCTTGCGGAGGCCGGAAACTTCATCGCGACAATACAGAAGAGACAGGGAATGTACGTCTCCTGCATCGAGGAAATCGCCTTCCGCAATGGATGGCTTTCAAAGGAAAAGCTCCTAGAGCTTGCCGCCGGCTACAAGACAGAATACGGCTCATATCTCAAATACATCGCCCAGGCTTAGAGCAAGGCTGAAAGAGGAGAGATTTTTAGAGGAGAATCACAGTGTCTTTTGAATTCATAAAATGCCCGATAGAAGGTCTATGGGAGATTCAGCCAAAAGTCTTCGGTGACAAACGGGGCTATTTTTTCGAGAATTATTCTGAGAAGGATTTTTTTGAGGCCGGACTTACAATGAGATTCGTCCAGGACAACCAGTCCAAGAGCAAAAAGGGCGTTCTCCGCGGAATGCACTGGCAGACAAAGCATCCTCAGGGAAAGCTGGTCCGCGCACTTGAGGGCAAGGTCTATGATGTCGCTGTCGACCTTCGCTCTGGCTCCCCGACTTTCGGAAACTGGTACGGAGTCATTCTCGACTCTGAGAAGAACAACATGTTCTACATCCCCGAAGGCTTTGCCCACGGATTCTATGTCCTGAGCGACGAGGCGATTTTCACATACAAATGCACGGACTTCTACCACCCGGAGGACGATGCCGGCCTTATGTGGAACGACAAGACAATCAACATAGACTGGAAATCTGTAGCAAAAGGGATAGAGCCTCTTTTGAGCGAAAAAGATTCCCGTCACCCGGCTTTTGACAAGAACAGAAAATATTTTGACGAGAACGGCATTTGGATTGGCGGAGACTGGACGGAGTAGCAGATGATTTGGTTAATCGGGGCAAAAGGGATGTTGGGTCAGGAATTGGCCCGGCAGCTGACAGACGAGAAAATTAATTTTATCCATTCCGGAAGCGAGACTGACATCACGTCGATGGAAGCCCTGCGCTCTTTCTATGAGAATTCAATGTCGAAAATCTCAGGCTCTGACGACAAAAGGATTGACTTCGTAGTGAACTGCGCGGCATACACAAAAGTCGACCTTGCCGAAGACGAGAAGGAAAAGGCCTTTTCCGTAAATCAGGAAGGCTCTAAGAACATCGCAAAACTCTGCCGGGAAAACTCGCTATCCCTGATTCACGTCTCAACAGACTACGTCTTTGACGGCTCGGCCACCTCCCCTATAGACGAGGAATGCGCAAAATCACCGATCGGGGTTTACGGGCAAAGCAAGTCAAAGGGCGAGGACGAAATCGAGCAGTACATGACCCGCTACTACATTTTGAGGACTTCATGGCTCTACGGCTTTTACGGCAAAAATTTCGTCTACACAATGACAAAACTGATGAACTCAAAGGAAGAGCTGAAAGTTGTCAGCGACCAGAGGGGAACTCCGACAAACTGCGCGACCCTCGCGAAAGTCATAGTCGAAATCATCAAAAAAAACAGAAAGGGCGACCTGATTCCCTATGGAATCTACAACGTGAACGACGGCGGCGAGACCAGCTGGTTTTATTTTGCCCAGGCGATTCAAAAATGCGGAGCCAAGTCTGGGAAAATCAGCGGAAACTGCAGGGTAAATCCATGCGCCACGGCGGACTACCCGACAAAGGCTAAAAGGCCGGCATACTCAGTCCTTTCCACTGAGAAAATACAAAAAGCATTGAGAATAAGGCTTCCCGGTTGGGAAAAATCATTGAAGTCCTTTTTCAAGGACAAAGAATTCAACGTGATATAAGGAAATAATCATGGCAAGAAAATTAAAGAATATTCTGGTGACAGGCGGAGCGGGCTTTATCGGCTCCAACTTCATCCATTACATGTTCGGAAAGTCAACATCTGGGCAGGCGGCCTTTGAGGACGCGAATTTCACTGGCAGAATCGTGAACGTTGACTGCCTGACCTACGCGGGAAACGGAGAAAGTCTTGACGATGTTGATGCCGTCTACGGTTCCAGAGAAAAAGACCCGGCAAAGCGCCGCTATTTTTTTGAGCGCGTTGACATCTGCGACAAGGAGCAGATTGACAGAATCTTCAGGCAGTACGACATTGACACTGTGGTTCATTTCGCGGCGGAAAGCCACGTTGACCGGTCGATTTTAGGCCCAGGGGTTTTCATCAAGACAAACATCGAGGGAACATACACCCTGCTTGACGCGGCCCGCCGCTACTGGAATGTCTCCCTTGACAATCCCCGCGATGACGTCCTTTTCCACCACATCTCGACAGACGAAGTTTACGGCTCCCTCGGCCCCACAGGCTATTTTACAGAGAAGACCCCATACGATCCGAGAAGCCCCTACTCCTCATCAAAGGCCTCAAGCGACCACATCGTCATGGCCTACCACCACACATACGGGCTTCCAATCACACTGAGCAACTGCACGAACAACTACGGTCCCTACCAGTTCCCGGAAAAGCTGATTCCCCTGATGATTTTGAACATGCAGCAGGGAAAGAGCCTTCCTGTCTACGGTGAGGGAAAAAATATCCGCGACTGGATTTATGTCGAGGACCACAACCGTGCCGTCTGGCAGATTCTAAAGGGCGGAAAGTCCGGCGAGAAATACAACATAGGCGGTGAGAACGAGTGGCAGAACGTAAAGCTCCTCGACAAGCTGATAGAGCTTACGGCCGCGGAACTGAATAAAGACGCGGACGAAATCAGAAAGACAATCGTCCACGTAAAAGACAGACCTGGCCACGACCAGCGCTATGCGATTGACTGCAGTAAAATCAAGGCAGAGTTGGGCTGGGAACGCAAGATGACATTCGAGCAGGGGCTTGCGATGACAGTAAAATGGAATCTGACCCATCCAGACTGGATTAAGCGCATATTGAGCGGAGAATACAAAAACTGGGTTGAGAAAAACTACTCAGAAAGATAAAAGAAAGCCCGCAGGTTCATCTAAAATCTGCGGGCTTTTTTGTAAAAAATTTTCTATGTGACTAGGAGCCTAGAATTTTCTGCCCATAATTGCACGGACAATTGCGATGAGAATGCAGGTTCCAATCACACCGCTGACAATCGACCATAAAAGAGAGCCGTCTCCGATATGAAGGATTCCTGTGAAAAGCCAGCTGCCTATGGCAGAGCCGATTATTCCCAAAAGACATGACATCCAAAAACCGTGGCGTGACTTCATGAAAATTCCCGCCAGCCAACCGATCAAAGCTCCAACTAAAATTGTGATAATAATAGCCGTAATCATAAAAGCGTTACTCCTCGAATTTTTTTGCGTGAAAACTCACAATTATTATAGCACGAATCCGCAGTTTTATAAAAAAATTTTCTATTTCTCAAGTTTTTTCACTGCCTCACGGACTAGCTGACCGCAGCCTCTTTTCATCACAAGGACTTTGCCGTTTTTGACGACTACAATCAGATTCTCGACTCCGCAGAGGGCTACAGGCAAATCAGAATAGATAAAGTTGCCCTTTCCATCGATGTCGGCGGAAGTCTCCTTTGCAGAGCCTGTCGACAGCTCGCTGAAAGTTTCCCAGGAGCCTACGTCAGTCCAGTTGAAATGCGCCTTCACACATGCAGCGGACTTTGTTTTTTCGGCGATAGACTTGTCGATTGCAATTTCCGGGACATTCTTGTAGGTTTCCTCCAATTCAGGCCAGGAAGACAAAACTGAAATTGAGTCATCCTTTGAAAGCGTCGGAGCATTGCCATTTTTTACAGGGGCAAAAGCCTCATAGACAGAATGCGTGCATTTTTCCATCTCATTCTCAAGAAAATCAGCTGTAAAGGCGAACATTCCAGAATTCCACCAGTAGTTTCCGTCTGAAATATAGATTTTTGCGATTTCAAGTGATGGCTTCTCTTTAAAATTGTCGATTTCAAAAACTTTCTCGTCAGAATACAAGTCCTTCCCGGCCTTTATATAGCCGAATCCAGTAGCGGGTTCTGTCGGAGGAATCGCAAAACAGACGAATTTTCCATCCTCGGCAGCCTTTGCGGCAGACTGGCAATCAGAGGCAAAAAGCTCTGTCGGTCCGATTACATGGTCACTGGTCAAAACCAAAAAAGTATGTTTTTTTTCTGCAGAAGTCTTTTTTACAAAATAAAGGCCTGTCAAAATCGCGGCGGAAGTGTGTCTTCCACAAGGTTCTGAGATAACCACGCAGTCGCTCAAAAGTTTTTCACCATCCTCTTTAGAGAGACGGGAGGCAAGGTCATTGACCTGCTTGCAGCACTCATCCTCAATGTCCTTGCGGGTGACAATCAGTATTTTTCCCGATGGACGGACAGAGAGGGCGCGAAGAATGCTTGTCTGCATAAAGGAATTCTCCCCGTCCAGTGCCATGAACTGTTTTGGAAAAAGAGCCGAAGAAGCCGGCCAAAGCCTCTCGCCAAAACCTCCGGCCATGATGATAACGTCAGTAATCATAAAATTTTTACTCCAAAATAATATTTTTATATTTTACGGAAAGTCACTTCCAGATTCGGCAAATCAATCTTATCAGCCTGAACAGTGATTTCATGGTTCAATTTCAAGTCAGAAGAAGAGGCCATGACGGTTTCCAGCGCAAGGGACGGAATCATAAAAGTCGCCTGATTTCCCTGCTTGTCAACGCAGACAGCCCTTCCCTGCCAGTCTGGATTTTGCAAAAGGTAGACCAAAGTCCAGTGGAGGTTGCTTTTTCTCTCGGACTTGTGGGCGGCCTGGGCGGCGGCATCACCTGCGCTCATACGCATAAGCATCTCGTCTTTTTCAATCGGCTTTCTTCCGCACAAAAAAGCCCTGAGCTGCTCGTGAGACAGCAAGTCAGAATAACGGCGCAGGGGGCTTGTAACCTGGCTGTACATTCCAAGTCCAAGGCCTGAATGGACAGACGGAGTCACGGAGACATTGCGTCTTCTCATGCAGCGGCGCAACCTGTACTGGCCTGCAAGCCCCTCTGGAAGTTCGGCAGGAATCTCAGGGGCTTCCTGACTGACAAAGGGAAATGCCAGAGCATTTTTGAAAGCAAAACGAGCAGCCCCCTCGCCCGCCAAAAGCATAGCCTCGCGAACGACATCACCGGATTCAGTGTGCTTATGCTCCTCAATCGAGACTTTTTTTGTCTCGCTGTCCACTGAAATATGGACTTCTGGCAAAGTGATTGTGACTGCTCCTGCCTTTGTCCGCCTCTCAAAATTGCGCCTTGCAATTTCAAAAAGGGGCTTAAGCTCAGGAGAATCCTTCAACTCATCTGCCTTCTCATAAGTCAGCCGCTTTACGTCCACAGTCGTCCGCAAAACCTGACAGTCGGCAATGTCGCCGTTGGAGTCAAATTCAATCCTAAAAGAGAGAGCGCGGGAAATCTCGTTTAGACCGAGCGCATAGTCAGAAAGGGAGTCCTCTGAAAGCATTCTGGACGTTCCCTCCGGGACATACAAAGTCGCCCCCCTCATACGGGCAGCCTTGTCAACATCGTCGTCCGGCATGACTGTCGCGGCGGGGTCAGCAATGTGAACCCAAAGGTATTTTCCGTCCCAAGCAATCGCGTCATCAGGGTCAGCTGACCACTCGGAGTCAATCGCCCATGAGATGCCGGGAACCTTTACCCTTTCCTCTTCCGGCGGGGTCTCAAGTTTTACGCTTGAAGACTGCATAGAAAGTCCCCAGCGAAGCGGATATGGATTTCGTGTAATCGCCCAGATTCCAGTGTCCAAAAGGAGTTTGTGAGCCTTCTCCGGGGTCTCCTTGAATCCGGCCTCCTTCATGGTCTTTGACTTGTCAGTTTTTCCAAGGGCAAGGGCTTCGACATCGCCCATGTATTTAGAGTCCTCTGGAAGGATTTTTTTCTGCTTCAGCCGCTCGATAAAGGCCGCGCGAATCTCCCCGGCGTGTTCCTTCTCATTCGCCTTTTCCTCAAGGGCTTTTTTCGCCTCGTCAGAGCGGGGAAGAAAATAAATTTTTCCGCCGTCGATTTTCTCCTCAAAGTCAAATGAGTTTTTCAGCGCGGAATAAATAGGCCATGCGTCATCGTTTGAAAAATCAGCCTTGATAATTGAGACCAATTCAGAAAATTCAAGAGGGCTTGAGGCCGACTCCTCGTCAGAAAGCAGCAGTTCCCTGGCCTCAGAAATTCCACTTGTGAAGTCTGCTTTTATATCCAGAATTTTTTCAAGCGAAGTGACCGGACCGCAAAGAAAAATCACGTCTTTTTCACGGACTTTTTGGCTTGAATATACGGCTTTCTTCCCGGTAGGACTAGCGGGCGAAGACTGCCATTCAATGGTGAATTTGTCAGACTCCCTCTCCCCGACAATGGCAGGTGAATTCTTATATAAAACAATCGATTTTTTCTCAAACAAAGGCATGGAGACATTCTACAGTAAAAAAAAGCCTTTCACAATACAAAAAAAATCCCCGCTCCAGTAAAAACCAGGGCGGGGGCGTTACGGGGGCAGAGCCACCGTAGAATGGGGTGTGTGAGCAACGAAGTACGAACCAGGGGAAAGGCCTTTCCCCTACGCCTTCTATGCTACCTGGGCTACTTTAGCCTTTGCAGACTTTGACTGCTTTGAGAACGTGCGCACACCCTCGACCACGAGGACGACTGCAAGAACTGTCATAGCGGCGGCGAAGACCAACTGGAAGCAGTTGCCCCAGTGGAAGGCGTTCTCAGCTCCGGCGGCCATCGCAGAGACTTTCTTGTAAATCGTGAGGACAAGCTGGCTCAATGTCGCGGCAAGCATGAATACTGTCGGAATCAGGAACATCTTGTTGTTCTTTCCGACCTCACCAAGCCACGCGGCGACTGCCATCAATGCGATTCCGGCCAAGAGCTGGTTTGCGGCACCGAAAAGTCCCCAAATCTGTGAGAGCGAGAGTCCGCCCAAAACACAGCCAACCACTACCATCAAAAGGGTTCCTGTGATCGGGAATGCGAGAGCCTTGCGGACAGGATTTTTCGCCTCCTGCCAGGTCTTCTCATTCTCCTTGAGGAAAAGCTCCGTGAACATAAAGCGGCTCAAACGGGTTCCTGTGTCAAGGGATGTCAAGGCGAATACTGATACGCTCAATGTCATGAGGGCGTAAATCGCGTTGTTTCCTCCGAACATCTTTGAGATTCCGGCGGCGAAGATAACCGGCGGGGCTTTTGTGATTCCACCGTTCTGGACGTACTGGCTGGAGACCATTCCGAGGGCGATCAAAGAGAGGATTCCCAATGCTGACTCGATGAGCATGGAACCGTAGCCGATTGCCTTGGCGTTCTTCTCGTTGTCGAGCTGTTTTGAAGTAGTTCCAGAAGAAATCAATGAGTGGAAGCCAGAACAGGCTCCGCAGGCTACAGTGATGAACAAAGCCGGGAACATGGTTCCGATTTTTGTTGACCAGCCTGTGAAAGCGGGAAGCTCGAATGAGGCGGTTCCGCCGATTGCCGAGACAAGGATTCCGATCAAGGCGAGGGCCATCATAGCGTACAAGAGGAATGATGAGAGGTAGTCACGGGGCTGGAGGAGAATCCAGACAGGAACCAAAGATGCGATTGTGATGTATGCGCCGATCAAAATAATCCAAGTCGTGCGGTTCAATGCGAGACCGACTTTAAGACCGATGAAAACTGCGACAGCAACACCGAGGATTCCGAGGATTGTCGCGGGGAGAGTCTTTACTCCCAGGCGGTTCGTGAGGATTCCGTAGCCGATTGCGAGAACGATGAAAAGAAGGGAAATCATCGCGGTCGCCTGGTTCTGGTTTGGGTTCAGGACAAAGCCGAAATGACTTGCGTCAGAAGCAGTAAAGAAAGTTCCGGCGACAACGTTTACGAACGAGGCGATTACAAGAATCAAAACGAGCAGAGTGAAGATGATGAAAAGCTTTTTTGAGGTCTTTCCCATGGAGTCCTTGATGATTTCGCCGACAGATTTTCCGTCGTGGCGGATTGAGGCGAACAGAGAGCCGAAGTCCTGCAAGCCACCGAAGAAAATTCCGCCGATCACGCACCAAAGAAAGACAGGAACCCAGCCGAAAACAGCGGCCTGAATCGGGCCGTTAATCGGGCCGGCTCCGGCGATTGAAGAGAAGTGGTGTCCCATAAGGACCGCGGGTTTCGCCGCAACGTAGTCAACGCCGTCAGCGTCCTCATAAGCCGGTGTTTTTTTCGCCGGGTCGATTCCCCACTGCTTTGCAAGCCAGGAGCCGTAGAACACGTAGCCGACAAAGAGCATTGCACAGGCTGCGATAATGATTAATACTGCTGTCATCTTTTCCCCCTGAAAAGTTAGACTTTTTATAAATGCATCTGCTTTGCAGATGTAGTTTCCTAAATCTTTATACCCTCAAAGAGCTTTTTGATGTTCCCGCCCATGCGGTTGCAGACAGAAGTCTTGTAGTCGACCACGCGGGCAAAAAGCCTGAAATGGCTCCAGCCGTAAATCGTAAAAAAGTAGGACTTGTACTTCCTCATTTTTTTGATTTGCGCCATAGCCTCATCGTCCGCCGTCGAGCAGAGGATAATCAGGGAGACATCGGACGAGCGGTGACCGCTGCCGGCCTTTACCCTCCTCAAGCCTTCCGACCAGGCAAGCTCTGAAAGCTCCCGGACCTTTTCTTTTGTCAGCCTTGGAACAAGGGCAAAAAAGACGTATTCATTGGAATCAATGTCAGCGACTTTTGCCGCCTTGACGAGGAAATACTGCTCGGAATGCGAATGGAATTCCGCCAGCGCGGAGAAGTCTGCCGGAAAGTCCGTCTGGCCGTCATTACGCTTAATCGTGTAATAAGCCTGATATGAATGCAGGACTGTCTCTAACGCCTCTTCAAGTTTCATAATACTGAAGTTTATGCAGTATTTGTTAAGAAGTCAATAGATTTTCTTTAGAGAAATTAATTTTTTGCAGTTTTATTAAAATTTAAGCCGTCTTATTGCAAGACAAGGGGCGGGATTTCCGTCAGGGAGGCGCAGACCTTCCAGGCAAGGCTCTTAATTTCGGCAGTCGGCTGAATCTGGTCTGGAACCATGACGCACTTCATTCCGGCGGTATGGGCTGAGCGGACTCCGTTCGGGGAATCCTCCACGGCGATACAATTTTCCGGCCGGACTCCGAGCGAGGAGGCAGAAAGCAGGTAGATTTCAGGGTCTGGCTTTGAATGGCTTACAAGGTCGCCTGTCGTAATCGTCTTGAAATACGAGATTATCCCGGCGTTAGTAAGCTGCCGCATGACATTCTCGCTTCTTGTCGAGGAGGCCACCGCCATTGTCACCCCGGCAGATTTGAGGCTTTCAAGACATGATTTTACCCCGGGCATAAGGCTCAAGCCCTTCTCTTTTTCGATGATATGAAAGTAGTCGCCTGTGGCGGCGTAGAATTTTTCAGAGTCGATTTTATTTCCGTAATAGTCGGACAAAAGGGATTTGATGTCGGAAAGATTCATTCCGACGCATTTTTTATAGACTGACTCAATCCCCTCGATTTTAAAATCAAAAGCGGCGCGCTTCCAGCACTCAAAGCTCACGCTCTCAGTGTCCAAAAGCACGCCGTCCATATCAAAAATCACTGTTTTACTGGCATTATTCATGCCACAATTTTACATCAGCGATTTGAACATGTCGAGTACATCTTTCTTTGTGGCCTCGCGCGGGTTTCCTGGGGCACAGGCATCTTTTAGGGCACAGTCTGCAAGGTAGTCCAAGTCTTTTTCCTGCACGATTCCCTTAAGGTTCTGCGGGATTCCAACATCGACTGAAAGCTGGCGAACTGCGTCAACAGCGGCCTTGCGGTATTCTTCCTGGCTCATAGAGTCAACACCCTTTACGCCCATTACGCGGGCAATCTCGCGGTATTTCTCGCCGGAAGCCTGGGCGTTGTATGCCATGACCGTAGGCAGAAGGATTGCGCAGGCGACTCCGTGCGGAGTGTCGTAGAAGGCTGACAAAGTGTGGGCCATAGAATGGTCGATTCCAAGTCCGACGTTAGAAAAGCCCATTCCGGCGATATACTGACCTAAAGCCATGTCCTCCCTTGCCTTTTCGTCCCCCTTTACAGAGGCGCGCAGTGAGCGGCCGATGATTTCGATAGCCTTCAAGTGCATCATGTCGGTCATCTCCCATGCGCCCTTTGTGATGTAGCCCTCGATTGCGTGAGTGAGAGCATCCATTCCTGTTGACGCGCAGAGTTTTGCCGGCATAGACATCATCATCTCAGGGTCGACACAGGCGATTACAGGGATGTCGTGAACGTCAACGCAGACGAATTTTCGCTTTGCCTGAACGTCCGTAATCACGTAGTTGATTGTCACCTCTGCGGCTGTTCCTGCCGTTGTCGGGACTGCGATAATCGGGAGACAGGGATTTTTTGTCGGGGCAACTCCCTCAAGGCTCCTGACATCCGCGAATTCAGGGTTTGTGATGATGATTCCGACAGCCTTAGCAGTGTCCATAGAGGAGCCGCCGCCGATTGCGATGATATAGTCAGCCCCGCATTTTTTGCAGGCCTCCACGCCGGAGACGACGTTCTCAACCGGCGGATTTGGCTTTATGTCCGAATAGATTTCATAAGCAAGATTGTTTTTGTCGAGGATGTCGGTGACTTTTTTTGTCACGCCGAATTTAATCAGGTCAGGGTCTGAGCAGACGAAAGCCTTTTTCCAGCCGTGGGTTTTGACTTCGTTTACGATTTCGTTAATCGCGCCTTTTCCGTGATAGGAAGTCTGATTTAATGTAATTCTGTTAGCCATATTATGACTGTACCTCCAATAAATTTTATTATAGGTACAGTATGAGTCCGAATTTTGATTTTTGCAAATTTTTTAATATCAGATGTCAGAAGTCTACGGAGAGTTTTATAGTCGATACAAAAATAAAGCGATTATTCCAATATGCATTGCTATCTTCATTTATTCCCATTCGTCCGTAATCAACCTGAATTCCATTGCGCCACTGGGCATGAGGGAAAATATTCGTCAAAATCACACCGGCCTTTATCATTCCCTTGTAGCCGTCAATATAATAGTTATCGGTAGGAACATCATAGCAATAGTTCGTAAAATTATGGTGCCATTCCGCAGCAAAAGAGATATTTTTGGACGGGCCAAGTTTACCTATCATGGCCATAACAGCAATTCTGTTTATAAAGCGATTTCTAAATTTTTCATTGTTGGGCATATAAACGCCCTGCCCCTCAACATTAATGCCACCTACAGGAACGCCAGAATTCCAAAACTTATAAAATCCACCGGTAACTACGAAATTTTCATATCCCACCAAGTCAGCATTTTTAGGTCTGTGGAAAGCGCATATTTCATTAAAAGGCTCTAGAATTTGGCTGGAATCCTTTGTTCTTGCCTGTGCCTGAAAATATATGTCAGTTCCAAAAACAGTTCTCTTTGCTTCGATTCCATAAACAGGTTCCAAGGCTGAAGAAGAATTATAAAGTTTATTTGCAACCGTAATCTCAGAACCGCCTACAGTGCTAGGATAAAAACGGCAAAACAAGTTTACTGTCGTCTGGAACAATGTATATTCCAAAGAAGTCGCATAAGTCATGTCAGACGGAGATGGACTTGTTGATGCAGACTCGTCAGGAAGCATGGCCAAAAATGAGAACATGCCACTTCTAAAAGGAACACGGAACAATACAGACGATGTGTCATCGCTGTCAGAAACGATATTAGTCTGAACTTTCGGAAGATAATCAGATGATGAGTCTTTATCGGTATTCGGTTTTGAAAGATCGTTGCTACCGTCCCCATAATAGTCAGTATTACTGAAAAGACGCGTATAGCCCCACGTAGTTTGCTTTTTTCCGGCGGTTATGTAAAGGTGGGAAAATGCAACGTAGTCCATATAAATTTCTGAAAGGCCGACAGTCCAAGTCGGAAATTCGGTCGTAAGCGTTATGCGGACAGAAACATCATCGCCGCTTCTGGCTGTCATGTAGAGTTTGTTGGTAAAATCCAAATAACCGAAAAAGCCCTTTGTAGTTCCCGCAATATAGTATTCGGTATAGGTGGCACCGCTACCGTCTGCATAGGTTCCGGTTCTGGAGTTCCAGGTCAGTTGCTTCCACTGATAACCGCCACCTATTTCCGTATCAAGGTGATCCGAAAATTTTATTGAAAAAACGGTATCTTCAACAGTAATTGAAGCCGTCGGCTTTGTATCAAAGGCTGGCTGACTTTCCTCGACTTTAGAATCCTCAGAATTATCAAAGACATCGAGCAAATCTCCGCCGTCTGAAAATTCTATTTCCTCCTCGCCCGAAGAAGCCGCCTCTGCCGAAAAAAGAAACTGCCCGCGCATAGTAAAAATAAAAACAACAATGAAGAAAAAAGGAATTTTTTTTAACATGCGCAGACTTCTCACAATGCCACCTAGCGTGAAGAATTTGTTTCGAGATAGGGCTTAGTATATATATTATCGCCAACTTTGACAAATGACGGGTTCTGAATCGCTACCATAGTACGCTCCCACTGAGTTTTTCCGTCAATTACAGCCTTTTTGATTTCGTCCTGAATGGTCATAGTTTTCGGGACTGAATAAGTTCCTGTCGAAGCCTCGACAACCTGATAGCCACCGATTACTGTAGTTCTCATTTTCTCGCCAGTCGCAGAATAATCCTCTTTCATCCTGGGAAGACCGTCACTCTTTGTAACCCACAACTTTAAGCGAGGGTAAACAAGATTCTTTTCACCTTTTTTTATCGCAAGAGTGAAAAGAACGCAGTCCAATTTTCCGAGCTTCACTTCCTCTGTTTTTTCAATATTATATGAAGAATAATATGGCTGGGGGGCAAAGTCTGCGGTAGTAGCGTTAGTATTCTGGAATTTATCACCAGCACTAGTAGACGTAAAACGGTGGTCGGCAGGATCATAGAACCAAACGATTCCGTCAGTCTGCAAGTACCCCTTCCCCTTTTCACGTGCAGGACCGTCAACAAGTATTGTCCACTGCTTTGTAGCATCGCGGCGGAAAAGTCTTGCTTCTGTTGATGAAGAGTTTGAGCCAGGCTTTTTCTGCACGATTTTATAATTGGCAGAAAAATCAGTTTTTTGGAAACCAGTATTAGCCTCAGCTTGTTTCAATAATTCAGACCAGTCCTTTGCAGTCGCAAAGCTTGCAGCCAAAGTAAAAAAAGCGAAACCTGCAAAAAAAGTGCGGGCAGAATTGTTCAAAAATATTTTTTTCATAAAAATCCTCCAAGGAATTCGAAAAATAGGCAGCTATTCTGTTACAGCA
Source organism: uncultured Treponema sp. (assembly GCA_946615905.1). GTDB lineage: Bacteria > Spirochaetota > Spirochaetia > Treponematales > Treponemataceae > Treponema_D. The sequence continues at coordinate 56,762 of CAMOIE010000003.1, read as the reverse complement.
AGTGCCTGCGCCGGGGAAATCGCCAACGCATTACGAACAGAAAACAATACAGAAAGTAAAGTAGTTACACCTACAACTATTCCGATGACGGCGACATGAAGCAAAGAAATATCGGGATTCAGCCTTCCGTTCGTAAGGAACATATCGAAAGCCGGAATAAAAGACAGGTCGATGAATCCAGACAGGTATGAAATCAATACCGCAAGGATAAAACCGCCAGCACAACCTGCCAAAATCATTATAAGAACTTCCTGAGTTATCATTCCGATGAGGCGGCGGCGGGTCATTCCTATTGCCTTGTAGGTTCCGATTTCCGTAATACGTTTCATAATCAAAACCCTGTAAGTAGAAGAAATTCCGGCCGCAATAATCGTGACCAAAATCACGATTACAAAAAGCGAAATAGTCCTCATGGCATCAATCAAAAACTGAACTTCCTGAAGGTTTGCGGTCAATGGAATCAGGGCAAAAATCGATTCAGAAAAAGGCTCATCGGACTTCATATCGTCATAATAAGAATCCTTGTCCTTAACCAATTCATGCATTTTAAAAAGCCCCTCAAGTTTTGTCTGAAGAGCCTGAGCTTCGCGTACTCGTCCTGTGCTGCCGGGAAAACGGATGCAGAAGCGGTCAGCCTGACTTTCTGGAAATCCGTAAACCTTATTCAAGGATTTGCGGTCCATGTAAACCGTATACATGCCGAAAACCGATGAGTCAAGAAAAACAGCTTTTACAGTGCATTGGGTCGTATTCAAAAAATCATTGTAATCTTCAATCATCAGCGAAATAGTGTCACCAACTTTTATTCCAAGCTGACGGGCGATGTTTTCGCTGATTAAAACGTCCCCGGCCTCCCCAGCATTTTTATAGGAACCGGAAGTATAATTAAATTCTGAGAGCAAGTCCTCTTCATCGGAAAAGTCGATTCCCTTGATTGTCTTAAGCAGGGAACTTTTTCCATTGTAATAAAGGGATGCATTGCGGGCATCCTTATCAAAGCGAATGGAAATTTTGGCGTTTTTGTCGAACACTGTTTTTAATTTATCCACAATCAGCTCTGGCTCAAACTGCTGGAAATTCGCCTCGTCAACCCCGCCCATAAAAACGTAGTCGCCACCATAATAGATTCTAGCCTTGCCGCGAAGACTTTGAACCATCCCCCGGACCAAGAATATTCCAAAAAGAGAAACGCAAATACCTATGATACAGACCGCAAAAAGAGACGCATACTGGCGGTGGCGGTAAACAATGGACCGTCTGGCCATCATAACGTTCTGCTTAAAACCTTCGTATGTCATTTTCCCCCCTGCATTGCAGTAACAGGATTAACTGAGAGTGCGGCTTTCATCGGATAAATCCATCCGGCCATTCCTAAAATCAAAACCATAAGGACAGACCTGGCAACCGAAGTTCCGTTTATTACGGTAATTATCCTCTCTCCGCCAAAAAGTTGAACCAAAAAGTCATTGTTCAGCGGAATTTTTGCAGCATCGATTCCGTATGAAAGCAAGGCGCCTAAAACCGTGCCAATGACACCAGAAATCAAGGCTAGGATTAGAGTCTCGGCCATGCATTCAAGAGAAATAAAGACCTTTGTCGCTCCGATTGCCCTCATAGTTCCGATTTCACGGGTACGGTCAAGAACATTTACGACAAGGGTATTGTTGATGATTATAAAACCAGCAATCAAAACTACGAAAATTCCGATGTTAAAAATGATTCTGAGCCAAAAAAGGTAAATCGCGGACGAACCGGCGGCACTTCTCCAGTTGAGGGCCTCCAAATTCAAAGAGTTCTTCTTAAAATAAGAATTCAGCCTGTTTACAAGGCTTGTCCCAGAAGTTCCTGAAGCAGCACGGACAATTATAAAATGCCAATCATCGCCCTCTTTTTCACTCTCTTTGAATTTCTCAAATTCTTCAGAACTGACGGCTTCCGCCGCCTGACTTGAAATATCACTCAGGGAAGATTCTGAAATCACCTCGTCATTTTCATCTGAGAAAAGGCTGTCCAAATCAAAGTCGTCATTCAAAAGCTGTTTTTCATCTTCGTCAAGATGAATTTCATCGCTCTCCACCGGGGCGTGCAAATCCAAAAGCGCACGGGCTGTATGCTGGTCAATCAAAACATAACGGTCAAAAACAGGATTCGGCAAGTCATAATCATAAATTCCAGTAACGGTTACCGCACGGATTCTCTGGACAGGACCATCTGCAACCGTAATCTGCACAGTATCGCCAACAGCAACATTCAGTTTTTCCGCATGCGACACGGAAAGCATCGCACCCCGATTTTCATCTGCGAAAGGCTTTCCTTCAGTAAGCTTTAATGCGGGCATAAAGGACTCATAAGTCGTTCCTGGAATGCCAAAAAATACGATTTTAAAATCTTCCCCGGAGTCAGATTCAATCTCACCGATTCCTGAAAGCTGGGGGACAAGTCCTCCGACACCCTCAATTTTTAAAATTTCAGATGAAACTTCCTGATAATTTTCTATCGCACTGACACGGGAAAGCTTTCCCAAAAGCGGAGTGTCATCACCAAAAAGGCTGACAGAAGAATCTGTTTTCACCCGGACAAAGGCATCGCCTGTAAAAGAGTCGATAAAGGATGACTGAATTCCGTTTTCAGTCGAGTCAAATACAGAATTCGCAGCGACTAAAATCGCCAAGGCAAAAGAAATAAAAATAACAATAACAAAGGAACTTTTTCTGGAAAAAATATTTTTTGCGGCAAGTTTTAAAAGCATTTTCACCGTTCAGCCCCTACTTTTCAAGAACCCTGCCGTCAGAAACCCTGATTACATGGTCAGCCATCTGAACGATTTTCTGGTCGTGAGTCGAGAAAACAAACGTGGTTGAAAGCTCTTTGTTCAATTTTCGCATAAGTTCAAGAATCTGGTCACCGTTCTTTGAGTCAAGGTTTGCAGTAGGCTCATCAGCCAAAATGACAGGAGCCTTTGAAACAAGGGCACGGGCAATGGCAACGCGCTGACGCTGACCGCCGGAAAGCTCGGAAGGCCTGTGGTTGGCCCATTTCTCAAGCCCGACTGTAGCAAGCAGAAAATCAATCCATTCATCCTGCTCCTTGCGACTCATAGTGTCTACAGCCGGAGACGAACCGAGATGCAGGGGCATTTCGATATTCTCACGGACATTCAAAACCGGAACAAGGTTAAAGGTCTGAAAAACAAATCCCAGCAACTTGCGTCGGAGTTCGGTCAGGCGACCGTCCAAGTTGGCAGGAATTCTAGCATCCACAGAAAGCTTTGAATTCTTGTAAATATCGATACCGTCAAGAATTAACGAACCGGCTGACGGAACATCAGTAAGTCCTATTATATTGAGCAGGGTAGATTTTCCAGAACCAGACGGACCGGAAATAGCCGCAAACTGGCCTTTTTCAATTGAGAAAGAAGCTGAGTCGACAGCTTTAAGCTCAACGCTACCCATTTTGTATATTTTTGAAATATTCCGTAACTCGATTAATGACATATTAAAAAGATTATATTTAAAAATCTCCAGTTAGTCTATATTTTTTTACAAATATGTTATCGATTATTTACCAGTATGTCCCGGAACCCCACTTCTATTCAGAGGCCAAAAGCGGTAGGCCGCTGTGCCCAAAATGCGGGACTTTGACACGTACTGAGGCTCCATGTTAGACAGATAGTTCACAGAAAGAGGGTCATAGATTGTCAGCGGGGCAAGCTTGTTCTCGTATGAATGGCGCATATCCAGAGAATTAAAGCGGTTGTCGCCCATCATAAAATAAGAGCCGTCTGGAATATAGCTGGCGTTCCCGTCAGAGTCTGAGGCGGGGAAAACCGGCATGTTGCGTCTGTCAAGCAAAAGACAGTAAAAATGAAGATTCTGAGCCTCATTCAAAAGTCCAAGACGCTTTGTGTCAGAATTCCAGTCAGCTGCGGATGTTTTTTGGCTCAAAAGCTCGGCGTTGCGGACAATCAACTTTCCGACCGTAAGTTTTATCATCGCGTTCAGCTTAAAATTCGCCTCGGAGTACAAGTCACCGACAAAATCGATTTTCATCTGATTCGATGGAATCCAGCTGGTCATAAAGGATTCAAAGGACTCAGCGCCGTTTTTGGCGGAAAGTAAAGCCGCCGTCAGCCTGTCATTCTGAGAAAAGAGCTGGTACTCGAACAAATCCTGGGAGGACAAGTCAATCTGCCCGTCTTTTGAGGAGGAAAGTGAGGCGGAAATCTCCTTGAATCTATATACAAGAGCCTTTGCCTGAGCCGCTGCCTCCTCGATGGAAAAGTTGCGCCTTTCTTTTTCACACAAGAGCATGGACTCAAAGTCACTCTGGCTCAAAACTATGTCACGGATTCCAGACTTCAAGGCCGGCTTGACTTCGTTCAGATTCCACGCGGCCCATGAAGCGTCATCCTCAACAGCCTTCCATTCAGCGGAATTTTTCGTGCGGGAATACAAAACCCCGTCCTGCATCATCAGCTGCTCGCCTGGAAGCCCCGTAACCCTTTTTACAAGGGGATCCGCAATGACCTCTCCACTTTCGTCAACGTTCAAGTTCACCTTTGTGAGAGTCAGCATGTAGACCAGCTGGCTTACGAAAGTCCTGACCTCGCTCTTTCGGTCTGACTTATAATGGGGATTTCTGAAGACTACGATGTCCCCCCTCTTGTAGCTCTTCAAATAAGGAAGTCCTATGTCGGAAAGGGGAAATTTGGGGCCGGAGAAAATCTTGAATACGGCAACCCTGTCCTTTATCAAAAATTCAGGGACCATGGACTCAGAGGGAATCTCGTAGAGCTGGATTATGAATATGTTCAGCAGAAGAACCATGAAGACCGCTTGGACAAGGGCGTCAACCCAAGAAAAGGCCTCCAAAACCGCCCGCTTTGCACCCTTGGATTTTGACAGGGATTTTTCATCGGCGACTTTCGCCCAAGTATCGGAGATTTTTGCAACCCGCTTTGGATTCGTAAAATAAAGAATCACAAGGGAAGATGCTGAGGAAAGACACCACAATAGAACAGAAAGCGCGTCCACAAAATAAGGAGTGCCAGACTCCCCCGCCCTACGAATCACAAAAGAAATCAAAAGGACGTAAGGAAGGTACTGGAGCATGATCCTTGAGGCTGAGAAGTATTTTGAGTCATCTGACTTCAAGAGCCTTAAATACAAAGAGAAAGACAGGCATAGCGTAAAAATCAGCGAAATAGGAAAGGCCGCCAGCGAAATATCGAAATTGAAAGAAACAGAGAAAAGAGAAAAAGCCAGCGAAGAGCAGATGCAAAAAATAGCGATTGAAGAAAGACGTTTTTTGTTCATGCGGGCATTATAGCAAAAGACCCAACATTCCGCTATACTTTTGGCCTATGAGCAATGTATACGAAGAAGCGCTTGAAAAGCACGCCGAATGGAATGGAAAAATCTCCACAGAATTGAAATGCCCCCTCGAAAACCGTGGGGATTTGACTTTAGCCTACACTCCCGGAGTCGCGGAGCCTTGCCGCCAGATTCACAAGAATCCTGACGATGTTTACAAATACACATGGAAGTCAAACACAATCGCAGTCGTGAGTGACGGAACAGCGGTTCTCGGTCTTGGCGACATAGGACCTGCAGCAGGACTTCCGGTCATGGAAGGAAAATGCGTTCTTTTTAAGAAATTCGCAGGTGTTGACGCGGTTCCCCTCTGCATCGACACAAAAGACCCGGAGAAAATAATAGACTTCTGCAAGCAGATTGCCCCGACATTCGGCGGAATCAACCTTGAGGACATATCAGCACCCCGCTGCGTTCAGATTGAGCGGACTTTAAAAAAAGAGCTGGACATCCCGGTTTTCCACGACGACCAGCACGGAACGGCAATCGTGGTGACGGCCGCAATGATAAACGCCCTCAAAGTCGTCGGAAAAAAAGCCGAGGAAATCACCGTTGTCGTAAGCGGGACAGGGGCGGCAGGCTCCTCGATAATCCGTATGCTTCACAACTACGGAGTCAAGAACCTCTACGGCTTCAACATCAACGGAATAGTAATCAAAGACGATGCTGACAAATACGACTTTTTGACAAAGGAACTGACAGAAATCACAAACAATGACAACGAGAGACTGACTCTTGCCCAGGCGATGGCGAAGGCCGACATGTTCGTCGGAGTCTCCGCACCAAAGCTCGTAAGCGAGGAAATGGTGAAGTCGATGAAGCGGGACCCGATTGTATTCGCAATGGCTAACCCGGAGCCTGAAATCACTTATGAGAAGGCGAAGGCAGCAGGAGCAAAGGTAATAGGAACAGGACGCTCAGACTATCCCAACCAGATCAACAACGTCCTCGCCTTCCCAGGGCTTTTCCGTGGAGCACTGGACTGCCGCGCAAGCAAAATCACCGAGGAGATGAAGATTGCCGCAGCACGCGGACTTGCCTCCTTGATTGACGAGAAGGATTTGACAGCTGACAACGTGATTCCGTCAGCATTCGACCCAAGGGTGGCGAAAGTCGTGGCAAAGGCAGTCGCAGACGAGGCTCGCAAAGCCGGACTTGCAAGAATCTAGGGAACTGGAGACAAAAATGCAGGACTTTGATTTTTTTGAGACAAAAGAGGCTTTAAAGGCAGTTTCTGACGGAGAGAGAGAAATAGTCCTCGCGGACGGAGAAATTCTCTCAAAAGTGTCGGCTGAGGCATTCAAAAGGCTATCGTTCACGTTCACGCGTGAGCATCTTGAGAATGTCATCAAGGCTTCTCTTTCGCCCGCTGCCTCCCAAAATGACCGCTATGTCCTTGCCTGCATTTTGAAAAACGCCCAGGTCTCATCGAATGGAATCTACCCTATCTGTCAGGACACTGGAATCGCGAACGTTTTCGGCTGGATAAAAGGAAATTTCATCCTGCCGCAGAGAGCCTACCAAGAAATCTCAGGCGGAATCGAGAATGTCTATAAAAAGAGAAAGCTCCGCCTTTCGACCTCCTGCCCCTCGTCATTTTTTGAGGAATATGACCCGAAAAACAACATGCCGGCGCAAATCTCTGTCTTTAGCGGGGAGTCGTGTCTTGCCCCCATTCCGCCATTTGTGAAAAAGGCCCCTGAAAATTCAGCATCCTTCGTATTCTGCGCAAAAGGCGGAGGCTCCTCAAACAAGACATCTTTCATACAAGGGACAAAGGCCTCGCTCAACAAGGCCGCCTTTACAAAAATCCTCACGGAGCAAATCAAAAAATTCGGGACATCAGCCTGCCCGCCCTACACAATCGCAGTCGTTGCAGGGGGCTTGAGTCCTGAACAGAACCTTTTGACGTTAAAGCTTGCAACAGCCGGAGCATATTCCGAGCTGACATACGAGCCCAATCCGCAGGGCTTCCGCGACAGGGAGCTTGAGGACGAGGTTAAGAGAATCGCATCGGAGACAGGGTTCGGCGCCCAGTTCGGAGGAAAGGCATTTTGCATTGACGCAATCGTAATCCGCCTCAGCCGTCACGGAGCCTCATGCCCGATTTCCGCGGGAGTCTCATGCTCGGCCCACAGGAATTTGCGGGCAGTAATCACAAAGGACGGCTACTACCTAGAAAAGACAGTCTCAAATCCCCAGGAGATAGAGGGCTTTAAGGAAGCTGTCGCCGCAAGTGAAAAGTTATCTTCATCCGAATCCGCAAAAGAAAGGGTCATCAGCACGGACGGAGGAATGAAGTCAATTTTGTCTCAGCTTGACGGTGCAAAACCGGGCGAGAGGATTTTGCTTTCCGGGAAGATTCTAGTCGCCCGGGACCAGGCCCACGCCCGCTGGCAAAAATTGATTGACTCAGGCAGTCAGTTGCCTGAATACTGTGCTAAATACCCGATTTGCTACGCAGGCCCCTCCCAAACCCCGGAGGGGAAAGTCATAGGCTCCTTCGGCCCGACCACAGCCGGAAGGATGGACTCCTATGCGGAGAGTCTTATGAGCCGGGGAGCCGCCCTGGTCACACTTGCAAAGGGCAACAGGTCAAAAATCTGGACAGATTCCTGCGCAAAATACGGGGCGTTCTATCTTGGCACACCCGGAGGAATCGCAGCCCTGATTGCCTCAGAATACATTGAAAGTCAGAAAATCCTTGACTATGAGGATTTAGGCATGGAGGCGGTCAGACTTGTGTCCGTGAAAAACCTTCCCTGCTTTGTAATCACGAACTCAAAAGGAGAAGACTTTTATGCCGGACTCTAACCTTCAGATTCTAAATAAAGAAAAAGCCCTTGAGCTTATTGACGGAGACATGGAAATTTACCAAATGCTCATCGAAGCCTTTTTGGGAGAGGAATTCATCCCTGAAAAAGTCGCCCAGTTCGTCGCGGACGGAAAAAATCTTGAGGGGGCAAGCTACGTCCACAAGGTCAAGGGAGCCGCCCGCCAGCTCTGCGCAGAAAGGCTCGCCTTTGCCGGACAAAAACTGGAAGACGTTCTGCGTGGAAAGTCAGAGGGCGACATCAGCTCCCTTTGTGAGGAAGTCGAGTCAGAATACAAAAAAGCGATTGAAGCGGCAAAAGAGGCCTTGAGTCAGCGATAATGAGCCGGAACCGCAGCACACAGGCATTAATTCTCTCACAGAAAATTCAGGGGGAGTCGAACAGGACAATCTGTATGCTTACGCCAGACGAGGGGCTGACCTACGCGACCCTTTTCGGAGGCCCAAAGTCAAAGCTGAGGTCTCTTGTCTCCCCGTGGAACAGCGGGACAATCTACCTTTACGCAGACGAAGTGAAAAAATCATGCAAAATCACTGACTTTGACGTACAAAAATACCATCTTTCATTCAGGACAAGTCTTTTTAAGTCATGGGCGGCAATGCTGACATCGGAAATTCTCATAAGGACAAAGTGCGGCGGAAGTCCGCTACAGGCATGGGTCTTGGCCAACGGATTTTTTGACGGCATGGAAATCGCGGACGAAAGTCTTTCCAAAACCGGTCTTCTGCGCTTTTTGTGGCGGTATTTGGGAATTCTTGGAGTCAGGCCGGAATCCTCCATCTGCGCAAGGTGCGGAAAAAGGCTTTTTTCACCCAATGCTAGAAAATCAGAGCTGAATACGGTAAACTATTATCTATATTCCGAGCGGGAAAACGGCTTTGTCTGCCCGGACTGCGCCAATCAGGGGGAAGAGGGAGCATACCTTTCTTCGGGGGCAGTCTTTTATCTGAGCGCGGTTGAGAATATGGAGCCGAAGGATTCAAGGAGTCTTTTTCTTACGAACCAGGAATTCGGGGAAATCAAAGGACTTGCATTCAGACTTTTGGAGGGCGCATGCGGCTCCCGGCTCAAGACTTTGGAAAGCGCCGCCGGAATATTGTAAACAGGTATAAAAATTGAAAAGGACATATATTTTAGATGGCTCAATGGACAAAAAAGGAAATCACAAGGGAAGAAGTCAAGTCTATCCATGACTTGTTCGGATGCGACCCGCTGACATCATCGATCCTTGCCCGCCGAGGAATCAAAGGCGGAAAGGACATACAGTTTTTTCTTGAGGACGACAAGAGATTTTTGCACAACCCATTTTTATTTTCCGCGATGGAAGATGCGGTGGACAGGATTTTGCAGGCCCAGGAAGAAGGAGAGAAAGTCCTGATTTTCGGAGACCGTGACGTTGACGGAATCACATCCACGACAGTTCTCTACGACGAGCTTTCTTCGATGGGAATCGATGTCTCATGGAGACTTCCGGGGGGAACTGACGCATACGGACTCAACAAGGACGCTGTGAACTCCTTCGCAAAGGACTTCGGCTCCCTTATAATCACGGTTGACTGCGGAATCTCAAACAATGAGGAAATCGCCCTGGCAGCCTCACTCGGAATCGATGTGATAGTCCTCGACCACCACAATCCGCCTGAAAAACTCCCCTCCCCGGCAATCATCGTGGACCCAAAATGCACCGACTCAGGCTACCCCTTCAAGGAAATCTCAGGCTGCGCAGTGGCATACAAGACAGTCTCCGCGCTTAGATTCGCAAAATCAGGCCTCTACAAGCAGGAAATCTGCCTTTTGGCGGCTGTAAAATCCGAAGACGGGACTTCTGTAAACATTCAGGCTTTGAAAACTGAAAATCTAACGGTAAAATCCCGATTCTCAAAAGTCGTAGAGGCCGGAAGCTCTATTTCTGACACAAAGCTCGCGGACTTTTTGAGCGGCCAGCAGATTTTCGCGTGGGACAAGACCGAGACCGAGAAAAATCTTGCCCTCGCATTCGGAAGCGGCGTTGAATTCAATCTGTTGGACACAAAAAGCCTCGCATCAAAGCTCATGCCATCATGCGAAAAGCTTTCTCTCAGCCAGATAATGCAGCACTCAAAAATCCTCCGCTACTCAGAAAAAGAGACTGAGGAAATCGATGGATTTTTCAACATCTTCGTCACCTACGTGTCAAAGGAAATCTACTCGCGATTTCCAGCCCTTGCCGCAAAGGAAGACTCTGACTTGCAGCTTGTCGCAATCGCAGCCCTAGCCGACATCATGCCCCTGCTAGACGAGAACCGCATATTTGTAAAGCAGGGATTGGAGGCGATGAACTCAGGAAAGACACGACCAGGGCTTGTGGAGCTTTTGTCAAAGGTCAATTTGCTAGGCCGCAGGATTTCATGCACGGATTTAGGCTGGCAGGTGATTCCGGTCTTGAACGCGGCTGGAAGACTAGGCAACCCGGAAAAATCAATGGAGCTTTTCCTTGAGAAGACTCCCGCAGGACGGGACAGAATTGCGGACGAGATTCTTTCGATGAACGACAGGCGCAAGGAATTCGGAAGCGAGGCCTGGGAGTACGCAAAGGAACAGGCGGCCCAGAGCGTCCACGACCATGCGGAGAAAATCTGCCTAGTGATCGACAGGCGAATCAACCGGGGAGTCTCCGGTATTCTGGCCGCCCGCCTCATGCAGACTTTTAAGATTCCATCATTTGCGGTCACGATTGTTGACGGAGTTGCGGTAGGCTCCGGGCGGAGCTGCCGGGGATTTTCTCTCACGGACTTTTTGGACAAATTCGGCCCGATTTTCTTAAACCACGGCGGACATGATTTTGCGGCGGGCTTCTCCTTTGAGGAAAGCCGGCTTGAGGACTTCAAGGCCAAGATGAAAGAGCTAGCCCCGACAATAGAGCTTGGCGAAGACGAGGGCGAAAATTTGACCGTTGACGCGGAGCTGCCGGAATCTTATCTGACTCCAGAAATTTTGAATATCGTAGACTCTTTCGAGCCTTACGGAAAGGAATTTCCTGAGCTGACATTCGAGTCAAAGGGACTTCAAATTGTGGACGCGCTCGTCATGGGAAAAACTGAGCGGCAGCACCTCAAGCTCACCCTAAATGCAGGAAAGAGCAAGTGGCCGGCAATTTTCTGGGGGGAAGCAGAACGCCTCCACCGGGACTTTGACATCGGAGACAAGGTTGACATTCTCTATCACCTGGGACGCAACCGCTTTAACGGGGTCGAGACACCCCAGATGATTCTGTCGGACATCAGGCTATCTCAGTGATTGTGCCCTATTTCACCAGCTCCAAAATCAGCTCGACGGACGTTTCCAGGTCGCTGACAAAAGAATACTCCTCCGTGGTGTGGCACTTGTACATTCCGCAGGCGAGGACAAGGCCTTCTATTCCGTGGAGGGCGAAGTTGTTGAAGTCAGAGCCGCCGAAAGTTTTTGTCAGATTAGGCTCCAGACCGATTTTTTTACAGGCTGCAGAAAATTTCTGGCCTGAGGGGCTTTTCTCCTCGATTTTGTATGCGTGAATCTGAATCTGGCTTGTGAAATTTACTTTCGCGCCGATTTTTTGCGTCTCTTTTGTGAACGTCCGCTTGATTTTCTCGATGACCGAGAGGGCTTTTTTATGGCTCAAGCTCCGAGCCTCGCCCTGAATGCTCACGAAGTCCGGGACTATGTTCATTCCCTTGCCGCCATGCGCGATACCGATGTTTGCGGTCGTCTCCTTGTCAATCCGACCCTGTCTGATTTTCGCGATCGCGCGGCCTGCGGCTTGGAGGGCGTTGATTCCTTTTTCCGGGGCGAAACCCGCATGGGCTGACCTGCCGGAAATCTCGGCTTTAAATGAAATCAGTGTTGGGGCGGCTAAGGCTGCCGTTCCGATGCTTCCCTCAAGGTCAAGGACGTAGGCTTCTTTTGACTTCAATTTGGAATAATCGAATGACGCTGACCCCTGTCCGTAGCTTTCCTCCGCGAAGGGAAAGAGGACTTCAATCGTTTTGTGGGGGATTTTGTCTTCTTTTAATATGCGCAAAAGTTCCAAGATTTCTGCGATTCCCGCGTTGTCGTCCGCGCCTAAAACAGTGTCGCCTTTAGATGTGATTTTCCCGTCATCATGGAAGACCGCTTCCTTTCCGATTCCGGGCTGAACGGTGTCCAGATGGGAGGAAAGGAGTATGGAGCCTGGAAGACTTCCGGGGAATATGGCGTAGATGTTTCCCGTCTCGCCTCCGAAAGATTCGTTAGCTTTGTCAAAAGAGACTTCCTCCGCGCCGAGAGATTTCAGCTCCTCGGCCAAAATCCCCGCTTTTTTTCTCTCGCGCAATGACGGGGAGTCGATTGAGACGTATTTTGAGAATGTAGCTTTAAGTCTTTCTGTGTTCAGCATAGTTTTATGTCCTTTATATGGCCTTCATTTTTGCGCAGTGCCTCGCAGCATTCGTGGAAGCGGTCTGACTCGTCTTTTGAAAGGGGAAGCTCCAGAACTTCCTCAACCCCGTTTTTCCCGATTACGGCGGGCACTCCGGCAAAGACGTCTTTTTCCCCGTACTGGCCGGAGAGACGGGCTGAGACCGGAATAATCTCCTTTTTGTCGCTGAAAACGTCCTCCACAAGTCGGGCGGCGGTCAGGGCAATCGCGTACTCAGTGCAGTGCTTTCCGTTGTATGTCACCCAGCCGGCGTTTATCGCCTCTTTCTCGACTTCTTCCCGGTTAAAGGCAAAGCGTTTGTCTGACTTTGCAAGAAGCGCTAGCGGAAGGCCGTTGAAATTCACCGAGGAGAAGGCCGCAATCTGCTTGTTTCCATGCTCGCCGATCATATAGGCTGAAATTGACTTTGTGTCGATTCCTGTCCTGCGGCTTATGGCGGAAATCAGGCGGGCTGAGTCTAGTCCTGTTCCCGTGCCGAAGACGTGGCCTTCTGGAAGATCAAGATTTTCCGCGATGTATTTTGTCACTATGTCGCAGGGGTTCGTGATGTTTATCACTATTCCCTTGAATCCAGATTTTTTGATTTTATCGAGATAGGAATGCACGGCCGGAATCGTGAAGTCCATCTCACCAAGACGGTCGTGAATCTGTGTAAGAATCTCGATTTTCCCGACTGAGTTTATGATGATGTCAGTGTTCGTCAAATCAGAAAAATCGCCTTTTTTTATTGTGACTTTGCGGGGAAAGAATGAAAGGCTGTCGTTGAGGTCGTTGACCTCGGATGCGACTTTCTCCCCGTTTTTGTCGATCAGGATGATTTCATCGGCCAGTCCCTGCAAGGCGACAGCGTTAGCGACATGCGCCCCGACGTGGCCGACCCCGATTATCGCAAGATTTCTGCTCATTGTTTTTGCCGCCGTTTTTTTAAGATGAGAATACGCTATCACTTTTACAGAGTATTGAGTAATACTGTCTTTTTATGACGGGATATAGCTTTGGGCTATAGGGGGGATTGAAAAAAAAACGGCTCCCCGCGACGGGAAGCCGTAAAAGTTGTCACACTGGCACTCAGGCCGCCGTTTTTCCTCGTTTTGTCACGGCAACAGAATCCTGTGGCAAAGAAGATTCCTCGGCAGAAATCAGAAGGTTTCCGGGAAAATCCGCAAGTCTAAGATTTGATGTAAGTGGAATTACGATTGTCGTATGCATCTGCGTCTGGTTGAAAGCATCGCTCTGCACGATGATTGAAGGTCTTCGACGACCAGGCTCGCTTCCAAACGGAATTCCAAAATCGACCCACCATATTTCACCACGTATCATTTTTCGTAAGCTCCCTGATTGCTTCTACTCCAACCTCGCGGACAGGCGCAAATTCGTCAAATGCGGTTGGATTTTCTTTTAGGAAAGCGTTGACCCGTTCCGTAACGGAGTCTTTTTTTGACTTTTCGGTGTACAGCGAATAAAGATAGTTTACATAATGAGCCACTTCCAGCTGAGCAGCTTCCGGCAACTCGCGGATTTGCTTTTCTAAAACTGCATACGGCATTTCTCGCACCTCCTGATTTTTCCATTATATCACAAAACAGCCGTCATGCCGAATTCATTTCGCCGTCATGTTGAGGCATCGGGCGTTGCCCAGCCGAAACATCTGCAGATTCTTCGCGGGCAACGCCCGCCCGCTCAGAATGACGGGTTACTGCCTCGCCAGCCTCTCGTACATCTTGAACAACTCCCCCACGCAGTCCGCCTCGCTCATTTTTGTCTCGAAAACCTAGCGGTGTTCCAAAGAAATACCTTTGATGAACGAGAAATGTTTGTCGGCGGTTACCACCGTCAATTCGTGGGCAATGGCGCAAGCGGCAATCCACATATCGTTTTCGGGAATTGGATGCCCATCGGCTTTCAACTGCGACTTGATTTTCGCATAGTATGGGGCGACTTTTGAGTCTGGCTTTATTTCATTCAGTTCGCCGCAGAAATCCGAATACACGGCGGCATTCTCGGTCTTTTTTGCGGAACATTCCGCGCCAAAAAGAAGCTCTCCAAGCGTCACCGAAGAAAAATAAAGGTTCTCTTCCTCGAAAATGTCGTCAAGACCGCCTTCGTCCTTGATGTATCTTATTATGACGTTCGTGTCGAGAAGCTTACCATTCATCGGAATCCACCTTACGCCCGTCCGCGACCGCCTGGGCGATTGCGTCGGAATCGCTTTCAGATATTCGACCGACATATTTCCTTAAGTTCCGCTTCGGTGTCTCAAATTCGTCGAGATATGTGATGATGACCTTCTGGTTCGGCTTCACCGCCACGTTTCCTTCAGTTATGTAGTTTCTTCCGTCAAAATATCCGTTCACTGCTATCATATTCCGCACCTCCAGTTCTTATTATATCACAAAACAGCCGTCGTGCCGAATTTATTTCGCCGTCATGTTGAGGCATCGGGCGTTGCCCAGCCGAAACATCTGCAGATTCTTCGCGGGCAACGCCCGCCCGCTCAGAATGACGGGTTACTGTCTCGCCAGACTCTCGTACATCTTGAACAACTCCCCCACGCACTCGCTCGCCGTCATCGAAAACGAAAATCCGTAGGCCTTCATCACCGCCTTGTCGTTCTCCTGGTGCGCCTTGCGGAGCTCCGGCGGCATGGTGATTTCATCGTAGAGGTCGGCGAGGCTCGCGTCGGGGAACTTTGCTCTCGCATCGAGGATTACCTGCGCGGTCTGTTCGATTTTAGCTTTCTGTTCGTCAGTCGGTGTCGGCCACGGGAAGTTGTTGTAGACGATGTCCTTTGAATAACGGTAGTCACTCTTCAACCTACCACAGACAACACGCATCCATGCCATGTGGACATTGCTTGTGAGAACGCCGAAATGGTAGAGCGTCGCGTCGGGGATGATTAGCACAAGGTTTGTCGGAATGGTGTCGCCAGTCATAAAGCCCATAGGAATATACCGCCGCTTTTCGGAAGAAACGCTTGGAACAATGATGAATGTTTCAGGATTGTTCTGTTCCCGGAAAAGCATCGGAGTATCGGCATGTCGGCGAGTGCCAGCATCGGAACTTGCAAGACGCATTTCACGAACTTTTGCAATGCGTTCCATCACCAGAGGCATTTTCCGCAATTCAGCAGGACTTACACCGACAAGCCAGAGACAGTATCGAGCCTGATTGTTTATGTATTCCTGCGCGCCAACCAGTTTTTTGATGTATTTTTTCGCATTCGGCTCTTTTTTCAAAAAATCATCAATTTCATCTGCTTCAATAATCAGATTTCCGCCGTCAGTAGGTTGATTTCCTTTTCTGATTGCCGGAACATCGCACAAAGGCCTGCTTCGGCTTTCTACAAAAATGTTTGGTGCGTCAATCAAATACGGATTGATATTTTTCACCCCACTGGCAGTGCCGCTTTCGTCAAAGATAATTTTTTTGTCATGTTGAGGCGTAGCCGAAACATCTCTTTTTGAAGTAGATTCTTCGCTACGCTCAGAATGACATGATGACTGCTCAGAAAATCCCACAATCACGCAATGGACGTGAGCCTTCAGGTTGGATTCCGAATCCCAGCGGAAGGTTCTGTAGGCAAAATCAAATTTTATGTTTTTGTTTTCAAACAAGGGCTTCCATAAGATAGGTACTTGTTCCCCCTGACAAATGGAATTCGTCGAAACGAAAGCACATTTTATATTTGTATTTTGAATCAAGTCAGCCGCCTTTACATACCATGCGGCAACATAATCTATAGTCTTGTTGTTCGGGAAGAATGGTGCTATATCTTTTCTCTGCTCGGCATTCATCTGGTTATTTCCCACAAACGGTGGATTTCCCATGATGTAATTCAACTTTTCTACTGGCACAACTTCTTTCCAGTCCAGCCGCAAGGCATTCCCTTCCACGATGTTCGCATAGGTCTTCAATGGAAGGAAGTCCAGATTCCGCGAAAGAATCATGGCGGTCTCGTTCATCATCTGGCTTTCTGCAATCCAAAGGGCGGTCTTTGCGACTACGGCAGCGAAGTCGTTTATCTCGATTCCATAGAACTGGTGAATGCTCACTTGAATCGCAAACTCATCGCCAAACACATCAAGCGCGTTCTGCTGACCACCCAGACGGAGTTTTATGCACTCGTTTTCAAGCCGTCGGAGACTCAAATATGTTTCTGTAAGAAAGTTTCCAGAACCACAGGCAGGGTCAAGGAAAGTGAGATTGCCGAGTTTCTTTTGGAAGTCCAAAAGTTTTTCATTCCGTGTTTTTGCTGACTTTACAGATTTGATTTCGTTGAATTCCGTCGTAAGCTCGTCCATAAAAAGCGGGTCGATTACCTTGTGGATATTTTCGATTGAAGTGTAGTGCATTCCGCCACTTCGGCGCGTGTCGGGGTTCAAGGTGGACTCGAATACCGCACCGAAAATAGTGGGGCTGATTCGGCTCCAGTCAAAATCCTCGCTCGCATTACTCAAAACCAAGTTTCTCAATTCCTCGCTGAAAGAAGGTATGGAGGTGTCCTCTTCTGTAAAAAGCCCGCCGTTCACATAGGGAAAGGCAGAAAGTTTATCTTCAAGTTCTTCGTCCCTGTCCTCAACTTTTGTGTCGAGAACCTTGAAGAGTTGCAAGAGTGCCTGACGCATATTCTCGGTGCGGAAACTTTCCATGTAATCGTGGAACTGGCTTTTTGAATTGAAAATGCCAGCGTCCTCGGCGTAAAGGCAGAAAACCAGGCGGACGCAGAGCATATTCAGGCTTTTTAGCGTCTTTTCGCTCTCTGGATTTTTGTATTGCTTCAAAAGCGCGTCGTAAATCTTCCCGACAATCCGCCCCGCCTCAACGGAAACTTCCATTTCCTGTTTTAAATGAATGCTCCCCGTGTCGGCGATGAATGACAGGCGGTAGTATTCCTTTTCCAAATCTTTGAGCAGAATCTGCACAGGCTCGGCGTGGGGAGTCTCCATGTTGTAGATTAAGAACTCGGTGAAGTTGCAGACAATAATCCAGTCCGGGCGGATTGAGTTGGGCATTTCGTCGGCGTATCTTTTGGCCTGCTGGTAGGGTGTTAAAATTGAGCCGTCGCTTTGCTCGTAGCCCTTGTGCAGGTCGATTTTGGAGCCTTTCTGTTCAATCAAGACTTTTGTGGTCGGAATGTAGCCGTCGATGAAGCTCGTGTGCGTTAGTTGCACCCGCTTTTCAAACTCGATGAATTGTGCAGGATTTTCTACGCCCAAAACGGTCTGAAGCAGTTCTATCCAAAAACGCTGCGTTTCCTGCTTTTCGTCGCCCTTGTCCTGCCAGTATTCGGCAAATGCCTTTGCCGATTTTGTCTGCTCTGTCTGTGTCATGGGGGAATTGTAGCATAATTTTGGAAAAAAGTCTGTGGTGTGGTAATGCGGCAGCGCTGGGAGGGGCGTCAGTTCTCAGGCACATGGCAAGCCCTGTGCCTGAGAATGAGCGTTAGCGAACCCCGGACATAGCGACCGCCGGTGGGTGAGCGGGCCGAACTCACGGCGGGGCCGCCAGAATTATTATGAGCTTCTTCGCTTTGCTCAGAATGACATTTCGGGATTCTTCGCGGGCAACATCCGCCCGCTCGGAATGACGGCCGCCCAATTGTAAATTATTTTTTATAGGCCTTAAGCTCGTCCTCGTCCCAGCCTTCTTTGATGAAGTATCCGCCGTATTCTTTGTTGAAGACTTCCTCGGTGGCGGAGGTCTGGAATGCTTTGACTACCTTGTCGTAGAGGGCGACTTTCTCAGGATTGCTCAAATCGGAAGTGCGGGCGGCAATCAGGTTCCAGTATTCCTTCTCGCTTACGGATGTGTCCTTGAAGATTGCCTCCTGGGTTTTGAGTCCGAAGTCAAGGGCGTAGTTTCCGTTCACGATGGCGGCGGCTACGTCAGGCAGGGCTGAGGGGATTGTGTTTGCGGCAAGCTCTTTTATCACGATTCCTGACGGGTTTGACTCGACATCAGCGGCTGTCGGGTTGAATCCGGCTGTCTTTTTGATTGTGATGAGTCCTGCCGCCTCAAGGACCTTGTATGCCCTTCCTCCGTTTGTCACGTCGTTTGGAATCGCCACGATGTCGCCTTTTTTAAGCTCTTTGACCGACTTGATTTTCTTCGAGTATACGTTGAGCGGAATGATGAATGTGTTTCCGACGTTCTGAATCTTGTAGTTGTGGTTGTCAGCGTCGCTCTTCAAGAAAATGCGGTGCTGGAAGGCGTTCAGGTCAATCTCGCCGTTGTTGAGAGCGTTGTTGGGCGTAACGTAATCTGCGAACTGGACAGTCTTGAGCGTGATTCCGTCCTTTTTGAGGGCTTTTTTTGCCGGTGCCCAGAGGTCGTCATAAATCGCACCTACGACTCCGATTGTGACAGTCTGATTTTTTGCCTTTGCGAATGTTCCCGCGAGCAATGTTCCCGCGACTAAAACTGATGCGATGATTTTTTTCATAAGTTTCTCCTTAAAAAATTTTTGATTTTTATTTGTCACGCGGATTGGTTCGCAAGTAACCTTGCTCACTTTTCTGCAACATGCTGTTATGCCTAAATGCTAGCTTTTAGGTAGAACGGTTGCTGGTCGAAAGCGAAGACCGTTAGGTCTGAGCAAATCCGTGTGGCCTCCTTCTAATGTGTATTTTTTCTTGCGATTTTGTTTCCCGCAAGTTGAATCAAGTTTACCGCGATGACAAGGACGAAAATCGTCAGCCATGTCACGTCCAATTGGTTGCGGTCATGTCCGTACATAATCGCGTAGTTGCCAAGTCCTCCCGCTCCGACAGCTCCGGCCATAGCCGTAAGGCCAATAAGCGAAATCAGCGTGATTGTCGCCGCCCTCGCAAGGTTCCCGACGCTCTCTTTTAGGTAGACGCGGAAGATTATGTCAGCAGGAGATAAGCCCATGCTGACCGCAGCCTCAATCAAGCCTCCGTCAATTTCCGCAAGGGCTGCCTCCACCTGCCGCGTAAAAAATGGTACGCAGCCGAAGACGAGCGGCACAATAGCCCCTTTGACTCCGATTGCGGTTCCTGCCAAAAGTCGGCTCAATGGCATAACACCGGTGAGCAAAATGATGAATGGAATCGAGCGGAAAAAGCTTGTCGCCTTGTCGAATATGTTCCAGACGACTCGGTTTTCCAAAATCCCGTCTTTTTTTGTCACCGTCAGAATCAGGCCTGAGGCAAGTCCTAGCACGAATGAAATCAGGGCGGAAATCACTGTCATAATCAGCGTCTCTACAATCGCCGTCCCCAAATAGTCCGGGTGCTTTGAGACGTTCGGCAAAATCACTTTCAAGAATTCCATAGTCCGCTTCCTCCTTTAAGAACCTCAACCCCGACGTTTTTGTCCGCCAGATACCAGAGGGCCTTCTCGATGTCCTCCTCATCTCCGATTACGATTGCGACAGTCCCGCCGATTGGGGCGCCCTGCACAATCTCGATGTCAGCGAAAATGATATTGAGCGACACGTTGAATTCCCTTGCCACCGTTGAAATCAGCGGCTCCGAGATGTTCCGTGCCCTGTAGCTCAGGCGGACAAGTTTTTCACCGGCTTTAAGCTCCGTCACGCTGGAGTTGTTCTTTATAAAGTCCTCGACTTTCTGCAAGTTCGAGGTTGACTTTATGAAGTTTTTCGTCACCTGGTTCTGCGGGGATGCGAAAACCTCGTAGACTTCCCCCTGCTCAAGGATTTCACCCTTGTCCATGACCGCAACCTTGTCGCAGATGTCCTTTATGACGTTCATCTGGTGGGTGATGATGACGACCGTGATTTTAAGCTCCTGATTGAGTTTTTTTATCAGGGCGAGAATCGCGTTGGTTGTCGTCGGGTCAAGCGCGCTCGTCGCCTCGTCGCAGAGGAGAATTTTAGGCTCGTTTGCCAGTGCCCGCGCGATTGCCACCCTCTGCTTCTGTCCGCCTGAAAGCTGGGAGGGGAAGGAATCCTCCTTGTCGGAAAGCTCCACTAGTGAAAGGAGTCTGCGGACTTTTTCTGCAATCTGAGTCTTTGAAAGCCCGCTCCTTTTTAGCGGAAAGGCCACGTTGTCAAAGACGTTGCGGCTTGGCATCAAATTGAAGTGCTGGAAAATCATTCCGATTTTCTTTCTCTCTTCACGAAGCTCTTTTTCTGTCAGTGCGAGCATGTTCCTGCCGTTCACTGTGACGGATCCGGAGTCCGGCCGGCCGAGGAGGTTTATCACGCGGACCAGGGTTGACTTTCCCGCTCCTGAGAATCCGATGATTCCGAAAATCTCGCCCTCGTTTACAGTGAGGCTCGCATCCTTCACCGCGTAAAATCTTCCGCCGTCCTTGGCCGTAAAAATCTTGTTGATCTTGTCTAGTTCTATCGCTGCCATTCTTACGCCTCCGTTTTTTTTCGATGGCAAATCCTAGCCTTTTAACGGGATATTGCCTAATACTAGTTTTCAATGACTGGTTATAGGATTAGGCTATAACAAACCAAAAATGACCCGGAAATTTATTAGACGAGAGAACCGCGGAAGGCTAATGCGAAGCAGCCACAGGACGGAAGAAAATGGAGGAAGCGGACGCAGGTACCAAGTGGCGGAACAGGCACCCGGCCGCAGGAATGTCAAAACTACTTACATTTTGCAAGATATTTTTTTAATTCCTCGATATAAAGCTGGCCAGTTTGGGAGAGAACAGAATTTTTTTTCATGAAAAAGCCGATTTCCATCTTTGAGTTGGGATTTTCCTTGTCACCTCGGTAGGGAACGGCCACAAAATCACCTCCGTTCAACTCCTCGCAGATAATGCCGGAGCAAAGAGTATAAGCGTTCAGGCCTTTCATAAGATTCAGGTTTGTGGCCCGGTCAGTGGTCTTTATGAGCTTTGGATAATTGTATTCAGGAAGAATTTCCTCCACAAAATAGAATGCTGACATCGAGTTCTGGTCAAAAGAGAGGCATGGATAATCGGCAAGCTCCTCAAGGGAAATTGACTTGCTTTTTGCCAGAGGATGACTTTTGCTCAAATAGACATAGGCATCACAGGTAATAAGATGCTCAAAAACAAGGTCATTTGAGATAAAAAGTTTTGTCAGAGCCTTGCGGTTGTAGTCGTTCAGATAAAGAAGGCCTATCTCGCTGCGGCCAGTGGCAACATCCTCAATTACAGTTAGGGTTCTCGTTTCATTGATTGCAAGCTCATACTGTGAGACATCAAGATTTTTCACAAGCTCCACAAATGACTTCACGGCAAAAGAATAGTGCTGGCATGAAACGGAGAATTTTTTCTTGTGATTTTTTTCAGAGCAAAAGCGGTCAAGGAGGTTGTCGTACTGGGCGAAAATCTGCCTGGCATATTGGACAAATTCCTTGCCATCGGACGTAAGGGAAATTCCCTTGCTTGTGCGGTTGAAAATAGTTATGTTGAATTCACTTTCCACATCCTTTATGGCGGCCGTGAGCGAAGGCTGTGAAATGTAAAGTTTTTCCGCCGCCTTGTTAAGGGAGCCGATTTCAGAAACACCGATTATGTATTTTAACTGTTGTAAAGTCATAAAAATCTCCGGCAAAGAAAAAAAATCCTAGTAAACAACTAGGTTATACCATTTTTTAATGTCTTTTGCTATAGTTTTTTTTGATACTCAAAAATAATGAAAAAGTATTATCCAAGACCTGTATTTTGTGGTATTTTGACTACATGCCTAAACTTTCGGACAGGACATCAACTTTCACAGATTCAGTAATTAGGCGCATGACGCGCATCTCAAACAAATTCGGAGCCGTAAATTTGAGTCAGGGATTTCCTGACTTTGAGCCTCCCTCCCCCATTCTGGACCGTCTTGCTCAAGTCACAAAAGAGGACTTCCACCAGTATGCAATCACCTGGGGGGCGCAGAATTTCAGAGAAGCACTTGCCGCCAAGCATGAGCATTTTTCGGGGCAGGCAGTTGACCCAAATTCGCAAATCGTTGTAACCTGCGGTTCAACCGAAGCCATGATGGCCGCAATGATGGCCGTCACAAATCCCGGCGACAAGGTGGTTGTCTTTTCTCCCTTTTACGAGAACTACGGGGCGGACACGATTTTGTCAGGAGCCGAACCGATTTACGTCCCTCTAAATCCACCCGAATTCAATTTTGACGCAAACCTTTTGGAAGACGCCTTCCGCAAAAAGCCAAAGGCAATCATCGTCTGCAATCCGTCAAATCCTTGTGGCAAAGTTTTTACCAGGGCAGAACTTGAGACGATCGCCTCACTTGCAAAAAAATACGACACATTCGTAATCACCGATGAAGTTTATGAGCACATTCTTTACGAGCCTAACCATCACACTTATATGTCGACATTGAGCGGAATGAGCGAGAGGACAATAGTCTGCAACTCGCTTTCCAAAACTTATTCAATCACAGGCTGGAGACTTGGCTACACAATCGCAAGCCCAGAAGTTACCGACAGAATCAAAAAAGTCCACGATTTTCTAACAGTCGGAGCTGCAGCCCCCTTGCAGGAAGCCGCCGTCATTGGATTAAAATTCGAAGATGAATACTACTTGGACTTGCAGAAAAAATACAGTCAAAAGCGAAACTTTTTCTTGGATGGTCTGGATTCTCTCGGAATACGACACACAAATCCTCAGGGGGCATACTACGTTCTTTTGGATATCTCGGAATTCGGCTGGAAATCTGATTTGGAATTCTGCGAGGCCCTGGCAGAAAAAGTCGGAGTCGGCGCAGTTCCTGGCTCAAGTTTTTTCAAGGAGCCGGTGAATCATCTTATCCGCCTGCACTTTGCAAAAAAAGAAGACACCTTGCAACGGGCCCTAACCCGTCTGGAGAAGATAAAAACACTCAAAAAGTAGGGACAAAAAGTGTACCGCTAAGGCGGAGTTTTTATAAGGAGATTTGACTATGAAAAAAATTCTTGGATTTTTGGCGGCTTTTTTTGCGCTGACGATGCTTTTGCCGGCCGAGACAGGCTCCTGGAAGGGCAAAAACTATTCTCTTGAAGTCTTCTACAACGGAACAACCTGCCCTGGCGACGCAGTTTTCATGAGAATGGTCTTAACTCCAGATAAAAAGACCATAAAGGACGGGATTGGAGAGACTTCAGGAACGATTAAAATCATCCGCGACTCAGACGGAAAGACCATAAATTCCTCAAAATTCTACCAGATTCACGCGGAGGAGACGGCCGCAGACAAAAATAAAGTGACAAGGCTGCTCTCAGGAGTCCCCCTTTCATCTTACGCAAAGACAGGAAAGTACACTGCAAAGGTTGAATTCACAGCATTCGGAAAATACGCCGACACTTTTTCACTGCCGGTCGAAATCAAGGCAAAGGACTTCGTGAGCGAGACAATCCCGCTTGACGCAAAAAACACTTCAATCAAGACAAACACCGGCTCCAAAAGAATGAGCCAAATCAACCGCCTGAACGAAATTTTAGGCACCACAGAGCCAAGCCACGTATACTCGCTTGAAACCTTTAAGGCACCGAATCCCGCGACAAGGCGAACGTCATTCTTCGCAGACCGCCGCATATACGCATACTCAAACGGAAAATCCTCGACAAGCCTCCACTACGGGATCGACTACGGAGTTCCGACCGGAAGCGAAGTCCGCGCCTGCTCCGGTGGAAAAGTCGTCATGGCGGAAGACAGAGTTTCCACAGGCTGGTCAGTCTGCATTGAGCATCTGCCGGGACTTTACTCACTCTACTATCACATGAGCAAGTTAGAGGTAAAAGAAGGAGACATGGTAACTCAAGGCCAGCTGATTGGTCTTTCAGGAGCGACAGGATTAGCGACAGGCCCCCACCTCCACTGGGAAGTCCGGCTGAACATGGAGGCCGTAAGCCCCGACTTTTTCACGTCAGACTTCACGTTTGAGGGTGAGGGAAAATAACTATTCGATTAACTAGTCGATTCTCCAAACGCTGCCGTCAGTTCGGCCGAAAATCTCCTCCTCGTACATGCACTCAGCCTGCGCAGGCGGAAGACTGAACTCGCCATTTCTGACCGCCCGGAAAAAGAATTCTATCGTCTGGCTCCCCTGCGGCAAATTGTCCCAGAAATATCGGACTTCTGCCGGGTAAATCTCCTGATGGGAAAGATTGCGATAAAAAAGAGACGTGTATCTCAAAGTCTCGCCGGACTCTTTGTCCTTAACCTGCGGGATTGTAGCGGTGGTCTTGAAGTCCGGGTTCAAAATCTCGCATCCGGCTGGAACCGGCAGTCGGAGGGCGACAAAAGAGCGATTTCTCGGAGAGGAAAGCTCCACTTTCATCTTGTAAATCTTTCCGGCCTCAAGGGAATTTTCTTCCACAAGACTTCCGCTCCTTGCATCCATAATCTGACTTTTCAGCGAAAAACCTTGGTCGCGGGCCTTCTGCTCGTTTACAGGAAGGGCGTATTTTAAGCTGACCGTGTAAAAAAGATTTCCACTGCCCCATTTTTTGACTTCAAGGGGAAGCTCTTTGCCTTTTTCAAGTGAAGAAAGCGGCTCCCTTGAAAAATCCTTCTTTTCACTTGCAGCCTTGTCAGAAAGAGAGGTGAACGAGGCGCGTGAAAGCTCCTTTCCGTCCAAAAGGCAGGCCGCCGTAAATGAGGCGCCCTCAAGCCGCTCAGCCTTTATGTATGAATTAATCGCAATTAAGGCGCGGGCAGTAGAGGCCGTTGAAGTCCAGTAGCCCTTTGAAGCCTTCTGCCTCTCCAAAAGCTCGTAGACCAGATGTCCGACATACGAATCAGATGGATTCAAAGAGGCAAAAGCCTGCAAGGCAAGGGAGAGATCATCATTTTTTCCTCCGAAGCAGCCCCAGTAGGAAGTCCGCCCCGCAATGTCAGCACCCCGGTTTGTAAGCGTGACCGCGTTTTTGACTTTTAAAAGAGCTTTCTGTGCGCTAGCCTTGTCTCCTGATTTTAAATAGGCCAAAGAGGCTAAGGAAAGGGCTGAGACAGAAGAAGAGTTTTCCTCAAGGATTTTATCAAGCTGACTTTTAAAAATCTTTTGACCGCCGAGAGAAAGCACGTAGTTTCCATAGGAGGCGCAGTAGTCACCGAGGGAAGACTTTTTCTCAAGAGTCTGCAGCTCTTTTTTTATGTATTCGGAAAGCTTTTCAAGATTGATTTTTCCTGTTGAGATTCCGTTTTCTTTTGCAATCGCACAGATTTCCGCAATCCGCATGGAGACAAATAAAGAAGACTCCCTTCCGTCAGGCCAGTAGGGAAAGCCCCCGTCTTTTTTTTGCACAAAAGCCCATGACTCAATCTCCTTTTGGCAGACTTTCTCAGGTTCCCGAACTTCAGAATTAAGTCCGAAAAGGCTTATATATTTTCCAAACGAAATCAGCGGAAGGACTGCCGCGGACCTCTGCTCCATGCAGCCGTAGGGATAATGGAAGAGGTAGCCGACAGCCTCGGACAAGGTTCCAAGCCGGGTGGAATCCAGCGTAACCGTAAGAGAACCATTGGAGTCCTCGCTTTGGGGCAGAATGACTTTCTCCCGCTCTAAGTCTTGGTCAAAGTCAAGCTGGCCGACAGTCGTGACAGTCTCGTAGACGTAAGGCTTTTCGATTTCAAGGGCCTCATAGATTATCTCGTTCAAAGAGCCGCTCTCGACATGAAAAGCGACCGTAATCCAGCCGGGGGAAAGAGCCTTCAAGTCAAAAAGGACTGACTGAGACTTTCCAGCCTCGACAAGGAGACTTTTGATTTTTTTGCTTGAGACAATTTCTCCCTCCCCGCTCTGGCGGATTTTGTCCCCGCTTTCAGCGACATATCCTGTTTTTGAAAGGCCTGAATAAATCTCCGCTGTCACAGAAAGACTCTCATCGCTAGAAGAGATATTTGTCAAAAGGACTCCGACCTCCCCCTTGTCTCCCGGCCGGAGGATAGACGGAAGCAGAGTCCTTGCGGAGATCGGATTCGCGGCTTTTATTGAAGCCTCATTTTTTGCAAAAAGATTTTCCTTAACGCCGACAGCAATCACCTGATATTCTGTGATTGAGTCAGGCAAGTGGAATTTCACAAGAGCCTCGCCATTTGAATCTGTGATTATGGCCGGAGAATAATAGGCCACGTTGCGAAAGTCTGAGCGGACGACCGCATTCTGCGCGGAGGAGCCTAGAGCCTTTGACTCCATCGCGGCAAAATCAGCGGAGCCTTCAATTGAATCGGCGGCCATCGGAAGAGAGGCTTCTTCTGCAATGTCGTTGTAGACAGCCGCAGACTTATAGAGCCTGAAAAAACGTCTTGACTCATAGCGGGCTTTTTCTGAGTAGGAGTCATAGGGGGCGGGCTTTGAGAGATTGTCAAGCGAGCTAGAGCCGTCCACCCTTGGCCAAAATTTTTCAGAGGCGTAAAAATAATCCAGCGGATTTTTGACCGCAGAGTCAGTCAGCATTGTGACACCCTTGTCCACGACAATCAGGGTGACTTCCGCATTTTTCAACGGAGAGCCGTTTTTTCTGGCCTTGAGAGTAATCTGGGCTTCCTCTCCGGGTTTGAACAAGTCCTTTGCAGGCAAAATTTCTATGTCAAAGGCAGCCTTTTCCAGACTCACATTCAGCTTGGCGTGTCCAGAGATTTCACGTGGGCGGCCATTGTCATTTCCATCGAACTTCATTGGCGGAGCTTCTGTCCGTCCTGCAAGAGCGGAAAGATTCACCGAGACTTCAGGCAGCCAGTCAGAAGAGACCGGAATCTCGACTGTGAAAATCGGGCTTTTCGCCTCAATCACGCGGCTTAAAATAATTTCCTCGCGCTCAAGAGTCATAAGGTATTTTCCGCTTGCAAGTGGACTTCTTACTAAAAGACTGGCAGTCTCGCCGCCTTTGTATAATTTTTTGTCAAAATCAAGCTCTATGTTTCCTTGATTGCCAAAATCAGCCCCGGAATAGTCATCCGATGAGACCCAAAAAGAAAGCTGGCTGACAGCCTTGCGGCCTTTAAAATCCAAGCCTGAAAGAGTCAGCGTGTAAAGTCCGACCGTTTTGGGAGTGAAGTCAAAAGTCAAGATTTTTCCGTCAGCGGGGAGAGACAGCGAATCTTCCTTCTCGACGACATTTTTCTTAACGTATTCAGATTTTTCGTAGCCGTAGGAATCTCTTGATGTCACTTTCTCCCAGGTCTGCCGGCTGATTTTGCAGCTAAGACAGACCTGTTCAGAAGTCCTTCCGAACAGACTTTGTTCAACAGCCTTCAAGTCAGGAGTGACAGCAGTGTATTTGAAAGAGACTTTTTTCCCGGCGGATGCAAAATAGCTTCCCTCGCGCTTTAGGCCGATGTAAAAAGAAGCCGGATGGACAGGAACGGAAGTCCTGGCTGCAATCAACTTGTTGCCTGAATCTGTGACTTGAGCCTCAAGCGACCAGAGACTTGCTTCCCCTGCCCGTCCGTTTTTCGGGCTTTTTATCGAAAGCTCCGCCCTTCCTAATGAATCAAGTTTTGCCTCGTCAGAAAAATATTGCGGAGACAGCTTTCCGTCATCTTCGATTTCACCGTTTTCGTCTTCTATAAAATATGGCTCATAGCGTCTTTCAGGCCCGAATGTGAATTCTGATAATTCTTTCGTCTGAGGGGCAAAATCATGTGGGCGGCAAGTCCAGTCAGCATGAACGGAAGAATCCGCCAGAGGTCCTCCACCCAAATATTTTCCTTCGACAAGGGCCGGGATTTCATCGCCCGCATAGTAAATTCCGTCAGGAATTTTCGCGGAAACTTGGAAAGTCGCCTTCTCAAAAAACTGAATGTTGACAGGAATCGACTCTAATGCATTGTCGGGATTGTCGCCGTCACGCCTGTAATTTATGTAGTAGCGGCCTAGCTTTATATCCTCCGGGATTTTAAAATCCGCCCATGCCCCTCCGTTTTCGCTAGAGGAGGCTTTCGCGCTTGCAAAAACTTTGGCGTTCTTTCCAAAAGCCCCGTAAGAGGCGCTCGTAAGCCGCATTTCCCAGCCGCCTGAATATGGGGAGTATTCACCGTCAGTTAAAGTCCGGTCAATTGCCTTTACAAGTATATGCTCGCCTGGTTTGTAGATATTTCTGTCAGAAAAAATAAAAACCGCAGGTCGCTTTGTCCCAGAATAACGCTCTGGTCTTGAGCCAAAAGCCTGATACAAATACTGGCAGTAGACAAGGCGGTCGTCATTTTCTTTTGTGCGGACATCAAAATAAACAGAAGAATGACTCCAGATTTTCTCCAAATCAAGCAGGCAAAAACCATCGGAATCAGTCTTTCCGCCGGCAAAAGATTTTCCCTCGTTTTTCAGCGCGCGGATTATGTTAGCTTGAATACGGTTTCTGTAATCAGCTGATTTCACTTCTTTGTCAGGCTGACTTTCAAGGACGCAGGCAGAAATCTCAGCGTCAGGGACAGGGCTTCCGTCAGAAATACGGGTCAGCATCAGGGCGGCCTTTCCGTCAGAAATACGGGCAGAGAGGGCAAGGTCTGTCACCTGAATGATTTTTTCGATGCTTCCGCCTCCGTCCTTGCTTGAAAGCTCCGACTTGAAGAGGACAGCCCCCCGGAAATTCCCGCCGATTTTCTCAAGATAGGGAGACAAGTCCACAGTCCGGACGATTCTCTTGTTTTTCTCGCTTTCCTTGATGTCTACAGTCACCCTCTCACTTTTTCCAGGCTTGAAGGAAGGGCTTACGCCTGAAATCGGAGTGACCTCATAAAAATTACCGGTGTTTTTCTTAGCGTTAACAAGATTCTGGTATGAGAAGGCGACTTTCGGCTTAAAAGACGACTCCAAAATTGAAAAATCGCCTCCCTGCCAGTCAAATTCGACAAAAGAAGCCGCGTCTGGGCAGGAAAACTTTCCGTTCTCTCCATTCTCAAGGCTCTGGCCGTAAACGTCCTTAATCTTGCCGCCTGAGATTTTCCATTTGTAGGATTTTCCGAAGTCAAATGAAGGACTTTCAATCGTGACCCGCCGCCCGTCGATTTTTATATTCTCAGAAGAAAGACTTATCTCTGGTGAAAAAGAGATGGAGTCTAAAATCACGCCCTCCTGACTGGAAGCGACGGGATTCTCAAAATCCAAGTGGAAAAGTCCGTCTGAAAAGCCTGACTCCCGGAGAATAAAGCTTTTTACCGTGGAAAATTCAAAAGACTGCTCTTTTTGAACAGGAAGAGCCGCAGGAAAACTTCTCACCCCCTTTTGCAATTTTACGTAAAAAGTCCGGTTTCGCGGAAGAGTTTTTCCGATATTGACCATAAGCTCGTCAGGCTCCGACTTGGAAAAAGTCCACTCGTAGGAATCTTTTTCGCTATCAACGATGGAAATGCCCCTGCTTATAGTCTCAGGGTCAACCGGGTCTGAGAATTTCAGCTTGATCGAGCCGACGTACTCAGGAGGAATCCCCTTATTTGAATTGAAAATCCGCTTGCCGCCACTCCAACCGGCCTCGATTCTCAAAAGCCGTACAGGCGGCGTGTGAAATGAGTATTCCAAACAGCCAGAAATCGCCTCGCCGTCAATCGACTTTAACTCAGGGGAGACTTTCACGGAATAAAGCTGCTGGGGAATGATTTTTTCCCCGCATTCAAATGAGAGCAAGTCACTGCCAAGCCAGCGGAAATTTCCCTTCAGTTCAGGCTCTATTGTCACAAAGGTATTTTTTGAGGAAGGCTCTTTTAGCTTTGAGATGGCGACTACAGGCTTTGAAAAATGAATCTGGATGGCCGGATATTTCAGCTCCCGAGGAATCTCTCCCTGGGGGCTTACTGAATCCACAAAAAAGGCTCCGGCAGGCTTTTGGTCAATATCCTCAGAAGTCTGACTTTGTTCGATTTTGGCATTTTCCGCCTGTCCGTTTTGATTTTCTTTTTGCTTTTCATTGGAGCTTCCGCTCACGCAGGAAAAAAGCGCGATGGAAAGCAAAAAGGCAAAAAGGCTTGCAGAAAATCTAAAAAAATAAGTCTTTTTATCGCTCATAAGTCAACCGCTCCTGATTTGATTCTAATACAGAAAACGCAGATGTAAGGATTTTGTTACTTTTATTCCCCTTCCCTAAATTTCGTATATATCTCGTCAATAAAAATTCCCATTACTTCTTTCTTTATATCCTCATTGTTCAAAAGCATATAAAAGAATTTTTTTGAATCAGCATCGCCCTTAGTAAGAGCGTCATTCAAGTGGTCGTAATAGGCGGTCTCAAAGTCGTCTCGGCTGTTGTGGCGGGCGCTCACTTTCAATTCAGCATCCTTTTCAAGAACTTCCTTAACGCCTAATGCAGACTTGGAAGCAATATCAACATCCAAGTCTATGCCGTTCGTTTCATTCACCTTCTTTATGATTTCAGAAAGTCGCTCTTTTATATCAACTACAGTTATAGGAACATTTGGATCAGGGCTGTGAACTCCGGGCTTTGGCTCAACCTTTATTTTTGAACTTTCCTTTATCTTCTTTTGATTAAAGGTGTCTATCTTGATTTTGTTCTTCAAATCAAATCCGTCTTTTCCCTTGCCTTCTTTTAGGTAGGGAATCAGCCAGCTTAAGAAAAGATAGAGTTTATGCATTTGGGTATTCTGCATTGGAACGCACTGGCAGAGGAAAGAATAATACTTTACATATCGTTTGATTTTTACTTTGATTTCTCTCTGCGAATCCTCATCATACTGCCCAATCTTGATTTTCACCTTGTTCAGTTTGGCCGACACAAGAGCCTGTGCATCCTTTTTTTCCAAAACCTTTTCAATACATTCTTCAATGTCGTCAAAGTCAAAAACGTTATAGGTTATGATGTCCTTTTTTACCTCGTCAAGCTGTTCAAGAGAAGTTGGATTGTCCAAAATCGTTCGTGAATAATAGGGGGCAAAAGCGGCAGTGATTTCTTCCACAGTGTTTGAAAAATCCAGAATATAAGTCTTTTTTTCATTAGGCTTGCAGATACGGTTCAGTCGGCTCAAAGTCTGGACTGCGGAAATACCCTTAAGTTTTTTCATTACATACATCGCGCAAAGTTTGTTCTGGTCAAAGCCTGTCTGATATTTGTTTGCAACAATCAAAACCTTGTAGGCTTCATCGTCATTAAAATAGTCGGGAAGATTTTCTTCTGTAATTTTGATTCTTGGCGATTCGACAGGCTCAGCGGTCAGCATCCTAGTTTGAAAATGATTGTTCATGCCAACTTCCGTGTATTCTTTGTCTAGTGTCACCTTGCCGGAAAATGCCACAAGAGTTTTCATATCGTCATAATGGTGGTCTGCGATGTATTTATCAAACTGCAACTTATATTCCACAGCTTCCTTTCGGCTGGCAGTAACAACCATAGCCTTCTCATTACCTTCAAGACAAGTTCCCAAAACAGTATTTCGGAAATGCTCAATAATCACGGCTGTCCTTTGGGCAATGTTTGTCTCGTCATTCATAGCCATTTTATAAATCTGTTTTTTTGCTTTCGCAGAATCAAGGCTTGGGTCATCTTTTATAAGCTTGTGGATTTTAAACAAGGTTTTGTATTCGGTGTAATTTTCAAGAACATCCAAAATAAAGCCTTCTTCGATTGCTTGCTTCATAGAATACAAATCAAAGGCTTCTTTCTTGCCGTTCTCGTTCAGCGTTCCAAATTTTTGCAGAGTGCTTGCCTTTGGGGTTGCTGTAAATGCGAACATAGAAACATTCTCAGGCTTTCCTGTCTGGTCAAGTTGGTTTTCCACAATATCAATAGCATTAACTTCGTCACCTTCCATGTCTTCAACACGTTCTACATTATTCAGAGACTTTACTAGAGCCTCCATATTTCTGCCGTTTGTAGAAGAGTGGGCTTCATCGATTATTACAGCAAAACGTTTTGAGGTAAACTTTTTTACGCTATCTTTGATATAAGGGAACTTCTGAATTGTTGTGGCAATAATCTTTGTTCCACGGTTTATAGCCTTTTCCAAATCTGAAGAAGAACAATCCTCATTCATAACACGAATAAGCCCTTCTTGGTGGTCTAACGAAAGAACAGCCCGCTGCAGCTGGTTGTCTACAACACAGCGGTCTGTAACGACTATAATCGTGTCAAATATCTGCTTTTCGTCGTTGTCATGCAAAGAAGAAAGCCTATGGCTAAGCCACGCGATAGAGTTTGTCTTTCCGCTTCCAGCCGAATGTTGTATCAAATAGTTGCAGGAAGAAAGATTATCTTTTACGTGGGCAATAGTCTTTCTCAACAAACGCAACTGGTGGTAGCGAGGGAAAATAAGATTCTCACTGATTTTAGTCTTTTTTGTCGCCGCATCCCTTTTCTCTGTCCGCTCCACAAAAATAAACTTAGAAATAAGCTCCAAAATTGTGTCGCCCTTCCAAATATCTTCCCACATATAGCAGGCTGGGAACTTGCCGTCCTCACGGTTTTCGTTGCCGTCTCCGGTTTCTACAATAGATTCTCCATTTTTTAGATTGTAGATGCTTTTCTTTCCCTGGTTGAATGGCAGAAAGGACGTTTTCTCACCATCTAGTTTTGTTGTCATTGACACATAGTCCAAGTCCATCGCAAAATGAACAAGACAGCCCGCCTTAAACAAGAAGAGCCGTTTTGCAGGAGTGCGGTCATGGCGGTATTGGTAAATTGCATCTTCGTAATTCTGACCGGAATTGTTGCATTTAAGTTCCACACTCATAATGGCAATGCCGTTCAAAAAAAGAACCAAGTCTACACGCTCTTTTTTATCCAAATCTGCATTGACTTCTGGGATAACAGAAAAAATATTGTGGGTGTAGCGTTCGTATTCCTCTTTGTTGAAAGAGGTGGCAGGCTTTGTATACATTAAATCAAGATGGTGGTTTCCAATCTGTACCCCATGCTTAAGGCAGTAAATCAAAGACGAGCCTTTTTTTGTGATTTCCTGATTGATGGAAGAAAGAACTAGCGACGTAGCATTATCCTTGTATATTTTTTCCAAGTCCTGCATAGTCTTTTTTTGAGTCGCATATAAAAAGGAAAGCAAAAGGCCATTATCAAATGCAAAAGAAGTGTTAAAGTCATTGTCATCGTGAACAACAAAGCCGTTCTCATTTTTCAAATAATCTACAATGTAATTCTGATATTCTTTTTCTGTCTGGACTAGGCTCATAAAATATTATTCCTCTTTATTTTTGGACTTCCCAATAGCCATTTTTTGTTGCTCCAACATGACGGATAATACCTTCTTTTTTTAGAAGCGCAAAGTGTTCTTTTATTGTTCTCAAAGAAAGTCCTGTAATTGTAGTGATTTCTCTTGCCGTTACAGTAGGATTTTCCTTGATAATTTGCAATGTTTTTGCAACGGACTTGGTTAAGTTTTGTGGTGCAGAATTTTCATTTTGTGGTGCAGTTATTTCAGAAATTCCGACTTGTAGTGCAGTTTGTGGTGCATAATTTTCATTTTCTGGTGCAATTTCATTACTTTTATCTTCGTATAAATCATCAATCGGAACTGTGATTCTAAAAATATCACCTTCTTTAATTTCTGGTTCTTCACCTGAATAAATCTTACTGTAGCGGTATAAATTGCGTGTTCCGCTTCCAAGAATATCAGACCGACCTGTGATTCTGAAAAAATTTGCAATTGTAGGATTCTTTGGCTCTGGCTGCAAGTTTTCAGGAGTAATAAGCCCTGCCCTTGTAGAACGGCTGGCATTTTCCGTGTACATTCTGTCTTTTTCGATGATAAACTTTGCCACAAACGAGCTTGAATATTCACGGTGAATCAGAGTATTGGAAATCATTTCACGCAGAATTATTCCAGATATGCTCTTACGGTTCATGTCAGAATCTATAAAGAATTTGTCATTCAAGTGTTTCCGACCAAATTCCAACAGCCGGTCATAGGCTTCTATAAGATTGCAGTCAATGTAGTCCCTGTCATCGTAGCGGTCAATATTGACTTTTCTGAGAATTGCATCTGTGCAGTAGGCAGGGCATAAATCTTTAATTACCTCGCTCTTTCCAAAAAGTAGAACTGCCGCCAGATTAAATCCTGATTTCCCTGTCTCCTGATTCAGTGTGTAAAGCCCTGCACTTTTTAATACTTCCATATCATCCATCTTTTGCCATGGATGGTCACCACCGTTGTAGGTTGCCGCAAGATTCTTTACAGTATTCAATAGTTCGAGTTTCAAGTCTTCTGTTTTTACATAAGGGTAAGCTTTCTTTTCTGTAAAAATATTCTGTTTTCGGATGTACATTTGAGCGATGGCACTTGTGGAAGTAACCTGAACATCAGCATCGTCCACACGGTCATAAATCACATTTTTGTAAGAATGAACTTCACTTGAGGGATGAACATAGATGTGAATAATTTTCTTTCCCTTATAATCAAGAGGTTCGGGAGCTAGGTAAACTGTGGGATTGAATAAGTTTGAATCTCCAACGCAACTTATAAAATTTTTAATAAGAGTAGGAACGGACTTTTCGGGAATTCCTTCAACCTCTCCGTTATCCAGAACTCCAAGAAAAATATCTCCTCCAAAACGGTTTAGAAATGAGCAGACAGTCTGGTAAACATCACTTTGGATGCCGTTCCCACATCTTTTGAATTCTACGGCAATGGTTTCGCCAACAGAGAAAATATTATTCAATTCTGATTCTGTCATTTTTCTTTCCCCCTTACACTTCCTTTTTCCCAGTAACATATTCAAAGATAAGCGATTTTTTGTATTCCTCCAGTTTTTCCAGCTGGGCGGAACAATTCTCATAAATAAACATTTCTAATAATGACTTATTAAACCATTAATTTTATTAATCTTTTTTAGTTTATTATAAAATGAATCTGTCAATCTGCATAAGTATATAGTACCGCGTGAAGTTTCTTCAAACTGTGATAATGTCGCTTTATTAAATAATAATCTTTGTAAGTCAGCAGCTCCTCTATAATCAGTGCTTATCGAAATTGGATTGTTATTGTTCGCAAAAAGTTTTTTTATTATATCCCTGACCTCGTTTGGATATGTATCAATTTGGTTGATAATACTCTCGAAACTATATTTCTCCCATGAATCCAAAATATGTTTAGTTTTATAAGCGTCGTGAAATTTGCAAATGATTGAATATAAAACCAAAATTACTAAAAAAATGAATAATCCTTGTAGAATATAATTCTCAATTCTTGATAAGGATTTAAATAGTTCTATGTCTTTTGTAATAAAATTTACAGACACAATTGATAACAAAATAGTTACCAAAGCCGGAATAAGATATTTTTCAAGTATTATTTTCAATAAGTCTAATAATTTTTCTAACATTCTTTCTTCCCAGTCACATATTCAAAGATAAGCGATTTTTTATATTCTTCCAACTTTTCTAACTGGAGTTTTTTTGAGGCGATTGCGGATTCGATTTTGGAACACTTAGCGTCGAGGTAGTCGGCGATGGCGGATTGTTCGGCGAGTGGGGGGAATGGAAGATACATATTCTCAAATTCTGTTCTGTCTAAATCCCATTGACCTTCTCTTATGCCACCTGAAATTCTTTTGAATTCATCTGCAAGCGTTTTATTTCGCATCATGTGATGGAAATATTTTTTGTCGTAATTCTGATTTATGAATTCATACACATAATAGGCCGGAGAAACAATTCCTTCGTAATCTGAAACAGCAACTGAACCTTGCCACGCTTTCATTTTATTGATTACGAAATCTCCTTTTCGGACAAATTTATATTTTGAAGTGTCCTCTGATGTGACATTATGATTATCATCACGACTGTTTTTAGGAATTACTCCAAGTTCACGATATAAAGAAAGAACTTCCGAATCAGCGTGGTCTTTTACTTCATGAACTTTCAAATTGTATTTTAGTTTATCCATTTTCCAATTCTCCGGAATCTCACCAATCCATTCAATGCCAGAAGCTTTCATATTTGCATCTGCATTTATCCCATGAGTGACACATTCTGTAATCAAAGACTTCTTGTATTCTTCCAATAGCTCAATCTGCTTGTTCAAGTTTGCAGAAAGAGAATCAATCTTTGCACACTTTTCGTCTAAAAAATCCGAAATTTTTTTCTGCGTGGGGAGCGGAGGTGAAATTAAAAGAAGTTTAGAAAATTCAGGATAATTTAAACCTTGTCTTACTCCATTTCCCATATTATAAAATACTTTCTCGACATCATAAGCATGTAAAAGATAATGATAATAATGAGAAAAAATATGCTTTGGTTTTAATGCAATATATGCACTTGTAATTATACCGTGTTCTTTGCATAATCCTGTCCTTAGACTGCGCTTGTCATTTTGTAAATCTGTTGGTCGTATAATTACATCATTTTCTTCAACTATGTTATAAGTATTAAAACTTTCAGGTAATAATCCATCTACAGAGTTGATATTTCTGCGCACTACTTTTCCATAACTTAAAGACAAAAGGTTTTGTTCTTTTCCTAGTGAATTTTTATTTTTTCGTTCTTCAAAATAATAATAAACTGGATGTACTTCCCACTCATCAGGAATTTCCCCAATCCATTCAATTCGCCGTTCGCTTCGCTCACTTACCGACTTTTCATTCTGAAAACTCGCGCTGTCTTTCATTTTTTCTCTCCACTTGTAAGAAGTTTTTCGGGTAATGAAAGCCCAAGGAGTGTTCGTAACTGCCTCTCTGCAGTCTGCCTTAAAAGATCAAGTCGTTTGGCTTGACTATACCCCTGTTCAATTAATATTGCATTGTAACTTTCAAGATTTGCAAGAACCAAAAGTCTGTTGATGTCTGCATAGTCGCGGACATTTCCTTTTTTATCTGGATTTTCTTCCCGCCATTGTTTTGCGGTCTTTCCAAATAGTACGACATTCAACAAATCGGCTTCGTCAGCATAGACAAAAGACTTTTGAGCGGCTGTAAGTTCCGGCAAAATTAAATTATCCTTTATTGCATCTGTATGAATCTTGTAGTTGAGTTTTGAAAGTTCTCTGTTCAAATTCCAGTTTAAGGAAAGTCGGCTGTTTTCATCGCTTTTAAGACGCTGGTAGTCTTTTATTATGTAAAGCTGAAATTCTGGCGAAATCCAACTTGCAAAAGCCATCGCCAAATCGCTGTGTGCAAAAGTTCCACCATATCGCCCAGATTTTGAAACTATTCCTTTTGCATTTACCGTCTCTATCCATCTTGTTGGGGTCAAGACAAAACTGTTTGAACCAGCTTGATTTTTAACCGTATCGAATTCGACACGGTTAAAATCTGGATTATGAAGTTCTTCCCAAACTCCTAGGAGTTCTACAGTGCTTTTATTTCGCATCCAGTTTTGAATTGCAAAACGAGGATCTTCGCTGTTCTTGTATTTTGCGATGTCAGTAAGTGAAATATATTCATTTTGAAAATCTGCTGTATAGATTTCAATATCAATGCCTTTTGCATGAATTTTATCTTTTACAATTTTATCTGCCATCTTTATTCCTCTCCAAACAGTTCCTTTAGTGTTTCACTAACACTTTTTTCAAGTTCGTTGAATTCAGCCGCAATTTCCTTGCTTGCCCGTGGCTTTGTGTATTTGTAAAAATGGCGTGTAAAAGGGATCTCGGCTCCAGTCTTTATCACAGGCTTTTTCTTGCTCAAATCTTCTTCAAAAAATGCCTTAGAGTCTGGAATGTGGGGCAAAACTTCACGAGTCATGTAGTCATCAATAGATTCTTTAAAGGGAACAATCTCTGTGTCCTTTGTCTTTTTGTCGTATTCAATGTTGCCTTTCTTGTCTTTTACAGGGTTTCCATTTTCATCGTAAAGAGGGCGCATAACTGTATACTCACGGTAGATAAAATCCTCGTTGTCAAAGATTTTCACAAGCTCGTTTTCTGCAAAGTTTGAATAGAGTTTTGTAATTCTTTCACGATCTTCCTTTGTAATCTCGTTGCTCTTGTTGCCAAGAGCCTTGCGGAGTTTGTGGCAGATAGAAGTTGCGTCTATCAGCTGGACTTTTCCTATTCTTTCTTTTCGCTTGTTCTTGCTCAAAACCCAAATGTATGTTGCAATTCCTGTGTTGTAAAAAAGGTCTGTAGGAAGTGCGATAATTGCTTCAATCAAGTCCTTTTCCAAAAGCCAACGGCGGATTTGACTCTCACCGCTGGAAGTTCCGCCAGAGAATAAAGGAGAACCGTTTTCAATAATTGCACATCGGCCATAATCTTCATCCATCTTGTCTACGGCAGACTGCATAAAAAGCAACTGCATGTCGCCACTTCCAGGAGTTCCTGCAGGGAATCTTCCTTTATCTTTTTTGTCTGCCTCGGCCTTTACCGCTTCCTCAACGCCTTCTGCAGCATCCTTTCCGCCCCAAGCAGTTCCAAAAGGCGGGTTTTCAATTACAAACCTCATCTTTTTGGTGGGGAAACAGTCCTGTTTCATCGTATCCATCTTGCGGAGGTTGGCCACATCCTGCCCACGGATAAGCATTTCTGCCATACACATGGCATATGATTCCGGGTTAATTTCTTGTCCGTAAAGTCGGATTTTTGCACTTGGATTATAGGCTGTAAGAAAGTTATAACTTGTAGAAAGCATACCACCAGTTCCACAAGCCTGGTCTATAATTCTGATTTCCTTTTGCGGCTCTTTCAAGTCCTCGCACCCTTCACTTAGCAAAACGCTGACCATACACTTGATAATGTCTCGCCCAGTGTAGTGGTCACCGGCCTCAGCATTTTCAGAAAACTTACGGATAAGTTCTTCAAAAATGTAGCCCATCTTGATGTTGTCAATTGTGTCTGGGCTAAGGTCAATCTCGCTAAAGGCTTGAACAACGGAAAAAAGACGGTTGTTGTCCGCCATCTTTTCTATCTGCTTTTTGAATTCAAGGTTTGTGATTATGTCCTGTGCGTTGGTAGAAAATCCGTCAATGTAGCTTTCAAAGTTTGTCTTGATTTTCTCGCTGTCGTTCAAAAGTTCCGCCAGTGTGTATTTGCTTTTGTTGTAAAACTGGTAGCCCGCAGTCTTTTGATAGATTAGGTCAGGTGTTTGATTTCCGCTTTTTTCATCATCTTCCACCTGTTTGATTACGGCATCTTTTGTCTTGGAAAGGGCACATTCAAACCGGCGGATAATTGTCATAGGAATTATGACATCCTTATATTTATCGCTTTGGTAAGTTCCACGCAGCTTGTTCGCAATAGACCAAATAAAATTTACTTCCGTAGAAACGTCTACAGGTGAATCATCAATTACAATTTTTTCATTCATGGCTAAATCCTAGATAGGATTATAGCACAAACGAAGGACTTTATCTTTAGTTCTGATGGCGAAGTCAAAAGCGTCACCCCAGCAAGGCCAGGAATTCCTCCTCGCTGATAACCGGGATGCCGAGTTTTGCGGCCTTGACGTTCTTTGAGGAGCCGGAGCTTGTGTCGTTCGTCACAAGATATGACAAATCCTTTGTTACAGAGGACTTGCAGCTTCCGCCATTCTTTTTGACCAATGCCTCAGCGTCAGCCCTCTTCATCGTGTGAAGCTCTCCCGTAAAGCAGAATGATTTTCCAGTCAATTTTCCAGCCGCCCCGCCCTCCTCGACTTCGATGATTCCGCTTAAGACAAGGGCCCGCATTTCTCCTGCATTTTCGGACAAGCCTTGAACCGCGTCACGGGCAGTAATCTCAGCAAAGCCGTAGACTGAGGCAAAATGCTCGGCTGAGGCTGAAAGAAGTTTTTCGAGAGTGTTGAAACCCGCGTCAATCAGCTTTTGCATCATGGTCTCGCCAAGACCTTCGATGTCAAATCCTGCCGTAAAGACCGCAAGGCTCATCTTCCTGTGATTTTGAATTGAATTGAAGACTTTTTCCGCCCCCAAAGACGCTTTACCGGACTCAAGGCTCTCCTCGTTCAAAAAATACGGGGTCAGTTCTTCTACAGTCAGTTTGTAAATATCTGTAATAGAAGAAATTACCTTATCCTTAAAAAGCGAGCGGATTAAAGAGTCGCCAAAGTCACGGATGTCAACAACGGAAATCCACTTTTGAATCTGGTGGAGAACCCTCTTATCGCAGTTTTTATTGGGGCAAAAAAGCCGGCTCCCCTCATCGACAAGTTCCGAGCCGCAGACAGAGCATTTTTTAGGGAAGGCAACCGGAGCAAGACTCTCCCCCTCACCGGCAATGACGGACTCGATTTTGGGGATTATCTCCCCCCTCTTTACAACGACGACTTTGCTTCCGATTTGGACTCCAAGTTTTCTCATAGTGTCTGGGTTTGCAAGGGAGGCCCTTTTCACTGTAGTTCCCGCAAGTTGAACCGGGTCAAAAATCGCGACCGGCGTGTAGGTCGCCCCGGACTCCGACCATTCGACCTCGCGTAAAGTCGTCACTGCTTCTTCCAGGCTGAATTTAAAGGCGATCTGCCTGTCAGGTCTGGCCCGGAAGGCGTCCGTCATGTTGATTGCCCGCTCTTTTACGACAAGACCGTCAATGTCAAAGGCTAATGTCGGCCTGATTTCCATCACCTGGGCGCGGTAATTTATCACATCGTCAGGGCTTTTGCAGATTTCAAGGGGAACGGTCCTAAAGCCGCATTTTTTAAGCCAGAGGATTTTCTCCTCCTCGTCGGAAAAAGGCTGGCTTCCCTCAGTGGCGAATGCGTCATAGGTTATCAATGTCAGGTTTTCGCTTCCACTGCCGTCCTTTCTCTTCATAAGTCCGTTAGCGGCGTTCCGGCAGTTGGCCTTGTCGGAATAAAGCTTTTCGTGAACCTCATGGCTCATCAGGACTTCACCGCGGACCCCGCCCGTAAAGTCGATTTTATTTCCAACTTCATCGTATAGGGCTGCTTGTACCCCGGACATTTTTTTAGCGTTGGCCGTGATGTCGTCTCCAACAGTCCCGTCCCCGCGCGTCACGGCGGCGACAAGCTCCCCATGCCTAAACTGCAATTCAAGGGAGGCTCCGTCAAGCTTGTACTCGACCAAGTATTCTGAATAGGCGTGATTTTGCGCCCATGCAAGGAACTGGTCCGGGTTGGCGGCCTTTTCCTGACTTCCCATGGGCATTACGTGATTTTTTTTGTCAAAATTCCCAGAATCAGCACCGACTTTCTTTAAAATCGGATTCTCCGGGTCAAGTGACTTCAACTCGTCCCAGAGCTTGTCGAATTCCGCGTCTGAGATTTCCCCCTCACCGTTGTAGTAGGAGGCCTGGTATTTTTTTATAAGAGAAGCAAGTTCAGAAATGCGGGCGGCATTGTCCAAGTCAAATAAATCAGTCATTATTTTTTCTCAAAAAACAGCTCGGAAATCACCCGGTTGGCATCCAAGCCCTTTTCCTCAAAGCGGGTCTCAGGCCGCCACTCCTGGTGGGGCGCGTAGCCGTCAAATTTATTCTTCAGTCCCTCCGTCTGATTCAGCTCGGAAAGGGCGAATTCAGCGTAAGGAAGCCAGTCGGTGACAAAGTAGACGTAGCCGCCATCCTCAAGCTTTTTCTCTAAAAGATTAGTGCGTGGGCGTTGCATAAGGCGGCGCTTCCAGTGCTTTCTCTTGGGCCATGGGTCTGCGAAAAAGACATGAAAGGCTGAGACAGAGCCGTCTATAATCATGTTCTCAAGGACTTCCATCGCATCGTGCTCGATGATTCTCAGATTTTTTAACCCCCGGCGGTTGATTTCGCTTAGCAGGCGGCCGATTCCAGGCTTATGGACTTCCAAGCCGATGTAGTTGATGTCAGGATTGTTTTCCGCGATTATGGCGGTGGCCTTTCCCATCCCGAAGCCGATTTCAATGACGACCGGGTTTGTGTTCCCGAAAATCTCGGCGTAATTCAAGTGCTTGCGCTCGTATGGAAGGCACCATACATTTGAAAGGTCATCGTAGGCGCGTTTTTCCCCTTCCGTCATGTGCCCGGCACGGATCACAAATGTGCGGACAGGCGGGTAGTTTTTTTCCTCAGCGGATTCTTTTGATTCTTCTGAAAGCACCTCACTCGACGGTATAGGCACGTCGGAGTCAGAAGATTCTTTTTCGTTTTCTTTGTCGCTTACTGGCATTTCAGTCATTTTCTTCCTCTAAATATAATTCAATATGAGAATTTACAATTTTTGTTCTGGCAAAAGGATAAAGACATTCGGATTCATGCTTTGGTAGACAGTCCGCTTTTTCACGGCAGACCTGAATTCCCGCAGAATTTCCGTATCATCAATCCAACTGTCCTTCATTTTCCCAAAATACAAAAGCTGCCCCTCCCCGTCATAAAGAGCCAGGTTTTGGAGCGGCTTGCTATTTTGAGCCTGCAATAATTTTACAGAATTTTCAGCAGTTGATGAAGTGATTTCTTCAGGAAAATCAAGATTTGCAAAGCCCTGCGCCGTCCGACCAGACAAATCGCAATACTCAACGGACAGAAAGCCTTTTTTTAGGCTTACGCCTTCTGGAGGGATAAAATTTGTAAAGCAAACCATCTGCCCGGCAGAGTTCTCAAAAATCTCAGGAGGGGTAACAGTCCATGCCAAATCCCCCAAAGTTACAGAAAGCCTTGCCGCCCGCCTGACGTCAGCCTTCGTTCTTATCGAAACGGCAAAACTTTGTCTCGGAGGATTTTCAAAATCTGAAAAGTCAAATACAACACAAGCCCTGACATCAGAAACGGAAGGCTCTGAATCCGCACAGGAAAAAATCAGAAGACTAAGCAAAAATCCCGTGCAAAGAAAAAGAAGAAATTTTCCTGTATCCGAGCAAGAGTTCATAGAGGCTAAAAGTTGAAAATCAAGTTTATAACCGTCAAGTCAGAGGCGGAGAACTGATTTACGATTGACTCGAATTTAACGTTGACTTTTTTACAGGCCTCATCGAGGTAGCCTAAATAGTAAAGCCCCAAATCCGTGTTCTCCTGCCCCTCAGGAATCTCCCGGTAAAAGTCTATCAGGCTCTTTTTGTTCAGGTCGGCGGACATCTTGCTCTCGATGTTCTCCTTGACTTCCTGAAATTCGTCGTCCTTGTTGTAGAGTGTGACCTGAAGCCGTCCCTGCTTGCCGATTGCAGCAGCACCGCCTCCCAGTTTCCATGAGAGAAATACAAGCTCGTGCTTATTTTTCATCTCGTTGACAATTTTCTCGCGTTTCTCAGGGTCAAAAATCGCCTGCTCAGCCTCAGCCCCGTCTCCATACATGATTTTGGCTTCTTTTCTAATGTTGTTGTTCTCGCTGTTCAAAGCCAGCTCCATTGCGAGAATCGAAATATACTCGGCGACCTTTGATTTTTCCATGTAAATCTGCAAGAGGTGGCGAATCGCGATGTTAATCTGGGGAAAACCTTCCGTTTGGAAGAATTTCGTGATGATATACCAGTTCATCATTGATAGCTGGGTCAGAAATTTCTCGCTCATCAAAAGGTAGACGTTACGCTCCTCGTCTGACAAGTCCTTGTTCTCAAGAATTGACTTCCAAACAGGGTCGAGGATTGACTTTTTCGCCAGAGCCATCGAGGTCTTTTTCGTGTTCAAAAAATACTTGAGTTGTGAATCAGACAGCTCGGTGCGCTCATCGATAAGCTGTGACGGGTTCTTGCGGTTGAATTTCTGAACGCAGTCGCATTTGATTATGTCGCCGAAAACCTGGCGGTCAAACTGCTTGTACAAAAGTGAATAAACAAGGACCTTTGACAAATCCATGACTTCCTGTCGGACGGAGACGAATTCTGACATTGAGATTTCAATTTTGGAGATGTAGCCCCGCAAAACCATGTCCTGGATAGACTGGGGTGAAAATGAATTGAGCGAAATGCCGTATTCCTCAACGTTGTCGGCCAGACGGAATCGAAGCAGTTTTTTTTTGCCACTGATAAAGCGTGAAGCTCCCTCCTCTGTAAGAATGACTTTCAAAGGCAGGCTGATAATAAACTTCTTTCCGCTTCCGCTCATAGATGGACTCCAATTTTTTTTGAAAAATTTTTAAAAATGTTATTTAATTATAATCCGAGAATCAGCAAATTGTAAAGGTTAAATTCTGAAAGCAAAAGAAGGCAAATCAAAAGCATATATTGTAGATAAAATAAAAATCCGATAATTTAATGACATGTCTTTTTCAACGGCAGACCGGCTTTCAAAAAGAATTCTTATATTTTTTACAATTTTCTCAGCATTATTTCCCGTCTTTTCAAGTCAGATTCCGACAGGAACAAGCCTTTGCAAGGAAACAGAAAGTTGGCTGAAGGAAGCAGGACTTCAAGTAGAAAGACAGGAACTATCCGAATCATCAGGTGACGAATTTCCATTCAACTGTCTGGTCGATATTCCGGCTAAAAACACGGAAAAAGAAGGTTCAAAGGAAAATCTTGAGAGGACGACCGTAATTTTAGACTTCAGACAAGAAGATGCATACTTCCACAAGGATGAGATTTTAGACATGGCAGATTTTATCATGGGCAC
This sequence comes from uncultured Treponema sp., assembly GCA_946615905.1. Taxonomy (GTDB): domain Bacteria; phylum Spirochaetota; class Spirochaetia; order Treponematales; family Treponemataceae; genus Treponema_D. The sequence continues at coordinate 11,871 of CAMOIE010000003.1, read as the reverse complement.
GGAACTAAAAGTCTCTGTCCAACTATTATTCACTGCCCCTGTTTCTCCCCTGCGAACAGATTTTTTTACAGCCCCATCGACCACAGCATTCGCCTCAAGCGTAGAAAATCCAGACAAGGCCGCCACGGTCTGCATTTTTTACGACAAAGATCCCAGCCACCGGATAAAGATTATTACGGCAGGTGCACAAAGGTCTGCCCCGCTCTGGATGGTAAAAGCAATTTCCAAAAGTTGCAGCCAGACAGACTCGAAATTTATTTTTAAAACCCCGTTCGGCTCCTTGTACCGGACTGGAATTCTAGCAAGTGAGGGGCGTTTGCAGGCCTACATTCTCAGAGAAATTCCCGCAATCGGCTTTACAGCCCCAAAGGGAAACTCGTTAAGAGCCTTGGAAAATTTTCTTTTGCAATATCCAACTTACGAAAGTCAGTTTTGGGACAGTCATTACATCGCCATCGCACTTCCAGAGCCATTCAGGCCTTTTTTTCTTGGGGAAAGAATTCTAACCATGACCCTTTTTGCAATCGGGGCCATAGGACTTTTTATTCTCACTGCATTTTCTTTTATCGGAAAGCATAGAATTCAGCATAAACGGGAATTCTTCAGGCAGATGTATTTTATTCCGATTACATTCACCGCAGCTTTTTTTGCCCTAAAGGCTGGGGAAGCGGTCTGTAATTTTTTTCCGCCACTTGCCCATGCAAACCCGGTATATCAGTTCGGCGTAAAAATCACGATTTCACTGGCACTAATGTCAATTCTCTTTTTCATTCAGGAAAGCCTGCACATGCCAGTTGCAACATTCGTCTCAAGCTACGTACTTGCGATTTTCTCGATAATGAACATATTTTTCTTTTCCGCCGTCGACCTCTTGTTTTTCGTCATCTTTTCTGCAGAATACATTTTGATTTATTTTGCCAGGGGGTCAAAAAGGATTTTTCCTTTAATTTTTTCATCAATTTTAATGCTTTTACCCTTCGCCCCATACGCATATTCTACGATACGGCTTGCCAGCGACAAAAAGCTGGCTGAGTTCGTATTCTGCCAGCCCCTGCAAAACCTTCTTCTAACGCTGGCAGTTTTTCCATTTCATATCATGTGGCTGAGAATCTTAATCAGGATAAATATTTTTTTTAGTGCCCAGTCGCTAGTAAAAAAGAGGGTCTTGAAAAATATCATTTTTCCAACCTTTCTACTTTCGGCCTTCATTTTCTTATTTTTGTTCTCAATCTCACAAATTGCCTACAGACCACAGGAGAGGGCTGCAAAAGCCTTTGTAAATACAACAGTTCCACAAGACGCCGGCCGTCTGTCAGTAACAGAGAGTCAAACATCATTTTTAGGAATGACAACCCACCACATTTCGATTTCATCAACAGAGCAAATGATAAACTGCCGAATATCAGTTGACGGGCACGAGGAAAATCCAGTCCTGTATTCTTCCTTTGAATATGTTTCTGGAGAAAACCTGAACAAAGTGCATTTTATCATTCCTGACTTTCCACCATCAAAAATGACAGTGGACTATGCCTCGGAAAGCAATACTTCATCAGAAATTTCAGTGACGGCAATTTACGCTACGGAAGATGAACATAAATTCACCAGAGAAACTGTAGTCATCTCAAGTTCCGGCACAGACCAAAAGGACAAGCTATAATGGGCGGAGTTTTTCTTCACGTCGACTTGGACGCATTCTTCGCCTCTGTGGAAGTTCTCGACCATCCTGAATGGAAGGGAAAGCCCGTGATTGTGGGCGGAATTCCCGGAGACAGACGGGCGGTTGTCTCGACGGCTTCCTATGAGGCGAGAAAATACGGGGTCCACTCGGCTATGCCCCTCTTCAAGGCTGTCCAACTCTGCCCGACTGGAATCTACGTGCGGGGAAACTACAAGCGCTACCACGAGCTTTCACAGAAAATCATGGGGATTCTGGCAAAATACTCGCCGGATATACAGCAGATTTCGATTGACGAGGCCTTTGTCGACATCACAGGAACGGAGAGACTTTTCGGTCCCTACGAGCAGACAGCCATGAACCTGAAAAACGAAGTCTTTGCGGAGACAGGACTCACGATTTCAGTCGGAATGGCCTCCACAAAATACCTTGCTAAAATCGCCTCCGGCATGAAAAAGCCCGACGGATTTTTCAAGATTCCGCGCGGCTATGAAAAAGACTTCATGCTCTCCCTTCCTCTTGAGAAAGTCTGGGGAATCGGCGGAAAAACGCTCTCAAAGCTCCATGAGTCAGGAATCAGGACGACAAAAGAGCTTTACTCCCGCTCCCTGCCACTTTTACAAAGCCTGTTCGGTCAGGCGGCCGGGGAATTCTTGTATTCGGCGGTACGGGGGGAATATCCAGGCTCCTTTGACCGCGAGACAAAATCACGGTCAATCTCAAACGAAAGCACTTACCCCTACGACCTCTACGACAAGGAGATTATAGAGACCTCCCTGCTCCGTCTCTGCGAGTCCGTCATTTTCAGGATGAGGGACGAAAAAGTCAGAAGCAAGACAGCATTTTTAAAGCTCCGCTACGATGACTTTTCAACTATCAGCGTTCAGGAAACCTCAGACCGCTACGTGACTTCACTAGAAGACCTCTTTGAGCGGGAAAAACGCCTGATTGAGAAAAAAAGTCTGGCCGGACGAGGAATCCGCCTTCTCGGCGTGGGAATCCAAAATCTTGAGGACGAGGGAAGCCCCAGGCAGACAGAGCTGTTTGACTTCGGGGAGGAGAAAAAGGCCAAGGTCGAGCAGGCCGTGTTCGCCTCGCAAAAAAAGCACCCGGAAATCAAAATCACCAAGGCGCGCCTCATTGACGGTGGCAAGAAAGTCACGGTGTTTTTGCTCTCCCTCGCAATTTTCACCCTCTGTGCCGCAAAATCATCTGCCGAAGAGGACTTGACCAAGCGGGACTCAGACGGGGCGGCATCAATAGTCTTTGACAAGGAAAAACTGCCTCTGAATGCAAATGAGAACATAGAGCGCCTTTTTGGAAAAGATCTCGGCGGCAATAAAGTCGAATTTTTCGCGTCAGGCTACTGGAAATCCTCGCTTTCTTCAGAATCCACAATGACAAGCGGTTTTGGAACGGACACAGCGGCTTCAATCGGCAACCCGGTTTTTACCCAAAACGTTGACCTAAGTCTATGGCTCATGGTCAACCGACACTGGTATTTTGAGGCGGATTTTGCTGACGAATTCAAAAAAAATACAATCGCGGCAGGCTACCTAGGAGACGGAACCGTAAAAGCCGCTAGAATCGCAAACCGAGGAATCGTCTTTCCTGAGATTTATTCAATTTCGGATGCGGGATATTCTATCGGCGGGGGAGAAAACGAGGCACCAGGCTTTTCAATTTCTCTCGGGGGAAAAAGCTGGAAGGCGGACGCCGCAGTCCGCTACGACATGCTTGCAACAGATGATAAAAGCTGGTACGGAAAGTATTCAGTTTCAGAAGATGAGATAGACCTTTCAAAGTGGAATACAGGAAGTCAGTATTTTTTACCTTCAGCAGGGGCGGTAACTTCCGTAACAGATGTTTACGTTCAAAATGCATCGGGAGAATATTCGGACAGTCAGGGACTTCACTATAAAAAACTGGATTCAAGCCAATACCTTCTGATTGCCTCGTCCTCAAAAGTCATCTTGTCAAAAGACGCAAAAGCCTACAGGCAAAACGGCAGTCTTCCGGCCGTGGCCTTTGCAATTTCTCCAGATTATTTGGCAAGCTTGAAAAAAGAACTTGGCAAATTCGGAAAGAAAGATTCTCCCGGAAGCCATGAAACATTTTTAGGAGCAGTCCAGGCCTGGTTTTCTACAGTGAATCTGTCGGAATTTTCATACGGAAAAAAATCATCAAAAGGAGCTCCAGGACCTGATTCGACTGGTAATGAAACTGACGGATTTTTTTCCGAAATTTCAGGGGAAACAGTTTTATTCGTCCAGCATGCGGCAGGATTTTCCCCTTTTGCAGCCGCCAACCGCTATGATTTGGGAATAAACAAGGCTGCAGACATTTCTGTCGTTTCAAAAAATACAGGAGTCACCTCAAAAAAATATCTGGCAGCAGAAGCGGAGGAAGATTTTGCCTTGACCCAGGAAAATTTTTTATATCAAAATCACGCTTATGCAGACGTATATCTTGAAGAAGCTTCAAATGAAAGTCCCAATTCCCCTAAAATCGCCTTTCCATTTGCGGAAGAAAATCCAGGAATTTATCTAGGCTACGGCTCCAACAATGACTTAATTTTAAAAAGCAGGACTTACACGGCAGTCTCTCGCTACGATATAGGAACCGATGCTGTTCCCGGAACTGTAAAAGTTTACATAAACGGGGTTCTGGATTCCGGGGCAAAATATGACCCAGAATCAGGCTCCATAACCCTTTCTTCTCCAGCAGGGACAACTGACAGAATCTATGCGACATGGTCAACCGACAGCGGGGATTCAGGAACTGGAACCTTAGCTGCGGCTGTCGGACTTAAAAAGACTTTCACCCAAAACTTTTCGGGAGACATTTCACTTGCCAGCCGATTGGCACTTTCACCGCTCAAAAAATACGGAGACGCAGATTACTCAGCTCCAGGCTATGCAGCCTTCGCAACAGGCCTTCTATACAAAAAAGAAAGTTTTGAGATTCAAAACACGCTTTGCACGGCCTTGGATTTAGTGAACACAACAGGCTCTTACAGAATACTCGGAATGGACGAAAATGAAGGGGAAACACAATATTTAAGCAAGACAGCCGGAGTTGATCTGCCAGAAAACTTCGTTCCAACATTGAACACAGACGAGGGAATCGAATTGACCTCTGAATTTGACGGTTCAATCGATTCGACTGACGGAAAATCAGACTCAGAAATCTCAGGGTACGCAATTCCCATTTCATGGGATTTTTCATCTTTTTCAAGTGCAAGCTCATCAAGTCCCTATTGGGCCGGAGAAGGAATTTTAATTCCTGAAGTCAGCAATAATTTGCCTTCAGCCTCAACATTTTCAATCGCAATAAAAAACGCAGGCGGAAGCGAAGATTTTTCCCTTTATTTACAGCTAGGAGTTCAAGCCACAAAAGATTTTGAGAGCGAGCCGACTGATTCCGTGCCAACTTGGAAAATTTCAGATCCAAGTGCAAGCGGGGTAAAATCAGCTTTCACAGTTTCTTCAAGTCAGCGGGGCTGGCAGATTGTAACAGTAACTTTGACAGACAAAGACCGTAGCAGACTTTCAGCATCCGCAAATGCCCGTCTCATAATCACAGGAACGGAAAATTCTTCTGGGACAATTTACGCAGGTCCATACGAAGCCGGTGCATTGACCTTCACAATCGAAGCAGATGAAAAACTAACCGTAACCAGCATGGAAAAAACAGACTCAAGCCTCTCAAGCTCTAAAATCGATAAATTCAATTCCAAAACAAATTACGTGCAGGAATTTTCATGGAGGACAGACTCTCTATCTTCGCTTCCAAATTCAACCGACTCTTGGACAGGAAAAAAGTCTCAGATGACTTTTTTCCACTATTTTGATGAGATTGACCTTGAAAACTACAAGGAACTGGCCTTTTGGTGCAAATTTACAAGTTTTACAACAGATTCTGCTGCCACAGCCACCAGTGACGATGAAATTCTCTCATTTGAACTTTTAAGACCGACATCCTACACAAGCCAAGAGAAAACCGCAATTTACTGCGCAATTCCATATTCACAAATAAAAGACTTTATGGATGACTCCTGGAAAAAAATCACTGTTTCACTTTTGGATAAAAAAGTCTTTATTAATGGAAAGAAAATCGCACCATCCTCTCTAAAAATAGATACTTCTGTCGTTTCTGCAAAAGTCAGGTACACATTGAACCCTGCCGCTTCTGACGGCACTTATGTAAAGGCTGGCTCCTTTGCAATCGATGAGCTATCTTTGGATGATGCCATTAAAACTGCAAGTCTGCAAGAAAAAGCCTCAATCAAATGGAAAAAGGACGAGGAGGTCATCAAGGCAGGAGATTACAGCATTCTAAAAGACCTTGCATTATCCACAACAGGAAGCATAGGGGCAGCAAAAAAAATCGACACAGACTACAAGACGGAAAAAAATGCGCCCGCATCCGCCATACTTTCGGCAACAGTGACGCAAATAAAATCCTCAGGATCAGTTTCCTTTTCAAGTGAAACTAAGTCCTCTCTCACGTCGGCTTCCCACTCATTTGAAACAGAGAGCCCTTTGGTAAATATATTCGATTTCAGTGAAAAATATTCCTACATCTACGACTCATCGCTGGATAAAGAAAATTCAGCAGGTCTTAATTTCAATCATTTCGGCCTGCCATTAAGCCTTTTTGCAAAAACATCGGCAAATGCAGACTCTTGGTCTCAAAACCAAAATGCCAGCGGGAAGGTCAATTTGGCCTATAAGCATGCGATTTTGACTACAGAAGCCACGGTGTCGCAAAAACTAAATTCTCACGCCTCCTCAACAGAAGAATTGAACAATAAAAATTACGCTTCCGGCTGGCAGGACTCAACAAAACTCGCTTTTTCAAAAGGCAAGGAAAATGCATCCCAAAGAACGGTAAGTGCATCGGCCTCGGCAGAGTTTCCTGTGAATTTCGCACATTTTCGCCCAAAAGTTTCTGCAAAATCAGAAGGAAAATACAAGTCGGCATCCTCAATTCTCTTTACAGACTCAAGTTCCGCAGGAATCAGCCTCCCCTTTTCGCTTGCAAAAAACAATTTTGCACTTTCCTGGACCAAGGCTGCTGGCGGTGTCTCAAAATCAAGAGAAGGAGGCTCCTACGAACGAGATAGAAAAGACTTGCAAGAAGTCCTTGCAGACAAAGACTGGTTTTTAAAGGCCTGCCCGATTCTCGACTTGACTTCCGTAAAATTGCGGGACAAAATTTTGTCAGATACAAATAAATCATCATCATCGGCAGAATCAGAATATTACACGGGAACCTATAATTTCACCTGGAAAAGGCCCCTTTTTAATTCAATAAAAGATTTTTTCCTTCCTTCGAGCGCAGATTTGTCAGCAGTCAGAGACATCAGAACATCAACCTCCGTCGGAGACACTTATCAGTACAAGGCAAAAGTCGGATGGACTGCTGTCAATATATTCGGAAGACAGGGCCAGTTTCCACTTTTTGCATGTTTCGCCACAGATGAATATACAGCCTCATTTTCCGCAGCGGTAAAAGTCCCAAGAACTAGTCAGGCAAAAATCACAATGCTTTACAGCGGCTACAGCCAAGCCTCATTTTTTATCTCAAAGACAGACTCAATAAAAACAGGCCTAGAATACACAATCGAGTCAAAAGACGACCTCAGTGCAAAAGGGACCTTAATTTACAAGAGGGCGGGAAAATCATCACTTATTACTGGGGCAATAGCCATTTTCAAACCTTCAATCTACCAAAATCCGCATTTAAAGATTTCCAGAACCGACTCCGTAAATGCAGGTCTTTCAAGGGCGACATCCACAAGTTCCTCAAAAATTACAAAAAAATACTCATTTGATTACACCCATTCACTTGATATGGGAATCTCGAAATATGTTACAATAAACACGGAAATTTCTGGAGCCTATAACGCCACTTGGGACAAGGTTGTTTACCTGACCGGCAAATGGCTTTTAGGCTGCACGATTCAATTCTAGCAGGCAAAAGAGGTAAAAATGCAGAACACAAGCCTTTGTTATATCGAAAAAGACAATTCATATCTCATGCTCCACCGTATTAAAAAGGTCAACGACATCAATAAGGACAAGTGGATTGGCATAGGCGGACATTTTGAGGAGGGCGAAAGTCCAGAAGAATGTGTAAAGAGGGAAGTCGAGGAAGAAACCGGCCTTGTCCTGAAAAATCCTCGCTACTGCGGAATCGTGACTTTTGTTTCCGACATATACGAAGGCGAATACATGCATCTCTTTCACGCCACCAATTTTGAGGGAAGTGTCAAAGAATGTGACGAAGGCTGGCTTGAATGGGTGCCCATCGAGAAAATGAATGATTTGGAACACTGGCAGGGAGACGAAATTTTCCTCGACCTTTTACAAAAAAAGGTTCCTTTTTTTTCTCTAAAACTAGTATATAAAAAAGACCAGCTTATGAAGGCAGTCTTGAACGGTGAAATCATTGAATTTTAAAATTTTGCCTTTTGCAGCATTGACACACAGGGCAAATATCTATAGAATCATAAAATAATCGATTATCCAAGTGGAGGCTAGTCATGGCTGGAGCCAGTAAAAACTCTCGTACAACAGTTGCTACACAGAAATTCGTCTGCCCCGATTGTGGCGGAGAAATTATTATGAAGACAATGTACGAAAACGGCAGACTTCGCAACTTGGCAGAATGCAACAAATGCAAACGCCAGGAGCGCAGACCGAAAGACTTTACAAAATAAGCATTTCGTTTCCGTTTAATAAAACCGGTTCCCATGGTAAAGCGCTTTTCCATGAGGGTCGGTTTTTTTTTTAGGACAAGGCGTCAGCCCTGCTACCGCTAGGCCTTCCGCCATTCGTCCAGCTGGGCTTGAATCAGTTCCTTCCCTTTTGTCAGCAAGTCAACCTGCTCTTCTTTTCCATTCGGAGCAGGAAAAACGCCTACAATCTTAACTCGATAAGTTCCGTTATGAAGGTTCTCAAAAAAAGTGTCCAGTCCACGGAGCTTCCAAGCCCCGTCCAATGCGCAGACTACCACCGGCAGTTTTGTCGCCTCACAGAGACGGCGGAATCCCGCCGCATAGAAGGTTCCGAGGCTGCCGTCCTTGCTTCTGGTTCCTTCTGGGAAAATCACAGGGACTTGCTTTCTCTCCACCACCCTCTTTCCGAAATTGTCGATTGTCTTCATCGCGACAGAAGGGCTGCCCCTGCGGGGAATCATGCAGTGCTCTTCAGCGCGAAGCATCTCTGAGACAAGCGGGACATGGCGGGCAAGCTCGTCCTTCGCGACAAAGCGGCAGTTGCGCTCCTTGTGGAACATCTTCATATAAAGGGGAATGTCCAAAAGGCTCTGATGGTTTGACATTATTATGAAATTCTCGGGAAGTTCTTCCTTGTGGTCTTTAAAGCAAATGGTCTTAAAATGCTTATAGGTGTTCATTATGGCAAAGACCCTGATTGCACAGACATCCGTTATATAGCGGGAAATTGCCAGACAGAGTTTTTTAGAAATCGGATATGCCAGAATATTGCCAATCGCAGACCCGATCACGGCAAGAACGACGGCACAACTTGTGATGATATTTGTAACTATTGAAACCATACTTAAAATTGTACATTTAAGAGAGGAAATTTTCAACAGATTCTAAAATTTCGTTTAACGGCGAATAGATTTTTTTGCAGTCGGGCATCGAGGCGATGAAGATTCTTCCGTAGGCCTTCTCCATAATACGCCTGTCAAGAACAACCACATCCCCACGGTCATCGCTGCGGCGGATAAGCCTTCCAAAGCCCTGCCTGAACTGAATCACCGCCTGTGGAACGCTCAGTTCCATAAATGGAGAGCCTCCCCTGCTTTGAATCTGCTCGCTTCTGGCGGCAAAAATCGGGTCAGAGGGAACCCCGAACGGGAGCTTGACGATTATAACTTGACTCAGAGAGTCTCCTGGAACATCGACCCCCTCCCAAAAAGAGGAGGTCGCGAACAAGACGCTTGAGAGGTCATTTTTGAAGGCGGAAAGCAGCCTGAATCGGTCGTCATCACCCTGCCTCAAAATATTTAGGCCAAAATCCCGCAAGCCAGTTCTTGCAGAGTCGCAAGCATGGCGAAGGCTATCGTAGGAAGTGAAAAGGACTAAAGTCCGTCCTTTTGCCGACCTTATCAGCTTTATTACAGCCTCCTCGATCCAAGCCTGAAAATTCTGCGAGTCCGGGAATGGAGCGTCGCTCGGAACTGCGAAAAGAAGGTTCGTCCTGTATGGAAACGGAGAAGGGAAAGCCCCCTCCTCTATCCTTGATTTCTCCGCAAAATGGATTCCGGTCCGTTTTTTCCAGTAGTCAAAAGTTCCCCCGATTCCAAGCGTGGCCGACATATTCACAACGCTTTCCATAGGCTCATAAATGCCGGAATTCATCATCGGGGCAATATCGAGCGGGGTCTTATAAAACTGGACGTAAAAAGGATTCGCCCCGTCCTTTACCAAAGCCTGGGGAAGCCTTTGCTTTTGAATCCAGAAAACATAGTCCGTATGCTCATCCCACATCGAGTAGCTTGAGCAGAGGGCCGCCACATCGTCAAGACGGCGTAGCACCGCCTTTGTCTCCCAAATCACGGGATTATCCTTGTCGCTGTCGTCAATATTTTCCATCATCTCCCTGACCAAACCAGTCACCTTGGAAAGATGATTCTGCAAGTCGGAAAGGCCTTTCAAAACAGGGACAAGTCTCGCCGCTGTTCCGTGATAAAGCCTTATTGAGGATTCTTTTTCCATGGAATTCTCGGCCGCAATCTCAAGGTTCAGGAGAGACTCCCTGATTTTATTGATTTCCTCCATCACGAGGTTTGAGTTGTCCTCCTGCAAGGCAAGGGCCGCCACGGTGAACAAAAAGCCTGCGGCAGTTCCTTTTCTCTGCCGGTACAAGAGATTCAACTGCTTTACAAGCTTGAAGCGGGAAAAGGCTTCGCTAAAAAATGATGTCGCGGCATCCTCAATTCCGTGGGCCTCGTCAAAGACAATCCTCCGATAGGGGGGCAAAACGGCGGAGTCATCATAACCGATTCCGCTCATCCTGGCCTCGATGTCGGCGAACAAAAGATGGTGGTTTACGACTAAAAGCTGGGCGTCAGCGGCTTCCTTGCGGACTTTCATCACAAAGCAGCTCTCGCGAAAAGGGCAGCGCATTCCCATACAGGCATCCGACTCAGAATTGACCCTCTGCCAGATGTTCTCAGGAGGCAAAAATGACAGGTCAGACCTGCTGCCAGTCGGAGTTTCCTTTGCCCATGCGGCGATTTTGTCAAAAATCTCAGTCTCCTCGCTGAACAAATCCCGCTCTTTACCGGCCTCCGAAAGGCGGCGCAGACACAAGAAATTCTGCCGTCCCTTCACCAAAACTGACTTTATTTTCTTACCGATTATTTTCTCCGCTGCGGGAATATCTTTTTCTATAAGCTGCTGCTGCAAGTTGATCGTCCCTGTCGAAAGGACAACCCTCTGCTTGTTCTGCAAGGCCCATAGCATAGATGGAATCAAATAGGCAAAAGACTTTCCGACTCCGGTTCCCGCCTCAAAAATGCCGATTCCGTTTTTATTGAAAGTCTCCGCCGTCCGCCTTATCAAATCCAGCTGGACAGGCCTTTCCTCGTAGAATTCTGACTGCTGAGCCAACGGACCTTTTGAAGACAGATAAAATGCAGCCTTCTCGCTTTCTAAAGGAACTATGACTTTCGGAAGGACAGGCTCCATCACGGCGTAAAGGTCTGTGACATCGTTGTTGATTATGTAAAAGCCCTTGCCGTCCTCCGAGCAAGAAGAAGCCACAGCCAAATCAGCGTCAGACGGATGCAAATTGCCGGAAGGATGATTATGTATTAAAACGGCGGCTTCCCTGCTTTGGGCAAAATTGACCGGAACCTCATGGACATTGCCTCTTGCCGCGGCGGAAATAAACACAACCCTTCCCGTCTGGTCGATTTTACCTGCAAAAAAAACTTCATTTCCGTCAGCGTCGGCAATATGACTTCGCATTAACTCAACAACTTGAGGAGTAAATCTTTCTTCAAAATTCATCATTCATCGCTGCCCGGCTCAAAAAAAAAGACCTTGTAACTCATAAGAATTACAAGGTCCTAGCATCTCCTACTGGAATTGAACCAGTGTTGTCGGGATGAAAACCCGATGTCCTAACCACTAGACGAAGGAGACATCCGTC
>CAMOIE010000002.1 GCA_946615905.1 uncultured Treponema sp. | reverse complement strand
CTGGCCATGGATGGCCAGACACGGCGGGAAGCGCCCAGCTTAAAAACAAGATTGTAAAAATCACGGCAAATCGCTAGAATATCAAGTTATGAAAACAGAACTTATAAAAGAACTTTTGACCTCCGCGCCTGACGGACGGACAGTTACTGTGCAGGGATGGGTGCGCACAAAGCGTGACTCAAAGAACCTTGTTTTTATTCAGGTGAATGACGGTTCCTGCTTCGCAAATATCCAGCTGACTTTTGACCGCAATAATCCTTCCAAGAACGCAAATCCGCAGAATATAGAGAAAGAGCTTTCACGCATTTCGACAGGCGCATCTGTCCGCGCGACAGGCCCGATCATTGAGTCCCCGGCCTCTGGTCAGGCTGTTGAGGTGACTCTTGAGACTCTTGAGGTCTTGGGCGAGTGCAACCCTGACGAATATCCGCTCCAGAAAAACAAGATGTCCATGGAGTACCTGCGCGAGAACGCCCACTTGAGAGCACGCACGAACACTTTCGGTGCCGTTTACCGCGTCAGGAGCCAGATGGCATTCGCAGTCCACTCATTCTTCCAGGAGAGGGACTTCCAGTACATCAACGCGCCTGAAATCACCTGCTCTGACTGCGAGGGTGCAGGAGAGATGTTCCAGGTGACGACTCTTTCTCTCGAAAAAATCGCCGAGATGGGAGTCAAGGCCGGTCAGGGCGGAATGAAAATCGAGGACGCAGCCAAAATCGTGAACTACAGCAAGGACTTCTTCGGAAAGAAGGCGAGTCTCACTGTCTCAGGCCAGCTTGAGGCAGAGACTTTGGCGACTGCATTGAGCCGTGTCTACACTTTCGGACCGACTTTCCGTGCAGAGAATTCAAACACTCCCCGCCACCTTGCCGAGTTCTGGATGATAGAGCCTGAGATGGCTTTCTATGACCTTGAGGACGACATGGACTTGCAAGAAGAGTTCGTCAAATACCTTTTGAACTGGGCTTTGACAAAGTGCCGCGCAGACCTTGAGTTCTTTGACAAGCGCATACAGCCCGGCCTTATCGCCCAGCTTGAGCATGTGGTCAAGTCAAAGTTCGAGAGAATTTCATATACCGATGCAATCAAGGAGCTTGAGAAGGTCGCCGACAAGGCGAAATTCGAGTTCAAGCCCTACTGGGGATGCGACATCGCGACCGAGCATGAGCGCTACCTTACCGAGCAGATTTTCAAGAAGCCGGTTATGGTCTACAACTACCCGAAGGAAATCAAATCCTTCTATATGAAGCAGAACGAGGACGGAAAGACTGTCAAGGCCGTTGACGTTTTGGTTCCAGGAATCGGGGAGCTGAACGGAGGCTCTGAGCGCGAGGAGAACTACGACAAGCTGATGGCCGAAATCAAAAGGCGCGGCATGGACGAGTCTGTGTACGACTGGTACATGGATTTGCGCAAGTTCGGCTCTGTCCCCCACTCTGGATTCGGAATGGGATTTGAGCGTCTTATCCGCTACGTGACCGGAATGGAGAACATCCGCGATGTTATTCCATACCCTCGCGCGCCGAAATTGGCTGACTTCTAACTGAACGAGTGTCGAGTTTTTATAAAATAAGAATTGAGACAAAAGAAAATTTGTAAGATTTTCTACAAACCAATTTTGACGTGCGCTACCAGTCGCGCTCGCGACCTGTCGAAACCGCTAGATATCGTCGCTACACGCTGTTCTTGCCTTGAAACTTTATACGTTTGCCGCTTGCGCGGCAGGCAAGAACAGCGTGTTTTCGCAGTCCGCGCCGCTCCTTCCCGCTTCCGCCAAAATTAGAGTTCATTGAGAGGCTTACAATTTGTCTGCCAATTAATGCGGTTACACTACCCAAAATTCCGACCGTTTTTGACTTTTTCAATAGAATTCTTAATTTATGGGGAAAACTCGACATTCGACATAACAACTAAAAGCTAATAACAAAATTGTAAAAAAACTGCCTCTCCTGAAAAAAACTTTTCTTGCGTACAGAGTATTTTATGATAAAATAAATAAAACAAAAAATTAAGTTGGCACGACATTCTGTCGCGCCACTAACGCGGAGTTTTTTACGGGAGAGAGATATGGAGAACGACAACCTCATTGAAAAGCGCGTAGAGTCTGAGTCCGGCCTTGACGTGAACAAAGACATTCCCCTTGCGGTTCAGATTTTTATCGCTCTTGTCCTTGCGATTTTCGCGGGGCTTCTGGCACGGAATCATGTTGAGTTCGCACAAAGCTACATCAAGCCATTAGGAACGATTTTCCTCAACCTGATTAAATTCATTGTCGGCCCGATTGTACTTTTCTCAATTATGGCCGGTGTAGTCAGCATGAAGGACATCAAAAAAGTCGGCGCGATAGGCGGAAAGACTGTAGTCTACTATTTATTCACCACGGCAATCGCAATCACCATAGGACTTTTCATCGCAAACCTCTGCAAGGGCTTTTTCCCTCTTCTCCAGACCGCCGATGCCCACTACCAGGCCAAGGCCGCAGAGCCGTTCATGAACACAATCGTCAACATTTTCCCCGGAAACTTTCTACGCCCCCTTCTTGACGCGAACATGTTGCAGATAATCGTGATGGCGCTTTTCCTCTCGTTCGCGATTATCCTTGCAGGAAAGCGGGCAGAGAAAGCGATTGACGCGATTGACCTGCTCAACGACATCTTCATGTACGTGATGGACATGATTCTCCGCCTCAGTCCTATCGGTGTCTTCTGTCTTTTGATGCCGGTTGTGGCCGCCAACGGCGCGATGATTTTAGGCTCCCTTGCCGCAGTCCTTCTTGTGGCCTACATGGGCTACATTCTCCATGCGGTAATCACTTACTCAATCGCGGTGGGCTGCGTCGGCCAGATGAACCCGCTGACATTTTTCAAAAAGATGCTTCCGGCCATTATGTTCTCGTTCTCATCAGCCTCGTCAGTCGGAACCCTGCCGATCAACATGAAATGCACAGAGAGCCTTGGGGCGGACAAAAAAATCGCATCCTTTGTCCTGCCGCTCGGTGCCACAATCAACATGGACGGAACCGCGATTTATCAGGGAGTCTGCTCGATTTTCATCGCCAGCTGCTACGGAATCAACCTGACTTTCGCACAGATGCTGACCATAGTCTTGACCGCGACAATCGCAAGCATAGGAACAGCAGGTGTTCCCGGAGCCGGAATGGTGATGCTTGCCATGGTCTTGCAGTCTGTCGGGCTTCCTGTTGACGGAATCGCCCTTGTGGCCGGAGTTGACCGAATATTTGACATGGGACGCACGACCGTCAACATCACAGGGGATGCGTCCTGCGCTGTCATCGTCTCGGCACTGCAGCGGAAGAAGGCAAAAAAGAGCTGAGGACTTTCTTAAAGTATTCATTTGACCAGATTTCAGGGACAGGGTACGCGGGATTCGCCTCAAAAAACGCCCTGTCCGCCAACAGCTCAAAGTCTTTTTCATCAAGGGGCTGGATTTTGTCAGGCAGTCCAAGGGAGACGGAAAGTTTTCTCACAGACTGGATAAAAGCCCCGGACTTCTCTCTTTGACTCTCACCAGCTGCCCCGACTAAATCAGCAAGCTCTGAAAGCCTTTTCCAAGCGGATTTTCCGTAATATTCCAACACGGAAGGAAGAATCGCGGCGTTCGCAAGACCGTGCTGGATTCCGTAAAGTCCGCCGATTCCATGGGCAAGGGCGTGGGCATAGCCTACAAAAGCGTTGGTGATGGCAATACCCGCGCAAAAGGATGCTGTAAGCATTTTTTCCCTAGCCCCAATGTCATTTCTATCAGCAAAAGCCTTAGGAAGATTCTCATAGATAACTTTCACAGCCAGCCGGGCATTTCGTCTGGCCTTTTTTGATGAGAAGCGGTTTATGTAGGCCTCGACCGCATGGGTCAAGGCATCAATTCCAGTGGCCGCTGTCAGTTCTTTTGGCATGGAAAGAGAGAGAGCGGGGTCAAGAATCGCATGGCTTGGAACAAGGCAGAAGTCCTCGATTACAAGCTTGAGATTGCCGTCAGTAATCACAGCGCCGGCTGTCACCTCGGAGCCGGTCCCTGCGGTCGTGGGAACAGCATAGAGGGGCGGAAGTTTTCTGCGGATTTTGAGCATTCCCCGCATATTCCTTATGTCCATGTCAGGCCGGACGGCTTTTGCCAGGGCAATTTTCGCGCAGTCAATCACAGAGCCGCCGCCGACCGCAATGACAGCCTCGCAGTCGCCTTCCATGTAGGCAGAGAAAGCCCGCGTCACGCAGTCAATGTCCGGGTCGCTTATGACATCAGTGAAAACAGTCGCTTTGATTCCAGCTTTGGCAAAGGTCGCAAAAAGAGGCAACAAGCTTTTCCGCCGAATAAAGCCGGGCGTAGTAATGACAAGGACTGAGCGGATTTTCTTTTCCGCAAGCATCTCAGGAATTTTCAGGAGGCAGCCAGAGCCTGTGAC
This sequence comes from uncultured Treponema sp., assembly GCA_946615905.1. Taxonomy (GTDB): domain Bacteria; phylum Spirochaetota; class Spirochaetia; order Treponematales; family Treponemataceae; genus Treponema_D. Next base: position 182,500 of record CAMOIE010000002.1, on the reverse strand, counting down.
AAGTTCCGGCTCTCTTGAAAGAAGCCTGATGGCGAGGTTGACCAGCAGCTGCCTGCCCCTGTAAAAAAGTTTGCAAATCAAAGTGCCATATATTTTACCGCCAGAAAACGGAAAGCGAAAGCCCTATGTCAGGCAAAATATTTTTTATGTTTTCCAGCGAAAAATCTGCTATAATTGGAAGCGTCATGCTGAAAAAAACTCTCACCAGCTTTCTTATTTTTCTCTTCTCAATTTTCATCGCATTAAGCTGTAAATCCGCAAAGCCGCTTGAGGAAACAGAGGCTGTAGAGGCGATTTCTGAAAGCGAGATTTTGTCGGAGCTGGACGAAAAGCCGCCGGAGGAAAAACGAGAATATTCAAGGCGGACTGTAATCGTCATGCTCTCACAGAATCTTTCTGACGAGGAGGCGATAAGCCTTGCAAAAGACTACGGACTCGGCCTCATCTACAACTACAGGAATTTCGCTTCCTGCTGCCTTGGAACCGGAATCGACTACAGCGACAAGCAGCTCGACGCTTTGAAAGCACGCCTTGAAAAAGACCCCCGCGTAGTCAGCGTGGAGAGAGACTACATAATCCGCCTGCATTAAGCAATAAGAATGTGTTATCAAAATTGACAAATTACCTTTTGTAAAATAAACTTTTGAAGTAAAATTTTAGGAGGTAGCTATGGCCGAATCAAACGAAATCAATCAAGAAGAAAGCCTGAAACTAGAAAATCAACTTTGCTTTCCATTATATGCCGCCGCCCGCAAAGTCACTAATCTTTACACACCCTTTTTCTCTTCACTCGGTCTGACTTACACCCAATACATAGTTTTCCTAGTCCTCTGGGAAAAAGACAATGAGACAGTCGGAGACTTGTGCAAAAAACTTTTCTTAGATCACGGCACACTGACTCCCCTGCTCAAAAAAATGGAAACACTCGGCTACATAAGTAGAAAACGCAGCAAGCAGGATGAACGAATCGTCACAGTTTCCCTCACCCAAAAAGGAAAGGATCTAAAAGAAAAGGCCAAAGAAATTCCCGGTCAGGTCGGTTCTTGTCTCCGTCTTTCGTCCGAAAAATGCGCCCAGCTCTACAGACTTTTATATGAACTTTTAAATGTCCTAGACCCAGAGGATCAATAAAGATTTGCAATTCCCTTGCAATTTCAATTGCCGTTTTGCCTGAAAATCAGTATCTTCTATATGAAATTATTGCCCGGTCTTTCGATTTACCGGGAAAGGACAGAAAATGGCTAAAAAAACTCCGATTACGCTGCTCTGCGGCTATCTTGGCGCCGGAAAAACGACGCTTTTGAATCAGGTTCTGAACAATCAGAAGGGATATAAAGTCGCCGTCATCGTAAATGACATCGGCGAAGTCAACGTTGACGCAAAACTGATTGCCGACGGTGCGAAAATCACCGACACATCTTCAATCGTTCCGCTCACAAACGGCTGTATCTGCTGCACTTTGAAGTCAGCGCTTGCACAGAACATCGAAAACCTTATCAAGACAGGAAAATACGACTACATTCTGATTGAGGCTTCCGGTGTCTGCGAGCCTATGCCGATTGCCCAGGAGCTTGAGACAATCAAAAACGGCGTGGTCGATAACGTCGTGGGCGTGGTTGACGCAAAACGCCTCGTTGACGAATTCGCAGGCGGAGACAAACTTCTCAAAAAAGAGACAATGGGAGAAGAGGACATTGAGTCTTTGCTCGTCCAGCAGATTGAGTTCTGCTCAACACTTGTAATCAACAAAAAAGACCTCGTTACTGAGGACGAATTCAAAAAAGTCCGCGCGGTGATTAACATCCTACACCCCGGAGTCAAAATCATCGAGACAGACCACGGAAAGGCCGATGTTGCCGACATTCTTGCGACAGGCTCCTTTGAGTTCGACAAAGTTTACATGTCAGCTGGATGGTGCAAGCACCTTGAAGAAGACGAAGTTGACGAAGACGATGACCATGATGAGGATGAACACGAGCATCACCATGAGCATGAAGACCACGATGAACACGACCACCACGAAGAGCATGAGCACGGACATGAGCATCACCACCACGAGCACAAGCACGAGGGAGACGCAGGAAGCGATGAGGACGAGTACGGAATCTCGACATTCATCTACTACCGTCGCGCGGGCTTTGACCGCTCACTTTTGGACGAGTACGCAGGAAAGTGGCCCCGCAACATCATCCGCTGCAAGGGCTTGATTTGGTTCACCGATGAGCCGGAAGTCGCCTACGTCTACGAGACATCAGGCCGCCAGATTCAGGCCGGTCCGTCAGGACAGTGGATTTGCACCCTGCCCAAAAACGAGCAGAAGGAAATCCTCGCCGAAAACCCGGACATCGCCAAGGACTGGGACGAGAAAAACGGAGACCGCATGATAAAGCTCTGCATAATCGGCCAAAAACTCGACAAAAAGCAGATTGCCGCCGAGCTTGACGCCTGTCTTGCAAAATAATTTATAATTGGCAATTAATAAAAAAGGACAGCGTTCCGGTTGATGAAGTTCACCGTCACGCTGTCCTTTTTTTTCACTTTTAATTATTTATTTTTCATTACCTAAAACTATTCCATAAAGTAGGTCTTTATCGGGGGGAAGCCGTTGAACTCAACAGAAGCGTAGGTTGAGGTGTAGGCTCCCGTGGAAAGCCAGTAAAGCTTGTCGCCAGCCTTCAAAGAAAGAGGAAGACGATACTTTATGTTCTCATACATTATGTCAGCAGAGTCACAAGTCGGGCCTGCCAAAATGACCTCGCCCTCTTTTGCCCCGGCCTCGTCCTTGTCGGTAATAATCGGATATTTTATTGACTCGTCCAAAGTCTCAATCAATCCGTTGAATTTTCCAGCGTCCTGATAAACCCATCTCTGCAAGGCCGTGTTGTTCTTGCGGGAAATAAGGACTATTTCACTTGTGAGGATTCCGCAGTCGCCGACGAGAGAGCGGCCAGGCTCCAAAATGATTTCGGGAATATCATCACCAAAGTCATCGTGCAGGTAGCGGGTGATTTCAGAAGCGTAGTCTTTAAGCTCGTTTGTCGGCTGGATGTAGTGGGCAGGGAATCCGCCTCCCATGTTGATCATCTGCAACTTGATGTCTTCCTCTTCCTCAAGTGAGGAGAAAAGATAAGTCGCCTTTGCAATCGCGTCGTTCCAGACACCGATGTCACGCTGCTGGCTTCCGACATGGAAGGAAACGCCGTAAGGGGTCAGACCCAAATCGCGGGCAAGAACCAAGAGGTCGTAGGCCATGTCAGGGTGGCAGCCGAATTTGCGGCTCAAGGGCCAGTCCGCGCTGGTCGTATTGTCAATCAACATGCGGACATAGACTTTTGAACCCGGCGCATATTCAGCGATATTCTTGAGGTCGTCCTTTGAGTCCGTGGCAAACATGCGGACGCCTTTTTCGTAAAAATATTTTACATCGCGTGCCTTTTTAATAGTATTGCCATAAGAAAGACGCTCAGGTTCCACGCCCAGAGCCATGATTTTATCAAGCTCATAGCGAGAAGCAATGTCAAAGTTCGAACCCATGTCAGCAAGCATTCGCAAAATCGGCTCGCCGGGATTGGCTTTGATTGCATAATAAATACGTGCAAATGGGAAAGAATCGCGCAGTTTGATAAAATTACGCTTGACCTGGTGAACATTCACCACAACATTCGGAGTTTCCAAATCCTTGGAAAATTCCTTGAAACGATTCCACTCGGAATCCGGAATAAATTCACTGCGATTGAACAAAATACCGCCGCCTGAAAAAAAAATATTTGGCGCTGGTCAAAACAGGCAAGCCTGATTTTTTACAGCACGAAAACAGATATTAATAAATTGCATGTCATGGGTCTATAGTTTTTTGAAAAGTTTTTGAGATTTTATTGCTTATAAGACAAAAAAAAGCGATAATGCCGCCATGATAGAAATCATTCAAAAAAAATTACGATTTCCACACTTTTCAATAGTAATTTTCAATTTATCATTTTCCATTTTTCTAGCTTCCTGCCAAACTTTCAGACCAAGGCAACCGGAAATTCAAATGGTCGAGTCAGAAAATCTCTATACTTACGTCAACAACACGAAAACTTTCACCCTTCTTCCACCAAGTGACTTTCAATTTTCACCAGACTCATATTGCCATTTTACCGCGGATTTTAAAGGCCGGACTTTTGAGTCAGACTGTCTTTTAATAATCAATCATGAAAAAATCTACCTGAACCTTTTGAATCCCCTCGGATCTTCTCTTGGAGAAATCGTTTTTGATGGAAAATCCGTCAAGTCTCAGTCATCAGTTTTGCCAAAATCACTAAAAGCTGAATACATAATCGCAGACATCCAGTACATCTTTTACGACTTTGAAAAAATCGCCGCCGCCTTAGGAAAAAAAGGGCTCCGCTTTTTGAAAACTTCCGAGTGGATTTATGAAAATGACGGGTCTAGCAGAGAAATTCTTACAGGCCGCATGATTCAAGACGGAAAATCAACAATCTCAGAAATACGGTATTCGGAATCAGAAGTCACACTGGAAAACAAGTTACGTGGCTATTCATATAAAATCGAGGGGCAATTCAATATAAAATGAAAGTGTCTCCCGTCATCTTGTCATCATGGCCAAAAATGCCGACAATATCCTTATGAACAAAATAGCGACTCTTTCACTTTGCACAATCTCACTGCTGGCTCTGATTGCCTGTAAAAATAAAAAAATTGATTCTGACTCCGCGCAAAATATCCCGGAAACTTCAGTTACTGACCACGCCTGGTATTATTTTACATCCGATGGCTTTGCCACCGCAAATTTGCCGCAAAGCTCTGCGATTCAAGCGTTAAAACCGTGGACGGAAAGTCTCCGTGTGAACGCCGCGAATTCCGACGGTAATGGAAGGGGCTGGCTTTTGGTCAACCGGCTTGGAATGATTTCTTTTGACGAGGACGGAAAGCCTCTTTTGTTTCAGGACTACAGACTTTTCAGCAATTCGACAGCGGAAAATCTCTTTTTTTCGGACGGAATGCCGTTTTTCACGCTTTATAAATCTTCATTTTTCAACGAGGATTCCGCAGTCGACATAAAAAGTTCATCCTCATCAAACAAAGGTGATGCAAACAGACCCTATTTGGTCCGCTTGAACACAGAGTCCAAGACATTTTTCCCAGCGGTGACTTACGGCGACTTGAATTTGACTGACGGGGGCGAAATTACAGGCTCTTTTTACGATGGAATGAATTTTTACTCATGCGTAAAATCCACAGAAGACACAAGGATCGTCTTTGACTACATCAAATGGAAGACCCCGGCTGCGCTGACTTCCCTTTCGCCAGTCACGCAGAGCGGAAAAGTAAAGCTCTCCGGCTCAAACGAAAGCGAATACAGAAACGTAAAGTCGCCGAAAAATTTTTCAAAAGCCCCGGAAAGGCTTCAAGAACTTTTGGCAAACATTCCGGCGGATTTCAATTTTATCGTGACCTGCTCGACTGCCGGCGGATTCTCGCCGAATTCATTTTTGAGCGGTAGCGGAGAATCATCTTTAAAAGCAGAGGCAATTGTCGCCCCCGGTTGGATTTGCGCCCTTTTCTCTGACGGAACAACTTATTTTTCAGGGGCACTGGACGGCAAATTCATTTTGAACAAGGGGGAGCCTGTCGCGTTCAGACTGCCAAAACTGCCGGACGGATTTTCCTACAACTATTTCTGCATTTCTGGCGGGAAAATGGCCGCCGCATGGGAAGAAAGCGATTTTTACAAAACTGGCCGCTCTGGATTTTTAATCGTTGACTTGGCCAATATTTTGTATTCTGAACTGCCAACGATGGAAAAATCAGCGCAAAAATAATGAAAAAAATTTTTTTTCTGATTCTGACAACAATTTTTTTCCTCACTCCGGTAAAAAAATCTTATGCCCAAGAACTTCAAGAGGTGGATATGGAAGAATCCAGCAAGGGCATAACCAGTCAGACTGGTCAGAATATCATCCTGAGCCAAAAAAAAGAAAAAACTTACGATATATTTTTTACCCTCGGCCCGAACTTGATGTTAAACACCGACTCCCCTAAAAATTCCGCCCCTCATCCGATTATGTATTCACTCGGATTCGGAATGGATTTTTTTACAAACCTCCCGGTGAGATTCCAGCCCCACGTCCATTTTTTTACGAACTACTACCTTTGGGACGGAGAGGCGGCCAGACCGGCCGAAGTAGAAAACCGGACTGCGACAGTTTTTTCCGCCATGCTGGATTTGAACGCAATTTATTCCCTTTCTTACGGGCAGAACATTTTTCAGTTTGGCGGGGGAATCGGATTTTTGGCCCGCTACGGAATTCTTTCGAACGGCGTCAAAAGCTCTGACGAGGGCGGTGGAACTAACACGACTGCCGGAGACGATGTGTCAAAAATCAACTCCTATCTTATGGGCGATATGCGATTTTTGTACCCGGAAGTCTCTTTTTCATATCTGAGGAATCTCGGAAACTTTTCTGTGGGTGGCGAGTTCAGGGCTTATATTCCGCTTGCCTCTCTTTCCAAGGGCGACGGCCTTGACGCCGCAATTTTTTCATTAAGCGCAAAAATCGTGATTAAATGAGCGATTTTAGCGAGTCTCGGTCTTGCCCCTGCAAGACCGCTAGAGCGACCTGTCGAAAAGCGGCAGCGATGGGAGGGGCGGGTAGGCTTCGCCCTCCATGGCTCAGCCTACCCCACGGAAATCGATTTAATCGATTTCCGTCTCCGTTCACGCCGGCATCCATGCCGGCACGTCCACATTCATGGCGAAGCTTATGAGCGGTTAGCGAACCCCGGACGTAGCGACCCGCTCGGCGAGCGGGTGCCGCCCGTAAAGAAAAAAATGCACCCCGAAATGGAGTGCATCTTGTCTTTTATATAGCCATTGAGTGAGAGTTTACTTTGTCCAGAACGTAGTTCTTGAACTCGTCGATTGACATGACTTTCTGCTGCAAGCCTGAGTCAGCGCGGAAGCGGACTGCGACAGTCTTTGCCTCTTTTTCCTTTCCGCCGACAACCAGAATGTATGGAGTCTTATGCTCGGAAGTGATTGTCTTAATCTTGCTCTTCATGTTGGAGTCGTCGAGGTAGGCGTTGCTCCTGATGTCAGCAGCAAGCAGAGCCTCGTTGACTTCGTTGGCATAGTCATCGAATTCGTTTGAAACCGGAACGACAGCGACCTGCTCAAAGGCAAGCCATGTCGGGAAGGCACCGGCGAAGTTCTCAATCAAGATTCCGAGGAAACGCTCGAATGAACCGAGAATCGCGCGGTGGAGCATTACCGGGTGGTGGCGGGCGTTGTCAGAGCCGATGTAAGTCGCGTCCAAACGCTCTGCTGACGGCAGCTGGTAGTCAACCTGAATCGTTCCGCACTGCCATTCGCGTCCAATGCAGTCAAAGAGCTTGAACTCAAGTTTGGGGCCGTAGAAAGCTCCCTCGCCCGGCTGAATCTCATAGTCAAGTCCGGCCTCGTGGCAGGCATCGGAAAGAGCTTTTTCAGCCCGCTGCCAAGTCTCCAAATCTCCAACGTGGTCTTCCGGCATTGTCGAGAATTTTACGACCAAATCATCAAATCCAAAGTCATGGTAGACATTCTTCAAGAGTTTACAGAATCTTGCGACCTCAGGGCCAATCTGCTCTTCAGTGCAGAGGATGTGGGCATCGTCCTGGACAAATCCGCGAACACGCATAACTCCGTGCAAAGTTCCGCTAGGCTCGTTGCGTACATCGTGACCGAATTCCGCCAAACGGAGGGGCAGGTCTTTGTAAGAGCGCTGGCGGCTCTTGAAAATCTCCAACGCACCAGGGCAGTTCATCGGCTTGATTGCAAAAAGGCGTTTTTCGCTTTCCGTGATGAACATGTTCTGCTTGTAGTGTCCCCAGTGACCAGACCTTTCCCAAAGGGTGCGGGGCATGATTGCCGGGGTGTTGACTTCTTTATAGCCGTCGCGGCGAACCATCTTGCGCATGTAGTCCTGCATGACAGTGTAGATTGTCCATCCGTTCGGGTGCCAGAAAATCTGGCCGGGGTCTTCCGGGTCAAGGTGGAAGAGATCCATCTGAACACCAAGCTTTCTGTGGTCGCGCTTTTCGGCCTCCTCCATCATCTTGAGGTAGTCTTTCAAATCGTTGGGCTTTGCAAAAGCGACTGCATAGACGCGGGTCAGCATTGGGCGGTTTGAGTCACCACGCCAGTAGGCACCGGCGATTTTTGTCAGCTTGAAAGCCTGCGCGTTGATTTCCTTTGTGGAGGCGACGTGAGGGCCGCGGCAGAGGTCAGTGAATCCGTCCTGAGTATAAATTGAGATAACCTCATCGGCGGGTAAATCGTTAATCAGCTCGACCTTGTAGGGCTGGTCTGCAAAAAGCTTAAGAGCCTCGTCCTTTGAGACTTCCTTGCGGACAAATTCTGCGTTTGAGGCGAGAATCTTGCGCATTTCCTTCTCAACGGCGGGGAAGTCCTCTTCGGTTATTTTGTGGTCGGTCGGGAATTCCAAGTCATAGTAAAATCCATTGTCAATAGCCGGACCGATTGCGAATTTTGTTCCGGGAAAAAGGTGCAGAATAGCCTCTGCCATAACGTGGGCGCATGAGTGGCGCATAGTCTGTAATTTTTCGTCAACAGCCATTTTATAACCTTCGTAAAATTGAATATAATATGTAGAGAATAAACTTGATTTTTTCCTTAGTCAATATTGGGGCGGCTCAGACAGCCGACAAGGACGGCGGCGAAATGACAGAAATCGCCATGCGATTTCTGTCGGGTGAGAGGAGACAGGAGATCGACTCGAACCAGCGGATTGTTATTAAATTTACACAACTATCAATCTTTTTGCAAAAGATTGATAGTATATTGACAATCTTTTGCAAAAAGATTACTATTAGCCTGTAAAAACTGTTAATTTCAGGAGTTTTCCATGGATTACTTTTCCGAAGACAGTATTTTGAATCTTCTCTATTCATATAATCCGTGGTGGAAAACTCGGTTTGTTCAAAATGATTTCAACAAACCGATGAAGAGAGCCGCTTTTTTTGAATGCAAGAAAGCCTTTGACAGCATTGATGTCAAAAGAACCGTCCTTTTAAGTGGCGCACGCCGAACTGGAAAAACCACGATTATGTATCAGACCATCGCTGAACTGATAAAGGACGGAATCAATCCAAAAGACATAGTTTTCATTTCGTTCGACCATCCATTGCTCAAACTTTGCAGCATCAATGATGTTTTGGGCATTTATAAAAGAAACATCACGACTTCCAAAAAACTCTACTGCTTTTTTGACGAAATTCAATATTCTCAGGATTGGAATTCCTGGCTGAAAGTCCTATATGATACAAATCCTGAAATAAGCATAATGGCTACAGGCTCGGCCAGCCCGATTCTTGCTGACAAAGCGAGGGAAAGCGGTCTGGGACGGTGGATTACCGTGCAGATTCCGACCCTGACTTTTTTTGAATATTGCAGGCTTTTGAATGTCGCTGGCATAGAACTTCCAGCCGGCATAAAGCCCACGCAGATGTATCTTCTTGATAAACAGACTCAGAACGACATCGTGAACAGGCTTTCGTTTTTGCAGCCGCATTTTATCCGCTACTTGCAAGTCGGCGGATTTCCGGAGCTTGCCCTTTCAAAAGACGACATTTACGCACAGAGAATCCTGCGGGAAGACATTGTTGACAAAGCTCTGAAGCGGGATTTGCCCTCGCTATATTCAATCCGCAATATTTCTGACATTGAAAAAGTATTTCTTTATCTCTGCTATAATTCCTCAAGTATCATCAATATGAACACGGTCTGCAAGGAGCTGCAGGCAAACCGAGCGACGCTGGAAAAATACATAATGTATCTTGAAGGCGCGAATTTGATTTATGTAAGCCCCCTTGTGAATGTCGGTCCCAAGCAGGTTTTAAAATCACAGAACAAGATTTACATTGCCGACGCGGCTTTGCGCAACGCCGTTCTTATGAAGGACGACATTACTGACGACGCGGTAGAACTTGGAATTATTGCCGAGACCGCCGTTTACAAGCACGTCAAGGCCTTTAATTACAAGTCGATTACAAAAGTCGGCTATTACCGTGGCGGTGACAAAAACAAGGAAATCGACATAATCGTTCAATATGCACAAAGTGCCTCACCGATTATGATTGAAGTGAAATACCGGGAAGATTCCTCGATTTCTGAAAAAGATATGATAGTGGAGCTGTCTTCCGCCGAACGGCCGAACCTTGTAATCACAAAACGCGCGGACGATTTTGGAATCACTGAATACAAGAACGGAAAAAAAATCTACAAGATTCCAGCCCCAGTTTTCCTTTATTTGTTGGGCTACGTTGAGTCTTTGGACTATCAGAAATAACTTTATAAAAACAGAACTGCCGCATTCTGCTAACGGTCTTGCGGGTGCAAGACCGAGACTCGCTAAAAAACTTCTTTCCTGCTAGAATGCCCGGCGAGGTTTTTATGAAAATTATCAATCGTTTTGAGTGTTTTGCGGCTGCGGCATTTTTGCTTGCAACCGCTCTTTTTTCCGCCGGATGCGCTTCTTCAAAAGAAGTCGCTATCGCAAGTCAGTCTGTCTCAGCCGAAGCGTCAGTTGCAGAAGTAAACAAATACGGCAACTGCGTCCTAAATCTCTCTGACGCAGATTTTATCGCAAAAGGTTTTGCCGCCGGGGACATCGTTTCCGTAAAAATCGGCACATACACGGAAAGAATGCCTGTCTGCACAAGTTTCAGCGACGTTGACCACGGAAAGCCCCTTGTCCGCCTTGCTGACAACGTTGTCACAATCGCAATCAACATGGGGAATTTTTCAAAAGCCTCATCAGCCTCAGTCGGAAGTCCTGTCACTTTAAGACTCAGCGAAAAGGGGGGCTACCTCTCACAGTTCGCAGTCAGAAAACTGACAAAAAGCGATGAGCGCAGCGACTACGCCTCTGACGAGATTTTCGCGAATTTCCGCCCGGTAAAAGCCGGAAAAATCGCCGCGAACCGTCTTTACCGCTCATGCAATCCAGTCCTCGGAGACGCACGTGCCCCCTACGCCGCAAAGCTAGTCGAGTCAGCCGGAATCAAGACTGTAATCAACCTTGCCGACAATTCCGAGTCAGCAGCAACGCACATCGCAGATTCACCTTACTACGAAAATCTTTTGAAAAATGGCAATGTCACGCTTTTGAACATGGGAGTCTCATTTACTGACGACGACTTTGTAAAAAAACTCCACGAGGGGCTTGTGTTTATGATTGCCCATAAAGAAGGCCCCTATCTCGTCCACTGCAACGAGGGCAAAGACCGCGCGGGTTACGTCAACGCCCTTTTGGAGGCTCTCTGCGGGGCGACCATCGAAGAAATGACCGAGGACTACATGCTCAGCTTTGAGAATTACTACGGGGTCAAAAAAGACACGGAGCAGTACAGATTGATTTCAAAGAATCTCCCTGACATGTTCAAAAAGATGAACGACGGGAAAGCCGTCACGAATGAGAACATCGCCTCTGTCGCGGAAAGCTATCTTCTGAACCGAGTCGGACTTAAAGCCGAGGAGCTTGCAGAACTCAAGGCAATCTTACAATAAGCTGTTATTGTATCAAAACTGAAATTCCTCTAAAATTGTTTAAAATTTTTAAACTCAAAAAGTGAGGAATTTACAGTGTCTGACTTTACGAATCCCGGAATGCTGGCCCGAATTTGTGCTTTTGTACTCTACCTTGGCTTTATGATTTACATCGGAATCCGCAGCTCCAGAAAAACAAACAACACAAAAGACTTTTTCCTTGGCGGAAGAAAGCTAGGCCCCTGGGTCACAGCTTTGAGTGCGGAAGCCTCTGACTCATCCGCATGGCTTTTGATGGGTCTGCCTGGACTTTGCTACCTTGGCGGAATCAGAGAAACATTCTGGACTTCCCTCGGACTTATCGCTGGAACCTATTTGAACTGGCTTTTGGTCGCAAAACCCCTGCGCAAATGCTCAATCGCCTTTGGCGACTCAATCACGATTCCAGCCTTTTTCAAAAACCGCTTCCACGACAAGTCAAACGTGCTGACGGTAATCTCCGTGGCATTAATCGTCTTCTTCTTTACTATTTATACAGCATCAGGACTTGTCGCCTGCGGAAAGCTCTTCAGGTCAGTGTTCGGACTTGACTACCACGTTGGAATGGTAATCGGCCTCATCGTAATTTTGACCTACACGATTTTGGGCGGCTACCGGGCAGTCTGCACGACGGACTTTGTTCAGGGCGGCTTGATTTTCGCAGCCTTTGTGATTTCTTCTATAATCGCAATCGTCACCTTAGGCGGCGTGAGCGAGGCTGTCTCAAAGGCAAACGAATTCTCCGTTTTGGCTCTGGCAGGACAGTTCGGCGAGGAAATGAAAAAAGCTTTCGGTTCCAACGCAAATTATTCAGTCAAAGACGCAATCTCAGCTTTCGCATGGTGCTTGGGCTACTTCGGAATGCCCCACATCATAATCCGCTTTATGGGAATCCGGTCAAACCATGAGATTACAAAAGCCCGCCGGGTCGGAATCATCTGGATGCTGGTCTCTTACATCGGAACTTTCATAATCGGAACTTTGGGAACGGTTTACCTTGCAGGCGGAGACCTTTCTGCCCCGGTAAAACTTTTGACCGGCGGCTTGCAGGAGACAGTCTTCTCTGAGACCATGCTGAAAATGTACCCGGCCTTTATCGCGGGAATCTTCCTCTGCGCGATTTTGGCGGCCTCCATGTCAACTGCCGACAGCCAGCTTCTTTCTGCTGCCTCTGCGGTTTCACTCGACATTTACAAGGGCTTAATCAACAAGGACGCGGACGAAAAGAAAGTTTTGAACGTGAGCCGCATCACAGTTTTGGCGATTGCCCTCGTGGCCTTCTTTATCTGCCTTTTGCCAAACAACGACTCGATTTTCGGCCTTGTCTCTTACGCATGGGCGGGTTTCGGAGCGACTTTCGGCGCGCTGATTTTCCTGGCACTTTTCTGGAGAAACTGCACGGCGGCAGGCGCGGCGACAGGCTTGATTCTCGGATTTATCACGGTAGTCGTATGGCACAACCTGCACGGCGGAATCTTCGACGTTTACGAGATTCTCCCCGGCTTTATCGTGACTTTGATTTCTGCGGTAGTGGTCAGCCTTTGCACAAAGAAAGACCCGGAAGTCCTCGCTGAATTTGACGAATACAAACAGATGAAAGATTAAGCGACAAAGAAGTCCAGAATGTGGGCATTTTGTCTGCGGCTACTGAGCATGTCGCAGTATCGAAATGTCCACGCTCTACAGTTTTCGCCCCTTCGACAAGCTCAGGACGGACAAGCTCAACCGCCGTTTTTGCTATTTTTTGTCGTTTACTCAAAGTAAAAAAAACGTTATCCTTGTAACATGTCAACAAATTCAATTCCCTTAAGAAAAGACGTTCCCGCAAGCGACAAGTGGGACTTAACTACACTGTTCAAATCAGATGACGAATGGGAAAAGGCCCTTGCTTCAATCCCTGGCCTGACAAAAGATTTCGTCTCATATAAAGGAAAACTCGCCGACTCCCCAGAAAATCTCCTTGCCGCCTTAAAGGCTTTGGCAAAGGCCGATGAATTGATAGAAAAAGTCGACAATTACGCAGGTCTCCAGCACACCGCTGATGAAGGTGACTCAGCCGCCCATGACCGCGTTGGCCGGGCAGAGATGGCTGTTACAAAATTCTGCGCGGAGACTGCTTTTTTTGACCCGGAGCTTTCCGCAATCCCCGATGAGAAAATCAACGCGTGGATTGAAAAACCAGAGTTCGCGGACTACAAAATCTACCTGCAAAAAACTTTGCGCCTAAAAAAATACGTTCTCTCCGAAAAGGAAGAGAAAATCATCGCCCTGCAGGGGGAGGCCGCAGGAACTGCCCACAACGCATTCTCCCTTTTGACAAACGTCGACCTCAAATTCAAACCGGTCAATGTGAATGGCAAGGAAGAGCCTTTAACCCAGTCAACCTGGTCGCTTTTTATGGAAAATCAGGACAGGACAGTCCGAGAGCAGGCCTACAAGAATTTCTATGGGACTTTTGAAGACCATCAGAACACAATCGCCTCTTTGTATGCGGGTTCCGTGAATCAGGACATTTTTTACTCACGTGCGCGCGGCTATAAGTCCTCTCTGGAAAGAGCACTTTTTCCCAATAAAGTCCCGGAGTCAGTCTACCGCAATTTAATCGACACGGTTCACAAAAATCTTCCGACTCTCCACAAATTGTACTCAATCAGAAAACGCGCCTTGGGCTTGAAAGAACTCCGCCACTACGACGTTTACGTTCCCCTTGTGAAGGACGTTTCAACAAAGACAAGCTACGACGAGTCAGTTGAGATTTGCCGCAATGCCCTTGCCCCGCTTGGAAAAGACTACACCGATATTCTCTGCGGAGGTCTGAAAGGCGGCTGGGTTGACCGCTACGAGAATCAGGGAAAGAGAAGCGGTGCCTTTTCTTCCGGAGTTTACACGGGCTACCCCTATATTCTGCTCAATTACAAGGATGACGCAATCCGCGATGTTTTTACGATGGCCCACGAGGGCGGTCACTCAATGCACACATATTTTTCACGGGCGAACAATCCCTACATGTGCTACAACTACACAATTTTCGAGGCGGAAGTCGCGTCAACATTCAACGAGGAACTGGTCTTTGAGTACCTTTTGAAAAAGGCTGACGACGCTGGCGACAAAAAAATGCGGACTTACCTCTTGGCGATGCGGGCGAACGACATTTTGGCAACTCTGCACAGGCAGACCATGTTCGCGGAATTCGAGCTTAAGGCTCATGAGCTTGTCGAAAGCGGAACCCCTCTGAACGCGAAAGTCCTGCGGAAAATCTACCGTGAGCTTTTGGTTCAATATTTCGGCCCGGAGATGATTTTCGAGGAAAATTCCGACATGGAAGGACTGAGAATCCCGCATTTTTACGGGGCATTCTACGTCTACAAGTACGCGACAGGAATTTCCGCCGCCCTTGCTTTGGCAAAAAGAGTCACGGAAGGCGGGGAAAAAGAGCGTGAGGACTACTTCAACTTCCTCAAGTCTGGCGGCTCCAGATACCCGATTGAGGCTCTGCGTGTTGCCGGGGTCGACATGGAAAGTCCAGAGCCGGTTCAGGCCGCCCTCGACACTTTTGCAAAAATGGTCGATGAACTTGAAAAGTCGCTCTTTGCGGATTAAAATTTCTTGAAAATCTGCCGATAATCATAAAAAAGGATTCGGAGTAAGCGATGACCAAGGAAGAGTTCTACAGTTTTTTTAAGAAAATCCCAAAAACGGAGCTTCATATTCACATTGAAGCTGTAATCAGTCGTGATTCAATCAAAAAATTGTACCTAAAAAAGAACGGCAAAGAATTCTCCGCGGCCGAAATGAAAAAGCTTTTCGACTACGAGGACTTGAACGGCTTTATCGCGGCATTTTTGCAGGTTCAGGATTTGTTTACCTCCGTCGATGACTTTGACCTCGTTTTCTCTGACCTTGAGCAGTACATAATCGACAACGGGATTTCCCACATGGAGGCCTTCTTTGCCCCATCCGCCTTCCTCAAAAAAGGCTTTGACTACGGCGAGATGATGGCCAATTTTGAGAAGAACGTTGCCAAAATCAAAAAGGAGACTGGAGTTACGGTCTGGCTCTTGTGCGATGTTTCCAGAACCTTCGGAATGGAAAACGCCATGCAGAATCTTGACCGAGTGCTTGCCGCAAAGTCCCCGTCTGTAATCGGAATCGGTTTGGGCGGAGCCGAGTCAAAAGGCCCCTGCAAGGACTTCGGCCCGGTTTACGAAAAGGCAATCAAAAACGGACTTCGCGTTGTCGCCCATGCCGGAGAAGATGTCGGCCCTGAGTCAATTTGGGACGCAATCAATATTCTCCACGCGGAAAGAATCGGCCACGGAATCACCGCGATTCAGGATGAAAAACTCATGGACGAGCTGACAAAAACTCAGCTTCCGCTTGAGGTTTCTCCGACTTCCAACGTCTTTACAAAAAAAATCGTCAAAAAATTTGAAGACCATCCAATCCGCGCCTTTTTTGACCACGGCATGATGGTTACGGTCAACACTGACGACCCTCTTTTCTTTAAAGTCTCGCTGCTCGATGAATACTGGAATCTCTACAAAAAACTGCATTTCAGCAAAAAGGAATTGAAGCAGCTGATTTTAAATTCATTTGCCTCCTCATTCCTTTCTGACGGCGAGAAAGCGGCTTTTGCTGAATCCGTGGAAAAAGCATGGAAGGACTCAAAATAATGACAACTGTTGCTGATTTTATTCAAGTCAAGAAAATTGACGCGGACAATCATTTGGATTTAGGAATGCGTTATTCTTCCTATGCGGTCTGGTCAGGCTTCTATCTTCCTGACTTTCCCGTCGATGGAATTTGCACCGACAAAAATCTTCAGAACGACATAAGGACTTTGACCCACATCCGCGCCGGAATGGAAAAAGACGTACTTGGAATGTTCAGTCTTGCCGTCATGGAATCCATTGCCGACAACATAAGCGAGCTTAAGGCCATCATCGATATCGACCTGATAAAGGCCGTTGACACTCCAGAGCGTTTTGTTTCCCTAGTCACAAAGACAATCGAAAAATATCAGGACAACCTTAAAATCACTCCTGTTTTGGGAATCAATTCTGATGAAAAACAATTCAATTTCTTCCATGCGGCGGAATCTTTGCTTGGTTCCGGCTTTTTTGAAGGAGTCGATATTTTCGGAAAAAGGCTGATTAAAAAGCCAAGAGACCTCGTGGAATTTGCCGCCGGTGTAAAAGCCCATGGACTAAAAGTCTACCTGCACGCCGGTGAAATCACGAATACAGAGGATTTTCTTGTAGCGGCAGAAGCCTTCAAGCCGGATTTCATCATCAAGGGACATTCCAAACTTACAAAAAAATGCCAGGAACTTCTTGCAAAAGAAAAAATCACGGTCATCTACAATCCAGAACCGTCACTTTCTTTAGACGAACTGGCAGCGGAAATCAAAGAACTTCTTGACTCAGGTATAAAAGCCCGTCTTGGAAGCGGTTGTCTTTTGCTTTACAACAAGTCTTTGAGCGAATTCGCTGCCTCCCTCTGCAACACGGGTCTGCTCTCATTGGAAGAAAGTCTCAAACTTATTGAGGTCTAGAGACCGCGCATCCGTGCGCTAGTCTTTCCTATAAATATACCATCAATAGCATAATGTCGGAGTTGCGGATGCCGGAGATTCGGGCGGCCTCCATGCCTCCCGAAGCCTGCTCCAACTGACGTTGGAGTTCTGCCTAGAGACCGCGCATCCGTGCGCTAGTCTTTCCTATAAATATACCATCAATAGCATAATGTCGGAGTTGCGGATGCCGGAGATTCGGGCGGCCTGACCGAGCGTGAGGGGGCGGACTTTTTCAAGTTTCTGCCGACTCTCCGCGCTCAGGGCAGGAATTTTGCCGTAGTCAAAGTCCAGCGGAATCTTGCGCTTTTCCATTTTGTGCATTTTCGCGATTCTCAAATCCTGCTTTTCGATGTAGTAGTGGTATTTAAAGTCTTCCTGGGCAAGCTCCCAGATTGCCTCTGGGTAGCCGGGATTTTCCGCCTTGCCGTCCTTCAAAAGCAGAGCGACAGCCTCGTCAACCTGGGCGTATTTCAAATTCACTTTGTCCAACTGGGCTTGGCTCTTCAATCCGACCTCAAAAGCCTTCTGTGCAAGTCGGCGGTCAGCAGTGTCGTGGCGGAGCTTTAAGCGGTATTCGGCGCGGGCTGTGAACATTCTATATGGCTCTTTTGTCCCCAAAGTCACAAGGTCGTCAATCAAAACCCCGATGTAGCCCTCGTCTCGTCCGATTATAAGGGGCTTGTATTCAGGAATAGCACGGAACTTTTCAAATCCGGCCTCTCTCTGGGCTTTTTCCAAAGCTTCGTTCACTGCGTGGGTTTCCCGCTCAGAAATTTCTGCAAAGTGCTTGATTTCTTCCTCGCTCATTCCGGGCTTGTTTTGAAAGCAGCCTTTCTCGGCGGAAGCGGGTGCCTGTCCCATGCCTCCACTTGCCTTCGTCATTGGTCCGCAAAGCTCTATATGACTGCGGGCGTAAAGGGCGGCGTTTATTCCTGCGACCAAGCCCTGACCTGCTGCCTCCTCATAGCCTGAGGTTCCGTTGATTTGCCCCGCGTCAAAAAGCCCCGCGACCCGTTTTGTCTCAAGACTTGGATAAAGTTGGGTCGGCTCCACATAGTCGTACTCTACGGCATAACCTGGCCGGGAGACGTGGCAGTTCTCAAAGCCTGGCATAGTCCGCAAAAAGGAGTCCTGGACTTCTTCCGGCAGCGAAGATGAAAGTCCGTTCAAATAAATCTCGTCAGTCTCCAGACCCTCAGGCTCTATAAAAAGCTGGTGGCGTTCCCGGTCAGCAAAGCGCATAACCTTGTCTTCGATTGACGGGCAGTAGCGAGGTCCTATTCCAGAGATTTTTCCGGAATAAAGGGGAGAGCGGCCGATATTGGCGCGGATAATCTCGTGGGTCTTTTCGTTTGTGTAGACCAAATAGCAGGGGACCTGCGGGCGGTCAACTTTCTCATCGTCAAATGAAAAAGGCGTGATTTCCTCGTCTCCACCCTGCTCCTCGAATTGAGAAAAATCGACAGTATGGCGCAAAATGCGGGGAGGTGTTCCGGTCTTTAGCCGTCCTGTCGTAAAGCCAAGGCGATTTAGTGAGTGGGTAAGGCCGAATGCCCCCTGCTCGCCGATTCTTCCGCATGGAGCGTCGTATTCTCCGATAAAAATCCGGCCGCCCAAAAAAGTTCCCGTGGTCAAAACTACGGAGCGGACAGGAATGATTCTGCCCCGTTCGGTGACTACCGCCGTGACCTTCTGCCTCATGCCTGATTTTGCCGCCTCGGTGAGCAAAGTTGATTTTGCCTCGCCTGGAATCTGTCCGGTCTGGCTTGACTCTGAGTCGGGTGGAAGCGGAGTTTCTGAGGCCGTGGTCAAAATGTCAACAACAGTGTCCATCAGAGTGTATAGGTTTTCTGTGTTTTCTACAGTCCTTCTTGCCAGCTGTGAATATGCGATTTTGTCAGCCTGACTTCTCGGTGCCTGAACCGCCGGGCCGCGTGACTTGTTCAACATCCTGAACTGAATCATCGTGCGGTCGATTAATTTTGCCATTTCCCCGCCCAAAGCGTCTATCTCGCGGACGATATTTCCCTTTGCGATTCCCCCGATTGAAGGGTTGCATGACATTCTTGAAATTGAGTCGACAGTCTGTGTAATCAAAAGGGTCTTCAAGCCCATTCTCGCGGAAGCTAAAGCCGCTTCTATTCCCGCATGACCGCCACCGACGACAGCCACGTCATAAAAATCATAAAATCCAGACATAGTTAGACGAGTATAATGAATTCAATGAAGAATGAAAATTGAAAAATGAGAATTTGGGCGCTTCCCGCCGTGCGGCGGGCCGCTACGTTTCGCCCTTCGCCTCATCCGGCTCATTGTACGGAAGTTTCGACAGGCTCAACCTCCGTACAACTGCGGGGCTTCACATCGCTAGCGCAGTCTTTTAACTTGTTAAATTCTGAATTAATTTGTAATGACTAATTCAAGAATTTTCTTTATATTAAGAGCATAACAATTTGCGGAGTTTTTAATGAGCGACGAAAAAGACCAGAACAAAGAAGATAAAAACAAAGACAATCTTCCTGATCCGTATGATTTCTTTAAGCTGGAAGCAGGAGATTCCAAGCATGACGATGATGATAAGCCGCCTCGCCGCCATCGCTTTCCATTTTGGCCGTTGATGCTGGCAGTAATTTTTGCACTTGCATTCTCAAATCTTTTCATGGGGTCAAAACGCGATGACATGGTTGATTTTTCAACCTTCCGCCAGCTGATTCAAAACGGAAAAATCGTTCAAGTAGAAATGTCCGACAATTATTTTGTCGGCTACGGACCCGCTCCAACAGGTTCAGAAGTTTCTGCAAATACTTCCGAAAAAAACGACCTTCAAAATCCCTTCGGCACAAAACTACCCCAGCTGCCATTCATGAAAGACCAGCCGGTTGATCCAAGGCCAGTCTACAGAACCACCGGAGTTTTAATGCCCAAATTCATCGATTTGCTCGATGAATACGGAGTCCAGTATAAATTTGTCGCAAAACAGAACTCTTACTTGCTTTCGATTTTGTTGCAGACAATTATTCCGATTGCAATTTTCTTCTTCATCTATTATCTGATTATGCGAAAAATGGGTGGCGGAATGGGCGGAATGACTTCGATTTTCGGAGCAGGCTCTTCCCGTGCGAAAGCCGTTGACGAGGGAAAAGTCAAAACCCGTTTCGCGGATGTGGCCGGTGTTGATGAGGCTAAAGAAGAGCTTGTCGAGGTCGTCGACTTTTTGAAGGAGCCAAAAAAATACACTGACATCGGCGGTAAAATCCCGAAAGGTGTTCTTTTGGTTGGCCCGCCCGGAACCGGTAAAACTCTGCTTGCCCGCGCCGTCGCTGGAGAGGCCGGAGTCCCCTTCTTTAGGATTTCAGGCTCTGACTTTGTTGAGATGTTCGTAGGTGTCGGTGCCAGCCGCGTCCGTGACCTCTTCCGCCAGGCCAGGGAAAAGGCCCCCTGCATTGTCTTTATCGATGAAATCGACGCCCTCGGAAAGAGCCGCATGAACGGCTACGGTGGCGGAAACGATGAGCGTGAGCAGACTTTGAACCAGCTTTTGGTCGAGATGGACGGCTTTGACAACGAAAAAGGACTTATCGTGCTTGCGGCGACAAACCGCGCCGACATCCTTGACCCTGCCCTCCTCCGCCCAGGCCGCTTTGACCGCCATGTTCCGGTTGAAAAGCCAGACGTAAAGGGCCGTGAGGCAATCTTGAAGATTCACTCGAAGAACGTAAAAGTCGATGATGACGTTGACTTTGAGTCTCTTGCCCACGGAACTACGGGCTTTGCCGGAGCTGACTTGGCGAACGTTGTGAACGAGGCCGCCCTTCTGGCTGTCCGAAACGGGCGCAAAAAAGTCTCGATGACTGACTTTGACGATGCGATTGACAAAGTTTCAATCGGACTTAAAAAGAAGAGCCGCAAGGAAAACGAAAAAGAGATGCGCCTTGTCGCAGTCCACGAGACAGGTCATGCGATTGTCGGTGCATTTACACCGGACTACCCGCCGGTCAACAAGATTACGGTTGTTCCAAGAAGCCACGGAGTCGGCGGCTACACCCAGTACCGCGAGGAAGAGGAAAAGAATTTCCAGACCAAGCAGGACATGCTCAACCAGGTGAACACATTGCTTGGCGGCCGTGCCGCGGAGGAAATCGTACTCGGAGAAATCTCTACCGGAGCTGCAAATGACATTTCCCGCGCGACTGACATCATCAAAAAGATGATTACAACCTACGGAATGAGCGAGAAATTCCGCAACGTCGTACTTGGAAAATCAGGTTACGGCTACGGCGGCCCCCAGGAGCCGGAGCTTGTGCGCGAATTCTCAGAGGAGACACAGCACTACATCGATGACGAGATTGCGAAAATCATGGACGAGAGGTACAAGGCCGTCCTTGACTTGCTCAAGTCAAAGAAAACGCTGATTGAATACGTTGCCAAACTCTTGCAGGAAAAAGAGACTATTTCCGGCAAAGAATTCGAGGAAATAGTAAAGGGCGAAGCCCACTGCGCGGAGCTTGAGAGCAACGCAAAGGCTGAAGCGGAAAAAACTGACGCTGACTAGCGAATAGCGGCAGCGCTGGGAAGCCCGAAGTTGTTGGGCGCGAAGCGACCGGCAATGAGCGTGAGCGAAGGCTGGACATAGCGACCCGCCGAAGGCGGGGGCCGCCCATAAAAATAAAACCCGTGGAAGACTGGCTTTCACGGGTATTTTTTTGCTCAATACGCTTTCATGATATGATTTTAGTTTGTAGCCATCACTGTAAGCTGGTCTTCGATAAGCTTCATGCGGTAGTCCAGCTCTGTCCTTGGAAGGGGGCCGATATAAACACTGTTCGGCTCCGGGATTTTGCGGAGAGCATCGATAACTTTTGCAAAGGCATCTGACGTGAGCATCGTTTTTTGCTCGACAAGAGAAAAATTAAAAACATAGCAACCGGCTCTTTCAAATTCGTAGTTTGCGCCGTAACCTGTGTTTTCAGCTACGGGCATAATGCAATACAGATGGTGAATCGCCGCAATATTCGGGACGTTGCGGACAAATCCCCACCCCTTGTTCTTCATGACAATGAGAAGCTTTTGAACACGTTCATCTTTTATACTTAAGTATTCTTCTACGCCATACGGAGTCTGAACGGCAATCTTATCCAAAATATACTCCCACTAAACCTTTTTCTATTTTGATTATACACTATTTGATTAAAAATAAAAGGGGAATAAAAAAGTTTTAAATGGCATGGATGGTTAAAAATTTCCATTATCTCGCATAATTTTGAAAAAATTAAAGATTTTCATTTTTTTTGCTATTTTATCCGACTTAAATCATTGATGAAAAAATTCCTCTGAATATAATTTTTCGTAAACATCTTAAAATCACGAGGATAACCATGAAAAAATGTTTTTTACCCTTTGCGGCCTTAATTTTTTTTACGGCCACGGCTTTTTCACAGGTAATGCAAGAAGCAGGCATAAAAAATACGGCTTGGTCTGGACTTGGTATGCCGATTGCTGACGGAGCAGGTCTTCATTTTTACGGAGTAACAGACACCCTGCAGGCAAGAATCGACATTGACAGATTCACATTGGAAGGTATGGTCAGCTGGGGGGCTCTTGCTGTGGACTATGAAAGGGACACTGACGGGGACGGCGACACTGACGAAGTTGACATCGATTATTTCCAGTTCGGAAACTCGGATTACAACCCGCTCAAAGCCCACTACCAGATCAGCGACAACAAGGTATATACAGGAACCATCCGTGGAAGCAATAGAGTTTTCAACAGCTGGGCATACACGGCGACTAACACCTTGCAGGATTCCTACTACGTAAACTTTCTCTTCCATCCGATAAAGGACATCGATTTGGGAATTGGAACAAAATTGAACTGGAAAGTAGGACCAGCCCCCCGCTATGGCGCATGGCTTTGGGAACCGGATGCCCACGTCCGCCAGGGAGGATTCAGCACGGCATACGATGACCGCAACGGAGCCTACTGTGACAATAAAAATCTGAACAAGACGCAGACATACTCAACGTACAAATACAGGCCTGACGCACCGGGTTCAGCAGATGTCGTAGGATTCGTCCACTATGCAAACCGCTATGCAAAAACTGCAATGGGTGGCCGCTACCACTACAACAATGGGGACCTTAAATTTGAGGTTGGAGCCGCAATTCCCCAGGGGACAAACACGGACGACCCGGTTGTGAACCTGGGACTTGAGGTCAGCCCGATAAAAGAGCTTTCTCTGGCCGCCGCATACGAAGGCTTGGGGCAGGATTACGGGAACTTTTACAGTGGCTTGACCTTTGACTTTACCCAGTTCATTCTTGAGGCATATTTGGCAATCGATGCAATCGGTGGCGACAGCTATTACATCAACGGAACAGGGGAAAGGACAAAACAGCCGATGGCCTACGGAACAGGGGCTGCAATCACATTGAACATAGACAAAGTTACCCTCCGCCCAGAAGCAGGAATCAACTTTTTTGAGAACAAGCATTTTACCCCGGCTTTCTTCGGCGGACTTTGGGCAGAGCTTGGAATAACAAAAGAATTCGCATTCAAGGCTTACGGATCCTTTGCAGTCGGTTCCAAGGACAACCGCTGGGACGATGACACTTACCAAAGGGCAATCGGCAAGGATACTGAGGACTGGACTGGCGGTCACATTATTTCAGCCCGCCCTGAAGTTGAATTCAAAATCAATTCGCAGCACACCCTTGACGCTTACTTCAATTTTGAGCACCGCAAGGCCTTTGACGGAAATAAAAGAAATTGTTGGTCAACAGGCATTTATTGGACATACAAAACAAAATAATCGTGCTATAATCTATGACATGGAAAAAACAGTCTATGTCATAGGTCACAGGAACCCGGATACTGATTCCGTGGTTTCTGCGACAGCTTTCGCCCGTTTGCAAAATCTTCTTGGGCATTCAGAATATGTCGCTGCCCGTGCAGGACATCTTTCACCGCAAACTGACTACATTTACAAGCGATTCAACGTGCAAAAGCCACTTTACTTTCATGATTTGAATCCCCGTGCAGAATTTTATGTGCACGACAGCGGAAAAACCGTCAACCAAATGGAAAGCCTTTGGTCTGCGATTGCCACAATAGAAAAGACCAGGGAACCGATTCTGCCTGTCATCGATGACAGAGGAAAATTTCACTGCTTTTTGCACTACAATTCATTCGCGGTCAACATGCTTGAATCCCTGAACCCGGAAAAGAAAATAGCAGTAACAACTTCGATTAGTTTGATTCACAAAACCCTCAAGGCTGACCTTCTTTGCTGCCGTGATGAAAAGGAACTTTTTACGGGAAATATCGTCTGCGCAGTTGATGACGTTGACACATTCAAAAAGCACCTTGACCACTACATAAATCCAGATGCGATTGTAATCACCGGCGGCAGGGAACAGGTAATCCGCTACTGTCTTGAAAAAAAAGTACGGGCACTGATTTTGTCCAGCGGCCGCATGATAAAAAAAGAATGGATTACAGACGCAGAGCAGGCAGGAGTATCAGTTCTCTCAAGTCAATTTGACACGGCCTCAACCTCTATGCTGATAATTTACTCGACCCCGGTTTCAATAATGGCGGACAGGACTCGGCAGCCGCTAAAAAAGTCGGACCCGGTTTTTAAAATCCGCCCCCTTTTGCAAGAATGCCCGTCAGGAGCCTTGCCGGTAATCAATGACGATGGAAGCGTTCTGGGTATAGTAAGCGAGAGTGACTTGGCAAAGGATGCCCAAATTGAACTCTTTCTGGTCGACCACAACGAAAAATCCCAGGCCATAGAGGGAATGGACCACTACCTCTTGCGGGGAATAATCGACCACCACAGGGTCAATACGGTTCCGACCCGCTACCCGATTACATTTTTGAATAAGCCGGTAGGATCCACATCGACAATCATCACAGGACTTTACCGCGAGAACAAAATTGAGATTCCAGAAGACGTAGCTCCCCTCCTCCTCTGCGGAATTCTAAGCGACACGCTGATTTTGCAGTCAGCGACAGTAACGGAAATTGACAGGATTGAGGCTGAATACCTTTCAAGGATTACAGGTCTGAACATCCAGGAGCTAGGCCACGACATTCTCAAGGCAGGCTCTAGAATTGGTACACGTACGCCAAGTCAGGTAGTAAACCAGGACATGAAGGAATATTCCGAGGGAAAACTCCGCTACACGGTCAGCCAAATTGAAGTTGACTCCCCGCGCGAAATTCTGGACAGAAAGGAAGACTTCTTGGACGAGCTTGAAATCCAGAGACGGACGAGAGGAGCCCTGTTCTCAGCCCTGCTCATAACGAACATCACAACCTTGAGCAGCGACTTGCTCCTTTCTGCTGAAAAGAAATTCTACCCGGCAGTAGACTTTCCCAAAAAGGAAGACCGACTCTACTTTTTGAAGGACATCGTTTCCCGCAAAAAGCAGCTGATTCCGATAATTTCTGAAATGCTGGAAGGCTACGCCGAATAAAGGGGCAACTTTTTGCCCCTATTTTTTCTTTACATCAAGCTCGATGTTAAAGAGCTTTTCAGCCCCTACGGAAGTCATAGGCCCATGGCCTGGCATGATAATCGTGTCATCGCTGTGGGGCATCAGTTTTTTGTTTATGTCGTCAATCATAAGCCTTCTCGAATAGGCAGAAACGGTCTCCCCAACCTTTCCGGCAGAAATCACATCGCCTGTAAAAAGCACGTTGCCGATTCTATAGACAATTGAGTCCGAAGAATGTCCGGGAATCGAAAAATAGCTCATGTCAAGTCCGCATACGTGGAGCTTTCCGTCCCCGCGGATTACAAAAGTCTTTTTCCCCGCTATATCCGTATCGGCGGCATAAATTCCCGGCCTATAAATTTTCTCAAGGGTCGAAATTCCTTCCGTATGTTCAGGAATGTTGCTTGTAATTAAAATCGCCTCCAGAGTGTAGCCCCCATCCTCTATCTGGTTAATCATCTCAGGAGTTGCACGACCGGGGTCAATTATCAGAGCCTTTCTTTGCGCGTCATTCACCACGACATAGGAATTTGAAAAAGTTTCTACGATGCGGTTAAAGTAAACTTTCATATTCCAGCTCCCTATTTTTCGAGATTCAGCGTCTCGTCATCATCCTTGGTGAAAATATCCTTGTCAGCCAAATCGTAAATCGCTTCGTTCGTGTTTGACAGGCGGAAGGACACGTTGTTGTAGAGGCAGGAATTGAACAAAGCCTTCTTGACGTTGCAGTTGCGGATTGAAGTGTCCACAAGGTTCGCTTTTATGAAGCGGGAATTGTAGAGGTCTGAGTCATCAAAGGAAGACTGGAAGCTTGAAAGTCCGCAGAAATTGTTCTGAATCATGTCAGACCCGGTAAAAAGGACGTGGCTGAATTTTGCCCCTGCGAAGGATGTAAACTGCATGTTGCTTTCAAGGAGGTTGCAGTCCATGAACATACAAAAGTCAAATGAGCACATGCGGCTTCTCAGGTGGCGGGAATGGATTCCTGAAAAAATGCAGTGTTGGAAGTTGCAACCGTAAAAACGCTTGTCGGTGAGGTCGAATTTTTCCATGCCGTCAAAAGTGATTCCTGCCACATTCAGACCGACAATCTTGTCGTTTTCCATAATGTACTTGTAGAAATCTCTTGTCGCTTCCTCTTGGTCAGCTGTGTGGCGCAGGCAGTAGCCACCAAAACTTTGCTTTTTTCCATCAATAATCAGCGAAAGCGGAGTCTTGTTGCAGCCAGGCGCGCAACATTTAAATTTATCGAACATACCCTTATTGTATTATGAAAGCCAGCTTTTATAAAGTTAATTTTCTATTTTACGACAATGCAGGAAACAGCCCGCCCATCGCTCGTATAGCCTTTCTTGGGATTCGTAGGGTCAAGAAAGGCTGAAATCCCTGAATAATATGAATAATAGTAGGTTCCTGCCGGGAGGGGCAGAGAAAGCTCGTAACGGCCTGGAGAGACTTCATTCATCGTGTAAATCCAAGAATCCCAGCCGGTAAAAGTTCCACCTAGACGAATTTCTTTTCCAGAATCAGCGAGGCAGACAAATTTTGTCATTCCACTGGTGAGGTTTTCCGTTGCAACCTTTTTATTCGCCGGGAAAGAAAAAACTGAGAGTCTTGCCCTAACAGTAGAATCATAAACGGTATTTTCGTTGAGGGGGTCAGGAGTCCAAAGTCCGTCAATAATCAGGCGGTAGCGGATCGTAGAAATATCTTTCGGCTTTTTTAGCAAATAGTAAAACCAAGAGTTAGTCTCATTTCCATCAAAATCAATGCTTTTGTGCAGAACAAAAGAATGGACAGTCTTAAAATCCTCGTGGTCAAAGGCGATTGAAACTCCGCGCGAATTGTGGGGGGCTGTAAAAACTATGTAGTCCCCATCTACGTAAGGAGCCTTAACCTCCTGAATCTGAGAGACAACCTGATTGTATTCGTATGCATCGTCCGCTTCAAAAGCAAAAATCCCGCTCACAAAGCAGAGCATGACCGTCAGAACGAGAAAATTTTTTTTCATACAGTCAAAATATCGGAGGATTTTAGGGAAAAATGAATAAGGAAAAGTGAAAAATTTATGAGGGGGGAGGTCTCCCCCTCGCTCCCAATCCAAGTCGCTCCACGAATGCCGTCAGCAAGCTGCCGTCATTCTCTCCGCTTTGTTGGATTGTCCGCTACCCTCTCGCCTAAGGGGCAAGCCCCTTAAAATCCCCACCTGAAAAATTCCATCGGATGCTGAGATTTTTTGCTTACTTATTAAGTTAATTATTGTCCAAAATCTTCCGAAATTAAAGGGGGGACTTGTTGGGCGTTTGCCTTGTCCTAACTTGAGATGTGGGGTAAAATTACACAATGCCAGGGAAAAAACAACTTAGACAATTTAAAGAAGACATGAAAAACGTCGGCGGAGAAATAACAATCCGTGCCAAGCGTGGTGAAAAGCCGACCGATCTTCCTATTCCCGAAAATATTCCTGAAGATGACGACAGCGAAGACTTCGTTCTCGGTATGCCCAATCAGGATTCTGGAGAGGCGGAAGAAGGTGATTCCGATGCAAAAGCGACTCCCGACAATGAAATTCTCTCAGGTCTCACAGATTTAGGTTCAGCAGATGACTTGGACATTGATTCCCTTTTAGGAACAGACGAAGCATCCCCGGCAGAGTCAGACCCATCAATTCCAGACTTAAGCGAATTCCTCACAGATGACGCAAACGCAGCCCAAGATACGGCTAGCCAGTCCGCTCCGAAAACTGAAAATTCCAGTCCGGCAGAAGCCCCCCTTGAGGACTTGGATTTGGACTCCCTTTTGGCACCCTCAGGGCCTTCCAATGACTTAGACCTCGATGCCCTCTCAGAATTTGAAGACTCTCCTATTACAGAAAATCCTGCCCCCACAGAAGATTCCGCTCCTACAGAAAATCCAGCCGCCCCAGGGCCAGCAGGCAGCACAGACGGATTGGACTCGCTCGGAGACTTAGGCTCATTTGACCTCCCTGATTTCGACAACCTGACCGAAGAAAGCCCAGTCGAAGAAGAAAGTTTCCAGCCTCAAGCGGAAGAAGCCGCCCCGGAAGCCTCTCCAATTCCACATGCAGAAAATGCGGTCCAAGCAGACCCAGTGGCCCAAGCAGACAGCGACTTTGCCTTTGACGGTCAGGAAATCAACATGAACGAGGATATTCCTGAGGAAATCGCTGCAGAAGACGGGAATCCTCCAGAGACTGGCGGAACAGAAGCCCCCATTTCCGAAGACATTCCTGCCCCCGCAGAAGAAGCTGCCCCAGAAAAGTCAGCGGACGAAGCCCTGCCATCATTCGATGACAACATCTTTGACACATCTGGACTTGATTTTGACACAATGCCGCCACCGGAGGGGGATGCCCCCAACGCTGATTCAGCAGCTGAAATTCCTTCGATGGACGAAGCCGGTGACAGTCCTGCCGATTTGACTCCGCCACCCGCCGATGACATTCAGCAAGAAGAAGCACCCGCAGAAAGTCCCGTAGCGGAAGAACCTCCAGCTCCGGCAGACGACATGTCAAATCTCTTTGACACAGC
Organism: uncultured Treponema sp.; assembly: GCA_946615905.1. GTDB lineage: Bacteria > Spirochaetota > Spirochaetia > Treponematales > Treponemataceae > Treponema_D. The sequence goes on along the minus strand of CAMOIE010000002.1, from coordinate 153,282 downwards.
CGGTCTTGATTTTGACTCAATGCCACCGCCAGAAGGAGACGTTCCAGACGCATCAGCAGACGTTCCAGAAATGTCTTCCCCAGATGCCGATGTTTTCGACATTTCCGCCATGGACGAGTTTACCGAAGACGACGCCAAGCCTTCCGCTCCGGCAGCCCCGGATGACGAATTTCCACTCACAGGTGGCGGTGGAGACGATTTTGTCCTCGATGATAATTTTGAGATCCCAGGCTTCTCGGACACAGACACGGCTTCTATGGAAAAGAAAAAGCCCGTTGTCGACACTCCGAATTTTGCACAGGCTCAAGCCTCCGACAAACCGAAGAACACTCTCACGGAAAGCGAATATGCCCAGTTCAAAAAAAATCTCGCCGAATATCCGCTGAACCTCCGCATCGCAATTGAAGACTTAATAGTAAAGAACGAATTCACTGATGACGCAGTTTTTGAGGTGATTGAAAAAGTCCTCAAAAAGACCCCTGCCCGTCAGGTTGCCTCACATCTGGAAAAGATGCTAGACATCGCAATTCCTGTTCCCCGTGACTTTGAGCGTCGCTCCGTTGCAGAATACGAAGCATACAAAAAATCATTCCAGTACCAGTTGCGCAACAGGATTCTTCCAGCCGCAGTCGCCGGAGTCATCCTCTGTATCTTCGGATTCATCCTCTTTCAGGCCGGAGTTCAGTTTGTCTACAAGCCGGTCATGGCAAACATCCTCTACAAACAGGGCTACACGTTGCTCGAAAACAATGAATACCCAGGCTCTGAGTCAAAATTTGAGGAGGCGGTGTCTTATAAACCTGTAAAAAAATGGTTCTTCAAGTATGCCCGCGGTTACAGGACACACAGGCAGTATGAGCGCGCAGGCCAGATGTATTACAACATTCTCGGTGTATTCAACCACGACAAAAAGGCTGGTCTTGAGTATGCAGAAATGGAACTCTACGATTTGGCAAATTACGCCAAGGCCGAGGAAATAGTCCGCCGCCAAGTCCTCGACTGGCACATCAACGATTCAGATGGAATCCTTCTATTAGGTGACATTTATCTCGAATGGGCTGAAACCGACCCTGAAAAATACGAGCTCGCCCTGGCCCAGTATTCACTTTTGACCCAATTATACGGATCTAAAGACCTCTACTTAGGAAGAATGCTCCGCTACTATATCCGCACAGACCAGCTCAAGGAAGTCTTGGGCTTAAAGCCTCATTTCTACCCGAACAACAAAAAGGCTTTGGGGGCCCAGGACTGGACGGAACTTTCAGGCTACCTGCTAGACAAGTCCTACGGAAACCTCTCCTCATCAGAAGAATACCTGCGCTCTGCAATTGAGGATGTCCGCGGTATGCTTGAAACTGCCGTAAAGGCAGACCCGTCAAATCCGACAGCCCACTATAATTTTGCCCGTTACTTTGTTCATACGACAGGCTCGGTAAATCTGGCAAAGAGTGAATTCAACACGGCCCTGGACCTTTATGACGCAGCCCCGGTCCGCACCAAGAAAAACATCTACCGCCAAATTGACGCAGCCAGAATGTTGGGTGAGCTTTGGACTGAGGAAGAAGAATACATTACAGCCCAAAAGGTTTACACCCGCGGAATAAAGGTTTTCAATGACGAGCAGGCACGCACAGGTCTTGAAGGTGACAGGAATACAGGAAAGCTTTTCGCTGACATGGGAGACTTGGAATACTTCATCAACGGTGACATGGCAGCAGCACTTGAGAACTATCAGACTGCCGTCGCCACAAAGTATGACACGCCGTCTCTTAACTACAGAATCGGCTATATCAACTACAAGAACAAAGATTTCGACAAGGCTCTTGCCGCTTTCATCAAAACCTCAGAAGAAAATCCTTCTGACTCAAATCTTCTTTTAGCCTTGGGTAACACGCTTTCCTTGAGGAATGACAATTTTGTCGCCCACGGCTATTACGAAGACTTGCTCAGCAAGTTGAACATGGAAAGGGCACGGCGTGCCGTATTCGACCCGCAAAGCGATGTAAACGACACAAAGCTCGTTGAAATGTACAAGGATGTCTCTAACAACCTAGGTGTAACTTTGTACCGCCTTGCAAAGCAGACAGGAAATTCCTCAATGAATGCAGAGGCAATCGTCCGCCTCTCAGACTCAATCCGCGCATGGGATATTCTCACCCGCAACCCAGCTACAGTCGTCCGCATGGATGAAAGCCAGGAAAATCTCGCCGCCCGCAACATAAAATACATAACGCATCCGATTCCTGATTTTGAACCGGGAATCTTCACAAATATAGACATGACTCTCGAAAACGAAAAGATTTTGGAATAGAAAGTCTGGAGGAGCAGAAAAATGGACAGGACCTATTCTTTTCAAAGCGGAATTGAACTTGGCCGCTACCTGATTTTTATCCGCAAGGAACTTTTCAGAAAGTCAATCCACCTCTGCACGGGTTTTGTTCCGATTCTCCTGCATTTTCAAAAGACTCCGGCCCTGATTCTTTTGACCATGACCTGTATTTTCTATTCAGTCTGTGAAGTCCTGAGAATGAAGGGGTACGAAATTCCAGTTATTTCAGCAGTCACCGCTGCCGCCGCCAGAAAGCGTGACGAAAACCACTTTGTTCTAGGTCCGGTGACTTTGGTCTGCGGAATAATTTCAGCCTCCCTCATGTGGGGGGAACTTCCCGCAGCCTGCGGAATCTGTGCCCTAGCCTTCGGAGACGGACTCGCATCCGTTGCAGGAAAACTTTTCGGTCGAATAGTAATTCCCTTCACCCAGGGAAAAACTGCCGCCGGAAGTCTCACATGTTTTTTCGCGATTTTCTGCTCAACCCAAATTTTGACAGGCAACACCCTTATCGCCCTTGTGACAGCAACTTGCGGAGCTGCGATTGAAGTCCTTCCTCTTAAGGATTTTGACAACCTCGTCATTCCGATTCTTTTAGGTGGCTTAGTCAGTTTTTTACTTCCACAGATATAACTTGTGGAGGTTTGCAACAAACTGAATAGAACCTGCGAGCAAGGCGGCAATGCCGAAAATCAAAAATACAAAATTATCTGTAACAGTCAAAATCAGATAGCCGATAAACAAGATTGCAAAAGCGAAGGCCATGTATTTCAGTTCGACAGCCTCAGTTTTTTTCGCATTAAAAATAAATGAGGCAAAGGTCAGAATAAATAAAATAATCCGCAATACGGAAGTCGTTGAAGTCAGTCCGTATTCGGTATTCGCACTTGCATAAACGACTGTAGGATTCACCGGAATTATAGTCGCAATTATCATTGAAATAGCCAAACTAACAGTTAAATTTCTTTCTATATCTTGTCTTTGTTCCATTCCACTAGCGATTGCGGCAAGTAGGAATGTAATTGGGGCGAAAAGTCGGCCTGTAAAAATCACGCGGGAAAAAAATATCAGCAAGGTCGAATTGTTCTGCCAGAGTCCGTAGATGGGAAACAAAAATCTAGGAGCCTCACAAATACATGCCCCCAAAAAGCCGGCGAAAAACACTATTTCACTGGACTGGGTGTTTTCGAAAGTCCTTATGCTTATAAAAAGTGTGGCTGAGGCATAGACCAACATAAAAAAGGCGGAAAAATTCGTCGCAAAAGGATGAATCTTAAAGATGACCCAATCAGGCATTGAGTCAAAAAAGCGTTTTTCAGGAAGGGGGACTGCATTTTTTGAAACGAATGACATTATGAAGATGACGCAGAGAGTAATCAGACAGAGGACGGAAAGACAAAAGAAAAGCCGTAAATAAAGATTTCTGGATTTTAAGGTCATGACAAAATAGTAAATGCAAGAGAAAAATATGTAAAGCCGAAGTGAAAAAATTCCGAAATTATTACTGTATAAGTCCGAATTCTTGAGCAAAAAATTTATTTTTTATGTTCATTAGGAACTTTGTGGGAGGATGTATGAAACGCACGCTTTTGACCTGTTTATTTATTCTTACAGCCGGTGCAATGGCTTTTGCCGGTGATGTTGCGGCTTTTGTGGACATCGGCTTGTCATCTGACGGAGCTACTTACATTTTCGGTGAATACGGAAAAACTGACGTAAGCTTTCAGGGCTATGCGGAAATCTATGCGGTCGACATCGCGAAAAATGATTTTATAAACGTCTACCGGACAAAACCTTCTGCAGACACATCAAATAAGACTGGAAGGTCAGTTTATGATGCCTTGCTAAAAAAGGCAGGTTGGGGCATCAGAAAATACAAGGCCTCACCCGCCCAGACTGAGCAAGTTTTATACGTCCGGGGCAATGACAATTCTGACGGAAAAGAAATCGTCTTCAAGGATTACGAAGGTTCGTCAGTTGAGCAGGCGGTTTTCTACCATATCAACTTAAAAAAAACAGTAGACGGCTATGGCCAGAACTGCAAGTCTTCTTTTTTCATCACACTTGAAAAGAAAGATGAAAACGGTTCCGTGATTTCAAGAAACACTGTTGGAAATCCCCAAATTAAGAGGCCTGGAATCACTGATTACGCAATAGACAGGATTTTCTCCGATTCAACCGGACGGAATTTAGTCTTTGTGATTAAGAAAACTCAGGAAGATTCAACTGGAACTTCAACCCGCTACATGGTCGAAACAATCCGTCTGTAGTTGTCACTTTTTGAAAAAATTTTAAAGTGGCTGTCCCAAAAGTAGCAAAATGGTGGTTGAGCTTGTCGAAACCACCATCTATAGTGGCAAATGTCATTTCGACAGGCTCAATGACCGCATTCTGCGAACTTATTAGATAGCCCCTTTTTTTTGTTTTTAAAGGCCTTTTGCTGCCGAATTTTGAAAATCACCTCCAATATTAAAGTAGCGAGGTGATTATGAAAAAAATCTTTGGAATCTCCACGGGCTCTCTTATCCACACATGCAGGGCCGCAGCATTAGGCATTGGAATAAGTATTTTAGCTCTTTTTTTGGCTGCAATGCCTCTTTCCTGCTCGTTTTCTGAGACAGGAATAGAACTTACAAAAAGTCAGGTCACGCCCCCGGTCATTCTGTCGCTTAAAGCTGTGGCCGGAAATGCCATCCAGCTGACCTGCGATGAGGCTTTTACCCTTTCTGGAACCGAAATTTCTCAATCAGGCCGGGCAGTCTTTTCTGAAAACCAATGTTCCTGTACTTACGAAGGAAATTCCGCGAAAATTTCGTTCGCAAATCCTGTGGAAACAGGTGCCCGCTATGAAATCCATGGCCGAATATTTGACGAAGACGGAAATTCAGTTGACTTTTCCTATCCATTCACCGGTTACAACGACCACCCGGCAAGACTTTTACTGAGCGAAATCCGTGCCGCAAATAAAAAACCGCGGGAAGAATTTGTCGAAGTCTACGTTTTAAAAAGCGGGAACACTGGAGGGCTTGAAATTTTGAGCGGAAACTACGGTGAAAAGAAAAAATATTCATTTCCTTCGATTGAAGTCCAGGCTGGCGAATACATTACAGTTCACATGCGGGTGGCAGAAGGCGAGGAGGAAATTTCAATTGATGAAACAGCCGATAATTTTTCACTCTCAACAGGAAGCGACTCGAATCCGCAGGCGCGAGACTTGTATTTTTCAGGCGATACAAAGAGAATCGCCCAGTCCGATGTAATCTTAATCCGAAATTCACAGGATTCAAATCTTATGGATGCCCTTTTGTATTCAGAAGACGTCAAATCTTCCTCAAATTGGAAAGACAAGACAAATTTGACTGATTTTTCAAAGGCCGCTAACTCAGCAGGAATCTGGGGGGGAGGGGCAAGCCCAAAAGATGCCGTTGATTCAAGCAAGCTGACCACAGCGACCCGGTCTCTCTCAAGGCAAAATATTGCTGAAATCGCAGAAAAGTATTCCGCCACTGAGATTCCTCCGGTGATTCAGACATGCAAAAAAGACTGGCTACTGGTCGGAAAAAACAGGGCTGACTGCACGACTCCCGGCAGTGAAAATTCCTCCACAGCCTTATAAAGATTAAGATTATAACAAAAAGTCCGTTGCCCGCAGTCGCTAATTTGTGGTATAGTAAAATATTATGTCAGAATTATTAGCCCCAGCGGGCAATATCGAAGCCCTTGAAGCCGCAATCGGAGAAGGCGCAGATGCAGTTTACCTCGGATTGAAATCTTTTAACGCACGCCTGCGCTCATCGAATTTTGCTTGGAACCAGTTTGAGGCGACCGTCGAGTCCTTGCACAGACGGGGAAAGAAAATTTATGTGACTGTAAACACTGTCTCAAATGAACGCGAAACTGAACGCCTTTACCGCTTTTTGTCATATCTGAATAAAATAGGCCCGGACGGTCTGATTGTTCAGGATTTCGGCGTAGTCCGCATGTGCCAGGAATTTTTCCCGAATCTGGAGCTGCACGGCTCCACCCAGATGAACGTTGAGTCTGCCGCCGGAGTAAAGCTCCTTGCGGCTGACGGACTTAAGCGCGTTGTTGTAGCTCGCGAGCTTGGCCTTGAGGAAATCAAGAAAATCAAGGCGGAGACAAACACCGAGCTTGAGATTTTCGTTCACGGTGCCTTGTGCGTCTGTGAGTCCGGCCTCTGTCTTTTTTCAAGCTACTTGGGCGGAAAGTCCGCCAACCGTGGAATGTGTACCCAGGCCTGCCGCCGCTTTTACACAGCCGAGACTTTCGGCGGGGCTGAAGAAAAAGGCTATTATTTCTCTCCATCGGACTTGCAATTGATTGACCACATTCCGGATTTGATGGATTTGGGAGTCGAGTCTTTCAAAATCGAAGGCCGCATGAAGTCCGCTGAATACGTCGGTTCCGTGGTCGCCGCCTACCGCTATCTGATGGACCACTATCAGGAAGACAGAAAAGGCTCTATAAAAGCCGCGAAGCGTATGCTTGCGACAGACTTTGCCCGCTCAAAGACCGACTACTGGTACAACTTCAAGACCAATGACGAGGGCGTAAAAAAAGCCGGCTCCATGATTTTAAATCCGAATCAGGCCGGTGGAACTGGAATCTATCTTGGAAAAATCAGCTCGATTATGGCTGCTGACGAAGATGCGAAAAAACGCGCGATGGAAGCAGCCGGTGCGGACGCAGACCCGTCTTCATATCAGATTGTAATGGCGACCCTCCACGGCGGTTCCTATGACCCGGATGCCGGTGACTCAATCCGCCTGCACAGGAAGGACGACTCTGGCCGCGTAAGCCACAAAGTCCGCTCAGTCAGAATTGACGCTGACGGCAGAAGATGGATTGACATCCCGACAGGATTCTCAAACGGAGATGAAGTCTATCTTTTGCAAACAAAATCGATGTCAAAACGCTACGACCGCGTTCTGCCTAAGGACTTGGCCCCATACAGAAATCAGCCGGGTGATGAAAAACTTCCTGTTCTCGATGTCACGCCAGTCGAAAAAGACGAGCTTTCATACTTTCCCCAGGGCTTGTACGTTGAAGTCTCAACAGTTGCGGATATGTTCCTTGTCCAGACCATGCACCCAGTCCGCGTGATTTTGGAACTCAATTGCGAGAGCAAAAAAGAACTTCTTTCTGGAAAGGGAAACCTGCCCTTCAGCCGCAAGCAGATTTTTCTTGCCCTTGACCCATATTGCCCGGCTTCACTCGAAGACGAGACCAGGCAGATGCTTGAAAAATTCATCGAGATGGGATTCAGGAATTTCGTCTGCAACAATACGGCCCACATACAAATGCTCAAGGACAAAAAGGTAAACATGGTTGCCGGTCCTTATTTGTACACATTCAACCGCTGGGCAGTCTCATGGCTTGAAAACCAGAACATCGGGGCCTTTATAACGCCGATTGAAAATTCTCACCAGAACATTGCGGACACATTTGACCGCCCAGTGCGGGACCGCGCCATGGTGACGGTTTACGCATATCCGGCCCTGTTCAGAATCCGTTTCAAGCTGCCAGATTCTTATGATTTTGCGTATTTTTCTGACAAAGAAGGAACAGAGTTTAAAATCCTCAGCAACGCAGACGGTTCCATCGTCATGCCGGAGCAGCCATTCTCAATTGCGGACAAAACACAGGAACTTGCAAAAGAGGGCTTTAACCGCGTGCTTATAGATTTTTCACGCACAAAGGTCACAAGACAGGAAATGAAACTCGTAAGTCAGGCCATGCAAAAATCTCAGCCCATCCCCGAAAGCTCCCGCTTCAACTGGAAGGACGGATTCTATGACCCGGACCGTATGGAAGCATGGAAGGCCTCCGCAGAAAAAGCAGCCCGCGAAAAACTTGAGGGTCGCCCATTCAACGGAAGCAGAAACGAAGGCCGGGATGGTCGCTCAGGCCGCGGACGCAATTTCCGTGACAACAAGAGGACTTCTTACGGCCGTCGTCCGAACAAAAATGACCGCCGCCGCTAAAAAAGGTCTGGAGGAGCTTATGCTTTTTTGCAAGGCTCCATCGGCCGGCGACGGTCAAAAACTATTATTCTAAAATACGGTCTCTTCCGACATCACTTCCTGCCGGATGCCCTGGGCCGCTTCTTGTGCATCGCTATAGGTGGAATCAGATTCATCCCCATCGTCAGAAGGGGAGTCGTTTGACGAAGCGGCGGAAGAACCTTTGGGTGGAAATTTGAATTCCAAATGCTCGGCGACAATCGAGACTTTGCTTGCCTGTTTTCCGTCCTGTCCCTTCCAGCGGTTCTGCTTGAGGCGGCCGACAACGCGGACTCCCCTCCCCTTGTGGGCGTATTTTTGAATCGGACTGGCAAAGGCATCACCCCAAACTTCAATATCAAAGTAGCCGACTTCATTTACATAATCCCCGGAAGAGCCTTTGTAGTACCTGTTCACCGCGATTGGCAGCGTACATAAGTGTTTTCCGTTCGGCGTCTCCTTTCTGATTGGGTCGCGCACTACATTTCCTTCGATTAAAACCTGATTCAAAGCGTTCATAAATGCTCCTTAGACAAAGCCCCGATTGCTGAGACTTTTTTAATGAATGAGTCATGCGTCCGGCCGGAATGCAAGGCAGCAACAAGGGCTGCACTATATTATTTGATTTAAAAAGCAAGATTTGACAAAATTCGAGGAAAAATTTATAAAAAAACCGGCACAAGGCCGGCTTTCAAAAAGGATAAAACTAAACGGGAATATTTTTTACAAGTTTAATCATAAAAAGCTCGCAGTACATCAGCAGGGCATCATGCTCACCGACCCTCTGCATTCCCGGAGTTTTTACCAAAGTTTCCGCAAGTGACTGGATGCGGTCGAGGGTAAATCCCTTCGTATTGATTGACCGCAGGACTTTGCGCAAATAGTCGCGGATAAGAGAGTTAACATCCTGAGTAAGCTGGTCATTTGTGTTCTTGTCAATTTTTTTGTTCCACTGCTGCCGGTATGACTCAAGCTCCCTGTCCAAGGTTGAATTCGGTGGAACAAGGGCGTCTTCCGCAACACGGGCAGACTCACGCAGGGCAAGTTTTTTAGAGAAAGAAGTATTTCTCGCCAGCTGGGCATCTCGTTTGTCCTCATTGCGCTGCTGGGCTTCCTTCTCCTTATAGATTTCCTGGGCAGTCTTTTCTCTTTTACCCCGCTTCTTTTTTGACTTTCCAAAAAGAAGTTTCGCAATCCAAGAGATAACTGGGAAAGTATACCAAAGGGGCAACAAAAGTTTTGCGTCAGTGTAGAGCTGGCCACGGTTCATCAAAAGCAGTTCTGAATATGGAATCAACTTGCCGTTTGCAAGAACATGAATCGGCGCACCGCCAAAATCATTTGAATTCGTCGTCTCATAGTAAATCAGAGGAAGAAAAGAAGCATTTAAAAGGGCGTACAAAATCGGAGACTGAAGCTCCACTTCACGCTCAAGACGCATTTCAAAACGACGCTGCTCCTTCATCTCCGGCAATTCGTCAAAATTCTTAAGAACCCTAGCCCAGTCATCCTTTATTGTCTCACGGACGGTTTCGCGGGCATCGGTGCAAAGGCGGAGAATCAGGGGGAGGACTTTAGTCTTATGTATAAAATACCGATTCTCCATTTCTGTCTTAAATACTAAAAGTTCTGGCAGCGAATTGACAGAACCTTCACTTGACTTCTGGTGGAGATAATTCTTCAAATTCTCTTCTGAATACTGGGTCAGCAGAGGAAGACCCGCATTGTTCGTGAATTTTGTGATGTCTTCATAAGAATAATAATACGGAGGCTTGAGCAAAAGCTGGTCAAGCTGGCGGAGCGCGTTTTCCATTTTCTCGCGTTCCTGATTCTTAGTCTTAAAATGGGAGGCTGCAATTTCTGCGATATAGACAGAAAGAAGAATTGACCGGTCTTCCTGGGTAAAATCCTTGACCTTTTCATAGTCCTGCTTGATAAAATAGCAGAGCTGGGTCCACATGTAAAAAGAATCGTCAGGATGCTGAATCATATCCATCGGGGCTTCCTGAGTCTGGGTAAACCTGTTGAAAAAATTCTTGGAAGCGATTTCGCGGCCGGGATTTGAGACAGAAATCTTTTTTTGGAAATAATCGTGGTGGTCTTCCTTGTTGAGCATAACCCGCATTTTTTCCAAAGCAATTGCGACAAGGCTTTTTATCGGTAGATTTGACGGAAAGAGGACTGTCGGAGAATCGTGTGGAAGGACAATTCCGTAAAGGAAAGTATCGCTCAATTCCTCGGAATTCATCTGCTGAGAGATAAAATCTGCCCCCTCCTTGCGCGAAACAATTTCAGCAGGAATAGCCTTCGGCAAGTCAGATTCAAGAGGAAAGGGAATCGTAGGATTTAACTCAATGTCCTTGTAACGCTTGGCAATCTTTTCCACATAATATGGAATTACGATAATCACCTGCTTGTCCTCGCGGTTTGTAGTCACGAGGACTTTTTTCTCGTAAGAAAGTTTGTCCAATTCCTTTTGCAGGGCAGGAAGCGGGTCAGAAATATAGGCAGAAAGAACAGGCTGCTCTTCAAGGTGATGACGGGAATACTGCTTTAAATACTCACAAAATTCATTGAAATCTATCGCCGCGGACTTTTGTTTTGACGCGAAATACTTTAATAATACGATTATACTTGAAGTGGTTGCCATATCTTGGATTATACCAAAAAAAGACCTGATTGTACATTCAGAAACTTTATAATTTTCCAGTCACAAATGACACTCTTTCGCCTTCTGCCAAAAATCTTCCATTTTTGAAAGATTTTCCCCGCTCATCTCAAAGCCAGACTCCTTCATAGATTTTTCAACGAATGTAAAGCGCTTGTAGAATTTACGGCAGGCTCTCTCAAGGGCGATTGTCGGGTCGATTTTTCGCATTCTGGCCCAGTTGACGGACGCAAGCAGAAAGTCCCCGAATTCCTCCTCAAGATTAAGTTGGGCGGCATCCAATTCTGCGTTCGAGGATTTGACTGTAAAAGGCTTTTCATCCGGTGATTTTTTTCCCGCGTCCACTGACTTTTCAGCCTCCTCGATTTCCGCGAATTCCTCCCGGACTTTTGACTTCGCCTCATCGACAGAAGGCCAGTCAAAATGAGACTTTGCGGCTTTTGAAAGCATTTTGTAGGCCTTTAAAAGCGGGGGAAAGCCCTGGGGGATCTGGTCGAGGACTGAATCTTTTTTGCGTTTTTCCACGTCATCCTTGATTTTATCCCACTGGCTTAAAACCTCGTCTTGGGTCAGATTTGAGTCATCTCTCTTGAAAACGTGAGGATGCCTGCGGACTAATTTTTGTGTGATTTCGTCAAAAAGTTCTGCTACGGTAAAATCCCCAGCCTGCTCATACATGTAGGCGATTAGCAAAATATTGAAGACCGCATCCCCCAGCTCTTCCTTCGCGTGGGAGTTTTTTCCTTCTGTAATTGCATCGATTGCCTCAAATGACTCTTCCATTAAGTCACGCCGCATAGAAAGGGGAGTTTGATCTAAATCCCAGGGGCAGCCTCCAGACGCGCGCAAGGTCTGCAAGACTTCAAAAAGGCGGGAAAAAGCCCCGCTTGCATTCTGATTGGATTCAGTTTTTTCCATTGGCTTGTCCGATTTTTTTCTTTCCCCATTCAGGAATCAGCCGCTTGGGGTCGGTCGAAAGGAGGAGTTTTGCAAAAAGCCCTGCCGCCTGATTGAAAACGTCAGTCAGTATTTCCTGCTCATCAGGTTTGAATGAAGAGAGCACATAGTCAGCGATGTCTACTCCGGCCGGCTTGGAGATTCCAAAGCGAAGCCTCCAAAAGTCAGCGGTTCCTAAAGAGGCTTTTGTCGAGCGAAGTCCATTGTGGCCGCCAAGTCCGCCTGACCATTTTAGGCTCAAAGTTCCAATCGGAAGTTCCAGCTCGTCGTGGACGACAAGGATTTCCTCAGGCTTGATTTTGTAAAAATTCGCCAAGGAGCCGATTGCCTCCCCGCTCAAGTTCATATATGTCATGGGCTTTAAAAACCATATTCTTTCCGGCGCAGAGTCCGGGACTTTCGGGACGGAGCCGTCCTTTTGGGTCAAAAGCTTTGTCTCGGCGAACCACTGAGCCAAAGTTTGAGTCTCAACAGAAGAAATCTGGCCTTTGAATTTATCATTGTCCTGCCAGTTGATTTTATTATAAAAAGGGAGGCTTTCCGCAAAAAGCCAGGCTGAGTTGTGCCGGGTTCTTTCGTACTCACGGCCGTAATTTCCTAAAAAAGCTACAAGTGAAATCATGGCCAAGATTATAGCGAAAAGCAGTAAAATATGCTAAAGTTATGAATCTTATTTTATCTAGTTTTTAGGGGTTTCTATGAAATTATTGAATTTTTTTGCGATTTCCGCAGCCCTTCTGCTCATTTCTTGTGAATCAACTCAAGCAAGGGCCAAAAGCCAAGTTCCACAGGCAGCGGAAGAATCAGTCCAGGGACAAATTCCTCAGGCAAATCCAGATGCCCCTGACGGTTACGCCTCAATCGGTTGGAACGACAAACGCAAGAACGGCGAAGTCACGGTGACAACAAAGGCCGACCTTATAAAATACGCCTCAAAAGGCGGCTACATAATCAAAATCCAAGGCATGATTGACATGTCTGACGGAATGCTGCCTTCAGTTGGAGGAGAGTCAACACCCGCTCTCGATGCATTCGTAAAAAAGACATCAGGCGGAAAATACTCTGACTACATCTCATTCCGCGATGCCTACGCCGCCTCCTGCACAAAGTCAACCGAAGACGGCAAATCATCGTCAACCACGAAAAGCCCCCTCTACGACAGCCTCTGGAATTTGAACAGGGCTTACGGAAGTATAATCAGCCTTAAAGTCGCATCAAACACAACTTTAATCGGTGCGGACTCCTCCTCAGGAATTAAGGGCGGAACAATCAAGGTCGCAGACGTTTCATCTGTCGCCATCCGCAATCTTACAGTCCAAGACGCATACGACCCCTTTCCCCACCACGAGAATAACGACGGCTTTAACGCCCAGCACGACTTAATCGCTGTAAACGGAACTTCTACTGACAATATTTGGATTGACCACTGCACGCTTCAGGACACACTGAACGTCAACTATGTAAAGACCAAGGACGGCAAAGAAAAATGGCAGACCTACGACGGCCTTTGCGACCTTACTCTCGGAGCCAAAAAAATCACAGTTTCAAACTGCCGCCTTTTGAACCATGACAAGACAATGCTTATCGGCTCTTCTGACTCAGACGGGTCAAACAAAGTCCGCCTTGTCACCCTCCACCACAATTACTTTTTCAACTGCGGCCAGCGTCTTCCCATGGTCCGCAATACGACAATCCACATCTACAACAACTACTATGATGCTGACAAAAACGGATTTTACAAGCAGAACTACGCAGTCGGCGAGCGCAAGAATGCCCTGATTTACGCTGAAAACAACTACTTCGGCTCAGGAATCGCATATTCATTCCGCAACAACGATGGAAAACTCTACGCAAGCGGCAATATTGACAAGTCAGCAAACGGCAGGGAGACATCAGTCAGCGGCACGAGCCTTTTCAGCCAGACAGTGAACGCCTATCCCTACAAGGCAGACTCAGTTGACTTCGTAATTGAAAATGTTCCCGCAACGGCAGGGGCACGCTAGCTTTTGGGCGCATGGGCATTGAGCTTTTGGCCCTTCCGTGGCTTGCTCACGCGCGGTACCGGCTCAAAGCCGGCACTGCTACGCACCACTACACGGCCGTGCGCAATTTTTTGAAAACAGGAGATTTTTATGTCACGTTCTAAGATTGTCGTTCTGGATTTCGGCTCCCAGTACGCGCATTTAATCGCAAAAAGATTCCGCATGATGGGCTACTACTCAGAAATCGCCCTTCCGTCGGCAGACCTTTCAGTTTTTGACAATGCAAAGGGAATCGTATTTTCAGGCGGGCCTGCCTCAGTCTACGAGTCAAATATCCCGGAATTTAACGAGAAAATTTTAGATTTGGATTTGCCGATTTTAGGTCTCTGCTACGGCCACCAGCTCATGGCAAAATCCTACGGTGCGGAAGTCGGAAAGGCGGAAGTCGGAGAGTTCGGAATCGCCCATTTGAATCTGACTGACTCAGGAAAGTCATCCCCGCTTTTTGCAGGGCTTTCTGACGGAAGTCAAGTCTGGATGAGCCACCAGGACGGAGTTCTCTCTCTGGCGGACGGATTCGAGGTCATCGGAAGAACAAAAGACTGCCCATTCGCGGCCGTTCAAAATCTGGCAAAAAAACGCTTTTCTCTCCAGTGCCACTGCGAAGTCAAGGACACCCCAGAAGGCAACAAGATTTTTGAGAATTTCGCAAAAATCTGCCGCATGGAGAAAAACTGGGACGAAGACGCAGTTTTGAGCCACATTCTCGACTCAATCCGACATGATGCGGAGGGCAAAAACGTCCTTCTTTTCCTTTCAGGCGGGGTCGACTCTACGGTTGCATTCGCACTTTTGAACAAGGCTCTAGGTCAGGAACGGGTCCTCGGACTCCATATCGACAACGGCTTTATGCGCAAAAACGAGTCGGCCAACGTCGCCAAGGCCTACCATGACCACGGCTTTACAAATTTCATCGTTGAGGACGCTTCCGAGTCTTTCCTTGCCGCAATCAAAGGTCTGACCGACCCGCAGAAAAAACGAATGGCGGTCGGCGAGAATTTCATCACCGTGCGTGACTCTGTGGTTGCAAAATGTGGAATCGACACCTGCGCGACTTCAGGAGATGTCCTTGCAAAATTGGCCGGCAAGGCGACTTCTGGCAAGGCCGCACCGGAATGGATGCTGGCCCAGGGAACATTGTACCCGGACATCATCGAGTCTGGCGGAACTAAAAACTCAAAGACAATCAAAACCCACCACAACCGGGTCGCAGGCATTCAGGAATTAATCGCGAAAGGCCTGATTATAGAGCCGCTCAAAGACCTTTATAAAGATGAAGTCCGCTCAATCGGAAAGAAAATCGGTCTCACAGAAGATTTGGTCATGCGCCACCCATTCCCAGGCCCCGGACTTTCAATCAACGTCCTCTGCTCTGACGGCAAAATGTCTGACAGCGACAAGGCTGACTTTGAGAAGGCTAAAAAAGAAATCGAAAAAATCGAAGTCACCCAGTTCTGCGAAAACTGCACGAAGAATCTCAAAAAATATGTCCTTCCAGTCCGCTCTGTCGGCGTTCAGGGGGATTTCAGAACTTACCGCTTCCCCGCAGTCCTTAAATTCGCGGAAGAAGATGGAGGCTTTTACCACCTTCCGAAATTCTGGGAAAAACTGGAGGCCGCCTCAAGCCAGATTACTAACGCCGCCCAGTATATAAACCGCACTGTCATCTGCCTCTGGCAAAATCCTGCCGTAAAGACCGAGGACTTGACCTTGCAGGAAGGCTACTGCGACCGCCGCCGCCTTGACCAAACCCGCGATGCTGACGACATAGTTCTGACAGCCCTGCACAAGTCTGGCTGGTACAATAAGATTTTCCAGCATTTGACAATCAACATTCCTTATGCCTCAAGCGCGGAACGCTGCTCGATTGTCCTTCGCCCGGTCTGCTCCGAGGACGTGATGACCGCCCGCTTTGCTCCCCTTCCGATGGAGGACTTGCGGAAAATTGTCGCGCAAATAGCAAAATTGCCCTACGTTGATGCGATTTTCTACGATTTGACTAACAAGCCCCCGGCAACATTCGGATGGGAGTAAGCGACAAGGGGTTTGCCTCCATGCCAATCGAACACTGCGAATTGCTGGATTCAGTTAGCGTCTTTTCATCATTGCGACAGCGATGCTTGTTCCAACAGTTTGGACGACTTCTACCAAAATCAAGATTACAAGAACGGCGGAAATCAAAATGTCGGAGCGGAAGCGCTGGTAGCCGTAGTTGATTGCCAGGTTTCCAAGTCCGCCGCCTCCGATTACGCCGGCCATAGCCGAGTAGCCGATTATATTGATTATTGTGAGCGTAAGTCCGTCAATGAGGGCAGGAAGGGCTTCCGGCAGAAGGACTTTGCGGATAATCTGGAAATTCGTGGAGCCGATTGCACGGGCCGCCTGAATCACGCCGGGATCCACTTCCTTTAAGGCCGACTCGATTACGCGGGCGACAAAGGGGGCAGCCGCGATTGAAAGCGGAATGATTGTGGCCGCAGTTCCGATTGCCGTCTTTAAAATAAGGCGGGAAAGGGGAAAGAGGACGACCATCAAGATTACAAATGGAAATGAGCGCAAAACATCGATGACTCTTGAGAGAATGTTGTTCAGAACAGGCTTTGGGAAAAGTCCGTACTCAGAGCCGGTCGCGTAAAGAATCACTCCGAGTGGAAGACCTATCAGGACTGAGAAGAGGGTTGAGAAAACGACCATTATCGAAGTTTCGACCGTTGCCTTTGAAATCAACGCCCAAATTGTTGCAAAATCTGTCATTTTTCTCCCCCTTACTGTTGACCGTCGGCAAGCTCTACGCCGATTCCGCTGGATTTTAAGTATGCGACAGCCTTCTCGACTTCTTCCGCAGTTCCGTCAAAGTCTGCGACAAGCTGGCCGACTTTTTTGCCCTGGACGTTCTGGATTCCGCCAGCCCGGATATTGAATTCAATGTCAAATTGGCGGGAAAGTCTGCTCAAAACTGGCTCGTCAGTAAGATTGTCCACAAAATGCAGGACGTATTTGCCGCCGCCCGAAGACCAGCGGACGATACCGTCTTTTGAAGGCTCGTCAGAATCTGAATCCGATGGACCGAGATTTGAAAGAAAGTCCTTTGTGACAGGAGAGCGGGGATTTGTGAAAATCTCGTGGACGGAGCCGGTCTCGACAATCTCGCCGTCATTTACGACCGCCACAAGGCTGCATGAGTCGCGGACGACTTCCATCTGATGGGTAATCATTACGACCGTGAGGTTCATCTTTTTCTGAATGTCGCGGATAAGCTGCAAGATTGACTTTGTTGTTCCGGGGTCCAGGGCACTCGTCGCCTCATCGCAAAAGAGAATGTCCGGGTCGTTTGCAAGGGCGCGTGCGATTGCCACCCTCTGCTTCTGTCCGCCGGAAAGCGTTGAGATTGGGGCTGAAGCCCTGTCCTTTAAGCCGACCAAATCGAGCAGTTCCAAAACGCGGGATTTGATTTTATTTTTCGGGTAGCCGCAGATTTCAAGAGGATAGGCGACGTTTCCGGCCGCATTTCTCGATGAAAAGAGGTTGAAATTCTGGAAAATCATTCCGATTCGGCGGCGGCGGGCAATCAATTCATTGCCTGAAAGCCCGTCGACCCTCTCGCCGCCGTAATATACGGCACCGGAATCAGGCTTTTCAAGCAGACTAATCAGGCGGACGAGGGTTGACTTACCTGCGCCGGATTTTCCGATAATTCCGAAGACCGTGTTAGACGGAATTTTGAGCGAGACATCGCGGACTGCATGAACTGTCGCAGTCTTGTCGCTAGAGACGTAAGATTTTACAAGCTTTTTAAGTTCTATTTCCATAAAAAATCCTGATTTTTTTGCGTTAGCGCTGGTAGCCCCGAAGTACCGCAATGCGGTATGAGCGGTAGCGAAGGGCGGACATAGCGACCGCCGAACGGCGGGAACGCCCTCAAATTTTTTATTCCCAGTCTTTCGGGTCGGGAATCAGGCCGGGGACTATGAATTTGTCTGGCATTTTTGACAGCTGGCCTCCGGCTTTTACAGTCGCCCAGGTCACGTCAGCCTCAGCGCAGAGAATGCCTTTTTGATTTTTGATTGTCTGGTGGAATGTACCAGAGACCGCCCCCATTTTCGCCGGATATGACTCGACCGTCAGCGTGTCTCCGAAAACGGCGGAAGCTTTGTAGCGGATGTCGATGTGACTGATGTATAAGAAAAAGCCTTCTTTGAGGATTCCGTCGTAGTCAAAGCCGATTTGCTGCAAAAAACTCATGCGCCCGTACTCAAGATAATTGAGGTAATTTGCGTTGTTCACGTGTCCATAAGAATCACACTCGTAAGTGCGGACATCAAAAACTGTCTGTTTTTTCATGGCAAAATTATACAGTTTTAGCGCAAGACGGTAAACAGAACTTGAACGACAATGGCTCCCACGGAGATAAAAGGAACGTATGGAACTGCGAAAAATGGCTTGTAAATTACCCCGCCCTTTTTAAGTGACCTTTTGCGGACGGCCAAAAACACGTAATATAAAATCCCCAGCAGGGCCGAGAAAAAAACAGCAATCAGAGCGGAAGGGTAGCCGCACATAAAGCCTGTGACGCAGCCCCACCAAATGTCCCCCTTGCCAAGCCCGCCGGATGTCAGAAGCCGGGCAACCATGTAAATCAAAAGAGAAAGAAAAAGTCCCAAAACCAGAGTCAGGACAAAATTGAGTAAAAGTCGTCTTGGCATAAAAAATCCTTCCGCAATATAAAATGCAAGAAGGATTAAAAAAGCAAAAATCGAAATTGAAAGGGGGGCGCGTAGTTTTTTTATGTCAATCAGGCTCTGCGGAATTGCAAAAAGCAAATAGATTCCAAGTTTTACACAAAGCCAGACCGGCATTCTCCCCTCCCCCTTTAGCGGCCTAAGACCGACTCGACAAGACTCTTGAAGTCAGCGTCAATTTTTACGTTGGCGTATCCATCATCTTTGGAGACGGTGAAAGTTCCGTCGGCGTGTTCAACAATAGCAGGTTCTAATGCAGGCATTTTAGTCTCCTCGGTTTTTAAATTTTCAGCTTCGGAAGCATTCTCTAAGGAATCAGAAGTTCCCTCGCTCAGAATCGTAATATCATTAGTGTTTGCCCCGAAAGAGGTGAACATAAAATGCTCGTCCAAGCCGGATTCGACAGGTTCAAGTTCTTCCAAGTCTCCGGCGGGGTCAAGCTCTTCCAGTTCTTCAACTTTTTCGTCCACAGGAGAAGATTCTACGATTTCTTCTGTGGGGGCTTTAATATTTTCGGCTACAGGAGGCTCTTCTTTAGCAGGAATTTCAAAATTTTCAGGCTCGACAGAAAGACTAGCCATTGAATTGTTCTCGTCTTCTTTTTCCACAATATTTTTTAACGATGTGAGCGGTGGCATCTGAAATGTTCGTTCCCCAAAAACATCTTCTGCAACATCGTCAGACTCAGGTTCCGTTTCAACAGGCGCAATTGGCTCCACAGAATATTGCCCTTCCTCATCGAAATCAGGATTTTCTTCAATATCGGGCGTAAGGTCTTCTTCTTCATCAAGGAATGAGAAATCAGGATTTTTAGTCGTAAAGTCTGCGACAAAGGAATCATCCGGCTCGATTTTTTGGCTCCTGTCAGGAGTTTCAAGCTCAAACTCTGAGAATTCTGGAATTTCGACAGAATATCCTTCTGGAGTCAGTTCTTCAATATCGATAAATTCTGACGGAGCAATAGCATCCGCAGGAATGTCGGCAAAGTCCTTGATTTCGGGAGCAACTTTTTCTTGAGAGTCAGCTTTCTGCATTTCTTCTATCGATTCGGCTACTTCCACCGATTCCGCTTCGGCAACTTCCTCCGCAGATTCAGCTTCCGGCACTTCGTCAAGCGAATCGACTTCTTCCGCAGATTCGGCCTCAGGCACTTCCTCAAGAGACTCGACTTCCTCCACGGACTCAGCTTCCGGCACCTCACCAACTGACTCGACTTCTTCCACAGACTCAGCTTCCGGCACCTCTTCAAGCGACTCGGCCTCTTCCACGGACTCAGCTTCTGGAACTTCTTCGACAGACTCGACTTCTTCCGCAGATTCGGCTTCTGGCACTTCCTCAAGAGACTCGACTTCTTCCGCAGACTCAGCTTCGGGAACTTCCTCAAGCGACTCGACTTCTTCCACGGATTCGGCCTCTGGCACTTCCTCAAGAGACTCGACTTCTTCCACGGATTCGGCCTCTGGCACTTCCTCAAGAGACTCGACTTCTTCCACGGATTCGGCCTCTGGCACTTCCTCAAGCGACTCGACTTCTTCCACAGATTCGGCCTCTGGCACTTCCTCAAGAGACTCGACTTCTTCCACTGATTCAGCCTCAGGCACTTCCTCAAGCGACTCGACTTCTTCCACGGATTCGGCCTCAGGCACTTCTTCAAGCGACTCGACTTCTTCAAGAGCTTCTGGCTCCTCCTCTTTTGGAGCGGGAGTTGCGACTTGAGAATAAACTGGCTGGGCCGGCGCGACATTGGCCTGAATCTTGAGCTTTCCGCTGCCCAAAATCTCTTCGAGCATGGCGCGTAATTCTTCTATATTAATGCCGGAAGTCTGGATTCCGTTCAAATGACCGGTCGCCGGAGTCTGACCCAAATCGAGGAAAATATCCCGCCAGGTCTCTTCAAAGACCGCGTTGAATTCGCTCTCGTGCTTTTTGATTCTCTTTCCGAGGGATTTTTCAAGCTCCGCCTTAAAGTCCTTTTTGCGTGCGGTCAGTTCCGCCCCGAAATTCTTCTCCCCCTGAGCCTTGCGCGCTGAATATTCCTTTTCAATCGCCCCCTTGATCTGCCGCAACCTCGCGCGGATTACAGTCATGTCGTCGCGGCGGATATTGAAGAGCAAAAAGACAATCAGATACAATGTGACAAAAAGCAGCCCCAAAAGAAGAATTTTCACTTCGCGGGTAATCGAGAAAATCGTTTCCGGGAAAAGCCATGAAATCATCCCGCCGTTTTTGCCAGTCCGGGTGAAAATCACAAAGGCGACTTTTTTTGCCGCTCCGGCTTGAATTTTCTCGCCGTTCTCAGCCTGACTTTCCTGCCGCTCGGTAAAAGAGATAGTCTTAAAGTCAAAAGTTCCAGTCGGAAGTCCGGCCGCCGCTTCCCAAATCTCTCGGACCTGCCCCTCAATCTGGCTCTCAGCATCATCGGGCAGACGGGAATCATTCTCTGGAAGGCCGAAAAGATATCCACCAGCCCTAGAAGCCTTGACGGTCAAAAATGAGGATTTTTCGTTCAGGGAGACCGCATTCCGTGCAATCAGCAGACGGCCCAAGTCAGATGGCGAGCAATAAAAGACAATAGAGCCTGACAAAGCCCCGTCAGAAGCGACAAAGGGGAAGGCGTACAAAATCCGCTTGTCGTCGCATAGGACTTTGAATTTCTCCCCGGAATCAGAAGAAGCCAGGTCAGCGCAGTCGAGTTCGGCAAATGGAATCTCGGAAAGCTTGTCGTAATTTGCGTAGGAGACTTTCCCCTTGTCCTGCTTGAGAATGTCCGCCGGGAAGGATGAGAAAATCAGGCTCCTGCCGTTCTGGGCGATAATGCGCACTCCGGTAAGCGGGACCGACTCGTTTTTGAGCAAATTGAATTTCTCGTAGGCTTGGGAGCGTGGTTCTCGATCATTTAAAGACAGTACGTCCGCGTCCGTTGAAAATTTGTAAAAACGGTCCGCCAGAGTCTGCGAATATTCCTCTTGTATCGACGCAATGCCGCTGATTCTCTGCTCGATTTTGTCCCGCACGCCCGGCTGATAGAATTTCGTCTCAAAAAGCGGGAAAAGCCCCGCGAACGAAAGAAGCGTAAAGGCGGCAAAGGCAAGGACAGTGACAAGCAGTGAGGCGGCAATTTTTTGTCCCGAAGTCACATGTGCTCCAAAAGATTAATCTCTTTTAAATTTCGGCAAATTCCGCTGAATAATAAATAGGTAAAAGATAAGAATTTGGGCGCGAGGGCTTTTTGCATTGTGGTCTTCCGCTGTTCGGTAACCCTCATTCGTCCGCTCACGCTCCCGAACTCCGCAGCTCCAGGCCTGGCGCAGTCCGTTTTTCACCTCTCAGCCCGTCTGCGTAGCGGGAGAAAAACTTTTGACGCTCACAAGGAATACAGGAATATCCGCAGGGTCTTCAAGTCAGACATAGCGAAGGCGGCATTTGCGGACGAATACAGCCCGGACGGCAGCCCTGTGAGAAAACGAACAGGAAGGGGAGTAAATGCAGAATCTTGATGAAATCAACAGGTGATTTTATCCGCAATCCGTGCTAAAATGCTCATACCGACTTGAACAAAGAGAGGTGAAAGAAATGCTTTATCCATACATGACACTTCCCGATGAAACGGAAATCGTACATTCTGAAATAATAAACAAAGACGGGCGGGAAATGGTGAAAGTGTACATCGAACGCCCGATAGACGGTGGATTTGCAAACGCTACTTGCTGGCTTCCCGATTACACGTGGGAAAATGTAAAGGGGTTTTCACAAAAAGACATCGACTATTTTTCCGACATCATACACTCGGGGGCGCATTTGTTCTTTGACTTTGCGCGGAATGGGGGATTTGACAGTGCCTCAAATTTTTAATGTCGGCTCATATCTTGTTTATATGCGGAATATAATGCGAATCATTGAGACCCGGTCATTTGAGATAATGGCACAATGGCAAAATCTTTTTAATGAGCTGACTTTCTATTGCTAACGCATTGCGGGGCAATGCAAAAATCATTATGCATACATCAGTTTCGCAAGGTAAAAACAAACCCGAACTTACTGAAAGTCAAATCTCAAAAGTTAAAAAATGGATAGACCAGGAAGGAGGGACGGAAAATTTACCCCGCGTATTGGACGTAATCGCTAGAACGTACTACACAATCTCAGAAATAAATATATGGAGTCCTAAAGTTCCCATAGAGACCATGTTTAAAGTATAACACCCCCTGAAAACGTCATTCAGAATGATTGCATGTGGAAAAAGAAGCGGGTATTCGATTATCCCGAAATAGTGTCGTGGATTTCTGACCGGGAAATTTCAGCAAAGGATTTAGCCGAGCATTGCCATATTTCAGAAAACCTTGCATTCAGACTGATTGATACATTGTCTATAAATTATCTTCTCTGGCAGCCCCGGCGGAGCAAATACAAAATGAACGGTCATAATAAAAGTGCAGTCGCCAAATACCCGAAAATAAAACAGAGGGTATGAGATGAAGTACAGCAAAGAATTCAAACAGCAGGCGAACGAGGGAAGCGGCTGGAGCGGCAGCGGAATGGCGAAAGGCCCGACCGACACGGTGGTTGAGCTTGTCGAAATCACCGTGACGGATGCGCCCTACAATGTCACTTGAACGACAATATCGCGGTAACTCACGCTCTGGAGCTTTGATTCGTAGGAAAGTTTTTGCTCCTTTGCCTCGCGAATCACTTTTGCAGCCAGCGCGCGGATGTGACCTGCCTTTTCAAGCCCCGGATTTCCGGACAGTTTGGCTTCCAAGCTTTCGATGCAGACCAAAATCGCGTTTTTGTCGTGCGGGTTGTACGGCTCGGCCTGAACAGCGACCTCAAGGGAAGCGTAAAAATCATGCTTTGCGCGGCGGATTTTCTCGGCCTGAGTGAGCAAATCGTCCGCGCTCAAGTTGTCCGTAAGATGCTCAAGGGAATCGGGCATGGCCTCCCAGCTGTAAAAATTCGTGCCGACAAGGGGAAGGGTGAGCGTGACAGAATTTTCCTTAAAGTAGCGCATGAAGGCCTGATTGAGTGTTTCCCGCTCGCTCTGGAAATTCAGCTTTTTCTTCGCGGAATTGAAGATAAGCGGGATTTCTTCCGGCTCGACATTCTGCATCCGACCGTAAGAGAGCGAAAAAAGAATCTCGACGCAGAGGCTTTCCAGAATGTACTGGGTGAGCGGAGCGAATTTTTCAAAGACCCCACGGCGGCGAAGATAAAGTTCACCTGCCAAGAGAGAATCCTTTGCTTCCACTGCGGAAAGAACCGCCCCGATATGGAGCAAAAAATCGAATGTGTCGGCATCGGAAATGTCAACATCCGGCGCGACAAAGACCTTCGGGCTGTTGTTTACGCTTTCGGCAAGGTAGGCGTAAAAACTCGGCGAAAAATAGGTGCTTGAAGAAAGAAGCTGATAGCCTTCAAGTTTTTCTGACACCGTGATTTTTCCCTCATAGTCAAGCTGACCCGTCCTGCTTTTTGAAAACGCAAAGCAATTCTGACCGCATTTGATAAGAATCTGAGCGTTCATAATGACCTCCTTGTAAACACTGCGGGTGTTCCGCCTTTTTTTGTTGTACAAGGATCATTATAAAAGGTCGATGTGTCATAGAATGACACCGAGGGAATAATTTTTGTTTTTTTTGAGGGATTTTTCTGTGGAGTTTAGGGTAAAGTTCTATCTGCTTCTTTTTTTGTTTAGAGTTTGCATTTTCAACTGCCGACAAATTGTCGACAGTTCAATTCCACTTCCAAAAGACAATTCCAAGCCCTGTATCATCACATGGGCTTTTATACTTTTCGTCTGAAAGATGAAGAATACCGTCTTCTATGCAATCTTCTTGCACAGTTTGTCCAAAAGGCAAGTCTGAATGCCAGGGATAAACCAAAAAGGCTTTTTTTGCATTAAACCTTTTGCAGTAAACATACATTTGAAAAATATCTGCGGAAGCAATATCTTTTTCGTCTGAAATCCTTTTCCATTTTGTGTCAAAAATGATATTTTCCGATGCAGACTTTTTATAAATAATATCAGGAATGGCACGCCTGTTTTTCCAAATATAACCGCCGTTTTGTGCAGAGATTTTTCCGGGAAAAGCCGCCGCCAATTTTTGCGCGACATATTTTTCAAACAGCTTGTTCATGTCGAACATTATTCCAACAACATCGTATAGCCCAGAATTAAAATCAGGATTTGTGCCTTTTATAATCAGTTCTGCAAAAGTCAAAGCGTCAGAATAACTTGCCGTTTTGCGAGCCGTTTTTGCCTGCTGTATTTTATTCCAGTCAACTTGCTGAGGTTTTTTATCTGTAATTTCCTCAAAATTTTCTAAGAGTGATTTTGATTCAAACGAAATTGAAGGATATTTTGAAATGAGGCGCAAGGCTTTGAACAAAACTTGATTTACCAAAGTGTCGCGGTTATAAACGGATGCGTCTGTATAAAACTTTTCTTTGTGGACAACATTCTTTGTGATTTGCTTTTGAAAAATCAGCTTGCCTTTTAGTGATGTACGGTTTGCGATCTCGTGCTTGTAGGATTTTACAAGGCCGGATTTTATTAAATCTTGAACTAGGGAAAGATAGTATCGGTAAAAGATTTCCCAGAGCGGCTGGCTTTTTGTATTTTGAGAGGATTGTTCTGTTGTGCGAATATCAAGCGTTTTTGTAAAAGAAATCATTTTGCACAAACGGTTACGCCATTCATCTTGAACATCTTTGGAACTTCCGTCTTGATTTGAAATTTTTGGAAGGACTTCTATATAAAGATTTCCAACTTGCAAAATTCCAACCCAAGATTTGAATTTTACTCCGTGGTCAATCAGAGAGAAATATTGAGAATTGTCTTCCGTAGTCTGATTTCGCTCAAGCCATTTTGAAAGCGAATCAAGGTGCTTTTGTGTAAAATCTTTCGTTCCGACTTTCAAAGGCTGATGTTCAAAGACTGTTATTTTGCAAACTTTCATTGGTCGTTTGTATCAGCGTTTACTTTTAATGGCAGCGAAAAATCCCAATCGTCAGAGAAACAAATTTCATAAGATTTTTTGTTCACATCAATATATTCATCAGGCAAGTATGAGCCAAATATAGATTCTGCTGATTTTAATTTGCATTCTTTGATAAATGATTCACCCAAAATAAGTTGGATCTTCTTCCAATCCGAATAAAAATATTCTTGCAATTGTGGAATAATCTTTTCCTTAAAGATTGATTTTACATCTTCGGCGTTTTTTGCATTGATAAAATATGCGTGACCGATTGTATGGTCTCGATCAAGAAGATATTCAAGCCGGTCATTCATTGTAGTAAGCATTTTTTGCAAATCGATTCCATCAACAATTCCAAGCTTGTCTGGTTTCGGCATCATTTCAACAAAAGTAAAGCGTCGTCGCAATGCAGTGTCCAAAGCCTCAATGGAACGGTCGGCTGTGTTCATAGTACCAAGAATGTAAAGATTTGACGGAACAGAAAAATTTTCCCCACTGTACGGCAATTTTACAGAAAGTCCATCCGTTGAACCTTCCCGCTTTGAATCTTCGATAAGCGTGATAAGTTCTCCAAAAATCTGCGGAATGTTTCCACGGTTGATTTCATCGATGATGAGAAGATATGGCAACTTTTGATTAGTGTTTTCTGGAATCTTATATTCTAGTAGCCCAATATTCGCTTTGTCATCTTTCATATATTTTACGATTGCACGACGGTAATTATCATGTCCACCAGCAGGCACACCTTTCTTACCTTGATAGATGTTATAAAGTTGCTCTTTGCTAAAATATTTATGGCGATCTTCATCAGTCATCAAGCCGGTTCCAGTTTCATTCTGAATTATCTTAATTTTTGAATTTCCTGTAAGAAGAGGAATATCAAGAAACTCTTTGTCGTTAAGATACGTCATAAGTTTATCCCAACATTCATCAAAGTTATCAACACCGTTTATTTGAGAAGATTTTCTAGCGTCTTCACAAATCTGCTTGAAAATGCCGGGCACAACTTTGTATTTCATTGTATCAAGTTCTTCGCCATCATCATCTTTTGTAATCGGTTTGATTCCTTCAATAAAATCTTCATAACTCATTGACTGGTGAAAAGTCGTAAAAACAATTCGTCCTTTTTTTACGAGATCATTATAACGGTCGTTTATATCCTTTCGGTTATTAGATTCAAAGTTTTCGCAGATTTTCACTGCCATTGCTTTTGTCGCATAGGTCTTGCCGGTTCCTGGCGGACCGTAGAGGATTTGATTGAGAGGGATTATGTTGTTCATTGTATTAGCTCCTTCAAAGAAGGATTTTATATATTCAAGTAAATTCGTGTCTGTAATTTTTACGGCTCCCTGCAAACTTGAAGAAAGCCCATTGTTTTTTAATTTTTCAAAAGAAAGAGCATCACCATCGTATTTTCCTCTGAATTCAATTTCGATATGTGGTGGGTCTTTATAATCACTTGCATCAATTTGATATTTGCTGTCATCTATTTCATAATCCTGTAAATCAGTCTTGGTCACTTTTGCCATATAGCGGATTGAACCATTTTGCCCGGAAACATAAATGAACACAGTGTCGCCAACCGAAAATTTATTTTTGCCCTGTTTCCAATTCAGCACAGAAAATTCTTTATATGCTCCGTCAATATCAAACTTTGTAGGGTTGCAGGGAAGGATCCAGTTTGTAAATTCTTGATGCAATATTTTCTGAGCCCGTTCTTCAAAAACACACCATACGACAGTTTGGGCTATCAAAAGATCGCTTTGAATATAATGTGCTTTTTCTGTTTTTGATTTGAAAATTTCTTGAAGTTCAGAATCTTCTTTAATTATACCGGCAAGAACATTTACAAGCTCATGAAAATGCTCTAATTTATAGTCCGCTTTAGCTTTTTCTAACCCAAGATACTTACATAGGGGTGCGTATAGATTTTCATCTTTATATAACGTATATTTTTGAGGATTAAAACATGCCAAAAAACATGCGGCTGTTCTTTCATCATTCGCGTGACTAGAGAAATTGTAGCCATCAAATAATTTTGACATATCGCCTTTGAAATTTTGAAGCCTTTGGTGAGTCGGAATATTTTCATTAGATAGTTTTTGAATAATCTGTTCAAAGTCGTTTGGCTTGTCTTTTAAAAGTACTTTCCACCCTTGAGAAACGCGCACTCTGTCAAAAATATTTAAATTGTTCTTTATCAAATAGTTTACAATATCCAGAGGTTTTGATTTCTGATTTTCCGTGATAAACTTCCACTTATACATTTCGTCATCGATAAAATCTGTATAATTTGATTGCTTTATCAGAATTTTGTAATCTTCAATAAGTTTTCGAAAGTGATATTTCATATCCCACTCAAAGATATTAAATTTTTTCAGGGCTTCTTCCAACTCAGGCCGTAATTTCCAAATATATGAGCCATCATTTTCATCTTTTTCTTTATCCACATAACGACCAAGAAATAGAATTGGAAACTTCCATTCTCGCTTTCCATCACTGATTGGAGTTATATTTTCCTTTTTAAGGATTCGGCTAGCCAATCCTTGTTCTATTCCAATATAAGAGTTTGCCGTACCACCGTATTTTTTTGCTAAATCGGCACAAGTCGCTTTTCCACCACAATCTAAGAACTTTTTGAGCATACTCAGTGATTTATCTGTAAAAACCGAAGAGTCTTTTAAAAGTTCAAGCCAATCATTTTCTGAAATTTCTGGATTCCATTCATCTAACGATGGCCACCAAGTAGTTTCTTCTGACATTTTGAGTTCTCCTTTGTTATTCATTATACCACACAATTTGCCGCAAACTTGTATCCCATCACCCTATTTTCCCTTTCTCGCATTTTTCTTCGCCTCTTTTTCCAAGCACTTTATCGACTCCAAATACGCCTTTTCCACCGGTGAAAGAGTTTCCTTTTGATACTTCCTATATTCACTCTCTGCTTTTTCCATAGCCTTTTCATGGCTGATTTTTCCGCTTCCTTCCAGCAATTTTCTGTTACCAGAAGAAAGAACGGAATCAAGTTGCTTTACGTAATCTTCCATATACATCGGCTTGTGTTCGATTGCGTTGATTTCAGCAATGTCAAAATAGCCGGAAACGAGATTGTTCAGGATTTTCAACTCAGACTCTGTAAGATAGTTTTTTGCGATTTTGATATCTTTTAGTGCTGGTAGTTCGCCAGAAAAATTTGTCAGTCCCATAAAAGGCTTTGTTGAATCCGCCCGCTCGTAAATTACCTCTGCCGCCGTATGTCCGTGTGCAGCATAATGAAGTTTATTCTGTACAATTTTAAAGAACTGAATTGACTCATTGCTTTTGGGGTCGTAGTCAACACTAGTAGCATACAAGTCGAGAACTTGGCGATACAAGACTTTTTCTGACGAGCGGATATCGCGGATTCGGTCAAGAAGTTCTTTCCAATATGAGCCGCCACCGTTTTCTTTTAGCCGCTCATCGTCTAGGGCAAATCCTTTTTTGATGTATTCTTTTAGGACAGAATTTGCCCAGATTCGGAATTGGGTTCCTCGCAGAGATTTTACACGGTAGCCGACGGAAATTATCACATCGAGGTTGTAGTAATCGATATTACGCTCAACATTACGTCCGCCCTCATTTTGAACTGTTGCAAAATTTGCAACAGTTGAGCTATCGTTAAGTTCCCCTTCCTCAAACACATTTTTTATATGTCTTGAAATAGTAGACTTGTCGCGCTGGAATAGTTCTGCCATCTGGTCAAGAGAAAGCCAGACAGTTTCATCTTGCAGTTTGACAGAAAGCTTTGCCATTCCGTCTTTGCTTTGAAAAAATACAATTTCGCCCTTGTTTTCCATTTATTTATCCTTGCTACCATTATATCACACTCACTGTGTCAAATGATTTCACTGGTAAAATGTTTTTTTCACACCAAATATTCTTCATACGCCTTGTTCAAATCTGCCATGATTTGCTCGCACACGGCCTTTTTGGATTTTTTCCGACTGTCGCTAGTCGAGCGATATTCCTGACCGTCAGCAAGTGCAATGCAAGTTACGGACTCTTCTGAATCATCAAATGAAAATTCAAGCTGAGAGATTTCCTTGCAGTTGAATTTGTTATAGACTTGCGAGACAATATCCATCTCATACCGGCATTTTTCGTCATCAAAATTGTCTTCAACATTCTCTTCTGTTTCATATGTCTGAATAATTTTTGGAAGTTCTCTTGCCTTTGGAGTTTTTGGTGCCAGATCAAAGACAAAATTCATCATTCTCCCTGCTACGATGTTTTCCGCAGTTTCAAAATCAGGTGCTTCCCCGTCGCAAACTTGATCGAATCCTTTTATGGAGCAAATTGCCCCCCAACATTCAACCTCGCCATCAGTTTTAAGGAAGGTATGAAATTCTGGCTGCGGAAAAAAATGCAGTTTTGACAAATCTTCCAAAGCAGTTTTCGCATTGTCATAGAAAAGTTTTCCCACGGATAAAACCATTTGCAGATAGTTCAATGCCTTTCTGCAGGCAGCAACTTCCGCCACGTCCGACTTTTTGTCGCTAGCAGAAAACTCCTTGTACAAACTTGAAAATCTAACCGTGAATCTATGGTTAAACCCAAGCTCCTCCTCGTAAAAATCGACCTGTCCAAGATTATATTCCGCACAGTATTGCAAAATTTCTTCACGGCTGGCATTTTTGCTTAAATCATCAATGAGCATTCGCTCAACTAGACCGTCCAGAATCTGAATGTTCCAATTGCAGTCAACAGCAACAGCACCGAGTATCGCCTCGAACAAATCGCCTTCCGACTTTACAGAAACCCTTTCTAACTTTTTTCCACTGCGTCCAATCAGAAAATGACGAAGCCTGAGTTTTTCAATCCGCTCGGCAAGATATTTGTTGCTTGCATATTTGCAGTATTCTCCAGTCAGCATTCCAGCATTCATAGCAGTCATAAAATTGCCTTTTATAGAAATTTTTGAATTTTCAGAAAAGAATTTTTTTGCAAGGATAAATCCAAGAATCTTGTCACCGTAGAATTCCAAAGTGTCGTTGTTGAAATTTGCATTTGTCTTTTCTGGTGACTCTTTTATGAATGCCTGTTTCAAAAGTTTTTCATTTTGAAAAGTGTATCCTATCTGATTTTGGACAAATTCAAGTTCCCGCGCTTTCATCTCTTCCCCCTGCTGGTGGGAAGATTGTACCATGGTCACTATGTCATAGAATGACACCGGGGGATTATTTTTCGTATTTTCTTGAAAGTTTCTCCCCTTCTCGCCGCAGCTCCTCGCGCAAGGCTTCCGGCTTCAGCACCGTCACCGCGTCTCCGAATCCGAGCACCCAGCTAAAGA
The DNA here is from genome assembly GCA_946615905.1 of uncultured Treponema sp. GTDB lineage: Bacteria > Spirochaetota > Spirochaetia > Treponematales > Treponemataceae > Treponema_D. The sequence continues at coordinate 122,218 of CAMOIE010000002.1, read as the reverse complement.
CCTGCTGTCTCTGGTTCGTCTTGAATTTGAGCAGGATGTCGCCGCTTTCGGTGCGCTCCACGGTCTGTTCCTTGTGCCAAGTCCGCTCCAAAATGTAGTTCGCCATGTTTTTCGTGAACAAAAGCTCATACTCAGTCGGCTCCTCACGGTTGTTCCAGATTCCAAAGGACAAATCCACGTGCTGCGCGATGTCAAAATCTTTTGGGACTTCAAAATGCTCACCCGTAAAATTGATTCCGCTCATTCTCGAAAGCGCGAAAGTCCTTGTGTCGGCCGCCCCGTGCTCATAGCCTAAGACATACCAGTTCCCCTTTTGGCAGAGAACGCGGTAGGAGTCAAAAGCCTTCTGCTTGAACTCGTCCGAACCGACGCTCTTGTAGCCAAAAGAAATCGTCTCCCGAAGCTTCACCGCCTTGAAAATCCCGTTGAAGACCTCCTCCTCGATTTTTGGGAGCGGGTCTGGGATAAAAGTCACGTCGTCGTTCAAAAAACTCGTGTCCACCGTCACCTTGTCAGGCAGCATCTCCGCGATTTTGGCCATGATGTTCTTGAACGAAGACTCAAGCGGCGTGTTCTTGTACTGCTCCATGAGCGGCATGAGCGTGGAGACCGTAAAAAGGTCGCCCTCGGTCAGGAGCACGTTCTGAATCATAAAAGTCGGGTCGCTATAATAGTAGCCGCCCCGCACGCGGTCGCACTCAAGTGGCGCGTTGTATCGGTCGCGCAAAAACTCCATGTCTCGCAAAACCGTCCGCCTCGAAACGCCGTACTCGTCCATCATCTGCTGAATCGAAGGGTAAGCCCCGCTCCGAATCCACTTGTCGATTAAAATCATCCGGTGAAGTTTGAATTTGTCCTCTCGTTCTGTCATCTCGTGCCTCGTTTTTGAAAAAGATGTCTTGATTATAGCACGGAATTTGCGGTTCCGGTGACACTGCGTGGCATTTTTATTTTTCTGGGCGTTCGCCGCTTTCGCGACGCCGGGCTTTTCAGGGTTCCGCGCTAACCGCGCTCCATTTCTCCGCTTCGCTCCGGAACGGCACTTCGTGCCGCCCTTACAATCCCTAACGCTGTGGAAGACGAGCGGGACTCTGTGTTTTAACTTCTGCAGATATGTCCTACCTCATAATTTCAGCCATTCTTGTTTTCTCAATCCTTCTTGCCGTTCTCCGTAAAAAACGTTTAAAAATCTCTCCGATGACAAATGTTAAAACACGGTCGGTCTCAAGTGTATGCCAATTTCTCATGGAATCGAATTTGTGCAAAGTCGCAGTATGTAATATGGAATATTCAAAATCAATATTGATGCGCTGATTATTTGCAAAAACTTTATCTTATATTTCGTTCCAAGAAACATAAAAATTGTAGCGATTAAAAGAGGAAGCGCCATTGCGTTGTAATAGCAATAGGATTTAAAATCAAGTTTTACGATTGAAAGCAATGCCCTTGTCACTCCGCATGTAGGACACGGGAAGCCGAATATTGTCCTGATTATACAAGTCATAAAAAACAAAATCTCGACAGATGCCGAGATTTTTCAAAATAAAAGTTACAAAATCTTCATAAGCTCATTGTAGTTGTAATCTTTGGTCTTTTTTGAGATGCAGATGACATCAATCAGCCAAAGAATTCCGCACAGTCCGCCTGTCAGCAACTTCAAGATTCCCATTCCTATATCGCCAATCATAAAGCGGTCTACTCCCAATTCACCAAGGAAGATACTTATCAAAAGCATTATTGTCGGGTCTTTAAGTTCTACAGAACTGAGTGTCACATAGCGTGAATCCTCAGCCTGTACCATTTTCTCACGGATGATTATCGCCTTGTCAGCCGGAAGTTTCTTTCCGTTCGCAACGAAAAACATGTCAATTTTGTTTGCATCCATAAACAAAAACTCCTTTTTTACATTACAATCAAATAAGATTGTGTTATTATTAATTATCATATACTCGTATAGTGATTCCAGTCAATAAAATTATATAGGCAAAATGTCGAGAATAGAATCCGGAGACCTGGCGGCAGATTAACTTTCTTCTATTATATATCATCGATAAGTTACAATAAATCCATCTTACCATTGGAGGACTCTATGGCAGATTTCAGACAAATGAGGCGATTCCGCCAGCAGCTTACGGACGAGGAAGCGCGCGCAATCTTAAAAAACGGAAGCGAGGGCGTGTTGGCTCTTTTGGGAGACGGGGGCTACCCCTATGCCGTTCCGCTCAACTATTTTTTTGACGGCGAAAAACTGATTTTCCACGGGGCGACGAGCGGCCACAAATACGACGCGATTAAGAACTACGAGAAGGCGAGTTTTTGCGTCATCAGTAAAAAAGACATCGTACCTGAAAAACTCACGACCTACTACAAGAGCGTGATTGTCTTCGGAAAAATCCACATTCTGCAAGGAACGGACGAGGCAAGGGACGAGTGCATGAAGCTCGGTCTTCACGTTCTACCAAACAAGGAAAAGGTCTCCACCGACATCGAGGAGAACTTCAAGCACCTCGCCGTCTTCGTGATGGAAATCGAGCATATCACGGGCAAAGAGTACAAGCCGCCGGTGCGGGAGTGAAGAAAAATGAAAATCGAAACCGAACGCTTACTCCTGCGCGAAATGACGGCGGAAGATTTTGACGCACTCTACAAAGTCCTTGCAGATTCGGACATCATGCGGCATTACCCATACACCTTTGACAAAGCGCGGGTGCGGGGCTGGATTTCCCGCAACATCGAACGCTACAAGATTTTCGGATTCGGGCTGTGGGCGGTGTGTCTGAAAGAGAGCGGCGAAATGATTGGCGACTGCGGGCTTACGATGCAGAACATAAACGGCATCATCAAGCCTGAAATCGGCTACCACATCCGCGCCGACAAGCAGCGAAATGGCTATGCGCACGAGGCCGCCGTTGCCGTCCGCGACTGGACTTTTGCGAACACGCCGTTCAACATGATTTATTCGTACATGAAATCCACGAACGCGCCCTCCGCAAAATGCGCGGAGTCTTGGGGCTGCCATTTTGTGGAAGAATTTGCCGATGATATAAACGAGCGGACGTTGGTGTATGCAATCAGCCGTGAAAATCAGCAAATAAGGAACAAATATAATGACGGTTAAAATAATAGCAACATTTTTTATTACAGTAGCTTTATCCTTACTTGTATTTTTGGCGGCAGTGGCTTTTACTGGCAGGGGAAAAATCGAGCCGTTCGTTGACGAAGGTAAAATCGTTCAAGGAAGCGTTTCAGAGCGTACATACATAGAAGTAAACGGAAGAAAAAACGGCCTAATCATAAGGGGAAAAAGTGCAACTAATCCCGTGATGCTTTTTGTTTCAGGCGGTCCAGGAGTTCCTCAGTATTGGATGAACGACTCGCTTAAAAAGAAATATCCAAACCGGATAGAAGGAGAGTTTACAGTGTGCTGGTGGGATTACCGCGGCGAGGGATTGTCCTATGACAAAAACATAAGCCCTGAAGAAATCACAATGGAGCAGCTTACAGAAGACGCAATCATTGTCTGCAACTATCTAAAAGAAAGATTTTGCGTAGAGCGAGTTTATCTTATGGCGCATTCAGGCGGAACGATGCTCGGACTGAACCTTGCGCTCCAAAGACCTGAATATTTTTACTGCTACTTTTCCATGGGGCAAGTTGTGAATCTCGGTTACGGCAGGCACGAGGCGGGATACTTTTTTATGAAGGGCGAGTTTGAAAAAAACGGACAGAAAAGAAAACTTCGCAAACTTGAATCAATGGTAGAAAAGCAAAACGGTCATATCGTCTTGAAAAAAGATTGCAACGAAGGCGATTGGGAAAAGATACTTCTCGCGGCCGGTTGCGCCACCACAAGACAAATGCGCTCAGACGGATTCGGAATCTTTTTTCCGCAGATGCTCTCTCACTGCTACACTTTTTCAGAAAAAATCAACTACTGGAAGGGAAAGGTTCTGGCTTCAAAAAGCCCATATTCAGTCACGAGTAAAAATGTCTACGATTCAATCAAAGCCGAAATACCGATTGTCTTTATAAGCGGAACTTACGACTACACTACCCCAATTACCAACGTAAAGGAACTTGCGAAAAAAATCGACGCGCCGCAAGTGGAATTCCTTGAATACAAAAACAGCGCACACAGTCCATTGTGGGAAGAAAACGAAGCAGTGTTAAACGACATGATGAGATTCGTAAAAAAACATCGGACAAATAAAAGCAAGAACTGACAGGAAAATCAATGACCGACAGGCTTTTTCAAATAACCTACATTCTCATGAACGACGGAAGCGCGACTTGCTCAAACCTTGCAGAACGATTCGGCGTTTCCACGCGGACGATTTTGCGCGATGTGGAAAAACTCTCACTTTCGGGCGTTCCGGTTTTTATGAAGCAGGGAAAAGGCGGCGGAATCGGAATCCTAAAAGATTATGTTTTGAGCAAGGAAGTTTTTTCCGATGACGAGAAAAACCAGATTCTCTCTTCCATGCAGGCGTTGGAAGAGACTTCATTCGGGAAGGAAAAAGAGACGCTTGAAAAGCTTCGAAGCCTATTTGGAAAAAATGCAAAGGCTAGCACCGACTGGATTGAAATTGAGTTCTCTTCCTGGAGCGCGTCTGGCAAAATGGAAGGATACTTCGATAAAATCAAAAGTGCAATTCTTGAAAATAAAATCATCAGCATAAATTACGCTTCGACAAGGAAAGCCCCCACCGAAAGAAAAGTGCGACCGCTAAAGCTTTGCTTTAAAGGCTACGCCTGGTATCTCTACGGCTTTTGTTACCTGCACAATGCATACCGTTTCTTCAAACTCTCGCGAATTATTAAACTGGAAGTCACCGAAGAAAGATTTGAGCCAGAAAAAGTCGGTAAAGTTTTAACTGGCGGAATATGGAACGACACAACGAATTCAATCGTCATTCTTAAAGTCAAAAAGGATTACGTCTGGCGCGCGTCTGAAGAAATGAAAATCACCAAGTTCTACAAAAACGGTGACGCGCTTGCAGAACTTTCTTATAAGAGCGAAAAAGAGGCGGTCGCATACATTTTGTCTTATGGAAGCGGAGTGGAAGTGGTAAAGCCTGAAACCTTGCGAGAAAGAGTGTTGGCAGAAGTGGAGAAGATAAAAGAAAAATACAAATAATTTCTAAAATATGACATAAGATGTCATATTACCTCTGCTACAATTTTCCTAAACTTATATTAGGGAGAATCAAAATGAAAAACGAACTTCTTTATGTGCTGTTGGAAAACTATGCAGACTACGAACCAGCATACATTGCGAGTAACGTAAACTGCGACAGGTTCGGTCTTAGGAGAAATCCGCCTTACGAGAACAAAGTTGTCGCCCCTTCAATGGAATGCGTCAAATCATGCGGCGGTTTTAGGACGCTCCCGGACTATTCTTTTAACACCATGCCGGACGAATACGCGGCCTTGATTTTAGTTGGTGGCTACAGCTGGCAGACACCAGAAGCAGAACGCCTTATACCGATTGTTCGGAACGCAATTTCCAAAAACAAAATCGTGGGCGCAATCTGCAATGCCGCGTCTTTTATGGCCAGTCACGGATTTTTGAACGATGTCAAACATACTGGAAACGGTCTTGACGAGCTTAAACGCTGGGGCGGCTCCTACACAAACGAAGCGCAGTATCAAAATGTTCAGGTCGTGAGCGACAAAAACATTGTCACCGCAAACGGAACAGCCGCCTTAGAGTTTGCCGTTGAACTGACAAAACTTCTAAAAACAGATACGACAGAAAACATCGATGCCTACTACAATTTTATGCATATAGGGCTTTGTGATTTTATGAAAAACCTGCAAAATATGTTATAATTGCGGACAAACAAAAGCAAGAACTGACAGGAAAATAAAGCGTGCGTGAAATACAATGCAATCATCAGACGGACATGCGCCTGCTAACGCATCCGTTCTGCGAGGAAAAATGACTTGGCTTGAAAACTTGACAAGGGCAGTTGACTACATCGAAAGTCACATCGCTGATGAAAACTTAAGCGTAGAGAACGTCGCGCGCGAGGCGTTCATCTCACCGTTTTATTTTCAGCGTGGATTTGCGATTGTGTCGGGCTACACCTTGGGCGAGTACATTAGAAACAGGCGACTCTACCTTGCCTCTCTTGAAATTGCGGCGGGGGCGAAAGTCCTTGACACCGCGCTCAAGTACTGCTGGGAAAGCCCCGAGGCTTTTTCAAAGGCATTCAGTCGCTTTCATGGGTACACGCCACAACAGGTCAAAGGAGATTCAAGCCGAATCAAAGTTTTTCTTCCAATCAAAATTTCTGTGACGATTACAGGCGGCTTTGTCACAGGCAAGGAGACAAATATGGAAGCATTGGATTTTACCGTGCAAAAACGTTTTGCGTTCAAGGTGATTGGGTTCAAGAGGCGGTTCAACATGGAAACGTCTTACGAAGAAATTCCGAAATTCTGGAACGAGCTTACGGAAAAATACTGCAAGACACTCTACGCAAAATTGGAAAAGGGAGAGGAAGTTACCGACCCGATTCAAAAGGCAATCGCCGACAACTGCATCGGCGAGTACGGAATCTGCATCGACACGTGCGACGGAAGCGAGTTTGACTACATGGTCGCAGGCCGCTACACAGGCGGCGAAGTACCAGCTGGGATGGAAGTCTTTGAGATTCCCGTGATGGACTGGGCAATCTTCAACTGCACCGGTGCTATCCCCAAGGCGTTGCAAAACTTGAACACGCGCATCTTTAAGGAATGGCTTCCCACAAACGGAAAGTACGAAATCGCCGCCGGCTACAACATCGAATGGTACGACACGCAAAACGGCGAGATGTCCGACCCCGACTACAAGAGCGCGATCTGGGTTCCTGTGAAGGAAAAGTAGAATCGATTCCTCTTTACCGCGCGCCCTCCCGCGTCCAGCCTTCGCCGAATTTTTCGCTTGCGCCGTTTGGCGTGTACTGGGCGGAGTTCAAGCCGCTTGTTCCGCTTCCTTCTTTTATGCTGCCGTCAGCGTTGCGGCCGAGCCAGGGATTTTTGAGCTGCTCGATTTTGCCGCGGGCGTTCTCGCTTTGACGGGTCTGCTCGAAAAGCCATTCAAACGGAGCGTCAAGCTGGTAGCCGTATTTCCATGTGGACATGTGGCTTCCTTTTGTGAATGCCGCCCAGTTGATTCCGCTTCCGGGTCTTGTGGTCGGGTGGTTTGTGAGATTACGGTCATTTTCGTTTTGCTCTGAAAGCGTGAGGTAGGGATCCCACTCGGCGTAAGGCACAGTAACTCCGCAGGCGGCAAAGTATTCGCGTACCGCTCCCCATTCGCCGGTCGCCATCGGGTCGCCCGCGCAGGTGTGGACTAAGATATTGTCGTCGCTGACCATGTAATACCAGTTCTGGAAATTCTTGCTGTCAAGCCCGAAGCCGTTAAAGCTCACGCTGTCGTTCTCAGGAGTCCTGGCCACAGCTCCCTTGTGCTGGATGTCCTTGTCGTAATTGTTCGACCACTGGGAGCCAACGACTGCGATTCCCGCAAAGAAGTTGTCCCGCTGGCTTGCCATGTACAAAATCGTCATGCCACCCATGCTCTGGCCTGTTCCGTAAATGCGGTTCTCGTCAATATAGCCTTTGTATTCTGCAAGAATTGAATCCAAGAGCTGCCAGACAGCGGGATTTGCCTCGCTCGAAGCGTCCATGTCGTCAGTTGAGCGGCGGCTCTCTTCTATCTGCGGAACTACGACAATCGCAGGGTGCTTTTTCTGAAAGTCAGGCGAAGAAAGTTTTACCGCCGCCTTTGAAGAAGTTATCGCCGCAAGCGGGTCAGAGTCGTTCGCGCCCGCGTGCTCCATGTGGATTACCAGCGCGATTTTTCCCTTGTTCGCATCAAGTGTCTTTTGGTCAGGAACATAGATTGAATAGGGGAACTCAAAGTCCTCGTATTTTCCCGTGTACTCGCTGTAGCAGCCGGTCGCCTTAAAGGCATCCTCGCCGATGTGGTGGAGCGTCCACCCGGAACCGTCCGCAAACTGCGGGAAGATGATTTTTGACTTGTCGGTCTGGATTTCAGTCTGCATTCTGCCTTTAAATCCACGCACTTCTTCCATCGTGTAGTTTTTGTACTCGATGCCGTCAGCCTTTATTACGGTGTCGCCGATTTGAATGTCCTTTTCTTGCTTAACACCTGCCATCATCGACGTTGTGTAGACAAGGTTCTGCGAGCTAAGCATATAATCCGTGTTCAGTTCGATTACGACATAACGGCCTGACTTTTCGCCTTTTTTGGCGGGAGCTTTTTCGCTTGTGACGTAGACTTTTGTAATCTCGCCCTCGTTACCTTCGATTCCGTCATAGTCAACTTCAATCGCTTTTTCGCGTCCGTCCTTTTCTTTTAGATACTTCGTGTAATTCGTCACGCTGAATGTGTCCAGCCCCACGCTTTTTGCCGGAACGTTTCCGTCAAATTCCACGATGATTGCAGAGAGCTTCGCCCCTTCCAAGTCAATAAAACCGTATGAATAGACGCTCTCAATTTTTGTGGCGGTGTTGCCGCCAGCTGATTTTGTGCTTTCGCAGGAAAGAAATGTCGCGCAGGCAGATGTTAGAATCATGAATAATAGAAGAAATTTTTTCATCACAGTTGCTCCATAGTAAAAACACTTATAAAACAGCAAAGAAAAAAAATTAGTTACAAAATCCCCCGTGCAACTCTTTGGGGCAAAACGCAACCTTTTCTTTAAGGTTTCGCTTTTTCCCCACACCCCTTTTCCGCTTCCAAAAGCATATTTTTTATAATATGACACAAGATGTCATGTTTTCTACATTATACTTATTTCAGTTTTATATGAAGAGTCTAGTCTGCAATTGAACTGCATGGGCATGCTACAGGTGCACGACTTCCCCGCCACCGTAGCAGACTCCGTTTCGCCCGCTCTCTTTTACGGCATAAACAGATTTGTCGGCCACGGCAAAAAGCGAATCATAGTCAGTTCCGTGCAAAGTAGACGAACTTACGCCTATGCTTGCGCTAACCATTACAGACTGGACCCCCACGAGAATACTTGGAGTGACCTCAACGATGCGCTTTGCCTTTTGCATGGCGATTTCTTTGCCTGGAATATCGTGCAGGAATACGACGAATTCATCTCCGCCGAAGCGGCCGATTGGGTCAGTCGGACGGAAAAGCCGCCGCAAAACTTCTGCAAAATCATGGAGAAGAGCGTCCCCGGTCTGGTGGCCGAGAGTGTCGTTCACTTCTTTGAAGTGGTCAAGGTCAATCAGGAGCAAAGTCGAGAAAGTGCCTGACTCAGATTCGGAAAGAAGACGCCGGCACTGCCGCTCAAAAGTCGCCTTGTTTAAAAGTCCTGTGAGTTTGTCGGTTTCGGCATCCTTTCGGTAAAGGTCTCGGGAAGAGCGGATTTTGTTGATTGCGTTTGCAAGGTCTCCAAGCTCGTCATCACCGATTTCAGAAAGTGCGTCTGAACTTGAAGATTCATCGGCAACTCTGTCAACAAGAGTGGAAATCGCACGGATTTTTCTGGTCGCCTTTTCTGCAACGAAAGCCGAAACAAAGGCAAGGGCAAAAAGCATGATGCCACCGATTGCAACAGCTGCCAAAGCGACAAGTGCGACTTCCTGCCAGATATAGAAATATGACTTTTCAGTTATTACAACCCAGCCCGAAAGCTTGTTCCGAGAATAGCTTACGAGCATACGCTCATTTTTGCCTTTCTCATTTTCGTAGACGACATCGAGAGAGCCTGTCTTTCCGGCGAGTCCTGCCTGAACCGCAGGATTTGCGGCCATCGAAACGAGCTGGTTTGTCTCAAACGATTTTTCTGAATGTGCAACGATATTTCCAAGTCCGTCTGTAATCATGACGCGAGTCCGCCTTGTGGAAAGACTCTGAACAAACGTTTGCAGGGCATCAAGGTGGTAATCTCGCTGAACCATGCCTATGACATTGTTCTTCTCATCGAAAATCGGCACTTCAAGGACTGTAATCATCCTGTTGTTCGCAAGGCTTATCAAGACATCGGAAATATGCTCAGTGCCGCGCATGGCCTCATGAAAATAACGCCTGAACTCAACGTTTACAAAGGGATAATCGTCACTACGCGCGACCTGATCGCCGTTCTTATCGGTGATAATCATATTGTCACTGTCGTTGAAGACTGCGTTCGTCCGGGTCAAAGTCTGCCGCATGATGGGAGTACGATTTTCTGGGGAAGCAAGAAGATACTGCTGCGTCATGGGGTTCCGCGCAATAGTCCTCAGAACCGCAAGGCTTTTCTCAAAATGCTCCGTGATATGTTCACTTACAATCGAATTTCGCAAAAGACTGTCTGATTTTTCACTGGAGATTGACTTTGAGATGTTGTTCGCCAAAAAAAATCCAATGACAATCAAAATCGGAATGAATGCAATGAGAAAAAGTATAATCGTTAGTTTCGTTCGGATTGATTTGAGTTTCATACGATAATTATAGCACAAAAGCCCAGATGCTTGAAACAGGATTAATGATTGAAACTGGATTAATACAAATAATTAGCTTCTTTGGCGGCTTTTATACCGTCTTTCTCCCACTTCGCGCCACCAATCTTGTCGAATTCCGAAAGCCACTCATTCCAAGCCTCTCTTGTAAGCTCCCGTTTCCCCGTGACAAAATCAATCACGCCCTGCTCGTAAAAACTTTTCAGTTCTTCGCTTGGAACCGGAAGGGCATCGGAACCAGTCGCATTGACCCAAGGCTTTTTCTGCATTTCGCGGAGAACTTTGAGGGCACTCATTTCCTTGTGGCTCACTTCTGTGATGTATGTGGGATAGCGACTTATGAGTTCAACATCGCTGTTCCAGAATACCATGTTCCTGAGCTGGGTGAGGGGCTGCTGAGCCTTTTTCGCAAAACTCTTGCTTGGGTCGGGGATTCCATCGGCGGTCGGAATATGGTTCTCATCGAATACAAAGTTTTCGCCTTCCTTTCCCCAGCCAAAGATATAATATCCCTCATCGCTGACCATCCATTCAAGGAGCTTTGCTATCAAGGGTGCTTTTCCCTCTTTTTGCGCACGCTTTGAGATTACGAGACTTGTGTACTGAATTGTATACACTCCGACTGCGCTTTTTCCATCAGGCCCAACGGGCGGGTCTATGACAATCCATTCGCCTTCTGGAAATCGATTGTCAAAGGGGGCGTAGTTAGCTTCGGAGGCGTAGGCACTGTGCTGTTCGCGCATGATTCCGAACCTTCCAGACTTCCAGGCTGCGCGGAATCCGTCCTTTTTGTAGCCGAGCCAGTTCGGGTCGATGATGCCTTCTTTTTGCATGGTCGCAACTGTGGTCAGGGCGTCAAAGTATGCAGGCTTTCGCACGTTCAATCCAGCGTCCTTTACTGTCATGTTCCAGGTACCAGACACTCCGTAAGCTCCAAAAATCGGGTCAAGGCGGCGACCAAGGCCTTCCTCATAGTTGTATGTTTCGCGGAATGCGCCATAGCCGTAAGTGTCGTTCTTTCCGTTTCCGTCAGGGTCTTTGAAGGTGAAAGCACGCATGACATCGAGATACTCGTCAATCGTCTTGGGAACTGAAAGTCCGAGCTTGTCGAGCCAGTCCTTGCGAATCAAAACGCCTTCGTTCTTTTGGATTCTTCCGCCAGGAGTTGAAAATCCATAGCACTTTCCGTTGAATGTGGCAAAACGGCGTGAAGACTCGCCGTACATTTTTTGAGTGCGGTTTGGCATCAGATCATACAATTCATCGACACTCATTATGAGCTTTTTTTGAACAAGATTTACAAGTGCCTCGCGGTTTACAACGACCATATCAGGAAGCGTATCGCTGTCTGCCGCAACGTTCACCTTGAGATTGCGGTCAGCGGGAAGCAGGGGAAGCATGGCAATTTTTAGGTCGATGCCTAGTTTTTCGCGGACGACATCGTACATAAACCAATCGGCAGGAGGCTCGTCCGCTTCGGAAACGGTGGGATCATACCAAAGAGTGATGGTGACCGGATTTTCCGCCGTCGGATTCAGCTCGGGGATTTTTTCGCTACAAGCTGAAAGCAAAGCGATACAAAAAATGGCACTAAAAATATGTCTAATCTTCATAATATATAGTATAACATCGAATTTGAAATTTGATAGAAAAAAGGCACTTAAAAAATTATTATAGTAGATTTTAAAATTCCCGAAATGTCTCTCCAAATCTTTCTTCCAACCAAAGAGAAATTTCTTCTGACACATTCCTAATTTTCTGCGTCCTACTTTTCCCTGTGATTTCGCACTCCCAGACAATACCTACCCGCCAGCCGTCGCCCATCAGCTGCTGGATTTCCTCTGCATCCCGGTTCCTGTTTCTTTTGATTTTCTTTTTCCAAAAGTCAGTGTTGGACTTTGGAAGCCTATACCTTGTGCAAGGGGTAGACTTGTATGCCAAGTTTTTTAGTTTCTTCGTCTTTCCCAAAATGATTTTGCTCATCGCATAAGGAACATGCCCATGCCAAAAGCATCCGTTTACAAAAATAACCGCATGGTAGTGCGGAAACACAATGTCCGGATGACCGGGAAGACGGGCGTCATTTTTGCGGAATCGAAAGCCTAGCCTGTGCAATGCAGACCGGACTGCACGTTCTGGCGAAGTGTCCTTGCTGCGGTTGGCGGCCATTACCGCATGGCGTTGTGACGGGGAGAGGGTGTCCATGGGGGAAGTATAGCACGAAATGAATGATTAAAACAGTTGATTAAGGTGGCTGAAAAAAGTGCGGAAATCAATTATGACGATTATTTTGTAAGTCCCGGCTGTTTTCACTGGCAGTCTCCAAACGACATGAAGCAGGACAGTGAGCGCGGTAAAGACGTGATTCATAATGTCGAGCGAAAAGCGCATCTTCATTTGTTCGTTAGAAAATTTAAGGAAGTTGAAGGCATCCCGCAAGACTATGTTTATTTAGGAAGCGTTGCAACTTTTTCAGACACAGCAAAAGGTGAGTGCCCAGTTTCTATGAACTTTGCAATTCCAGAGGTGCCAGAAGATTTGTATAATGACTTTATAACCAATGTTGATAAAACTAAGGTAGAATAAAAAAGGAAATCAGATATGCAAGAAAATACCCCTATCAAGTGCATCCATGTCTCCGCCGCCATCATCTTCCGCGAAAGTACGGTGTTTTCGACCCTTCGACAGGCTCAGGACGGTGCAGGCTCAACCACCGGATCCCGACGCGAAGTTTTTGCCACTGCGCGAGGCTACGGAGACTACAAGGGCTGGTGGGAATTCCCCGGCGGGAAAATCGAGCATGACGAAAATGGCAACGAAATCGAAAAGGCCGAAGAATGTTTAATCCGCGAAATCTGCGAGGAGCTGGATTCTACAATTAATATAGAAGAAAAAATCGCGACAGTTGAATGGGACTATCCGGCTACCGCCCACTCCGCCGCCTTCCACCTTACGATGGAGTGTTTTGCCTGCTCGCTTGTTTCGGGAAAGCTCACCTTGCTAGAAGCCGAGGATTCACGCTGGCTGGCCGCCGACAGTCTGGAAAGCGTAAACTGGCTCCCCGCCGACGCCCTCCTTCTTCCAAAAATCCGCGCGCGCTTGTGATAAGCCTATCGCTTGTTGAAAACAGCATTGCTCCATGTTAAAATTATTTCTATGGAAAATGAGAATTCAGCAAAACAGATCGCCTCAAAAAACGCCTCTGACAATTCTGGCACAAGGGGCTTTTCTGGCATTTTAAAAAGACGAGGGACAAAGCCTCTCATAATAGTCGCAATGCTGCTTTTGTTCATGATTCCTCTTTCTCTGATAAAGTCGATTATCTACGACAGAAAAACTTATCAGGAAGAGGCCGTGGAATCCATTTTGGAGCCTTTGGGCGGGAACCCGGAGATTTCGGGGCTTCTCGTAATGCTTCCATATACAGAGCATTTTTCTGAGACTGACGCAAAAGGCATTGAGCGAAAATACAGCCGCACAAAATACATTTTTGTCCGGCCAGAAAACTTCTCGCTCGATTCAAAAATCCTTCCATATACTCTTACTCGCGGCATCTATTCTGTGCCGGTCTTTACAAGCGATGTGACAATCGAGGCTAAATTTGAGCCTGTCAAATACCAGCAGTTCACCTCCTTACGCGAAACTCTGGACACAAAGAACGCAGTGCTAATCCTCGGCCTTTCCAAGACAAAAATCCTTGCGGAACTTCCAAAGATAAAGGTCGCAGGGCTTGAACTTTCAGACTCATTGACCGAATACAATTCTGTCTCTCCATTTGAAGAAAGCGTTTATTACACGCTGCCTGAAAAATTCATTTTTGAAGGATTCTCTCTCAAAAGCGAATTTAAAATCCAGGGCGGAGAAAAACTGATTTTCCAGCCGATTGGCACAAACTGCGATTTTTCCGTCCGGTCCGACTGGAAGAACCCCGGCTTTAGCGGCGGCTGGCTTCCCACCGAGCGCGAGATTACAAAAGACGGCTTTTTTGCAAAATGGAATGTCGCTGGCCTTACGACCGTTTTCCCCAAAATGTGGGAATCAGAAAACGGCTCAAAAATCTCAGGCGGAGAAAAAATCGTCACCACCCTGGTCACACCAGTGGACACATACCAAAAGACAATCCGCAGCATAAAATACGCGCTCCTCTTTTTGCTCGTTCCATTCCTTGCGATTTTTATCTGTGAGATTTTTGCCGGAGCCAACATCCACCCGATACAGTATGCGCTGATTGGAGTTGCGGACGTCATGTTCTACCTCTTGCTGCTTTCAATTTCCGAGCACCTGGATTTTAACCTGAGCTACTATATTTCCGCGCTGGCAGTCTGCGCCTCGACTCTCTTTTACGCGTCTGCGATTTTTAAAAAGATACACTGGGGCACCATGCTTTCCGGCATTCAGTTTGTCTCCTACGTCTTTTTGTTCGGTACTTTACAGGCCGACGACTACGCTCTCTTAATCGGAAGCGTGGGCCTTTTCCTCGTGATAGTCGCCCTGATGTTCATCACCCGAAAAATCGACTGGTACAAGGCTGAGTAAAGAATTCGGGCGGTCCGGCGGCAAGCCGCCGTCGGGCTATCCGTGGTTCCGCTATCGCTTCATTCGCGGACATCCTGTCCGAGAACGGACTTTCGTCCGCCACTACTATCCCTACCGCATTTTCACTTTCCTTGACCTCATGCCTAAAATACAGTATTCTTTGACACAAGGTCAAATTAAAAAGGTCAGCTTATGAGAACGAAATCCGCCGAATACGAAGAAAACCGCCTGAACGAAATCCTCAACGCCTGCGATGCGCTGTACGCACAAAAAGGCTTCCACGACATAACATTAAAGGACATCAGCGAGAAGACTAGTTTTTCCCGCCCGTCAATCTACAATTATTTCCAGACAAAAGAGGAAATTTTCCTCGGCCTTCTCCTGCGCGAACTCAAAGCGTGGATTTCCTCGCTAAAAGAAATTTCTTTTGGCGAAACGAAATCTGCAAAAGAAGAACTTGCCTCAAAAATCGCAAGCACGCTCTCAAATCGGACGACCTTCCTAAAAATCCTCGCGACAAACATCTACGAAATCGAAGAAAACTCGCGCCTTGAGCGTCTTGCCCAGTACAAGACCGCCTACAAGGAAGCCTTTTCGGTTTTCACCAATATAATAGAAGAAAGCGCGTCTTGCACAAAAGAAAGTCCCGAAGCCGTCACCCGCCTTTTCTTCCCCTTTTTGAGCGGAGTCTATCCGTATGCCTTTCCCACCCAAAAGCAAAAAGACGCGATGACCGCCGCAGAGTTTGAATATGTTCCCCCGACCGTGGAAACTCTGGCAAAAGAATTTTTGCTTCGGGTGCTGTAATTATGGAGGTATCATACATGAAAAAAGTATTGTTCATTAATGCTTGTGTAAGAGAAAAATCGCGGACAAAAATTCTTGCGGATAAGCTTATTAAAGCGTTAGATGGCGAAGTCTTGGAGATGAATCTTGAACAGATGAATCTTCATCCACTAACAAAAGAATCTTTACGACATCGTGACGCACTCCTTTCGGCAAATGAATATGATAATCCTGAATTCGAAGTCGTTCATCAGTTTTCTAATGCAGATGTAATCGTTTTTGCCGCGCCCTATTGGGACTGTTCGTTTCCCTCGTCCGTCAAAGTCTTTATTGAGCACATCATGGTAAACAGAATCACATTCTCTTACACAGAGGAAGGCTTCCCGCAAGGAAATTGCAAAGCAAAAAAAATCTACTACGTTTCGACAGCGGGTGGCCCTGTTATAGGTGAAAATCTTGGGTTTCAATATGTTAAAACTGTGGCCACGCAATATTGGGGCGTTTCCGATGTCATTCTTTTTCAAGCAGAAAACCTCGATATCATCGGAGCCAATCCACAGAAAATAATCGAAGATGCCTCCCAGAAGATTCGGGTATAAAAAATTAGTGAATTATGTGGTTGATTTTTGCATTGCTTTCCGCAGTTTTTGCGGCTTTGACTTCTATTCTCGCGAAAATCGGGATTGAGGGCGTCTCATCCACGCTCGCGACCGCAATCCGGACGGTCGTTGTTGTGGGAATGTCCTGGCTCATGGTCTTTGTGACGCAGACGCAGGGCGGCCTTTTTGAGATAAGCCGCAAAAGTTGGATTTTCCTGATTTTGTCCGGCCTTGCAACTGGCGCGTCATGGCTCTGCTACTACAAGGCCTTGCAGATGGGCGAAGCGTCAAAAGTCGTCCCGATTGACAAACTGAGCGTCGTCATCACGCTCCTTCTCGCCTTCGTTTTCCTGCACGAACAATTCACGCTAAAGTCCGCCATCGGAGCCGCGCTGATTACAGCCGGAACGCTCGTGATAGTGATATAGCGGAGCGACCGAACGGCTGTGAGCGGACGGCAGTTGCCCGTAAAATCAAAGAAAAACTGATTTTTTTTCACATAAAAAAATCAGCCGGGTCTTTAGCTTTTGAGTCGGCAGAACGCTTTAGCTCAGAAATCTCGCTGTCGATGCGGGCAAATCCGTGGCGAAGTTCGTTGAGCATCATCGTCATGATCCTGTTTTCCATGGCGTTCAGATGCTTGATGACCTCATCGCTCGTGCCGCCGAACAAGTCCCCAGGCGAAAGCTTAAGCTCCTCGCAAATCTTCTGAATCAGCGGTGCGGAAGCGAACTGAGTCCCGGTCTCCAAAATTGAAAGGTGCTTCTGGGTGACATCGAGTTTTTTTGAAAGTTCCTCCTGAGTCAGCCCCGCCTGCTTGCGGTATTTTTTGAGGTTCCGTCCGAAAAGCTCCTGAATCGTCTCTTTGGCGGCATTTTCTTCACTTTGCATGTAAAAATCATAAACTGACAGCGGAAAAATCAGAACTTTCAGCTAAGTAATAATTATACCTTTTAAATAGAACTAACCTTTGTTTTTTTTCAAATCTGGGATTATAATATTACTGATTTGAAAGCTAATTCCTGCTTTTAAGTAATATACATTCCAGCACAACCGCTTACCCGGTATTTTTGGAGGAAAAATGAAAAAATTCCCGCTGGTCATAAGTCTGGCTTTTCTGACAACCGCCACTTTCGCGGAGATGAAATATATTGAGATTGACTCCATCCAGAACGCCACGATTGTGAAAGTAAAAAATCTTTCGGACTTTGAGTCTCTTATCAGCAAAAACAACATTTCGACAGCCTTTATTCAGACTTCATCAAGTGATTTGCTGATAAACATCGGGGCAACTTATTTCTCTTTTCCGCTAAAGGGCTACTCGAACATCGCAGACTACAAAAAGGGAGAGAGCGCGGGCTACAAAAATGGTGCGGAATACAATGAGGCAAGGAAACTCGCCCTCCCCACCCCTGCCCTATACTATTTCTACAAGCAGAACAATTTTCAGTCCGTCGATGACTGCATAGACGCAAACAAAAATGGTTTTCCATCTTCAACACAATATTACGCCGCAAAAGAAGCGAAATTCTCAAAATATTCAGACTACAAGGACTATCTTGAGTACACGGGAAAGGGATTCAAGTCAAAATCTGACTGGCAGACCGCCACGGCAAAGGGATTCGAATATTCCAACCAATTCTACGAGTCACAGGAGCAGGGATTCTCAGACTACTCGGACTACAAAAAGGCGCACGACCTGGGATTTTCAAAAAATGACGAGCTGAAAATCTACAATGCGACAGTAAACGACCTTGAGAAAATCATGAAGTCAAAGGCCGTAGAAAAAAATTACGCTGTCCTCTGCTATTATATCCAAAAACTGCCGAAGGGAGAGTTCTCTCTTCATATTCTTTCAGACTCACTCAAAAATCTATTTTCCGCCGACCAGACCGTCGCAAAATCAGTGAATCTATTCCTCTACTACCCAGAATTCCAAAAGGCCAGTGCATCAAATAACTACAATTATTTCAGACCGAGCGATTACAACCGTCTCAATGCGGAAAGTCTTTTCTCGGAAAACACTCTCCGGGAGTTTTTTGCAAAAGTCGAAACAAAAGAACTCGGCACATATTCAAGCCAAAGCGAGATTTTCAAGAGAAAGTAGGATTTATTGCTATTTTAATCTTAAAAAAGCAGAGAATCCTTGACCCCAGTAGTTCTTTACAGTAAATTGTAGTAAAAGGTGGTAAATATGACTACAATTTCTGCAAAAATCGAAAATTCTGACAAAACTCTTTTTGAATCCATCTGCGAGTCGATGGGGCTTAACATATCTACCGCAATAAGCGCGTTCGTAAAGGCAACAATCAGGGAAAATGGAATGCCCTTCGCCCTCAAGGCTTCGGACGACCCATACATCTATTCAGAATCAAACATGAAATATCTCCGCGAAAGCATCAGCCAACTTGAAAGCGGGAAAGGTCAAGCGCACGAACTTCGGGAGATATAACCAGTGATAAAAGTTTGGTCAGATATAGCATGGAACGACTACTGCTCCTTTTTCGACAAGCATCAGCAAAAGTTAATAAAATCAGTTCATGACCTTTTAAAAGACATTGAACGAAATGGAGTGGACAAGGGAAAGGGTCAGCCCGAACAATTAAAGCATGAACTTTCTGAATATTACAGCAGACGAATCGACAAAGAAAATCGCCTTGTATATAAAATCACCGATGACGACAAATTGTATATTGCGCAGTGTGGAAGCCATTATCAGAGGTAGAGGAAGATAGAAGCTTCACCCTTTTTGGTTAAATTTACCCACTCCCTTTGTAAGTCAAATTTAACCAAAGTCGAGGTAGAAATTTTATCTAACCAAATACATACTTCATATATAAATACATTACAAAAACTTGAAGTTCTTGATGAGAATTGCCCTGCAACAAAAACAATTAAGACTTATTGCAAACTTTTAAATCATCACCTCAAAAGGAAAATGAATGAAATTGAAATCCAACATGCTTTTGAAATCTGTAGAGAAAACTGTCATTTTCTTTTTAATTTTGAAAATTATAGTGCTTTATATTTAAATGGAATTTCCTGGAAACCAGAAGCCCCATACTTGTTCTGAGAGAATTGATTGTTCATAAAAATCATCTTGAAATTCTGAATTTTAAGCAATATACTTTTATTACCAAACAACAAGAAATTATACCTCTATAAGGAGATTAATTTATGAAAAAATCACTCACGGCAATGTTTGCCATTATTTCGGCATTTCTATTTTTCTCCTGCGAGACTCTGGACGAGTTGACAAAATCACTGAACGACCTCGGAGCGAAAGTAGACGAGAAGGTTGCGGAAGTCACATCAGAAAGCCAGTCGGAGTCCAATTCGCAAAAAGGACAGGATGCTGACAAATGGGACATCGCCACGCTCGACACGGCGCGAAATGTTGATTATCTTTCGGCTGTGGAAAAAGACGTGATTCTTGAAATGAACAAGGCTAGGTCGAACCCCGCATTGTACGCAGAGCTTTACATCACGCCGCGGACAAAACGCTTTGACGGAAACCTTTACAACGGAAGCCTAATGACAAACGAGGGCGTAAAAGTCGTGAACGAACTGATTCAGTACATGAACAAGGCAAAAGCCCTTCCCCCGCTCAACCCACAAAAAGGACTTTCGCTCGCAGCACAGTCACATTCCTCAACGCAAGGCGAGACAGCCCAGACAGGTCACACTGGTGTTGACGGAAGCACACCGTTCACTCGGATTGGAAAATACGGGACGTACAAGACTGCGGGCGAAAACATAAGCTACGGTTCTACAAGTGGTCGAGACATCGTTGTTCAATTGCTAATTGACGATGGAGTGGCAAGCCGTGGACACAGGAAGAACATCATGAACAAGGATTTTTCTTCAACCGGCGTGGGCTTCACAAAAAAACACAAGACTTACGGCTCTGTCTGCGTAATTACCTACGCAGGCGGGTATGCGGAGAAATAAATCACATACAACAGCAGAATATACCAATCGGAGGGTAAATATGAAAAAATTCACTGTCGCACTTCTTGTGCTGATTCTCGCCGCCCCGCTCTTTTCGGCTTCGATGGATTCACGCGTCAGGTCAGTGCCAAAGGACACGCTTGAACTCGTCACAAAAAGCCCTAAGAAGGGGCTCCCGACGCTTGTAAAGATTCTGACGGAAAAAGCGGGCGGAACACAGGCGAAAGTCAAAATTTTTCACGACTGGATTTGCGACAACATCGCCTACGATGCGGATATGTATTTTTCGGGCAGGGTGAGCAAGCAGGACTACGAAAGCGTCCTCAAAAAGAAAAAGGCGGTCTGTTCGGGCTATTCAAGTCTGATGAACGAAATGTGCCGTCTTGCAGGAATCGAGTCAATCGGAATACACGGCTACTCAAAAGGTTTCGGCAGAGACCTGCATTGCCGCAGACGGAGGCCATTAGAATGTATCTAAATTATCAATAAGATTTTTTAGTGATTTCATCACATCTTCATAAGTTATTTCTTTGGCATACGGAAATTGTTTTGAATACTTTTTCCAAAGTTCTTGAAGAGTTTTACTTTGTTCGATTTCTGTAAGATTTGATGCAGGATTTTGAATAAGTTTTTCTGTTCCTCTGTGAATGCAAGTTTCGGCAAAAGCATTTTTGAAAATTTCAGCATTATAAGCTTTGTCTTTTGTCAAAATATAGACATCATAAAAATCACGTGGACGAGTAGAAGCCACCCCTCGGCTTATTATTGTCTGAACTTTTTCTGCAAGAATAGTTTCTATATTGTAACCCCAAAGTTTGAAAGATTTATCTGGCTCAAAGCTCGACGAGAATTCATATTCAAAAGGACTTGGTGTAATTTTATCTCCCGTTGAGATATCGATTGAAAGAGGCGTAAGAATTGAAAAATATTTTGCGTTGAACTTCACCCTAAATCCACCGTATTCATCATCGGGGCGGATTGGTTCAAATTTGAAATCAGAAAATTCTAAATCGTCTCCAATATCAATCTTGCTGATTTTATTCACTGCAGTTAAGATTGTCGCTTCGTCAAGAGAAAGATTTTTGAGGGTAACATCCAAGTCCATGGTTGAGCGTGTGGCTAGCCCCACAAGATTTGAAACGAGAATACCGCCCTTTATGATGAACATTTCCTTGTAATCTGATTTTGAAAGCCGTTCTAGCAAATGCTCGAACATAAAATTTTGAAGAACTATTTGAGCAGGAATACTGTTTGCCTTTGCGTAGTTGTTGATTTTTGCCTTGAGGCTCATGCCTTCCTTTGTTCGATTCACACCAGCACCCCCATAAAATCCCTAACTTTTGGGAGAATATGAAACTTGTCTGCATACGAGCCGAGTTTTGCAAGGTCTTTGTTTTTTGATAAAGCATACAATTTTATTCCTGCTAAAAAAGTTTCCTCATCCATACGGCTGCGACTTCTGATAATATCGCAAATAGTTCTTTCTGCATCATAGCAAGGAACAAGATTGCCATTTATTGTTTTTCGCTCGGTTCGTCCCAAATTAAAAAGCTCCGATTTAATACAGTAAACTTTGCAAGATTTTTTTATCTGTGTTGAAGGCCGCTTATTTTCTGGAACTGTAATGGAATGTTCAAATGGAGTTCGCTCGCTAATTCCATTTAAAAAAAGTGCGCTTTCATGCGAAAAAATAATATTCTCTGAACGCTTTGAGAGAGAAAGCATTTCATCCGGGATTTCAGACGGAAAAATATACTGGCCTTTTGCGATTCTTTCCAAAGAACCATTTTTCACAAGATACGAAAGCACAGCACGAGAAACACCAGCTTCCTGCGCTTTATTTGTGAGAATTATGCCACCATTGTCATTGGCAACTTGCTGAAGGAGTATTGCCGGATAGAAATCCAATTCTTTGACAATCATACCCAAATCATATTCAATTTGGGTATAGTTGTCAAATTTTCATCTCCCCCGCGTTTGCTGGTCGCACAGCAATTTTTGTAGTAAGGTCTCGCAGATTTTGCCGAAGCTCGTTGAGCAGCAAAAGTCGTGACAGACATTGTTTTTTCATAAAATTGAGACTAAAATATTACTGATTTAAGCGAGAATTCAGTTTTTTAAGGGGAGAATATGTCTACACAACTTATAAAATCAAAAAACATCTGCCTGCAGCGGGATTTTTCCGAGAGCACAAGGCTGCGTCTCTCTTCTTTTTTCGGCTTTTCGGGCGATGAAAAACTTCTCTGCGCTGTCTGGTTTTCTCCGCACCGCCGGGACGGATTCATAATCACAGAAAAAAAACTTTACTGGAAAATCAGACTCGGAGAAAGCGTCAAAAGGGGTGAAATACAGACAGACGGAAGGCCGGACATAGAATTTGATTTTTCAACCTACATCTTGCCAGAAAAATCCTTCTCAAGCTCCTCAGAAAAATCAATGGCAGAGGAATGCTCAAGGCTTGAAATCAAGGCAGGAGAACTGATCGAGGACTTTTATATCTCTGGTCTGACAGAAGAAAAAGGAAAGATTCTCTGTGACCTCCTGAAATACGCCTGCACACAAAAAAGAGTCCCTAAAAACGATTTAAACGGCTTTATAAAATTAATCGAGCCGAATATTATCCAAAGCTCGCTTGATTCCATCGTGAACACACGCGACAAGCTGGCCAGAAACATTTTAGACAAGATAGCCGAAACAAAAAATGCCTTCAAAAAGCAAAAAGAAGAAACAGCGGAAGCTGAATCTGAACAGACATACGATGAGAGCGAAGAGTCTCACTCGGAGATAGAGCCAAACCTGGAGAATCCTACCGAAGAAAATACAAGCACTTCCGGTGAATCCGCGATAGTCACTAATTTTTTCAAACTGACTTCGCTCAACATTCTGGACGTTCTTGCAAGCCTTGTCTTTATCGCGGCGGCCATAGTCGCGCTGAAACCACAATTGATGGCTGGCTTCCAGTTTGACAGCTCTTACCCGGCATGGAGACTCTTCTGCAATTTTGGCGACAAATTTTTCTCCATCTCAGTTGAAAAGACTTACACAAGCTCCATTCTTTCAATGCGAAATCTCTTTGTCGGCCTAGCCCTGCCGGTCTATTTCATCTTTAAGACAGTGGTATGCACTTTTTCAAATACAAGCACAAAGAAAATCATCCCCTTCCTGCTGACTGTGATGATGCTGGTCATCTGCTACATAATAAGGGAGCATATTTTTATCTTTTTGCTGCTCTCGCTCCTGACTTACCTCTGCTTTGAACTCTCATGCGGCTCTACATCACGGGCAATCAAAATAAAACTCTGCGTGACAATCATTCTCGCCTTGATTATCTACGTGGCAGTCCACGTCTGCATATCGCCTGAACTAAGACGTGCCATAGCTGGTATAGGTTACAACTTGTCAGTTATAGGAAATAAGCTTTCAATTCCTGTACGATAGTACAATGACGGTGGCTTTATAAAAAAAATTACTCACGCCCCACTATTCTCCCCCCTTCACCTTTTCCCCTTTCTCCCACTAACAAGCGCGGCAATCACAAAGACGATAGCTGCGGGTGGCAGCCATTCAAGACTGACGGAGCTTAATGGTAACAGATGAACAAACGAAAGGCTCCTGATGGCAAATAGGTCTTCGGCTGTGTTCAAAAGGCTGATTGCAAAGGCGACGAGAGTTCCTAAAATAAAAGGAAGTCGATTTTTTATCCGGCTCTCAAAAAATGACGTGACAATCAAAAATGTGATGACTGGGTACAAGAGCGAGAGGATCGGGAATGCGGCGGAAATAATCAGGTCAAGTCCGAGGTTGCAGAGAATGGCCGAAAGGACGCAGACTGCAATCACGACAGCCCGGTAAGGAAGTTTTTTATTTGAAAGCTCCTCAAAATAGGAGGCGGTCGCGGAAGTCAGTCCGATTGCGGTCGTAATACAGGCAAGAGTTATCACGATTCCAATCAGAATGGCACCGGGCCGCCCCAAAAGGCTTTGCGTTATGTTTATCAAAAGTTGAGCCTGACTGATCCGAGCGTCCCTAACCCCATGCTCCCAAAGAGAGCCGGTCGTAGCACCGAGGAAAGTCAGTCCCCCGTAAATGACCGCAAGGCCAAGCCCTGAGACAAGGCCAGAGGCACTTATGATTTTTCTTTTTAAAAGGTCAGACTTGTAGCCCTTCGACTCAATGGCACGGATTGCAATCATCGAGAAAAAGAGGGCCGCAAGCATGTCGAGGGTCTGGTAGCCGTTGTAGATTCCGTCGCGGATTATCGAAGAGTTCTGCACGAAATGCGCGCCGCGCTTTGGGTCGAGTATTCCGGCAAAAATCATAATCAGCAATGTCGCGGAAAGAAGTGGAGTGAGGATTTTTCCGACAATATCCAGCACGGAAGAAGGCTTTAGGGTCAGCAAGAGGACGACTGTAAAAAAGACGACAGAAAAAATAATTCTGGCCAACTGCCCCAGCTGGACGCTACCCGCGACTGACTGGACTCCGACTTCAAATGTCACAGCTCCGTTCCTCGGAATCGCAAGAAAGGGGCCTATGCAAAGCATGGAGATTGTGTTCAAAATGACTGAGGGTGCGCGTCCGATTGTCCCGGTGATTTTTCCGAGGTCGCCACCGGCTTTTGCCATCGCAAAAACAGTCAGGAGGGCGAGTCCGCCGTCCGCGATAAAATACGAGATGAATCCCAGCAGCCATCTCGACCCGCAGGTAACGCCTATATATGGAGGAAAAATTAAATTTCCAGAGCCAAAAAACATCGCGAAAAGTGCCGCCCCGATAATGAGCGCGTCTGATTTTTTACCGTTCATAATGAGTTGTCAATCTTAGCACAATGCAGGATTTTTGTGGAGGGTGTTTTTGGGCGTTCGACAGACTGTAACCTTCTACGAAGAAATCTCTTTCCATATATAATAAGCGGATTATCTGGCAAATATCATTGCCAAACTTTTTTACACATTCACAAAGGGACAATCAAGCATGAAAAAATCAATTCTTACTTTTTCTCTTTTGGCCGCAAGCCTAATTTTTTCGTCATGCACGTCCAACAAAGCAGACGTGGCAAAAAAATTGCCGGAAAAAATCAACATGACAAAATGGCTTTACAACGAGGTTGACGATGTTTTTTATCAGACAGGAATAGTCTACGTGGCAAATCCCGCTGACGAAAAATACGAGAATTTAGGAGTCTTCGTTCCAGGAAAATTCTTCACTGCAAAAGACAACGGTGACGGCACATGGACTGCCAGCGTAAACAAAAATGCGAAAGTCGCCTCCTATACAGCAAAGACCGCCCCCTTCGCCACTCCTGTTGACACAGGCGGATACGCAGCCTGCGAGCCTCCTTCAAAATATACCTCTGCCGCAAAAAATTATACGGACGCAGGATTCATCTTTGTCTACACTGGAGCCAGGGGACGCGACCACGGGGCACCAGCCGGAGTTACAGACTTTAAGGCGGCAATCCGCTTTATCCGCTACAACAAGGACTTGCTCCCTGGCGACACTGACCGCTATTTCACATACGGAATGTCTGGCGGTGGCGCACAGTCGGCCTTAATCGGTGCAACCGGGGATGCAAAAGACTACGAGCCGTATCTTAAAGCAATCGGAGCCGTAATGGATGAAAGCGATGCCATCATGGGAAGCATGGACTGGTGCCCTATTACAAATCTTTCTTCCGCGAACGAAGCATACGAATGGGAACTAGGACTTTCAAGAAGCGGCCTGGACTCACAGACAAAGGCACTTTCAGACGGACTTGCGATTGAATTCGCAAAGTATTTCAACTCTCTCGACTTGAAAGATGAAAACGGAAATCTTTTGACACTTGAGCAGTCTCAAGACGGACTTTACCATGCGGGCTCTTACTGGGATTATCTGAAAACTGTCGTAGAAAAATCTCTAAACAATTTCCTTTCTGACACAAAATGGCCTTATTCTTCAAAGGCGCAGGAAGCAGCCCTCGGCTCGGAGCAGCTCGACCAAAGTAAAAAAATGGGAATGTTCCGCCCCGGAAGAAACAACGGGGGAAATCCGGGACAAAATTTCGAGGCATTCGACAACATCAAGCGCAGTTCTTCAGAAAACAAACTTGACCTGTCCGCAAGTTACAATTCAGCGGAAGAATACATCGCCGCCCTCAACGCAAATGGAACTTGGGTCTACTACGACAAAAATACCAACACAGCAAAAATCTCTTCTCTTGAAGATTTTTATAAGGCAGTTAAGCCCGCGACAAAATCAGTAGGAGCATTTGACGACTTGGAAAAAGCTCAGGGTGAAAACACACTTTTCGGCTACGGTGACAAAAATGGCGTCCACTGGGATTCGGTCATGGCGAAAGTGTTAAAATCAATTGGCTCAAGCAAGACTGGCGAATATGAAGAAGACTTGGCAAAAAAAGACGCTCTAAAAAATTCTGTCTCAAGCCGAGTCATGCTCTACGATCCAATGTATTTCCTCTCCCCCGCTTTTGGCGGCTACAAGACAAGCAAAGCGGCAAAATTCTGGCGGGTTCGATCGGGACTCTTCCAGGGTGACACGGCTTTAAGCACGGAGCTTGACTATTCGCTCGCATTGATGGCCTACCCCGGCGTAAAATCAGTTGACTTTGAGACCGTCTGGGGACTTGGCCACCGCGAGGCTGAACGTAGCGGAGAAGCCCACGCGAACTTTATCGCATGGGTCAACGAGTGCTTGAAGTAGGACAGTTTTTTCAGTTGTCGACAAATTGTCGGCAACTCACCCCATCTCCAAAAGACAATCCCAAGTTTCATATCATCCATGGCTCCTGTATTTATCATATGAAAGTTGAAAGATTCCGTCTTCTGTTATAGATTCTTCTCTCCATGCCCAAAAAACTTCATCATAGCTTCCTGATGTTGTTGGATGTCACTCCAATTCCATTCATCACCTTCATTGCGTTTTCCTAAATTGTCCTTGCAAATCTGCATCATTATCCAGAATTTCAATGAGGCGACGCTGATTTTTCGTATTTTATTTGAGCTATCCCGATAGTGATTTAGTTTTGTGTGGCAAGTCCAGTCAGAGCCGGAACTGTTCGCCTCCGCACCAATCATAGCAAAGTTCCCGAAGCAGTTTATCTGTTTTTCTGTAGGTGTGCTGTTATCTTCTTTTACCAAGGCCTGCGCAAAAAAGTGTTCAAGGCTACGCCTCGTTCTGGAAAAATAAAACTGATTGAATACATCAAGTCCAAAATCACTGCATCCTAAGTCATTAAAAAACTTTTTCCTTTCGGAACTACCCTCTTTGGATTTTTCACCTCGCAATGTCTCGGCATATTTTTTCCATATAGTGTTAATTCAGCCATTATTGCTTTTCACCATGGTTCATTATACATGAATTTTCTGCAATTTGCACTTTCAAAAGGAACTTGAGTCAAGAGTTTTGAGATTTGACCAAAAAGATTTCGCTTGAGTTTGTCCATCACTTGTGGTTATAAGGCGTTTGGGCACTTTTTAAAGAAAGATTTTATTTTTTCTTGACACAATGTCAGTTGTCTTGTATTCTAAATTATCTGACATAGCGTCAATTATCTCTCGGAGGAAACAGTCATGGGAATATTGTTGATTAACGGAAGTCCGCGAAAGGATGGATGCACGAACCGCGCGTTGGAGGAAGTGAAAAATCAGCTTTCAAAAAACGGAATCGAAGGCGAAATCATCTGGCTCGGGAACAAGCCCATGCAGGACTGCATCGCCTGCGGCTCTTGCTACAAGACCGGAAAATGCGCCTTTGACGACATCGTGAACGAGGTCGCCGCAAAACTCGACACCGCCGACGGAATTGTAATCGGCTCGCCCGTGTACTACGGCGGCCCGAACGGAAGAATCACCTCGTTTATGGACAGGCTTTCGTATTCGGCTGGTGCAAAACTCGACGGAAAAATCGCCGCAAGCGTGGTCAGCTGCCGGCGCGGGGGAGCGACTGCTGCCTACGAACGGCTCAATATGTACTTCGGAATGTTGAACTGCATGATTCCCGCAAGCCAGTACTGGAACCAAGTCCACGGATTTAGCGCAGAGGACGTTGAAAAAGACGCGGAGGGCTTGCAGACAATGCGCGTCCTTGCGGACAACATCGCCTGGCTCGTAAAGAACCGCAAGGCAGGCGAGGAAGCGGGCGTGAAAATGCCTGAACGCGACGCGCATATCTTTACGAATTTTATAAACTGAAAGAAACCCTGAAACACAGCGCGGGTGCAACGCGGGAAAGCCTGCTTTCAGTTCTTGGAAACGGATATGTGGATTTTGTGCTGTCGGTAAGAAAGTAGCCGAGGCGTGGCGAAAAAATCGACTGCCGTTCTGCGTGTCGTACCACTCAATGCTGTAGCCCGAGGCGATTTCGTACTTTCCGTTCGTTGGAAGCCATTCCTTGAAGATTCGCGTGTTCAAGCTTTGTCTGTCTTAAAATTATAGCGTATTCTTCATAAAACCTCGTTTTGAAAAAAAATGTCATTTTCATTGACTAAATTCATTGACTATATTACAATAATCAGTGTAAGGAAAACTGATTATGACGAAACGGCAGGAAGCGGCGCTTGTGACGCGGCAAAAGATAATCGACGCGGTGAAGGAACTTTCAGGCGAAAAGTCTTACGGCGAGATGTCGATTGACGAAATCACCAAAAAGGCGGGCGTAGCGAAGGGGACTTTTTATGTCTACTTCAAGCGTCTTGAAGACGTGTGCGCGGACATAGCCTACGACAAAAGCCTCAAAAACGCGGACAAAATCTTTAAAAAGCGGATTCCGGCGAAGGAAAAAGTGGAGCTTTTCATAAAGGAATCGACAAAGACGGTCAAAAACAGCACGCTCGGAATCACGCAGCAGTGGTTCAAGGCGGTGGCGGCGCCCCTTTCGGGCGAGGAAAACGGCATGAGAAAGCTGGAATTTGACCTTTCGACGGTGAAAAAACTTTTGGACGAGGAAATCGCCGAGGGCGACTTGGAGCCGGCGACCGACACGGAAGGGCTTTCAAAAAAAATCGTCTCAGAATTCTATGGGCGGGTAATGCTCTGGTGCATGTCGGACGGAAAAATCAAATTGTAGCAAACGCGCAAGGGATTGGAGCCATGCCGCAGGCAGACTCGCGTAGCGAGGCCGAAGCGACAGCGGAGTGGCGGAAAGCCCGGTGGTCGCTGTGGGTGAGCCTGTCGAACCCTGCGGCCATGCGCCCAAAAATCAAACTGTAATTTTGGAGGCTTTTATGGAATACACGAAACTTGGAAACACGGACATTGAGATTTCAAAAATCTGTATCGGCTGCATGGGATTCGGCGAGGTTTTTCCCGACTTTCACGCCTGGGTCGTTGACCAAAAGACGACCGAATCCGTTGTCAAGGCGGCGTTCGATGCGGGAATCAACTTTTTTGACACGGCCAACTGCTATTCCAAGGGAACGAGCGAGGAGTTTTTGAGAAGGTCGATTAAAAACCTCGGAATCGCGCGCGACAAAGTTGTTCTTGCAAGCAAAGTCTTTTTCAATGAGGGCGGACTTAGCGCAAAGGCAATCAAGCGGGAAATTGACGGCACGCTGGGGCGGCTCGGCACGGACTATCTCGACCTTTATTTGATTCACCGCTTCGACTACGCAACCCCGATAGAAGAAACTATGCAGGCTCTCGACGACTTGGTTCGCACGGGGAAAGTCCGCGCAATCGGGGCAAGCGAGATGTACGCCTACCAGTTGCACAATATGCAGAACGCCGCCGACAAAAACGGCTGGACTCGCTTTTCCGTCCTGCAACCGCATTACAATTTGATTTACCGCGAGGACGAGCGGGAACTTTTGCCTGTGGCGCGTCAGTTCGGAATGACAATCACGCCTTTTTCCGCCCTTGCCGCAGGGCATTTGACCCGTGCGACTTGGGAAGGAAGTTCCAAACGCGCCGAAACCGACAAGGTTGCCCGCGACAAGTACGACGCTTATAAAGAAAACAACATGAAGATAATCGCGCGTGTGGAAGAAGTCGCAAAAAATCACGGCGTGGCAATGGCGGACGTGGCACTCGCTTGGCTCTGGGAAAAAGGAATTGAAAGCCCAATTTGCGGCTGTACAAAGGCGGAGCGCGTCGCGGACTTGGTTCGCGCACTGGAGATAAAGCTTACGGTGGAGGAAATCTCGTATCTTGAAGAGCTGTACACCGCGCACGAACTGGTTGGACCTGCGGGGAGACCGGGCGAGAAGGAAGTCGCGGGAATGATGAAGGGACTGAAAAAATAATTTTAAGGAGTCATTTTATGGAAAAAATCACACAGACAGCGGGCAGAGAGCAGTTGGGCGACTTTGCGCCAGACTTCGCGCACTTCAACGACGACATTCTCTTTGGCGAGAACTGGAACAATCCCGACATCGACCTAAAGACGCGCTGCATTATCACGTTCGTGTCGCTTATGTCGCAGGGAATCACGGGAGAGCCGATTGTCTACCACCTCAAGAACGCGAAGGCGCACGGCGTTACGAAAAAGGAATTCGCCGCGATTGTAACCCACGTCGCTTTTTACGCGGGCTGGCCGAAGGCTTGGGGCGTTTTCAACATCGCGAAGCAGAACAAAATCTGGGACGATGAGGAATGAAAATGAAAAAATCACTTTTACTTTTTGTAACAGCGATTTTTATGACGGCAACAATATTCGCGCAGGGGAAAAATCAGATGAAAAGCGTAAAACTCAATTCGGGCTATAAAATGCCGCTTGCGGGCTTCGGAACTTGGTCACTTTCCGACGCGGAGGCGGAAAACTGCACTTATGAGGCGATTAAGGCGGGATGCCGATTGATTGACACGGCAAAATACTACGGAACGGAGCGCGGAGTCGGTCGGGGCATTCGGCGGGCGATAGCGGAAGGGCTTGTAACTCGCGAGGAGATTTTTGTCACCAGCAAGGTGACTCCGTGGGGCTACCCCAACTACGACAAGGCGATTTCCGAATGCAACGAGGCGATAGGGCTTGGCTACATCGACTTGATGCTCGTCCACCAACAAGGAAGCGACGAGAAAAAACTCTACGAGGCGATGGAGCGGTCTGTTCAAAAGGGCATTGTCCGCTCTCTCGGGATTTCAAACTATTACACCGAACGCGACGTGAAGCGTGTTCTTTCGTTCGCAAAGACAAAGCCCTGCGTGATTCAAAACGAGAACCACATCTTCTACCAAAACAACGCCCTCCGCGACTGGTGCAAAACCGAAGGCATTGTAATCGAAAGCTACTATCCGCTCGGCGGGCGCGGACACACAAAAGATAGTTTGAACAACAAGTCTATTCTTGAAATCGCAAAGTCGCACAAAAAGACTGCGGCACAGATAATCTTGCGCTGGCACTTGCAAGCGGGCTTTATCGCAATTCCCGGAAGCGCGAACGCAGCGCATATCCGCGAAAACTGCGCCGTCTGGGATTTTGAGTTGAGCGCGGACGAAATGAAGAGAATTGGTGAACTTGATACAGGGAGACGGTACGAGAATTGGTAGAAGTGGGCGAGCGAACGGCGGCGCGAGCGGAAGCAGAAAAGCGGACGGATATTGAACATCGCCTGGCTCGTGAAAAACCGCAAGGCAGGCGAGGAAGCGGGCGTGAAAATGCCAAAACGTGACGTGCATATTTTTACGAATTTTATAAACTAGAACTTTAGGAGGAAAAAAAAATGCAAGGAAATTTCACATTTCACAATCCGACAAAACTTTACTTTGGAAAGGACGCTCTTTTGGGGCTTGAAGAAGAGCTTCCAAAATACGGAAAAACCGTGCAGCTCATTTACGGCGGCGGTTCAATCAAGAAAAACGGAGTGTATGACGCTGTTGTCGCCGCACTCAAAAAATGCGGAAAGACGATTGTCGAGGATGCGGGCGTCATGCCAAATCCGACGGTCGAAAAACTGAACGAGGGCGTAAAAATCGCACGCGAAAACAAAGTGGACTTTTTGCTTGCGGTGGGCGGCGGCTCTTGCTGCGATTACGCGAAGGCAGTTTCCGTTTCCATACATTGCGACGAAGACCCCTGGCAAAAATATTACCTCCGCTTTGAGGACGTTTCATGCCCGGTTGTGCCGGTCGGCTGTGTGCTAACAATGGCCGGAACCGGAAGCGAAATGAACGGCGGAGCGGTCATCACGAACCACGCGCAAAAACTCAAAATCGGCCATGTCTTTGGAACGGAAGTCTTCCCTAAGTTCTCGATTCTGAACCCAGAATTCACATTCTCGCTCCCAAAAAGGCAGATGGTCGCGGGAATCTACGACATCTTCAACCACATCTCGGAGCAGTATTTTTCCGGAACTGACGACAACACGAGCGACTACATCAGCGAAGCCTTGATGAAAAGCCTGATTCATTCTTCAAGAATCGCGCTCAAAAATCAGGAAGACTACGAGGCGCGGAGCAACATCATGTGGACTGCGACCTGGGCCTTGAACAAACTCGTCGCCTGCGGAAAGAGCGAGGACTGGATGGTTCACATGCTCGGTCAGGCAGTCGGAGCCGTCACCGACGCGACCCACGGAATGACACTCGCCGCGGTTTCCCTTCCCTATTACCGCCACATCATGCCCTGTGGTTTGCCAAAGTTCGCCCGCTTTGCCCGTGAAGTCTGGGGAGTGAGCGCGGACGGAAAGACAGAACAGGAACTTGCCGAGGCAGGACTTTGTGCGATGGAATCATGGATGCGCGAACTTGGCCTTGCGATGAAAATCTCCGAACTCGGCGCAACGAGAAGCGACATCGAGGCAATCGCGAACGCGACGATTCTGCTCGAAGGCGGCTACAAAAAACTCGACAAGGCGGAAGTCGTTGAGATTCTGAAAGAGAGTTTGTAGCTGGGGGCTTCCCCGCCTGTGGCGGGGGGCAGCAATAAAGAGAGAAAATTCTGTTTGCCTTCAGGTGAACAGAATTTTCTCGTAGGAACAAAAAAATCCAAGGAAGGATTTTTTGTTCCAGCCATGCCCTAGCCTCGCTCCGTTTACCCCGCACGGAGGCGGGGCAGATATTCCGTGTCACAAATAGCAATGTGGCTGTCACTTTCGCTACCTTGCGATTTTCGTAATAAGTATTTTCGACAAGCAAGGTCCAAACTCCACTCGGTAACAAATGAAAACCGAAGAAAAAAATGAAGACTAAGCCCTAAAACCTAAAGTATATAAAGGGATTGTAAGTATTTCCAGCAAGCAAGGCAGCACACAAAACAAAGATTCCAAGATAGAAAATTATTTCCAAAACATTCACCAAAACAAAGGCACCTCTTCCCTGGTTTTTAAGCCAAGAAACTTTTTCCTGCAAAAGTTTGAATATTGGCATTGAAAAAAGTATTCCTACAAGAATCACAAGAATACTATTTGTTGAAACAAAATAAGCAAGCGAGTAAACTTCGATTGTTTCGTACAAATTGAACATCGCAAGAATATATTTCACAGCACTTTTTACACTTACAGACCGGAAAATTATCCACCCAAAGAAAACTGCTACAATCGTGTAAATATGCATTATTATTTTTATACAAACATTTTTATTGTCCTTACCAACCTTATTCAGACCTGTCACTTTTTCAAACATATTGAAAAATCCGTGCCACAAGCCCCAGAGAATAAAGACCCATGCCGCTCCGTGCCAGATTCCAGTCAGCAAAAACACTACAAAGATGTTAAAAAGATTTCGCACTTTTGAACAGCGATTTCCACCAAGTGGAATGTAGACATATTCTTTGAACCAAGTGGAAAGCGATATGTGCCACCGTCTCCAGAATTCTGTAATCGATGACGAAATATATGGATAGTTAAAGTTTTCAAGGAAGGTAAAACCAAACATTTTTCCAAGCCCAATCGCCATATCCGAGTAACCCGAAAAATCATAATAAATCTGCAAAGAATATGCCAACGCTCCAACCCATAGCGTCAGAGAGTTTACCTCTAAAAACGAAGAAAAAACATCATCAACTACGCTTGCACAAATATTCGCAATCAGAACTTTCTTACCAAGTCCTAAAATAAAGCGTCTGATTCCAGCTGAAAAATCACTTATGCCAATGTGCCTGTTGTCAATTTGAAGTTCAATGTCGTGATACTTTACAATCGGTCCCGCTATCAACTGCGGAAAAAGGCTTATATAGAGGGCAAGTTTAAAAGGATTTTTTTGAACCTCACAGTCTTTTCTGAATACATCAATCGTATACGAAAGAGCCTGAAAGATAAAAAACGAAATGCCGATTGGAAGAGCAATATTTAGCAGACCAATATCTCTATTAAAAAAATGATTAAATGTTTTTATCGTAAAATCAATGTACTTGAAATAGAAGAGAATTCCCAAATTTCCTATCAAATCAAGAGCCAAAAGCATTGTTCTGGCAGTACGATTGTCATCAAATCTTGAAATAAAAAGCGAAAAACAATAATTAAGCAAAATAACGGCAAGCATAACAAAAAATGCCTTTGGCTCACCCCAAGCATAAAAACAGAAACTAAAAAACAAAAGTACATAATTTTTTGCTTTTACAGGGGAAAGATAATAGCAAAGCAAAGTCAATGGCAAAAACACATAAATAAATGTTAAAGACGAAAATACCATTTTTACACCTATTCAGAAACAGGAAAATTAAGTCTTGCCAACTCTGGCAAATATCTCTCTACAATTTCAAAAATGACTACATCCGCGTTTTCTTCAAGATTTTTCAAATCTGATTTTTGAACATTTCTTCGCCAGTGATATTGAACTTCGGAAAAATCATTTGAAATGTATTGTTTGAGGGCAGTGCAAAAAGAATCTCGGAACACGATGGCTTTTAGTTCCTTGCCAGCACAACTTGTAAAATATCCGTCTCTCTCGTTTGCTGGATTTTCGGGTGAAACTTGATATTTTGAGTCAAAAATCGAATATGGGTAAAGGCTTTCTGTGTCCGAAACAGTTCCCTCTGGCCAAAGATTGTTCAAGTCACCGGTTTCATGAAACCGATTTTCCCACTTGTCTACCGTCAAAGGAACTATGCCGCATTCTGCAGAAAGAACTTTTTCAACTTCCTTGTAGCCGATGTATGCTCCGTAGTCATCCCAATGGGTGTCGTTTTTGTAATACAATAAATTGCCGCTTTCTTTTTCCAACAAAAGTTTATCAAGCGGATAAATCACAGAAAAGCCATTTTCCTTTGCATACTGAATGAATTTCCGTGTTCTTGATTCTGAATCTGGACGTGCTTTTTTGATAATGTCCGGGTAGAATTCTCCGTAGATTTTGTTCTTGTCTGGGGCGATAAAGAAAATGAAAGACTTTCCGTGCTCTTTGCACCACGCTTCTATGTCAGTCAGGTATTTTAAGATTGACTGCATTTGCTCATCGGTGAAAACAGACTTGTTCATATAATTTGCTTCTGATTTGTCGCCACGATAAAAATACCAACCGTCTTTTCCTTTTAAAACCAATTCATTGTGAGACTTTGCAGATGAAGAAGACGTCAGTTTTAATTTCTGATTGATAGCTAAAAGAAGGTTTCTGCAGAAAAATCTATCATTGAACCAACTTTCAAACGCCTTACTGTAGTTCAGATTGATTTTTCCGTTTACAAACAGATGCTCGTATTCTGCCAACGTCCGATTTTCCTTTTCCGAGAGTGTCGATGAAAAATCAATCTTCAGACAAGGAATGATGAGGAGAAATAAGAATAAAAATATAAAAGTGATGTCGAATTTGTTTTGCGCAGATTTCATGATTGTATCTCCAAGAGAAATACTGTAGATATTCTAGTTTAAACTAAAACTTTAGTCATTACTGTCTGTAAAATTTTAGTTATTACTAAGAAAATAACGCAAATGGCTATAGACTATACTTCAATCGGGCAGAGAATTCAGAACAAGCGCAAGGCGCTGAAGAAAACGCAGGAAAATATGGCAGAAGCCCTTTCCGTAACCGTTGGATATGTAAGTCAGATTGAACGTGGCATAACGAAGGTGAATCTTGAAACGTTATCAGCGATTTCTGATTATCTTGGTACTGACATTTCGGAATTGATAACAGGGGCATCTACGAATTCGTCCGCATACCTTTCCGCTGAATTTAAAAAATCATTCAATGCCCTCAGTCCGCAGGGCAAAAAGACGCTGATAGAAATTTCTTCTATTTTATTGAAGAATCAGTAAATTTAGATTTTATTATGTTGAGTGTAGAAAATAGTCAACTCAGCCAACTAGCCTTCTATACCAATTTTGTGTAATCCATTCTTCCGTAGACGATTCTCATTATATTTACAACTTTTTTATCATCGTCTACTTTATAAAGACCAATATAATTTTTTACGATTGCTTTTCTGTATCCTTCTCTTGCTAGTCGTGCGTCCTGACATTCTGGGTACATTCTTGGACTTGTCTTCAAGAATTCAAAACATTCTTTGAATGCGTTTTTCAGTCCTAAAGCAGCTTTTTTATTGTGGAGAGTATTTGCAATATAATCGAGGTCTTCTTCCAAATCTGCTTGGGCAAGAGATGTGATATTGATTTTATACGCCATACTTTTCGTCTAATTTGGCCATAAAAGAGTCGGAATCAGTAAAGCGGTTGTTTTTCAAATCATCTTCGGCGGCATCAAGTTTTGCATAGATGTCTCGCATATAATTATTTCTTTCGTAGGTTTCCATGCTCATTAAAACCATATCTCCATAGCCATTTTTGGTAATGAAAATAGGTTCCCGTCTTTCATGACACAATTCTGAGATTTGATTTGTATTTTTCAAGTCCTTTATCGGCACTATACAAGGCATAAAAACAACTCCTTATTATGGACAAATTATACCATGATAAGGAGTGTATATCAATGCTTTCTGTAGCCAAAATTTAAGTTTTTTTTGACCAAAATTTTCTGCGGAAAAATGATTAATTCCCCCGACTATAGAAATTGCTGTTTTCTTTGGAACACTGTTTATGTTTGTGCCTCCAGATTTGCTAGCATCTTTTCTTGTTACCGCTGATACTATCAAACAAATTATTATACAAAAGATGATAAATCCTATTACCATGAAATACCCCTGTATTTTTTAATTGTTTACAGGTTGTTTAAACTTTCTGAAGTTTCTTCTCCGTCAAGAGCAGGTGCGCATAGCCGGCCGCCGCTCACGGCGGGGCGTGTCCGCACGAAAACTGAGTTATATGAGTTATTTTAATTTATCTTTAATTATATCAAGACCACGCTGTCCGTATTCTTTTGCTTCTGGATTATCTATTTCTAAAAGCATTTCATACCATTGTTTTGCTTCTTGATAATTTTCCATAAGTTCATAATCATAAGCAATATTTCCAATGATAATGTAATCGGTTTTATCCAGTTCATAAGCTTTTTTTAGGATTTCAATGGCTTTTTTATTATCACCGGTGCGTGAATAATATAGGCTTTCATAGTTTAAAAATACTATTTCATTAGGATACTCTTTATTTATTGTTTCAACCAAAAGTTTATATGAATCTTTAGTTGTGTCGAAATCATAAAAAATCTGTTGACAATAATCTTGTAAACTTGAAAGTAAAACATTTTTACCGTCTTCACCCATGAATTGATTGTTTGTCCAAAACCATTTGTTTTTATTCTTTTTTGAAATTTTTATTGTATTTATAATTGAATCAACGGCTTGTTTATAATTTTCAGATTTAATTAAAGAAGAGGCTTTTCCTAAGTGAATATCAAGTCTATTCGGATAGGATTTTAATGCTTTGTCAAGATATGAAATCCCGGTTTTAACATCATCTTGACTGTATTCCATCCACGAATACATTCCGTAACGGCCGTCTTTCATTTTTCCCATGGTTGGATGTTCTACTGCGCTTCTGTTCAAATAATAATTAAACCAGGCAATCATCATTTCCGGATTTTTAGAATCTTCTTTTTCCCAATCTGTAAGAATGCTTTTTACTGTTTCATAATCTGATTTCTTGAAAGAATCAACAAATTCTTTTTGAAAGTCTCGTGCATATGTGCTTAATGTGCTAAGTAATATTAATATAAAAATAATGAACTTTTTCATTTACTTCTTCCTCATTTTTTTTCGTGTCGCCGCATAGGCGACATCCATATAACGTTGTTTTGTGCTGCGTTTTGCGGTTTTGCCCTCAGGCAAAATTGGTGCGGTTTTTGCGTGGAGGAGCGAAACGACTAGCAAAAAACGTGACAAAGCAAAATGTCCGCACGAAAACTGAGTTATATGTGTTTACGCATACGTCACCTGCGTGCCGTTTGCGTTCAAGGTAATTATTTTCCTGTGCGCTCTCGCGCACTATGCATAAACAAATGCATACTGCTGAATCATTTCAAATTCTTTTTCGTGATTAAATTCTTCTTCTTCCAAATCATATGAGTTTTGCAGATTAAGCCAAAATTCCGGGCTTGTTCCAAAGAATCTTGAAAAGCGGATTGCAGTGTCCGCTGTAACACTTCTTTTCCCATGAATTATTTCTGAAATTCTTGTCTGTGGAATGTTCGTTTCTTTTGCGAGCCTGTACGCTGAAATATTCATCGGGTCAAGAAATTCTTCTTTTAAAATTTCTCCAGGATGAATATTTGGCAATCTGTCGTTAGTGATAGTCTGCGATTCTGACATTTTCTGCACCGTCCTTCCAGTCAAAAATAATTCTCCACTGGTCATTGATTCTAATGCTGAAAGAACTTTCCAAATCTCCCAGCAATTTTTCAAGCCGGTTTCCCGGCGGCACACGTAAATCTTCCACGACTTTTGCAGCATTTATCATTCGCAATTTTCGGCGGGCAACATTCAGAATTGACTGGTCAATTTTCAGTGAACGGTAGCCGTCAAAAACCTTTTTTGTTTCTTCGTCTTGGAATGACTTTATCATAATTATATACTAACGCAAAACAGAAGTATTGTCAATAGTTATCTTAATTGGAGATTCATCCCCTCGCGGTTTTCTGAAAACCCAACTTTTTTATAAAGAGGTCTCCCCATATCTGTTGCATCAAGGGTGATTTCTGTACACCCCTTCTTTTTTGCTTCGTCGATTAGAATTTGAATCATTTTCGTAGCGATTCCTCGCTTGCGGTATGCTTTATTTGTATAGACATTCATCAGATGTGCACGTTTTCCATTTGGATGGTCAAAAGTCGGCATAATTGTAATGTATGAAATTGAAGCACAGCCAATTGCTTTCTCATTATCTAAGGCTAAAACGGTTGTTTGCTCTCCGTTCAAAAAATATTTTCTTGCTGATTGAATTAGTTCTTCTGAAAAGTTTTCACCATCCTTCATGCAGTTTACAATTCTTAGCATTTCAAGGCGGATATTCATTAATGTTTCAATATCTTCTTTTGTAGTTGTCTTTATTTCTATTTTTCCATTCATATTTCAAAGTGTCGCCGCATAGGCGGTGTCACAATAACTCCTATTATACCATTCCTTGTAAAATTATTAAAATTAAAATCTTTGTCAGCATAAATCCGCATGATAAACAGAGCTAAATCCCTTTATAACAACAAAATAGCACAAAAGCCGTATTGTCTTATACTGCTCCTTATAAGACACAGTATTCTTGTCTGTCAGTTAGGAGTCTTCAACCTCCTCACATCCAGTCAATTGGACTTTTCACAGCCCCGGCTCCTTTGTTTAGAACATGGGTATAAATCATCGTTGTGCTCACATCAGCGTGCCCCAAAAGTTCTTGAACGGTCCTTATATCATATCCATTTTCCAAGAGGTGGGGCGCAAAGGAATGGCGGAACGTGTGGCAGCTCCCGCGCTTGTTTATTACACTTGCGCTAACTGCATTGTAGACTGCTCTTTGCATAAGACTTTCGTCCATGTGGAATCTTCCCTCAGCGCCAGTTTTTTCATCGTGCCAACGCATTTTTTGTGGAAAGAGCCACTGCCAGCGAAATTCTTTTGCCGCATTCCACCGTCTCCCCTTTATACCCCGAACTTTTGCTATCATTCCTTCATCTTATGGAATCTTCAACTCAATCTGATTCTCGCATTTTTTTTGCTTCAATTTTCATATCATCTCCTTATATATAATATAGGCGGTGATAATGCATTTTCTGCAATTGAATACGAAAAAATTTTGATTATTTTTGATTTTTTTATATTTTTGGGCGCATGGCCGCAAGCGGCCACCGGGCTTTCCGCTGTTCCGCTGTCGCTCCAGCCTCCTCGTCCGCTACGCTTCCTGCGGTGGCCACCTTCGGTGCAGCTCCAATCCCTTGCGCATTTCCTACCCCACTACCCACGGCGCAATCATATTAAACAAATACCCCACCAAAATAATTCCCACAGTACAAATTGCAATAAAGACACCGAGCAGTTTTGCCTTTACCGCCTTACGAAGCATAATCATCGAAGGCAGGCTCAAAGTCGTTACCGCCATCATAAAACTCAACACCGTTCCAATCATCGCACCTTTTGCCAAGAGGCTTTCTGCAATCGGAATTGTGCCGAAAATGTCCGCATACATGGGAACGCCGACCACCGTCGCAAGAATCACGCTGAACGGATTTTTGCTTCCGAGGATTGTTTCAACCCAGGCTTGAGGAATCCAGTTGTGGATGACCGCGCCGATTCCAACGCCAATCAAAATATAAGGAAAGACTTTTTTGAATGTCTGCCAGGTCTGCTCGCGGGCATAAATCAGCCGTTCCCTTTGTGTGAGAGACGGAGAATCTATATCCACGGCGGACGCGTTCTTAATAAAGTCCTCGACATATTTTTCCATTCCGAGCTTTTCAATCAAAGTGCCGCCAAGAACCGCGATAACAAGGCCAGCCACAACGTAAATGACAGCGACCTTGGCGCCGAAAATGCTCATCAATAGAACGAGCGAACCCAAATCAACCATCGGAGACGAAATCAAAAAACTGAATGTAACGCCGACCGGAAGCCCCGCACTGGTAAAGCCGATGAAAAGCGGAATCGACGAGCACGAGCAAAACGGCGTAACCGTTCCGAGCAAAGCCGCAATGCAGTTCGCCCCGATTCCGTGGAAGCGACCGAGAATCTTCTTGCTCCTCTCCGGCGGAAAGTATGACTGAATGTAAGAGATTACAAAAATCAGCACGCAAAGCAGAATCGTGATTTTGATTGTGTCGTATAGAAAGAACTGAACGCTGCCACCGATTCTGCTGGTCGTGTCGAGTCCGCCCGCCGAGAGCAAAGAGCCAATCAAGGAGTTCAACCAGTGCATTCCGAGTATTTGATTCTGAATAAAGTTCCAAATCATAATTTTATTCCCTCGCTTTCAATTCCACACGTACTTTTTCCAAATCACCGCTTGTCAAAATCGAAATCAAATTGTTGATTTCTTCAATCGGCTTATCCCACCATTTGAACTTTAAGAGCAAGCCAATCAGCTCATCGTCAAAACGTTTACGAATTGTCCGTGCGGGATTTCCAACGACAACCGTGTACGGCGCAACATCACTTCCGACGACGCTGTTCGCACCGACAATCGCGCCGTCTCCGATTTTCACACCGGGAAGAATCACCGCGTTCTGCCCAATCCAAACGTCGTTTCCAATCTCAGTGTTTCCCTTGAAATGCATATCAGATTCGGCGGGCTTCTCCATGTTCCAGCCTTCAAGCGTGTAGAATGGGAAAGTCGTCACGCAATTCATCTGATGGTTCGCGTCATTCATTACAAACTCAACACCACGCGCAATCTGGCAGAATTTTCCGATAATCAGCTTGTCGCGGCTCCACGTATAAAAGTTCGTCACGTGGCTTTCAAAATCGGAATCTGCAATGTAGGAAAAATCACCAACGATGATGTTTGGATTTTTAATCGTCGGCTTTATGTAGATTTCCTTGGCGTAGTCTGGGATTGGATGGATTTCGTTAGGATTGGGAAGCTTTTTATCTTGCATTTGTTTTCCTTATCTCAAATAAATTTCTTAATCTGCTCTTTAGTCAGCACCTTGCCATAGCTTACAACTTTTCCGTCGTGAACCAAAGCCGGTGTGGACATAATGCCAAAAGTCGCAATCACAGAGAAATCCGTCACCAATTCAACATTTTCCTCACGGTTCATTTCTGCAAGGGCGTCAATTGTGTTTTGCATAAGTGCGTGGCAGTTTTTGCAGCCTCCGCCCAAAATCAAAAATCCTTTCTGTGTCTTGTATTTTTCTGCAGCTCCAACAGTTTTTGCATCTGCATTTGAACAACAGCATCCCATGGTTTTCCTCCGTTATAATTAGTTCTGCAAACAGTCACATTCACCGTTTGTGCTCCCACAATTCAATCCCCCGATAAAATCACGGAACTCCCCGAGTGTCTTGCAGTCAAGCGAATAATATGTCCACTTGCCGTCCTTTCGAGACGAAACCAAACTGCAAGATTCCAAAATCTTCAT
This sequence comes from uncultured Treponema sp., assembly GCA_946615905.1. Taxonomy (GTDB): domain Bacteria; phylum Spirochaetota; class Spirochaetia; order Treponematales; family Treponemataceae; genus Treponema_D. The sequence continues at coordinate 79,552 of CAMOIE010000002.1, read as the reverse complement.
GTGATGTGAAAGCGTGGGCTGCGTGATTTCGAACTGTTCCAAAATCTTACAGGCGCACAACTCACCATGCGTCAAAAGCGAGACGATTTTGAGTCGGTTTTCGTCGCCGAGAGCCTTACATATAGAAGAAACTTGCTCTGATTCCATAAGCACCTCGTATTGATAAATATCTATATGTAATATACGCCTTACATAGATGATTGTCAATATAAGAATTATATTTTCCCAAAAACCGGCAGCCCTCATTCAAGAACCGATGTTCATTTTATGGTGTGTTATCAAAAGTCTGATGACAAGGATTTTGCGGTGGTTGAGTTTATCGAAAATACCGCAAAACTGGTGATTTCGACAGGCTCAATCACCGAATTTTTCCAAAATCATACTTTCAGTAACACGTCATTTTATAACTACTTCTGCAAAAACCTTTTGTGTACCGATTTAATTGACAAAATGTCAGATGTCTGTAATAATACTTTATATTGACACTATGTCAGTAAAATCTTTTTGAGGAAACGAAAATGAAAAAATTCATCACATTGATTTTAGCGGCTGTGTTCGCGACTGGTGTTGCGACCGCGCAAAACTCAACCGGAGAAAAGAAAGTGCTGGTTGCGTATTTTTCGGCGACAGGAACGACCGAGGGCGTGGCGAAAAAGTTAGCTTCGGCCCTTCGACAGGCTCAGGGTGACGGCGCGATAGACCTCTACGAAATCGTCCCCGAGCAAAAGTACACCGCCACAGACCTTGACTGGAACGACAAAAAATCCCGCACTTCAATCGAGTGCGCGGACGAAAACTCTCTTCCTGCAATCGCAGGTCAGCTGCCCGACTTTTCAAAATACGACACGATTTTCGTGGGCTTCCCCATCTGGTGGTACAAAGAGCCGCACATAATCCGCACGTTCTTGAAAGACGCAAACCTTTCGGGAAAGAAAATCGTTCCATTCTGCACATCTGGCGGAAGCGGAATCGGCGGAGCAATCCCCGGAATTAAAAAATACGCTCCTGGCGCAAAAGTGTCGAACGGCAGGCGATTCCGCTCAAGCGATTCTGAAAAGACGATTGCTGATTGGGCAAAAAAAGAGATGTAGCCCATGACCAAAAACAAACTCACCCGCACCCTCATCGACTCACTAATGCTCATTCTCTTCATCTTCGAGATGAGCCAGCGGGAAGGACGGAACATTTTTCTCCACGCTGTTTTGGGAACAGTATTGTTCGCGCTTTTTATCGCCCACAACATTCTGAACATCGCCTACTATAAATCGCTTTTTAGGGGAAAATATCCACCGCGCAGAGTCGCAATGATTGCGATTGACACCGCGTTAGTCCTTTCACTGCTCGTCCTGATTTTTTCTTCCGTGCAGATTTCTGGTATGGCGTTTTCTTTTCTGCCGTTTAAATTTGAATGGCTTCCGATTCACAAGGCGGCGGCAAGCTGGATGTTTGTGATTATGGCATTTCACTTGGGACTTCACACGAACGGACTTTTTAACAAAATCGAAAGACGGTTCTCGGTCGGCTTGGGAAAATGGATTTGTTTTTTCTGCGAAATTTTGATTTTCGCGCTTGGCGTTTTCTTCTTTATAAAGAGCCGCTTGTGGTCAGCGATGATTTTCTACGACCGTTATGTTGAAGTTCCGCCAGTTCCGATTTTTTTCTTGGAGTACGCGCTGATTATTGCTGGAGCTTGCGGTGCCCTTCATTTCATGTTAAAACGGAAAGGAAGATAAAAGTGAAACTAAAAAACATTCTGATTGTGGTCAAAGACATTGAAAAGTCGCAGCGGTTCTATCACGATTTGTTCGGGCTTGAAATGCTCGTCGATAATGACGGCAACATGGTTCTTTCGGAGGGGCTTTGTCTGCAAGATGAAAAAATCTGGAAGCAATTTCTTGGTGCAAATGTGACTTCGAAAAACAACGCGAGCGAACTTTATTTTGAGGAGAGCGACATTGAAGCCTTTGTCGAAAAGCTCGAGCACTATTATCCAGATGTCCAATATGTCAATCGCCTTATGACACATTCGTGGGGTCAGAAAGTCGTGCGTTTCTATGACCCGGACGGCAACTTGATTGAAGTCGGAACGTCGATGTAGTTTTTGGGCGGCACCCGCCTGTCGGCGGGTCGGGCTTTTCGGGGTTCCGCTATCGCTTCATTGCAGGTCGCGTGCGACCTGCAACGGCTACCGCCGCCCCTACAATCCCTGCCGCGTCGGCTCCAACGGAAAATCACAGATTTTGTCGAGACTCGCCTAAAAACTCACCTCGTGAGTTTTTTCACTTCGCGACCGGCTCCCTACCTGCCGCGCTTAACGCAGACTATGGCGTAACGCGCCGCATTGTTATATCATAAACCGATGAAACGATTTTTCTTGCCCCTTTTTCTTCTTCTGCCGATTTTCGCATTCTCCCTCTCAAACCGCGACCTTCCGAAATTATCCAGCTTCCGGCTTTGGGGCGAGCATATTCTTTACGAAAGGGCGGATTTTTCAAAAGATGCCGAGTGGCACAGGATTTTCAACCACGAGGGCGGGCTTAACCTAAAGGTTCTCGAAAAAGGCGATTTTGACAAGGCTAAAAACGGCACCTGGTACTATGTGCTTTTGCAGCGTCCTGTCTATGTCGAGACTGGCGAACTTTTACAGCCATACACAAAATTCTGGATTTTCCTCCGCGACGACGAGGAGATTTTTGATTACGAGGAATTTTAACTTCACGATTTTTATGCAGAAAACCTATCTTTACTTTCCGTATCGTTCTGCGGTGTTGCCCCATTCCTGCATCTTATAGTCCTTGTCCTCGTCGATTATCGAAAGCATGATTTTCGCAAAGCGGGGGTCGAACTGAGTGCCGATTCCTTTTTCAATTTCGCTACGGACGACAGACTGAGGAAGGGTGGAGCGGTAGCTTCTCTTGCTCGTCATCGCATCGTATGTGTCGGCGACGGCTATAATTCTGGCAATCTCAGGAATTTCCTCTCCCTTTAGACCTATCGGATATCCCTTGCCATCGTAACGCTCGTGGTGGTAGTAAGCGCCGATTCTCAGCGTCGGAGACTGGGTGATGTTCCGCAAAATCTCGTTTCCTAATTTTGGGTGTTCTTTTATCGCCTGATACTCATCGTCCGTGAGTTTTCCCTCTTTGTTTATGATTGCGTCAGGGACTCCGATTTTTCCGACATCGTGGAGGAGGGCCGCAAAATAAATGTCGTTGATTTCCTCTTCTGGAAGACCGGCCCGCTTTGCGATTTCCTTTGCGTATTCCGCAACTCTGGAGGAATGACCGTGGGTGTACTTGTCCTTTGCATCGATTGCCTGGGCCAGGGCTTCCGCCGTCTCAGAAAAAAGAACCTGCATGTGAAGCTGCTCGGTTTTGAGAAAGTCAATTTCCATTCTTCTTGACTTCTCGACAGTCTTGTTCATGTCCAAAAGTACGAATAAATAAAGAATTACCGCAGCCCCGACAAGCGTCATGTTCGTGAGAGAAAGACCGTAGGCAAAAATCTGGACAATCGTCGCGGCGATCGGAAGAAATTCAAACAGAAAAATAGGAATCAAAACCATACGGCGGATTCTCTTCCGGTACTGGATAATGAGTGAGGACTGCAGGATATAAATCACAAAGGGGAAAAGATAGCAGACAATATGGCCACTTGCCCGCTGGTAGCGGTTGCTCTCATCGAATGTATAATAAAATCCCGTGAACTGGGAGATTATGATTAAGACCTCACCGACCAAGACAAGCCATTTTACGAACTGGAGCCTACGTGGAGCCTTCGGTAGCCCTCCCTCGTTCGTGAAAAGGTCAATCAGATACAAGTCGAAAGCATAAAAAACGAGGAGGCTCAAGGCAAAGACAGAGTAATTGCTGATTCTCACCATCCACCAGCCGAGGACGCTTGTATCGCCACGGTAGATGTATGCCGCCCTGTCCGCGATAAGTAGAAGGGTCGCGCTAATTTCCGTCAGCAAGAGGGTGTGCATCCTTCTTTTGGAAAGGCTCGTTGTAAAAAAGACAAAAAGCGAAAGGATTCCGCAAGTTCCGGTCATTACGAGCATTATGTCAAGCTGGTGATTGCGCAAAAAATCCATAGGTCTCCCTTATAGTATCGGTCTTTTTTAAAATTTTCTGTACGCTTCTTCCAAAGCCTCGTAAGCATTCCAACGGGCATCGCCTTTGTTTTCCTTCGCCCCCTTTTCCGCCGTCCGCCTAGCCTCGTCCGCCATTGTGCGCAAGAGTGACTTCCACTGGGATTTTTGGGTGCCCTTGTCTAATCCCATGAGGACAATCTGCGGAACAAAGCCGAAATTCGCCGTCTGGTAGTAGTTTCCCGTGAAGTGGTTATTTAGCGATTCTGGATCTGTCATCTTCGAGTTGATTTTGTTCGTCAAAAACACTATGACGAGATTTTCCTCTGGTTCCACAAAGACCAGCGTTCCGGTAAATCCGTTATGCCCGAACGCCCTAGTAGAACAGACCGTCCCGAATGAGCGGACATTCTGCATTTCGCCACCCCGCCACCAGCCGAGTGCGTAGTCTGCGTTCTTAATATCCTGCGGGGAAGTGAAGAGGTCAAGAGCATTTTTCGTGAAAAATGAGTGCGTCCCCCAGCCGCCTGTGAGCATAAGGCTTGCAAGTTTTGCCAGGTCGATAGCAGATGAGAACAGCCCCGCATGTCCAGAAACGCCCGCCATCGTGTAATACGCAAGACCATCGTGTACTTCTCCTTGAATCGTGGCAGTTCGGCAATTCGTGAACAAGATTTTTCCCATAAATGAATTTCCTGCCGGGTCGGTCGCAGCGCAGTCGCTTGCGGAAAATCCGTTTTGAAGCGGGTTGAACGTGATTCTTTTTAGCCCCAGCGGTTCCCAGAAAGTTTCCTTCAAGAAAACGTCGAGACGCTTTCCGCTCACCTTTTCGACGACAAAGCAGAGAATCATAAAGTCGATGTCGCTGTAGACGAGCTTTGTTCCGGGCTCGTAGATGAGTGGCGTTCGGAAAATCTGCTTGAGCGTGTTCTCGCGCGTCTTTTCAGAGCCATCGTTTCCAGAAAAAAGGGGATTTTTTCCTTCGCCCGAGCCGAATTCGTTTTTTGCGAGGTCGTAGTTGTCGTTGAAGTAGGGATAGCCCGCCTCGAAGCCCGCCGTGTGCGTGATTACATCGCGAATCGTGAGATTTTTCTTCCATTTTTTGATTGTCTCAAGCGGAATCTTCTCTTTTTCCTCGAATTTAACGTCGATTGTGTCTTCGGCGAAAGCAGAGCCGAAAATGTCAACAAGCTTCGTTTCAAGCGAAAGCTTTCCTTTCGACACAAGATACTGAATCGCATACGCCCCCGCCATCATCTTTGTGCAAGAAGCCAAGTCGTAAAGGGTCTCGTTCGTCGCGTCTGGGGAATTGGCAACAGGACCGTTCTCGTCGTTCGTCCGGACTCTTCCCCACGCATTCTGGTAGACAAGCTGACCGTCCTTCACGATTGCAAGCTGAGCCGAGGTGAATCCGTGGGCAATGTCGGAAGAAACGATTTTTTCGATTAAATCAAGCGAGTCTTTTGAGAGAGAGGATTTTTTGACAGAGCCTTCCACGACCGTCGGATACGGAATCTGCACGCGGACTTTGTATTCCTCGCCCTTCGGCTCTACATCGCCCACAAAGAGGATGTTCCGCCCGTCCCTCGTGTATCTTGAGATGTCGAGAGAATTTTCTTCGCCCGCCTTTATCGACTTCGTGCTTATTTTCTTTCCATTTACATAGAAGGAAAAGTCCTTCACGCCCTTCGAGGGTGTCACTACCGCGCTGCCCTGCCCGTGGTAGAAAGTGAAGCTGAGCGAATTGTCCGCACTGAAATTCGCGTTGTGAATCCAGCCTGGGAAAGTCGCATCGAGCTGGTATTCATGGGCGAAAAGTGAAAGCGAGCCTAAAAGAAAAATGAAAAGGAGAAAATATTTTTTCACGCAAAAAAATCCTCCAAAAATTATTGGTAGTGAGTCATTCTGAGCGATATCGATGTTAAGACTCCTCAGATGTTTTGCTAGCCCCTTCGCTTAGCTCAGGGCAAGTCCTCCGTAAATCGGAGTCGCCGTCGTGGTGTGTCCACTCGGAAAAGAATAGCCCGTTGCTGTCTTGATTGCGTCTCCAGCAGGGAGGACCCGCACATCGCGAATCCACGGTCGGTAGGCGCAAACAGAAACTGCAAAATACGAAATCGCTTCCATAAACGGCGTTAATGCATCGTTTATGCTGTTCCTGAAGTTCTGCAAAAAAAGAAGATATTCAATATCCATTTTTTCTCCTGCCGCATTATGTTAGAAAGTCTTTCAGTTCTGCGAGAGCCTTTTTCATCACAATTTTTGAATTGCTGTAGCTCATTCTTAAGATTGCAGCGGCATCTTTGAGACTTTTGTTGTCATAGTAGACAAGCACGATAAGCGCCCGTTCGCGGTCTTCCAACCGCATAAGAGCCTGACCAAGCTCAGTAAGAGTTTCTTCGGTGAGGATGTTGTCGAGCGTTTCGTCATTGTAAGAGATTTCTTCATCAAGTTCCGAATGCTGTTTTTTTGTTCTGTAAAAATCAATCAGAGAGTTGTGTGAGATTCGGTAGATAAGCGTTGAAGGGCTAGCCTTGTTCGAATCGAAATTTTCGGCACTGCCATAAAATTTGACAAAGACACTTGCACATAAATCCTCAGCATCGTCTTCGTTGAGGCCTTTTCCTCTGAAATAACAGAATACTTTTTTATTATATTCCCGATAAATTTGCTCTTTCTCTTGCTGCGTCACTTTATTCCGTTAGATTTTTGGGACTTCCGTGCAGTCTGATTTTGTTTTTACTCCAGGGATGCCTGCAGCGTTCACCATCTCAAGCTCATCATCGGAAAGCTCTTCAAAACCTTTCGCCTGCAACGAGTCGATATAGGAGTGTGCGCTTTTGATTGCGAATTCCATAGATGAATTCCCTGCGAATCTTTGAAAATCGAATAACTGCTTAAGTCTTTTATCATTCATAATTTTACCTCACGTATATTTATACGAAGATAAACCAAAAAAGGCTAAAGATATTGTAACATTTTTCTGGGAAAAAACAAATTAAAATTTCATTGCTTCTTTTTCTTTCTTATTGGATGCACTAAAATACCATCATGCGATTTTTTATTTGCCTTGCTTGTTTGATTTTCATACCGCTCTCTTTTTTTGCACAGGAATCAAAAAAACTTTCCCTTCAAGACGCATTTTCGCTCGCACTTGAAAACAATTACGACATTCAAAACCAAAGGGCGGCCCTAGCCTCCGCACGCGGCCAGTACCGTCAGGTGAAGGGGGCTTTTGACATTGAGGCGGGCGCACAGGCACAGTATTCGCGAACCCAAAATCCTGTTGACGAAGATGACCCGAATTATCATGTCGATTCAACCGTTGGGGCGGATTTTATTGATTTGGGAAACACTATAAGTGAGCAGACAGGGGGAACGATTTTCCTCAAAAAACTATTCAGCTTCGGACTTGAGACAAAACTTTCATACACGGTTCAGCAGACAAAAAATTCTCCTGATTACACATACGGAAGCAAATTTTATGATGCTGGACTTTCAAAACTTGATGACGAAAAAGCAAGGAACAAGGGGGAGATTTCATTGGAACTTTCCCTACCCCTCTTCAAGTCATTCAAGAATTCGCTCACTTCTCTTAGACTCGACATGGCAAAAAATTACATCGAACAAATGGAATTTTCCCTAGAAGACACAATCTCAAAGTCGATGATAAATGTCTCACAGCTTTACTGGAACTATTTTTTGGCCTACAAATTTCTAGAGCAGCTAGAAAATTTACAGAAAAAAATCGAAGAGCGAAACGACAACATGGACTCGCTCATTCGGGCTGGCGTTCGCACCAAAAACGACTTGCTCGCACTAGAGGTCAACACGCACGAAAACAGGCGGCAACTTCAGGATGCAAAAGTTCAGTGCAACAAAGCTAAAATCGAACTTGTGACCGTCCTTGGAATTTCCGATACAAGCAAAATCGGGCTGCCGGAAAACCCGTTTTCGGAAATTGACTTAAAATCAATTCAAATTCCTAATTCCGGCGAGCTGACAGAGGATTTTATCTCATCTGTGCTGGAAAATAGGAATGACTTAAAATATCTCAAACAGGGCGTTGAAATGGCAGACTTAAAGGTGAGGCTTGCAAAGGCCGACCGTCTCCCCGATGCGAACCTCAACTTTGGAATCGGGGCGAGCGGCGCGACCTATTCCGACAACACAGACCAATTCCTTTCATCTGGCTTCAAAAATAACCACGGTGTGAACGTAAGCGGAGCCGTAGGAGTGAGCGCTAAAATCGGAAACAACGAAAAAAAAGGGGCTTTTGACCAGGCTCAGGCAGAATACGACAAGGCCCTAATCGAATACAACAAGGCAAAAAACACGCTGGCCTTGCAAATTCAGAGTGCAGCGGAAAAACTTGCAATCTACAAAAATCTCGTGCAAGGTGCCGACTCTGTTCTTGACTTACAAAAAAATCTCTACGAAAACGAGCAAAAAAGATTCAACGCCGGGCTTATCACGGTGGACAATCTTTTACAGCAGGACCAAAAGCACATTTCAGCAGAAAACTCTTACTACCAAGTGCTTGTAAACTACTTGCAGGCGATTTTGGAATTCAAATACTACACGGCAAGTATCGTTTCGGTAGAATAGGATTTTTTTATGAATTCACTCGGTCGTGGAAAATGACTTCCGAGACATCGGCGTGGAAATCCTCATAGTTCGGATGAGCCTCTCCACTATCCTCACAGATGACGTAAGAGTTCGTAAAAACATCGAAATTATTCAGCTCGGTTCCACAAACAGAAAAAGCTGTAAAAAGCACCGATATTCCAAAAGCAGCTGCTATAATCTTTTTCATTTGAATTGCTCCTTTTCACTCTTTGAGCATACTTATTCAGTGTTTAGAATGATTTTTGCACCCGCATCCTAAAACAAATTTTCCTCTTTGCCCATGAAATATATTGTTATCGCACCTAATCCAACGGCACAGAATATTGCGATGATTGCACATAAAGTCACAGAGCGAACTCCAAGAAACCATAATCCCCAGCCTGATATAAGAAGTCCACCGCAAAAGCCTCCAACAGTCATAAGAAGTGTAAAGCATGCAACCGCTACGACACTCTTCCATCTCTTTGACATCCAGTCGAAAAATCCACCGTCCGAAATCTTTTCCGAGTCGAATTTGATGCAAACAGAATGGCTTTTGTTCTGTCGGATTCCGCCCATAATACTCTTAAAGTGTTCGTTTGTCATTTTGTTTTCTCCTATATTTACATTGCAACTATTTATACGAACGACTTTGGAAAAAGGCTAATTTTTTTGAAAAAAATCGCAAAAAAAAACGGCTCTCCGTTTCCAGAGAGCCGCCTTGCCGAATCTGTCATTCTGAGCGTAGCGAAACATGACAAAACCGCGCGTTAGATTATGTCCGCTCCTGCAAGCCCGCACGCCACATTATTGCCGATTATCGCGCCAATGCCCGCTCCGATTGCCGCGGCGACACCCGTGTACGCGGCGGCCCCAGCTGTAACACTAGCTGCAGCAACCGCAGTTCCGGTTATCTCCGCATCGATAGCAAGTGCAAAACCAATAGCAAGATTGATATTTGCCGCGGCGTTAGCCGCAGAAGCTGTCATCGCCGCTCCAATTCCTGCCCCGACTCCCGAGCAAATCAATGCCGCGCCCACCACGATTGCCGCGCCGATGGCGATTGTCTTCCAGTTGCTCTTGCACCAGTCCCAGAGTCCGCCGCCTGAAACGTGGTCAAGCTCCTCCTCGGTCAGCTCCACCGCCTCGTCCGTCTTCTGCGCCTTGTACGCCGCCTCGAACTGCCCCTGGATGAAGTCCATCTGCTTCTGCAGGTCCTTGACCTCAAACTCCGGGTACGCCTCGTGCAGTTTCTCGAATGCCTCGCCCGCATTGGCGGCTCCTTCCACAATCTGCGAAATCTTCTCAGCGTCGAACTTTTCGGCGAACGCCTCCGCCACCTCAGGTGATACCCCCCCCCTGTACAATCGCTCTCTTCGCTTCTTCGTTTGTCATTTTATTTTCTCCGTTTGCGACTTTCTCGTAGAAAGGGAAATTACAGGAGGTAACTTCCCTTTCGCGCTTAATTTGATGTTTTGTGTAAGCCCGCCTGTCATTCTGAGCGAAGCGAAGAATCTCATAGATGTTTCGCTGTCGCTCAACATGACGACCGTCTTTTGCACTTACATCTATTTATACGAGAGACTTTTGAAAAGGGCTAATTATTTGAAAAAAAATCTTCTCACTCATCATACAAGAGGTAGGGCTTGCGCTCTTTCTTGAACTTCTCTATATCTTTCTGCCAGGATGCCTTGATTTCGCCTGCGCTCTTGCCGTCGGAAACCATGCGGCGCAATTCGTTGGAACCGCTCAGCTTGTCTATCCAGTATTGCCCGTTTTTGTCGGGAGTTCCCCAAAAATCCAGACTAGAACCTGAAGCCTTGAAGGCGGAATAAGAGGAGACAAGATATTCAAGGTTGATTCCCGCGTTCCAGATTTCCTCTATCGGGACTTTCCGCAAATCGACTCCGTAGCACGCTTCGCCCATAAACGGAGGATTGGTCGCGCCTTCCATGCTTTTTGGCGTGAACTGAAAGTCGAAGCCCGCCATATCCTTGAAGAAGGGGCTTCCGTAGGTCTCGAACGGAAAATCCGTCCCCCTCCCGACGGAAACGGCGGTGTTCTCGAAAAAACACGTCGAGGCGTACAGATAGACCGCCCTCATGTCCTTGATGTTGGGCGACGGATTGCGAATCAGGGTGGTTTTCGTCTTGTGGGTGTAACCCAGGCAGGGAATCACCGTGAGGCGGCAGGAGTTCTTTCCGCTCGAAAGCCAGCCCTCGCCGTCAATCATTTTGGCAAGTTCCCCCCAGGTCATTCCGTAGACGATTGGAATCGGAAGCTGGCCGACGTTCGACCTGTATTCGTCTTTGAGAATCGGCCCGTCAACATAGAATCCGTTCGGGTTCGGCCTGTCAAGGATTACGACCTCCTTTCCGTGCCCCGCGCAAGCGTCCATAAGGTAGAACATCGAGATGTAGTAGGTGTAGTACCGAAGCCCGACATCCTGCATATCAACAACAAGCACATCGAACTTTGCCATGTCCGCCGAAGATGGAGAGTGCGTATCTTCGCTTTCGTAGAGGGAAAGAATCGGAACGCCCGTCTTTTCATCAACGGAATTATCTATGCTTGCCCCTGCATCCTCCGTGCCCCGAAAGCCGTGTTCTGGGCTGAATATCGCCGTGACGTTCACGCCCCGCTCAACCAATGCGTCAAGAATATGCTTTCCATAGCTGATTTCGTTTCCCGATTCGTCAAAGCCGAAATGTACCAGCGTTGGGTCAACATCGTCTTCCGCCGTGTCGGATTTCGACCTTTCGTCGCCGATGATTCCCGTGTGGTTAGAGAACAGGGCAACACGCTTTCCTTCGAGCAAGGGAAGATACTCGTCAAACCGCTCGTCTCCAAGCGTCAACCTTTCGCCCCTCGCGCAAGCGGAAAGCATAGACAACATAAAAAAGCTTGCAATTCCGTACAGGATTTTAAGCATGATTTTTTTCTGTTTCATTCTATAATGTTTCAATTTCCTCGAATGCTCCGTTTTTGAAGACTTTCACGGTAAGTTCTCGATCCTTGATTGCCCCGTTCGGGTGAAACGTGTATGGGCCGGCAGCCTCAAACCACAGTTCCGAACGCAGAACCTCCGCAAGTTCTGATGGAACTGCTGTCCAAGACTCGTTTATAGCACGTGCAAGGACAAATAGTGCGTCATAGACTTGCAGAGCTTCCTGATCAGGTTCTGCCCCATACTTTTTCTTGAACAATTCACGGAAAGCCTGAAAGTGAATGTTTTTTGACGAAAGATTGTAGTTGGACACCGAGAAGATTTTTCCGTCTTCCGCTTCCGAAAGCGACTCAGCAAGAAGAGGATCATCAAATGGATCCGCGCCGACAATAGGACAGTTCACACCGTTTTCGCGGAGGGCCTGCACAATTTCTAGAATGCTCGGCATTCTTCCAGCGATGAAAACCGCATCGAAAACGAAATTATTCTTCCAGTGCCTTGCACTCCGCTCAAAAAACTTTTTATTGCTCGTGATGTCGTAGCTGTCGCGGCTCACGACTTCGATTCCTCGATTGTTACAGCTCAGTTCAAATGAATTTGAAAGGCTTATTCCCGATGTATTCTCAAGGTAGAAAATCAGCATTCTCTTGTAACCGTTCTTTTCGCAAACATTCGCAATCTCATCGCCAAAGTCAATATCGTTCGGCATATTGCTGAAAATGAGCGGATTATTCCGGTCGGTGAGTGAATGAATCGTGGAGATGAAGTTGAATGTGAGGATTCCGTAATATTGATAGATGAGCGAACACGGAAGCGATATGTCGGCGTAGCCGTGGCCGATGACAGCCGCAATCTCCTTGTCGGACGCGATTTCATAAGCCTTTTTCGTTCCGCTGATTGGAGTTCCACCGTCGTCGCATTTGACAAGCTCGAATTTTGCCGGGCAAAGCCCCTGCGTGTTGATTGTCTCCGCCGCCAGCACGGCAGAATCCCACATCTGAGTTTTGTTTTCATCAAAACTGTTGGCAATCGCAATCTTGACGGTTCCGCGCTTGTAAAGCCGCCTCACCGCCTTCTCACGCGCCCTAACAGGGTCGTCGTCGTCAAGGCAGGAAAGGAGGGAGAGTGAAAGAAGGGCGAGGGCGCAGTTTTTTATAATTTTGCTAATTTTCATACATAACTCCTTATGGTACGGTGGTTGAGTAGGCGAAGCCGTATCGAAACCACTTCTGACTTTCGCTGGAATCGGTGGTTTCGACAGGCTCAACCACCGATTCAACCGCTTCCTACACATTCTGCCGTTTCGCGAGTTGGGCGAAATAGCCGTCTTTTTCCATCAGTTCGTCGTAGTTTCCAGTTTCGATTACCTCGCCGTCCTTCATCACGTAGATTCTGTCGGCGTTGATGATCGTGGAAAGCCTGTGCGCGATGATGATTCTTGTGACTTTTAGGTTGTCGAGGCTCTCTCGGACGGTCGCTTGAGTCAAATTGTCTAGCGCGCTCGTCGCCTCGTCGAAAATCAGGACGCTCGGATTTCGGATAATCGCCCGCGCAATGATGAGACGCTGGAGCTGGCCGCCGGAAAGAGTGCTTCCGCCGGCGGGAATCATCGTGAACATTCCCATCGGCATCTCCTCGATGTCCTTGTCAAAGGCGACCTTTCTCGCCGCCTCCCACGCGTCCGCCTCCTTCAGTCCCGAGCTTCCGATGATGTTCTGCAAAATCGTCCCCTGCAAGATTGTGTCGTTCTGCAGCACAACGCCCATCTGCCTTCTCAGCGAGCCGATGTCCACGGCGGAAATGTCCTGGCTGTCGAAGAAAATCGTTCCCGACTCAGGCTTTTCAAAGCGGAGCAACATCCGCATTAGAGTGGACTTTCCCGCTCCCGAAGTTCCGACCACCGCCACGAATTCGCCTGCCTTTATGTGCATATTCACGTCTTTTAAGACGAGAGGAGCGTCCGGCGCATAGCGGAAGTTCAGGTGGCTGATTTCGATGTTTCCGTCGAGCTTGTCAATCGGCGGCATAGAAGTTTCGACCTCGGGCTTCGCGTCAAGAATCGGCTGTATTCGCTTCGTGAGCGGAATCACGTTGCGGATTTCAAGAAGGCTGCCCGCCATTCCCAAGAACGCGCTCTGGAACGAAGAATATGCGTTCAAGAAGGCCATAAACGTACCCGTCGTAAGCCCTTCGATTGCCTGAAGCCTCATTCCGCGACCGTAAAGATAATAGAAGATGATTCCAACGACCGTCGGGTAGACCGTGTTGATGAGCGAGGAGATGATTCCGATCAGCCCCAGGTTGTAGCCGATTTTGACCTGACGAATGTACTCGCCCGACCACTGCGCAAAAACCCGCTTCTCCGAGTGCGAATTCGAGATTTTTTCGACCCCGTTCAGGAACTGCAGGAGCATGCCCTGAATCTTTCCCTGCGACTCGACGAGCATTTTTTCCCATTTGTAGGTGATGAAGCAGATGATGCAGGAAATGACAATCGGGAAGATGCAGAAAAGGATTCCCCACTTGGCAAAATACGCGCAGAATCTAAATTCCTGAATCAGATAGACAAAGCTGAATATGAAATTCATAAAGCACGAGAGGACGATGCTGAAAATCTGCTTTCGGATTTGGTTGAGCGTCATCATTCGAGCGGCAAGGTCGCCGGAGGAATAGTTCTTGAAAAAATCGACGGGAAGCTTCAAGAGCCTGTCCATAATTGCCGCCTGCAAGTCCGTGTCCGCCTTCGTCTCCATTCGGAGGTTCGCGAAATATTTGGCGAGGCTTCCGACCATCGAGGAAATGTTGCAGAAAAAGACGAGAACGCAAATCTGCACCGCCTGCGACTTCGCTGCCTCTGGAATCACCTCGTCGATGAAGTTCCGCGTGATGACTGGCGTGATAAGACCGATAAGCGTGCAGACCAGACCGATGATCACGAAGCGCGCGATGTCCGCCTTGATGTCCATAAAGACGAATTTTAGGACGCTCTTAAGGCTGATTTTTTCCTCGTTCATCGAGCGGTACATCATAAACGCCATCGGGTGAATCTGAGCCAAGTTCTTTTTCGTGACGGGAGTCATCGAGCCGTCGAGCGGATTGAACATCACATAGCCCGTCCGCTCAAGATTCTTTATGAGAGCGACAGGAACCAAGGCAGAATCAACGGAAGAAAGATTGATTTCGCCATCGGGCTTGTAGAAGGCGATCAGGTGTCCGTTGTCTTCCTTGTGCCACCTGTCGCGCAAAACGACCTCGCGGACGCGAATCGTGCTGTCCTTCGCAAGCCGCTGGACTCCCGACTTGTTCGCCTCGTATTTTTTCCCAGGAACTGAATGGACAGCCATTCCGCCCATCTTTTGCGCGACGACCTTGAAGACCTTGACCAACGGCGAGTCTTCCGACTCAAAAAGCAGATTGTGCCGCTTTTTTCGGTTGACAACGGAAGCAATGTTTTCGAGCGCGAGCGAGAACGCCTCGTCGGAAAGCTCCTGCTGGAGAACCGAGCGGGCATCGAGTTTTTCTTCCTCAGCCTCGAATTTTGAAATGATGAATTCCTTCGCCGCCTCAAGAACCGCCTCGTAGTCGGAATCGGGGAACGGAAGGGCCTCGACCTTCGTTCCGATTGTTCCCGTGAGAATCACCTTGTATTCGTCGGTGCTGGGAATGTTCGGGAACGTCCCGCCCTCTTCGTAGTCCGTGATTTCGTGCCGTGCGCCAATCTTTCCGCCCTCAAGGACAGGCGCGATAAAAAGATAGGCGTGCCCCTTCAAGACCTTGATGGTCGTGCAGCTTCCGTCAAGCGTGAGAAAATTCGTGTTGTCGATTTCGTATATTCTGTGTTCCATTTTGTTCCATTACGCCTTCGCAGCGCAGCTGCTCGGAGACTCGCCTAAAAACTCACCTCGTGAGTTTTTTCGCCTTCGGCGACCGGCTCCCTACATACTCGCTATGAGCGCCTTGTATGTTCCCTCCTGCGCGATCAGCTCGTTGTGGGTGCCGCGCTGGACGATTTGGCCGTGGTCGAGGACGATGATTTCGTCGCAGTCGCGGATTGTGGAGAGGCGGTGGGCGATGATGATGCTTGTGCAGCCCCGGCGGCGGATGTTTTGGTCTACGGTCTGCTCGGTGATTGCGTCGAGCGCGCTGGTCGCCTCGTCCATGATGATTATGCGCGGGTTTGTGGCGAGGGCTCGGGCGATTTCGAGCCTTTGGCGTTGGCCGCCTGAGAAATTGCGGCCGCCTTCGCCGACTTTGGAGTAGTAGCCGTTGGGGCGCGATGCGATTACGTCGTGGATGCACGCGTCCTTCGCCGCCTGGATGTAGACTTCCTCGGGAACAGTCTTGTCCCACATCGTGATGTTGTCCTTGACAGTGCCTTCAAAGAGCGAAATCGACTGGTTCACGACGGAGACCGAGGCGGCGAACTGCTTTTTTTCGATTTGAGAGAGCGACTTTCCGTCGAATAAGATTTCGCCACTCCACGGTGCGTAAAGTGCGCTCACGAGTTTTCCGATTGTTGACTTGCCGCTGCCTGTCGCACCGACGAGGGCGACACGCTTTCCGGGCGTGAATTCGATGTTCAGTCCGTTAATGAGCGGCTCTGCGAGCGGCGAATAGCCGAACACGATGTCCTTTAGCGAGATGTAGCCTTCGAGCTTTTTAAACGGTTGATAGCCGAGCGGGGGCGGAAAAATCACAGATTTTTCCGAGACTCGCTCAAAACTCACCTCGTGAGTTTTGCCGGCTTCGCCGTCGCTCCCTACCCCCTCACTTTCAAAATCTTCTTTGAAAATCTTTGGAATCGGGTACTCCATAACGTCGTCGATTCGCTGCATGTCGGCGTTGGCGGAGAGGAGCGAAGAGCCGAGGCTCAAAAACGAGTTGATGGGGCCGGAAAAATGCGAGAGGAGCGTCTGAAAGGCCATAAGCATTCCGATTGTGAGGTGTCCGTCCATGACGCGCAGAGCGCCGACCGTGAGAATCAGGATGCCCTGAACCGAAGAAATGAGCTGCGGGATAATCGAATTTCCGGTGTTGGTCCTGACGAGCCGCTGGGTTTCCTGAAGAACCTTCGCCTGCTGGCCCGACCACTGCATGAAAAAGTCGTTCTCGGAGCCTGAGGCCTTGAGGGACTCGATCATGTCGATTCCCGACATCGTGATTCCGCTGAGCTTTCCGTCTTCCATCTGGATTTTGAAGGACTTGTTCTTGACGCGCTCGGATGTGATTCTAAAAACGACGACGACGACCGCCGTGAGCGTGACGGAAATGATCGTGAGCGGAATGTCGTACAGGAGCATCAATATAAGGAAGAAAATTGTGCTCACGAGGTTTATGACGACCCCGATGAGCTGCCCCGAAATGAGGGCGGAAATAGAGTCGCACGAGGAGATTCGGTTGCACAGTTCGCCCGGAAGTCGCTGGACGAAGAACTGGACCGGCATCTTGAAGATGTGGTCGATGAACTTTGATGCGGAGGAAAGGCTCAAGCGTGCCTGGAAGCGCATCAGGACAGTGTTCTGGATTGCCTGCAGAAATGTGCTGATTACGCAGGTGACCGCCATCGCGACAAGGAGCGGTTTTAGAAGGTTCATCGAGTTTTTGATGAGGATTTCGTCGATGAAAAAGCGCGAGAAGAGCGGATAGACGAAGCCGGGGATAAAATAGAGGAAGCTCAAAAAGCCCAGGAATGTGAAAATCGAGCCGAGACCGCCGAGGCGTTTTTTGAGGCGCGGCCAGACTTTGGGCTTTTCCCCGCCCTTTTTGAATTCCGCGCCCTTTTGGAACACGAGGACCACGCCCGTGAACGATTCGTCGAATTCGTCCGGCTCTACGATTCGGCGGCCAATGGCGGAGTCGTTCAGGTAGACTTTTTTGCCCTTGAAGCCCTCGAATACGACGAAGTGGTTGAAATTCCAGAAGAGGATTGCGGGGGCTTTGACTTCGCGGAGCTTTTCGATTTCCATCTTGAAGCCCTTCGCCTCAAGCCCGTATTTTCGCGCAGCCTTCAAAATGTTCGTTGCCTTGGTACCATCGCGGGAGACGCCACAATCGACGCGGAGGACTTCTAGCGAGACGTATTTCTTGTAGTAGCCCAAAATCATCGCAAGGCTTGCCGCCCCACATTCTAGGGCTTCCATCTGGAGGACGGTGGGTGTTTTTACTCGCCTAAAAAATCCAAACATCTGCCGCACCTACTTTTTTGAACCTGAATAATTCGTCTCGTCGCCGATTCCCAAAAGTTTTTTCTTGATTGTTGGAATCAAAAGCGAGATTGGCCGGCGTTTTTCGGTGATGATTTTTGCGCTGCACATGTAGCCAGATCCGATTTTCTGCGCAGGGCCTCTTGAAGACGACCACTTGTAGCCAGAATAGGTCGAGGGGTCGGGGATTATGCTCACCTTGACTTCAATCGGGTTTCCAATCTGGTGGAAGGTGTTCGCAAGACTCATATTTTGCAGGCTTGAGACAAGGTATGTGTCGCTAACTGGGAATTCTGAAACATCGGTGACAAGCCCTTGAATGTAGCCGTATTCTTCCTGCTTTACGGTAGAGGGAACGAGTGCGATTTTCATTCCCGGACGGACTTTCTTTCCGTCAGTTCCAGAAAAATAAACCAGCGCACTTCCTACGCTTTCTTCACTGCTTGAATCTATGACGCAGATTGTGCTTCCGGGCTGAACGTAGTCGCCACGGCGGACGGGAACTTCCATTACCCTTCCGCTCGTTGTGGCTAGAACCTGGGTCGCTGTCTGGTAGTTTTCATACAATAGACGAATCTGCTGTTTGACTTCAGTAATCTGCTGGTTCACATTCAGTTCTGTCTGCCGGGAGTTCAAGAATTCCTGCTCGGTGATTAGTCCCTTGTCGTAAAGGCTCTTCATCATCTGCTGCTTGGAAGTGCCCCCCTTGCTGGTTGACTTTATGACCGCGTTCATCTGTAGGTAGCCTTCTAGCTTCTTTTCGTTCACCTTGATTTGGTCGAGTATGTCCTGCCGTTCGATTCGCGCGACAATCTGGCCGTTGTGAACAGTGTCGCCGTGGTGGACGAAGATATTCTTTACAGTCCCCTGATTCGAGTACTTTATGCTGGTGATGTTGTCGATGTTGAGAAGGACTCCGCTTCCGTTTACCACATCGGGGATTACGCCAAAAATGCTCCAGAAGATTGCTACAAAGATGATGATTCCGATTGAAATGAGGGCAAGCACGCTCGATGGCTTAACGACCGTCATTGTCTGGTCAAGTTGGTCGAGCGATGAAATTCTGTCCAAAGCCGATTTTCTGAAAATGGAACGCTTCATGAGGGAAGATTATAGCATAAAAATGAGAATGAGGAAATTAGAGGGGGTCGACTACGCTCAACTACCGCAAGTTTTTCGGTTGCTGAGCGAAGCCGAAACAACTAAAAATTCTTTTTCACCACGATTTCGACGCTTTTTCCCGTGATTCCAACAAGAACGTCGTCGGCGATGTTCGCGATGATTGATTTTTCAAGTTCGTCCCACTCCTCGCCCTGCTTTTTTTCCGCCTGCTTGCGGTAAGTTTCAAGCGACCAGAAGTTTATGCTGGCAAGAGAGCCGATTCCCATCTCGTACATCGATTGCTCGGAAACGGGAAGAATGCTTGCGACCTCATTGTAATCGATAAGCATGAGTTCCGCGGCAAGGCGAATCTTGGCGACGATTCCTTTTGCGGCCGTATTTTTGCCAGAAGAGGAGACCTTCAAAATCTCCTCGCGGCGCAGACTTGTCATCGCCTCATCAGGAGTTAGAGTGGTATGAAGCTCGAAGCTCTTTCCTTCGGTGGAAATCCAGAATTCCCCGCTCGTGAACGAAAGCAGTCCAGGGAGCATTTCTACAAGCTCCTCGGAAAGGAGACGGAGCAACCCAGCCTCCTTTTTCTCAAGGCCGTTGTACACGGCGCATTTTTCGGTTTCGCGAAGAATCTCGGAAAGCGAGTCGAAGTCCGCCGTGCCTTTCGGCAGTTTGCATACGTTCGATTTCATGTCTTTCCCCTATTTTATGTTCAAGATGTCCTTGAAGCCTGTCACCTCAAAAATGTCAACGATTGTTTCGCTCACATTCGTTATGGTCATGCCACCCTTTTTCAAAAAGGCCTTGTGCGCTGACAAAAGAACACGCAGTCCGGCTGATGAAATGTAGTCAAGATCCGCAAAGTCGATGACAAGTTCCGATGCGTCAGAAAGCGTCTGGATTTCCTTCTCAAGCTCCGGCGCAGTGATTGTATCCAAACGACCTTCCAACTTGATTTGAGCGCTTGCTCCGCTCTGACTCTTAGTAATTTTCATTTTATACCTCCGAAAATTCTATTTTTTGCAGATAAATTGCAACATCGTTATGTCGTCGAACTGCTCCGCCTCCTTCACAAAACAGTCAACAGCCTTTCTCACTTTAGAGAGCGTGTCGGGTGCGGAAAGTGCTTCCGTCCCATCTAGTACCTCCAAAAGCCTCTCGTCGCCGAAAAGCTCCTCGCTTGCATTCATCGCCTCGCTGACCCCGTCCGTGTAGACGAAGAGCCTGTCTCCCCTTGAAATTGTAATCGAGTATTCCTGATAAGGAAAGCCCTCAACTGTTCCAAGCATAAGATTCGGCTTTCTTTTTAGCCAGTCGAGTTTTCCGCCTTGAAAAATCACTGGGTAGGGATGCCCCGCGTTCACAAAGCGAAGCTCCCCAGTTGAAATAGTAAGGATTCCGAGCCAACAGGTGACGAAAAGCCCTGAGTCGTTTCCCTTGCAAAGCTGCTCGTTCGTTTTCTCGAAGATTTCCTTTGGAGAAAGCCCCAGATAAGCGTAGAAGTCCAGAAGAACCTTTGTCTTTCCCATGAAGAGGGCGGCGGGCATTCCCTTTCCAGAAACGTCGCCTACAGTCATCATCAGGTGGTCGCTGTCCAATAGAAGGTAGTCGTAAAGGTCTCCGCCGACTTCCTTTGCGGCCGTCATTGTCGCGAAAAGGTCGAATTCACTGCGGTCGGGAAATGGCGGATAATCCTTTGGCAGCATGTCCAGCTGAATCTTTGAGGCGAGGGCAAGTTCCGTGCTGATTCTCTCCTTCTCTGCGGTCAGCCGCGTCATCTCAGCGATATTCTTTACGACATCCAGCTCCATCTGGTGAACGGAGTGGGCGAGAGAGCCGATTTCATCGTGATTTTTAATAGAAAGAAGCCTTTCGTCAGGTTCCCCGCCCTGAGAGGCAAAGCGGTCAGTCTCCTGCTTTATCATGACAATCGGCTTTATGAGAGTCTTTTCAAAAAAGAGGGAGAAAAGGACAATCGCGGCAAGGGCGAAAAATATCTCAAGCGCGACGACAAAATTGATGAAAGAATAACGCGCGTTTACAAAAGTCTGGATGTCCTTCTGAACTCCAAGCACCGCGACTATTTTTTTGTTCGAGTCAAAGACTGGAATCTGAGCTGTGATGTGGGAGCCGCTCCGGGTTTTTAGTGTGTGCCGGACAATCGTCTCTCCGTTCTCAAAGACACGTCTTGTGGACGCATTGTAGTTCGGCTCCAAATAATCCTCTTCGTAGCCGAGAGGATATTCAGTCCACTTTCCGCCTTTTTTTACCAGATTGTGGATGTAGGTTATATGCGTGTAGTCGGGCGGATTTACGGCAGAGATATAAATCATGTTCAGGTCGAATTTGTCAACGAAGTCCTGCAAAATGACCTGGGCTGTCTTGTATTTTTCGTCAGCGGACTTTGTCTCTATATAGAGGGCAAAATCGTCAGGATAGATGCACTGCCTTGCCGCCTCGGCAATCGAGCGTATGCTTGAGTCGTACTGTTTTTTGAACTGGCGCGAAAAAGACCAGTAGCCGGCCGCGAACACGAGAGAGCAAAGCAAAATGCCCGTCAGGATTACGACCATCAAGATTTTTTTCGTGATTACAGGAATTTTCCGCCCCCAGTTCATGTTACGCTCCGTTTCAAACTATTTTTTCGTGACACCCGCACCGTAAATAGTGTTCCAGTCGTCTTTCATTGAGACTGGAATCCAGTTGTTTTCGGCACAGAGTTTTTTCATGCTATCTGCCTTTTTTTGATTTCCGTTTTCGCGGGTCAAGTCGTCACAGCAGAGCATGAAAGCGAGTGATTTGTGCTTGTTGTTTGTGATGACAAAATTGGCCATACTTGAATCCCCGGTGCTGTTTCCGAACGAAAGGACTGGCTGCACGCCAATTTCCTGCATGATGACAGCAACTTTGTTCATCTTGAGGTTCTTTACGATAAAATCGCCGCCAGTGACCACCTTGTCGTTCGCTGTAAAGAGATAGTTCAAGCCGTCCTCGCCGTTCTGATTTGAGGCGATGAGAGTTTCGTCCGAACCGATAATCTGGCGCGGCGGAACTTTGAGCGGCGAATTGTGAACGATTCCACGCACGATGAGGCGGTCTGTTCCGCTCACGACATAGACCGTAAAGCCGTTTGTCTGAAGGTAGTCCACGACTTCGAGCATCGGGATGTAAAAGCCTTCCCCACGCTTCATGCCCTTGTAACTCGGCATCGGGAGTTTTTTGAATTCCTGAATGTAGTCATTAAATTCAGCGGGAGTCATGCCCTTAAAGCTCGAAGCGACAGCCTTTCCGTGGTCAATTTCGAGACCTTTGAAGCTCGCACCCGTTTCGTTCTGCTCCTTGATTTTGTTCGCGACCTCTTTTTCAAAATCGGAAGCCTTTTTAGAATACTCGCTGTCTTCAAGGACGCGGTATTTCAAGAGGGTGTAATCAAAATAGTTCGGGTCGGTCTCGCAAAAGAGAGTTCCGTCCAAATCAAACACGGCTATTCTCTCCTCTTCGGGGATAAAGTCCTCACTACCTTTTTTTGTGATAGATTCCACATAGTTAACCAAAGCCGACTTTGCCGGCGCATTGTCAGTCCATGATGAAAGTGCCTTTTGAGTCGCACATCCGACTCCAGAAAAGGCAAAGGCCACAAGCAACGATACAGTAACAATAAACTTTGTTTGTTTCATAGAATTGAATTCTCCTATTGGCTTGATTTTATCTCATCGTTAAAAAAACGTAAACTTATACATACGCTTTTTACTTGCTCACAGAAAATACGTCTTCATCTTGCCCTTGCCCTTCACCTCGACTTCCGCGATATGTCTGTATTTGACGACTTTAGCGGTCTGTGCGTGGGTGATTTCAGTCACGTGGATTCTCATCGGAAGCCCCGTGCTTTCCATGCGGCTTGCCACGTTTACCGTGTCGCCCCAGATGTCGTAAATGAACTTTGACTTTCCGATAACGCCGGCGACAAGTTTTCCGGTGTTGATTCCGCAGCGAATCTGAATCTTTATCGGCGAGTTTTTATTGAATTCCTCAACGTCGTGCATAAGTCCTGCCGCGAACCTCACCATTCTCAAGGCTCCAGCCGTTGAAGGTCTTTCCGTGAGTCCCGTAGCCGCCATGTAGGCGTCCCCGATTGTCTTGATTTTCTCGATTCCCTCGCGTTTTGCCCGCTCATCGAACATCGAAATCATCCTGTTGAGCATCGCGACGACTTCCTCTGCCTCCATTCCTCCACTCATCTTGGTGAAGCCCACGATGTCGGTAAAAAGAACTGTGGCGTTTGGGTACTCCTTGGCGATAGTCCGCTCAGGATGCTCTGTCAGCTCGTCCGCAATCGGTTTTGGAAGGATATTCAACAGGAGACTCTCGACCTTCTCGTTCGCCAGCTTGAGGTCGTGGGTCCTCTCCTCGACTTTCTGCTCAAGCTCTATCTGATAGCGGCGCATCTTCCGAATTTTGTGCCAGATGATTAGCGTAACCATAAGGACAAGGGCGGCGCCAATCGCGACCCAGAACCAGACCAGCTCCCAGATGTAAGGCTCTTTCACTACTGATACAGAAATCGGCTCGCTTTGGATGCCGTCGCCGTTTTCTGCCATGGCCAAAAAGCGGTATTTTCCGTGGCGGAGGTTGGTGTACAAGGCGATTCTGGTAGGCATCCAGTCGCAGTAGTCATCGTCAAATCCTTCGAGCTTGTAGCGGAAACGGATGCTCTCTGACCCGATAAAACTTAGGTCTGTGTATTTTAAGACAAACCTTTTTGTTCCTGGCGGCAGGACGATTTCCTCGCCGAAAAAGTTTCTCGACTCCATGTCAACCGTGTAGTCCTGAATCTTTACAGGCGGAAGCTTTTTTGTGCCGATTGATTTTTTCGGATTGTAGATGGCAAATCCGTCCACAAGGGGAAAGTAGACTAGAGTCTCGCTGTCCTTTGTGCCAAGCGATACGCTGGTGACTCCGTTCGTGACAAGTCCGTCTGTGTTCGCATAGTATTTTACCGAAAGGTGGCTTTCGCCGTTTCTGAGAACCGAGTTCATATCTGTGAAATTCGCCGAAAGAATTCCTTTGTTAGTAGTCATCCAAGCGGTCTCGGTCTCGTCAACCATAATCTGGAAAATACTGTCAGTTCCAAAGCCTGAAGAGGAGTTGAAATTCACGAAGGTGTCGTTTCCTTCAATATAGTGGGAAAGGCCCATGCCTGTCGAAATCCAGATTTCACCCTCGATTCTGTTGATTTTAAAGACGACCCCGCCCGCAAGCCCGTCCTCTACTGAAAAATGCCGGACAATTTTCCTGTCACGCACAAGGTAGACTCCAGCGCCGTTCGTTCCAACCCAAATCGAACCGTCAAAGTCCTCGTAGAGCCACATGATATACTCGTTCTCAAAGCCATCGTCCTTCGTGAGCCTGATTATGCTTCCGTCCTCGTGGCAGAGAATGTTCAAGCCCTGTGTCGTTCCAGCGTAATAGTCGCCGTTTTTCGCCTTTATAGAGACTCGGCACTTGATTCCTTTAAAGCCGTTAGCCTCTGTCCATACCGTGACCTCGCCGCCCGGCATGACCCGCACTTGGGGAAAGGTCTCCGAGTAGCTTGAAAGCAAAATTTCGCCGTCGCTAGTCTTCTCAACGTGGCGGATTCGCACTCCCTTCATCATGTCCGTAATTTCGTTCTCGACAAAATGATTGTTCTGGTATGCGAAAAGGCCAGAGTCGCTTGCAATCCAAATAAGATTCCTGTCCTTGTCCTCGCAGATTGCGTTCACGGATGACTGTAGCGGCACCGTGCGGAATTTCCCGGAGCTGAGTTTTTCTAGTCCTCCCCGGTTGTAGGCAATCCAGAAATTTTCCTCCGAGTCCTCGCAGATGTCCTTCACGCCGTTATCGGGGCTTCCTGTGCTTTTGTCGTAGTAGGTGAAAAGACCGTCGTGTATTATGGTCACACCGTCATCGGTAGCCGCCCAGATGTGGCCGGATGAGTCAACCATAACGAAATCGACAGCCGTTCCCTGCTTTCCAGAATGTGAGACATCGAAAATCGTCTCTTTGTTGTCCTCTAATTTTACGACATAATATGGACTTACGCCAAAATAAAGAGCCCCGTTCTTGCCCTCGGTCACGGAGAAAATCGTCGGGTCGTCAAAACCCGTGATGCCGTCAAAGTGCGAGACTTCCCCTTTTGAGTAGAGATATACTTCTCCCCGGTTTTCCGTCAGAATCCAAACCCGGCCTTTTGAGTCGCAGAAAAGATAGACGATGCGGAGGCTTTTCAAGTCGATTCCGTCAGCGGCCTCAGGCTCTATAAAATTCCCGTCCTTGTCCAAAATGCAAAGGCCGTAGCCAGTCCCGATCCAAATGTTCCCGTCATTGTCCTCTGTGATATAGCGAACTATGTCGTCAGAAAGGCCGCCGTTTTTCGTGTATTTTATGACCGAGCCGTCAGTTTTTATGCAGCTAAGTCCGTCTCCGTTGTGGCCCAGCCAGAGATTTCCGTTGGAGTCCTCGAAAAGCGTTCTCACGGAAGAATAGTCGTATTTTGGGGAGGCATCGCGGTTAAAGACATTGAACTCAACGCCGTCAAAACGGGCTAGCCCCTCGTAAGTGGCTGCGTAGATGTAGCCGTCATGGCTCTGCCGGACACCTGTGACGGTCATGCCGGGAAGTCCGTCCGCCGGAGTGTAGACGCGGTGAACGAAGTCGCTCAAAAAAGAATTGTCAGTCTTTCCGCGAATCGGTGTTTGCGAATAGATAGAGATGATATATATAGAAGAAAATATAATAAATAGAAGAAATTTTTTCATAGCAATTTAATCCTAAATCAAGAAAAAGTATAACACAATTCTTCGGATTTTGCGAGGTTTTGTGGCGGAAAGGACTTTGCGGGAAAATCATAAGCGAGGGGCTGCAATGGGAAAGCGACGTATTTCGCCGCGAAGGGGTTATGAGCCTGAGTAACCGCATTCAAAGCGCCTATAGCGAGCGCGGAAAGCCCGTTACGATTTTTGTAAAAAGCGGAGAGGCTGTCGTGATTGTGCCGCTAAGTGCAGAGGTCACAATCACACGGACAGCGCGTAACGGCTAGAACGAAAGCGTTTTAAGCGAGGTGCCTGAAAGCGCGCAAAGGTCAATGCGATTGATGCCGCGCTCATCGGTTTCGATAAAGGCGCAGGTCTTTCCGTCATCGTTTTTTGGAAGTGAAATAGAGCCGGGGTTTAGGTAAAAAAGATGCCCGTCATCTTCTAAAAGCGGCACGTGCGTGTGCCCGCTTATGACAAGCGTTCCGCGTGGAAGCCAGGACGCGAGCGCCTCACGCGTGTAGCGGTGCCCATGGTGCACGAACACGCGCCCGTTTGGCTTGAGCGCGCCGCTTTCGTCCACCGGAAGCGACTGCACAAAGCAGAGCGTCGTGTAGTCAGAAAGGCAGGGAAAAGAAAGCATCATCTGGTCAACTTCGCTATCGCAGTTTCCGCGCACACAAATGATGCGCTCTTTAAGCTCATTCAAGCGCGTTGCGACCGCCTTTGTGTCGTAGCCATCTGGGAGCGGATTTCGCGGTCCGTGGTTTAAAAAATCCCCACAGAGTACAAAAAGTTCCGCGCCGAGATGAGCGCCCGTATCAAGCGCCGCACATAAGTCCGAAAACGAGCCGTGAATGTCAGAAATTATTTGGATTATCATCGCTCAATCTCTCCTTTTTTTGCATAATGATTTTTGTGCAGGGCGCAGCGCGGGTTAAAGTGACTTCCGCACGACGGGCAGCGAGATAACTCACAATATTCCGCGTAGCTAAACGTCGCCCCGCACACGCCGCAGAGCACCGTCGCTTCTTCCGAGTCGTCCACGGGAGAAAACGCATGGTCTTCGCATTCGTCATGACATTTAAAGCAGGCGTAAAATTTGCGGCAGAGCGCGCATCGGTTTGCAACAACGTCCAACTCGGAATGATAGTGCACGCATCTCCCCGCGTCATCGACGAGATGCCCAAACACGCCCTTTGAAGTACAGTTCATGCGCAGAAGTGTATCACAGGCGCTTAATCGCGAAAAGTGACGCGCACCAGCTTACGATAACTGCACGCGCACGGTTTGTTTTGCGCCGTCTTGTGACAGTGAAATGTCATCTGAGACAGCAGAAAGAAGCTTCCGTGAAATCTCGTCCATGCCAGACTCTAGCGTAAAGCGTGTGTCGCTGTGTTCAATCGCCACTTCGCAAGTTTGGTCTTCGTCGCGATAATTTACGGTGAATGTGATTGGGTACGAGCTGTCATTTTTAGAAAGCGTTTCCAGCACGAGTTCTTCAAAAATGTGGTCGAGCGCGTCGGCATTTTTGCGCGCTAGGAATTGATTTTTTGAAAATTCGGAAAGCTCGGCGTGGATTTGAATCAAGTCGGCATCTTTTTGAGGTATAATACGCTTGAACTGGCTTAAGCGTTTTACAAAGAGCCGCGTTTTTTCGCGCGTAGGATTTCCGAAAATCTGGGCAGATGTTCCGTCCTCGTAAATACCGCCTTCGTCCATGTAGAAAACTCGCGTTGAAACATCACGGGCGAATTTCATTTCGTGCGTCACAATCAGCATCGTTAAGCCCTGCTTTGCAAGATTTCTGATGACGCTCAAAACTTCGCTTACCATCGTGGGGTCAAGCGCGCTTGTCGGCTCGTCAAAAAGCACGATTTCGGGCTGCATCGCAAGCGTTCGGGCAATTGCCGCGCGCTGTTTTTGTCCGCCGGAAAGCTCTTCGGGTAGGTTGTTCGCCTTGTCCGCCAAGCCGACGGTGCGCAAAAGTTCCATGCCGCGATTATATGCCTCGTTTTTTGAAAGGTGCAACAAGTCAACGGGGGCAAGCATGATGTTTTCGATAATCGTAAGGTGATTAAACAGATTGAACGACTGAAAGACCATGCCCATTTTTCTGCGGAGCGCGGGAACATCGCTTTTTGGGTCGGTGATTGCGCATCCGTCAATCAGGATTTCGCCCGCTGTGGGCGTTTCCAAAAGATTCATGCAGCGCAAGAACGTGCTTTTTCCAGTGCCGCTCGGACCGATAATCGAAATGACATCGCCCTTTTTTATGTCTACGCTCACATCTTTGAGCGGAGTTACGTTCGGATATTCTTTTTTGAGATGTCGGATGCTGATTATAGTTTCGCTCATTTAGTGCCTCCGTTTGTCTCCTGTCGTCTCCGTCTTTTTGGGTCAAGACGTGCCTGCAATGCAGTCAAAATGCGGGTCAACAGCCAGGCGATGATAAAGTAAATGACCGCCGTCGTGACAAGCGGGAAGAACGCTTCGTAGGTGCGGCTTCGGATAATATCGCTTGCCTTCGTTAAATCCTGAATGGCGATGTAGCCGACAACCGATGTCATTTTGACAAGTGAGATAAACTCGCCTTGATACACCGGAAGGAAGTGCCTAGCCGCCTGCGGGAATACGATTTTGAAGAACGCCCGCGTCTTTGGATAGCCCAAAGCAAGGGCGGCTTCCGTCTGCCCCTTGTCTACGGCGGCAATTCCAGTCCGCATCATCTCGCTTACGTAGGCCGCAAAGTTCATGCCGAACGCAATGACCGCAACCAAAACGCTGTCCAAGCCGGTCTTTGCAAACACGATGTAGAACAAAATCATCAGTAAGACGACCATAGGCGTGCCCTGCAAGATGCGGATGTAGACGAGCGCGAACGCGTCGAGGACGCGGTTTTTGGAAAGGCGAAGCATACAGATTCCGAATCCCAGAAGCGTGCCAAAAATTGCGGACAAAATCGAAATCAAGGCCGTAGTGCCAATTCCGCTTGCTATTAAACGCCAGCGGTCTTCTCGGGCGAATGTCTTTTCAAAACTTGCTCTAAGCGAAGTAAAGAAAGACGAGTCTGAACGAGACGTTGTTTCCGCAGGCGAATCCGCCTTTACAAGCGCAAGCGCACCGCCTTCAAAGTCCGGCGTTGAAAAATTGATGCTCTGAGCGCGTTCTTCCGTTACCGTGATGCAGGAAGCCGCAAAGTCGTACATTTCGCTCACGATTGACGCGATGATTGCGTCGAAGTTCACGGTAACGACTTTCAGAGCATATCCGTATTCAGCACAGAACAAGGCGGCGCAGTCAATGTCGTAGCCGACCGTTTTTCCGTCACGCACGAACGTAAACGGTACGCTTGCGGAATCGGTGGCAAGGGTAAGCGTTCCGTTTTTTGCCTCAAGCGCGGAGAGGTCGGTCAATACCTTTTTTTCGCCGCCAATCCAGTTGTTTTCCAGTTTTTGAAGTGTGCCGTCAGCCTTTGCCTTCGCCAAGAATTCATTGAGCTGTTTGCGGAGTTTTTCGCCTTTTTCGCTCTTTGGAAGTGCAAAGGCATAATTTGCTTTTTCGATATACTTATGAATGTAATCCGTGCCCGCCACATTTGCACAAATTTCGCGCACAATCGGCTCGTCCGTCACCATGGCATCGAGCTTTCCGTCTGCAACAAGACGAGCCATATCAATGTAAGTATTAAAATACTGCACCGTTGCCTTTGGGAACTTTTCGTTCACCATGGAACCATACGTGGAACCTGCGGGTACGCCGATTTTTATTTTGTCGTTGTTCAGATCGGCAAGTGTCTTTATCGTTTTTGTTTTCGCTGACTGTCCACTCGATTTCTTTTCCGCATTCAGAATCTGCACCGCCATGACCGGCTCTGCTTCATAAATCGAATTTGAAAGATTAAGGCTTTCTTTGTGTGCAGGGGTGTCGCTCAAACTCGCGGCTGCAAAATCGTACATTCCGCTTTCAAGTCCCAAAATGAGCGAGTCAAACGGCACATCCTCGATTTTTAGGCCGTAGCCATGTTCGCGGCAGAAACGGGCAATCAAATCCACTTCGTAACCGACAATTTTTCCGTCCTTTATGTACTCAAATGGTGCGGAGTTTGCCATCGTTCCCAGTTTGAGCGTACGCCCATTTTTGGCGGGAATGTTTAAGTCAACAACCTTTTTTGATTCATCATCAGAAAGCCACAAATCGTCAAGCCGCTTTAATTCGCCGGAAGCGCGCATGTTTTCGATAAACACGTTCATCTCATCGCGCAAAGCCGCGCCGGCGGGAGTCTTGGGAAAGCAGACGACATAATTCATCGCGTCAATGCCGCAGTGAATATAGCCAAGCGATGGATATTCAAGCGCGCAGTAGCGGATAATCGGCTCATCGTTTATAAAGCCGTCCAGCCGGCCCTGCGTCACAAGGTACGCCATATCGGGCGTGGTGTTGTAGTATTCAATTTTTGCCTTCGGGAGCATTTCGCGCGCTACCTTGTCGATAAAAACAAATCCCGTCTGCATGCCAAGCACAACGCCATCTTTGCCCATTTCTGAGATTGTGTTGTATTTTAGGCGTGGGGCGAAGTCTTTTTTAGGCGAAGGAGCTTCCGAGTCGCGCACCATCAGCGTGTTGTATGTGATATAGATTGGCGTTGAGAACAAAAGTTTTTCGCGTCGTTCGGGCGTGGCATTCAAATTGGCAAAAATGCAGTCAATGTCGCCACTCAAAGCCGCCGTCACGATGCTCCCATAATCATAGACTTTAAACTCGATGCTCGCGCCTAACCATAGGGCAAACCTTTTGGCAAGCTCTATATCAAACCCGTTTAATTCCGTTCCCTTATAATAACTATAGGGCGGCACGATTCCTGTCGTTCCAACGGTAAGATGAAAGCGAGGATGCTTTGCACTCGGAATGTCTGGCATTACGTCATCGCCGTCAAACACCCAGCACTTGAAAATCTTTTCAAGTTCGCCAGACGTTCGCAGCTCTGTAAGAAAGGCGTTTATGTTTTCTTCAAGATTGGGGATTTTTGAAACGGGAGACAGCCCCACCGCAATCTCACAGCCTTCTCCAAGATTTTCATCAAGCAGGCGTACTCCCCTAAGCCCATTTTGTATGGCAAGCTCCATGTAAATGCGATCGTTGGCAAAGGCATCGATTTTTCCTTGTTTGAGCATCTCATACGCGGTCAACGCATCAGTGAGAGACTTGAGCGTCGCGTTTGGAAGCACAATAGGGAGTTCGTTTGCCGCCGATTGGTCTTCACCATACCCGATAACGCATGAACTGTCATTTAAGTCTGAAAGCGACGTAATAGTTCGCCGCTCCTTTTGCGCACACGAAAAAAGAACTGGCGCACATACAACGAGCGTAAGAAACAGTAGGCTTGTCCTCGCACGAAACGTCATTTTTGCACCTCGCTACAGCTTTCCAGTGAGAGCCTCTGAAATATCAAAGCTCGGATTTAAAAGCCCTTGCACCCGGCAACTTTCCTGGCAGCGCGAAAGAGACGCTGGATCGCCAGTTCTCAAGGCAAAAGCTGTTGCTGAAACCACATATTTTGCTTCACCATAGATTTCCGCCAAGCGCCGCCCGCGCTCCGCGTTTTCACCAAAGTACGCATCGGTCATCGCCATCCAGACGCGATGCGCAATATCAGCTGAAATGCCGACATAGGCTTCACACATCGCCGGATTGATTTTTCCGATACGCGTCAAGGGAAGATACGAGCTGCCGAGATCAAGCAACGGGTGCCCGTAGCCGACATCGCCCATGTCGATAAAAATAAGCTCCTCGTTTGAAAGCATGATGTTTTTTGTGTGAAAATCGCCGTGCAGCATGGTCGTCACTTCGGGGAGCGCGTCATACACGCTTTTGAGTTTTGCAATTTCTTCGCTCGTATAGTACTCGGCGATATTTTGACAGCGAGTCTTATATACATCGAGCATGTTGTTCAGCTTTTTCGTGTCTGCCTGTGTGGAATGTAAATCTTTAAGAAGTTTTCCCATGCGCGTTCCAAGTTCTTCGGCACGCTCAGGATTTTCTTTTATGACCTGTCCCACAGTCTTTGCGTTAAGCATTTCGTACACCGCGCCGTAGGCGTCGCCACATTTTACGACATCGTAAGAAATCGCAGTCGGAACGCCCGCAACAAACGCCGCTTGAGCAACATCGCGCTCTTCTTTTACCGCCTCATACGAGACCGTCGGCCTAAACACTTTGATAATCGTTTCAGCGTCAAGGCGGTAGACTTTTCCGTTTGCGCCCTGCCCGATAAGCTCGCAGCCGTCTACGCTCACCTCGCGGAGTGCTTTTTTCACATCAAGAATATTCGTAAAGCCAGACATCTCAAAAATGTCATACACATCGCGCGAAACATTGATGACAGGAAGCTTTTTTGCGCCGCCAAGCGTTTTTGCAAGTTTTAAGAGCACGCGAAGCCCTACGCTCGAAATGTAGGTAAGCTCTGCCGCGTCCAAAACAAGGCTTGAGTCCGCGTGCTTTTTGTTCACCGCGTCAAAGATTTCAGTTTCGATTTGCGGCGCATTCGTCGTGTCAATTCTATCCTCTAAAAAGAGCGTCAAGGTGTTGGTGCTTTCGATTGCTTTCACAAGAATATTTTGAAGCATTCTTAAAAAAAGTCAAGAAAAAAGCGATTGGGGCTGGCGGGGGAGGGGGACAAAACGGTTTTCAGATTATAATAGAAATCCTCGTCTGATTCATTCCCATCACATAATCATATTCGCTTTTATCCGCAATTTTCTTCAGCATCCAGATATTGCTGTAATCTTCACCGGCGGCTTTCATCCAGTCAAAGGGCAAGCTTTCGCTACGGAAAATCATGACCGCCTCGCTTTTTTTGATACGAATCATCAAATCGATTAGAAGCTGTTCACTCCTGCTTTGCTTCACGTTTTGATCTTCGGTGTATATACCGATTTCCTCACAGGAAAGGGCGATGATATTCGCCTTTTTTTCATCTATATGATGCTTCAAGCAGTTCTGGCGTATTTCTTCGGAAATCTCTGTGATTGTGTCACGGTCTCCGCACAATGTTTGCTCGAAGACTATCTCATCCATATCGGCCTGTTCCAAAAGATAAAGGCCCCGGTACTTTCCGCCTGACCTTTTTGCAATGAGCATATTCTCGATTAAAACTCCTGTCAGGAGCATGGCGGACAGAAGCGGAAATGAAAGCCAAAGCCCCTTCAACCCGAATGCCATAGCCATGACATAAGCCAGAGGGCAGATTCCGACAAAACCATCAATCAGGCTGATGACTACGGCGTAGGCTTTGCGCCCCACAACCTGAAAGTATTGCTGAAAAAAGAGATAAGCTCCGCGGAAGAGAAACATAAAAGAAAAAATCCGAATTGCCGTAATGGTAATAGCTGCGGTTTCAGGATCCTGCACTTCATACAAAAATAAGAGTCCCTGCGGAAAGGCCACAAACAAAATCGTGAACAGGATATCGAAAAACGTCACCAAACGCATGACACGCCGCATCATAAGACCGATTCCTGTCCTGTCTTCCTGTGTATGCAGCATGGAAAGGATTGGCATGAACGCCTGCAACACCCCTGCCAGCATAATGGAGACCAGAAACTTGCTGCTCCCTAGAGATTTCTCCCGCCAAAAACTTTCCAAAATGTGATATAATCGTTAACTGAATATGGACACGCTTGACGAAGATTTTAATGAAACCGAAACAAGGGAATTCATCACGGACGCACTCAAAGCTAAGGGTTGGAAGCTCAAGGTCAATATGCGCTATGAGTATCCCATTACGGCCGGACGTATTCAAATTGATGAAGACGGCGATTCATTCCGGGAAAAAGCACTTTTTGCAGATTATCTTCTCTTTGCGCCGAACAATCAGCCTTTGTGCGTTCTTGAAGCAAAACGGGCCGGGCAAGTTGAAGGGACAGGCATACAGCAGGCAATAAATTACGCAAATCTTTTGAATGCACCCTTTGCCGCCTCCAGCAACGGAAAATCTTTTGTTTTTACAACCCTTGAAAAAGGTCATGAAGAAGAATTCGGCATGGAAGATTTCCCCAGCCAAGAAGACCTTTGGCAGAAATTCGTTCAGGTAAAAAAATACACTCCCGAACAAATCGAAATCATCAGCAAGGACTATTACCACGATGTTGACGGAAAAGAACCCCGTTACTACCAGAGGGCGGTAATAGACAAAGTTGTTGAAGCCTATGCCCAGGGTAAAAAGCGCATGATGTTCGTCATGGCGACAGGAACAGGAAAGACATACACCGCTTTCCAGATTCTCCACCGCCTTATGCAGTCCGCCAGTGGAAACAATATGAGAATCCTCTATCTTGCCGACCGCAATGTTCTGATTGACCAGACAATGGAGCAGGATTTTAAGCCCTTCGGCAACAAGATGATAAAAATTGAAAACCGGTCTGCAAGCAAAAGTTTTGAAGTCTTTATGAGCCTTTACCAGCAGCTTGTGGAATACAATCTTCCGCCGGGCGCGCCGCAGCCCTATGAGCAGTTCAACCGCAACTATTTTGATTTGATCATGATAGACGAGTGCCACCGTGGCTCGGCAAAGAAAAATTCAGAATGGCGAAAGATTCTTGATTACTTTAGCGGTGCTGTCCAGATTGGTATGACGGCAACCCCAAAAGATGACGCTGACAGCGACAACTCCAACCTTGCTTATTTTGGAAAGCCTCTTTACACCTATTCGCTCAAGCAGGGGATTGAAGACGGATTCTTAGCCCCCTACCGAGTTACAAAAGTCCATATCAACATTGACGGTGGAATGGATATTGATGAAAAGGATGCCGAGCAGAGCGGAGGAAAGCTCACTGCCGGAGAAACAATCGAAAAGAAAGACCTTGCGCTCAAACTCGGAATCAAAAAACATTACCTTGTGGCCGCAAAAAGAATCACCGATTTTCTTGAAAACATCGGCCCTATGACAAAGACAATCGTCTTTTGTGACGAAGAAATTGATGCCGCGCAAATGCGGACCGCCCTTATCTATTTTAATGAAGGTCGGCAGGCAGAAAACAAAAATGAATACATTATGCGTATCACCGCGAGCGACAGCGAAGGCAAAAAGCATTTGGGCGACTTTATCTCAAAAAACGTCCCTACCCCGACTGTTGTAACGACAAGCCAGTTGCTTTCAACAGGAGTGGACACAAAGGCTGTCGGACTGATTGTCCTTTACAGAAACATCAACAGCATGACTGAATTCAAGCAGATAATCGGACGGGGCACCCGCATTGTAGAAAACAAAAAGTATTACTTTGACATTCTCGACTTCCGAAACGCAAGCGAGCATTTCTTTGACCCTGCTTTTGACGGCGACCCGCTTCCACCAGAAGGTTCAAGCGGCAAAAATCCATCCAAACGAAAGTCAAAAAAGAAGAATACAGAACACAAGCCCATAATCGATGGCGAAGGACACGAAATCTACATTGACAGCGAAACAAAACTAGTCTTGGATAAAGACGGAAAGCCGTTGACCGTTTCTTATATCGAATACTCAAAAAAACACCTTTGCTCGTTGTATGCAAGCCTTGATGAATTCCTAAAAGAGTGGAACAGGGCTGAACGCAAGCAGATTATCGTTGACGAAATGAAAAAAGCTGGAGTTGATGTGTCTCAACTTCGTGAACACTATCCGGAAAAATTCCAGAGCCGAGACATTTTTGATATTATCGTGAACATAGCCTTTAACCAGCCAATGCTTTACAGAAGCGAAAGGGCAAGACGCATAAAAGAAAAGAACTTTTTGGAAAAATTTCAGGGGGACGCAAAGCGGGTTCTAGAAGTCCTTGTTCAAAAATATGCGGACGAAGGAATTTTGTCTTTTGAGCAGAACGATGCGTTAAAGGCCAATGAACTTTCAGAGCTTGGAACTCCGATTTTCATAAAAAACGAAATCTTCGGCGGCAAGGACAAATTCAAACAGATTATCCGCGACATAGAAGACATTCTATACGCCGCATAATATAAAAAAAGGAAACAAAAATGTCATTTTCATGGAAAACAGCCCGCAATATAATGAGAAAAGACCAGGGAATCTCCAGCGACGTTCAGCGTTTGGAAGAACTGATTTCCCTTGTGTTCTTGCGGATCTTTGACGCACTTGAAGAAGAATGGGAAGACGAGGCAGAAGACGAAGGCCGTGAATTCAACTCTGCCTTTGCAGAAGAAAAATTCAAATGGCGCAACTGGGCACTTCCAGATAAAGACGGAAAAACTCTTACGGGTGATGAACTTCTTAGCCTTGTAGACAACCTTTTTAAATACTGCAAAACAGTAAACGTAGAAAACCTTGAGCCACGCCAGAGAATAATCCGAAAAGTCTTTGCAGACTTGAACCAGTACATGAAAAATGGAACAAATCTGCGTGAGCTTGTCGATGTTGTAAATGAATTAAACTACCACGATGCAAAACAGAGAAACCTCTTTGGCCAGATGTATGAAGAAATGCTCAAACTTTTGCAGTCGGCAGGCAGTGCCGGAGAATTTTACACCCCCCGTGCCATTACAAAATTTATTGTCGAAATGCTGAATCCCAAAGTCGGAGAAACGTTCGGCGACTTTGCCTGCGGAACGGGCGGATTTTTGACTGCCGCTATTGATTATTTCCACGCTCAGAAAAACCTTACAAATAAAGAAGTGAATAAAATCAACTCTGCGATTTACGGCTGTGAATACAAGCCTTTCCCCTATCTTTTGTGCAATACAAACCTTTTGGTTCACGGAATCGATACGCCGCAAATTGCCTACGGAACAGCCTTCAACAAGAACATAAACGACTTTGACGAGGAAGAAAAAGTAAATGTAATCGCAATGAATCCCCCATACGGAGGAACGACGACCGCCGCAGAACTCACGAACTTTCCTGCCCAGTTCAAGACGAGCGAAACGGCAGTCCTTTTTATTGCCTACATCACAAAGCGACTTAAACAGAACGGACGCGCGGGCGTAATCATTCCCGACGGATTTTTGTTCGGAACAGACGGAGCGAGCGTTGCCGTAAAAAAAGTTCTACTAGAAGAAATGAACCTGCACACGATTATCCGCCTGCCTTCAAGCGTTTTTGCCCCATACACGAGCATAACTACGAACATTCTCTTTTTCAACAACGAAAAGCCCACCGACAGCCTTTGGGTTTACCGCATGGATATGCCGGAAGATTTGAAGCATTTTTCAAAGACAAAGCCGATTTGTGACAGCCACATGGAAGTTGTAAAAATGTGGTGGAACAACCGCATAGAAATTGCAGAAGAAGGGAACGAAAAATCCCGCTGCTTTAAAAAGTCAGAAATCGCAGCCAACGGGTACAACCTTGACCTTTGCAAATACCCCAAGGAAGACCAAGAAATTTTGAGCGTCCGCGACACAATCCTAAACTACAAAAAGCTCTCGCAAGCCGCCGACAAAAAAATCGCAGCCTCACTTGAAAAAATAACCGCCGCTCTGGGCATTGAACTTTAGGAGAGGAAGATGGAAATGAAAAAGAAATACAATATACCACATTTACCACTCAACATAGATTTGGAAACAAAAGAAATCTTAAAGCAGGTTAACCTTTCAAATAAGAGCCTTGCTGAATTAAAAGGTGTTGCCCGGACAATCCCAAATGAAAATGTCCTTATCAATTCACTTGTAATTCAAGAGGCAAAAGACAGTTCGGAAGTAGAAAATATAGTAACAACTCATGACGAAATTTTTAAGGCAGACCTTTCTGTAAGCGAATATGCAATTTCATCTGCCGCAAAAGAAGTTATGAATTACAGAGAGGCTATGCTAGAAGGATTTTTGCAGGTACGCAGAAATCAGCTTTTGACAAACAATGTCATAAAAGCCATTCAGGAGAAATTGGAAAAAAACAAAGCTGGTTTTAGAACTGTTTTAGGCACGACTCTTCAGAATAAAAATGGCGAGGTAGTTTATGAACCGCCTCAGAATGCGCAAGACATTGAAAACTATATGGCGAATCTTGAACAGTACATAAACAATCCGTCATTATCCGATGTTGACCCTCTTATTAAACTTGCCGTGATTCACCATCAGTTTGAAAGCATACATCCTTTTTATGACGGAAACGGACGTACAGGACGAATCATTTCTGTTTTGTATCTTGTTCAAAATGGCTTGCTTGATTTGCCGATTTTATATTTAAGCAGATATATAACGCACAACAAAAGCCAATATTATAAACTAATACAGGCAATCAGAGATAGCAACGGAAATTCCAAAGATTGGCAAAACTGGGTGATCTTTATATTAAAGGGAATAGAGGAAACTTCAAAAGAAACAATTGTTCTAATAAACGGTATTTCATCATTGATGTCAAGATATAAGAATAGACTAAAACCTGTTTTTGGAAAGACATATAAGCACGAATTGCTAAACAATCTATTTTTTCACCCTTACACAAAGATTGAATATATGCAACGTGATATGGGTGTTTTGCGAAAAACCGCTACAAAATACTTAGACATGATTGTTGAAACCGGACTTTTGTCAAAAGTGAAAATTGGGAAAAGCAATTATTACATGAATGACGGGCTTATAGAACTCTTTATGAATCAGGGGAAAGAAAGAACTGATTCTAATGAAAGTATAGAATCAGTCCAAAGCTAAATCTGTACCCAAAACTATAAAAAAGGTACATGAATTACTAATATGTACCCAAAAATACAAAAATGGGTACATATTAAACAAAATATGTACCCTAAACTGCGATTTTGGGTACATGTTTCGGGAGAAATATGCCAATTAAAAAAGACACTTCGCTCCGCAAGGCAATCTTGCAGGCGGCGATCACAGGAAAATTACTCACAGGTGGGGAAAGCCTTCCCCTCGCTCCAAAGCCAAGTCGCTCCATGAATCGTCCTGCAAGCAGTGCCGATTCTCTCCGCTTTGTTGGCTTTTCCGCTACCCCTTCTCCTAAGGGGGCAAGCCCCCTTAAAATCCCCCAGCTGGATTCCCGCGAGTTTTCGCCAGAAAACCCGGTAAGCGGCGGAACGTCGCGACCAACGCCCCCGTTTGAAACTGGAAAACAACTTTTAGCCAGAATCATCGAAGATCGTAACAAAAAACTCCTTGCCCAATGGCAAGAAGCGTTAAAAAAGAACCCAAAGGCAAAAAAGCCCGCCCCCATTGTGGCAAGCCAGATTGAGGAAGATGAAATTCCCTTTGAGATTCCGGAGAACTGGTGTTGGTGCAGATTGGGGGATTTGGTCAACATTCTTGGAGATGGACTTCATGGAACACCACAGTATGATGTTTCTGGAGAATACTTTTTTGTTAATGGAAATAATCTGAATAATGGTGTTATCGAAATAAAGCCAGATACAAAAAAAGTAAACAAAAAAGAATTTGAGAAATATAAAAAGGAATTAAACAGTTCAACAATTCTCGTTTCAATAAATGGAACAATTGGAAATATTGCATTCTATAACAATGAAAAAATCATTCTAGGCAAAAGTGCATGTTATTTTAATGTTGCTTTAGAGGATATGAAAAAGTATTTTTTTTACCTTTTTCAAACAGATTTCTTCTTAACTTATGCAATGGATAATGCAACAGGAACAACTATCAAAAATGTTGGCTTGGGAACAATGCGAAATTTTTTAATTCCTCTTCCCCCATTATCCGTGCAGAACGCAATCGTGGCAAAACTTGAGCAGGTGCTGCCGTTGGTGGACGCTTATGAAAACGCCCTGCTCGCCAAAGAAGAACTAAAGTCCGCACTGCCGCAAAGCCTCAAAAAAGCAATCTTGCAGGAAGCGGTTCAAGGAAAATTAACAGAAAAATGGAGACAAGAGCGCGCTGCGAGTTTTGAGAATCAAAACTCGGTAAGTGAGCGAAGCGAACGACAAACCGGTACACAGCTCCTAGACCGCATTATCAAAGAACGCAACGTCAAAGCCCTCGCCCAATGGCAAGAAGCATTAAAGACCAATCCAAAGGCAAAAAAGCCCGCTCCCATCGTCGCAAGCAAAATTGAAGAAGATGAAATTCCCTTTGAGATTCCCGAAGACTGGTGTTGGGTGAGAGGAACAGATATTTTTGCTCCGATGGAATCAATAAAACCTCAATGTGATAATTTTGTTTATATTGATACTGATGCAGTAAATAATCAATTAAACATAATTGATAATCCAAAATTTCTTTTATCCAAACAGGCACCAAGTCGTGCGTCACGAAAACTTCATAACGGTGATGTGTTATTTTCAATGGTTCGTCCATATTTAAAAAATATTGCTTATGTAGATGAAAAATATTCAACTGCAATAGCAAGTACAGGCTTTTATGTAATGACACAAATCGGAATGTATAATCCAAAATATTTGTATTATGCAGTTTTGTCTCCATATGTTATTGATGGTCTTCATAAGTTTATGAAAGGAGATAATTCTCCGTCTATAAATACAACAGACATTGATAATTTCATCTATCCCCTTCCCCCGCTCGCCGAACAAGAAGCAATCGTGGCAAAACTGGAAGAAGTCCTGCCCATCACCATCGATTGAATCTTTGACAAAAATTTACTATATTTTTCCACATGGATTTGATAAAAAAACTCGACGAACTTGAAAAACGCTTTGAAGAGGTCAGCCAAC
This sequence comes from uncultured Treponema sp., assembly GCA_946615905.1. Classification (GTDB taxonomy): domain Bacteria; phylum Spirochaetota; class Spirochaetia; order Treponematales; family Treponemataceae; genus Treponema_D. Next base: position 39,182 of record CAMOIE010000002.1, on the reverse strand, counting down.
AGGTCATGGACCCGAATCTGGTCAAGGATGCCGCAAAGTACAAGGAAGTCATGCGCGAACACGGCCATTTGAGCGAAATCATGGAATTGGACAAGGAATACCGCAAAATTCTCACGGGAATTGAAGACGCCAAAGTCATGATTACAGAAGAAGATGACGTTGAAATGAAGGAAATGGCCCGCGAGGAATTAAAAGAGCTCGAAGAAAAACAGCCCCAGATGGAAGAGCAGATTAAGCTCAAGCTCATTCCCCCGGATCCTCTGGACGAAAAAAACATCATTTTGGAAATCCGTTCGGCGGCTGGTGGAGACGAGGCCAGCCTTTTTGTCCGCGACCTTTGGGAAATGTACTGCCACCTTGCAGAGAACAAGGGCTGGAAGACAGAGACTATGGAAGCCCAGGAGACTGAGGTCGGCGGCTTTAACAAAATCGTAACATCAATTTCAGGAAAATTCGTCTACGGAACCTTGCGCTGGGAGTCCGGCGTTCACCGCGTTCAGCGTGTTCCCGCGACAGAAGCCCAGGGACGCTTGCAGACTTCAACAGCGACTGTCGCAGTCATGCCGGAAGCGGAAGAAACTGAAATCGACATAAAACCCGGTGATGTCCGCGTTGACGTTATGCGTGCCGGTGGACCTGGCGGCCAGTGCGTCAACACTACAGACTCAGCAGTCCGTCTGACCCACATTCCGACCGGAATCGTCGTAATCCAGCAGGACGAAAAATCCCAGATTAAGAACAAGGCCAAGGCCTGGCGTGTTTTGCGCGCCCGTCTTTTTGACCTTGAGGAAAGCAAAAAGCAGGCGGAAAGAGCTGATGCCCGCAAGTCCATGGTTGGAACCGGCGCCCGCTCAGAGAAAATCCGCACTTACAACTTTCCCCAGGACCGCGTGACCGACCACCGCATCAATTTGTCCCTCCACAACCTCCCCGGCTTTATGATGGGAAACATGGACGACATGCTCGATGCCCTCAACGTTTACGCCAAGGAAGAGCAGCTTAAAGCAATCGCCAATTAATGACTATAAAAGAAATCCGGCAGCAATCCGCAAAAATTCTATCTTTTTCCCCTACAGCCTCGCTTGATGCGGATGTGCTTGTCGGGCATATTCTGCACAAGGACAGGACTTTTCTCCTCTTTCATCAAGACGATGAGATTTCAGAAGATCAATACAGGCAGATTCACGATTTTATTGAAAAAAGGCGGACAGGTCTGCCGGTGGCCTACATAACCGGCCACAAGGAATTCTACGGCTACGATTTTTTGGTCAGCCCGTCAGTTCTGATTCCAAAGCCGGACACAGAGCTTTTGGTCGAGACTGCCGCCCAGGCGATAGCCGACAAAATCTCAGCCCGCCCCTCCGTAATTCCTTCCGTATGCGACATGTGCGCGGGAAGCGGCTGCGTGGGCATCTCAATCCTCAAGACTTTGGCCGAGGACTTTAAGATTCCAAACGAAAATCTTCCGAAAATCACATTCTGCGACATTTCAGAAGCCGCTCTGACCACCGCAAAGGAAAACGCCCGCCGCCTTTTGACTGAAAATCAGCTTGGGCAAACCCGTTTTATCCAGACAAATCTTTTTGAGGCCGTTTCCTACACTTTTGACTTAATCGCGACAAACCCGCCCTATATTCCTCATTCAGAAGCCGTCGACTTATTGAAAGACGGACGCTCAGAGCCACTTCTCGCCCTTGACGGGGACGTTTCTTTGACAGGAGACTCTTCCGGCGCAGATGACGGGCTGGGGATAATCCGCAATTTACTGCCGCAGGCTTACGCCCATTTGGCTCCCGGCGGAATCTTAATCATGGAGACAGGAGAATACAACGCCGATGAAGCCGCCGCCCTCGCAGAAAAAAATCGCTTTGGCCAGATTAAAATTCTAACCGATTTAAGCGGCCAGAAAAGAGACATATACGCCGTAAAGCGATAAAAAAAAGGTTCCGCCAAAATGACGGAGCCTTTAGACAAATCTAAAAAAAATTAGTTCATCTGGACTTTAACGTTGCTAAAGTCAACATAAGCCGCGCGGACTGTGTAGACTCCGGCGTAGACGTTTTTGGCGTCAACGTTTGTAAGTTTTGCCTCGTAAGTCACAGTGTCCTTGCCATATTTGAGGGTGTAGCTGTTGCCCTTCTTTGTGATTGAGAGGTCGACTTTTGTTCCTGCTTTGGGAGCGGCTTCGGCTGTAGCCTTGTTTTCTTCAAGACCTCCGTCCTGGCGGCGGAATCCAGCTGTAATCGGCTCAGCCTTGATTTTAAGTGCGCCGGCGGCAACATAGTCAGTGCAAACAGCGTTGTCGTAAGTGTCGATGTAAACGTCATCGCGGACCATAATTCCGAATGAAACCTGGTTGTTTGAGGCCACAGTGTTTACTGTCGCTGTCGCAGAAATGGTGAAGTCCTTGTCTGCGGGGATTTTCTGGAAGTAGAAGGCAAGTCCGTCAGAGCCAGAAGCGATTTTTCCAGCGGAAGTTTTTCCGTCTTTAGAGCCTGAATGCATTGAGACGTTTCCGGCTGATTTTTCAACGATTTCAAAGAGGTCAGGATTTGTGATTTTCTCTCCGCCACCACAGTCACCGAATACAGTGCCGTACCAAGGAGCTGTCGTCTTGAAATTCTCAGACTTCATTGAGTCATCGAATTCAGTGTATTTGGGAATTACATAGTTGGGGTTCACAGTGAGAACGAAAAGTGCATCTGTCGGAGCCTTCAAGCCTTTCGCCAAAAGTTTTTTGAAACCCTTGTCCTGAGAAGCAGCAGACTGAACCAAGTCGTAGGCTACCATTGCAGCGCCATAAGAGTTCAAGTGGGTGTTGTCAACGGATTTTTCCTTGTCGCTTGTCCAGGCGTGGAATTTGATGGTTTCCGCGTCGCCGACTTTTTCATAGCGGGCTTTTGTGATTGCGGTCAAGTCAACGAGGATTGATTTTGTCTCTGCGGCCAAGTCGCGGATTGCCTGCGGGTAGTCGCCGTCTTCTGTAACATGGACATAAGAGCCTTCGTATGCTTTGCCAGGAGCACGGCGGACAATCGGGGTGCAGAGGATTACAGTCGCCTTTTTGCTCTGGGCCAGCTTTACGTAGTTTTCATAAAGGACGTTTTTGAAAGAACCGGCCTCTTCTTTGGAGCCGTTTGCGCTTGTAAAACGGGCGGGGTCGTCTTTCTTTTCGTCATTGTGGCCAAAGCCGACTACAAGGTAGTCGCCCTTTTTGATGTTGTTCTTGAGAACCTGATAGTTGCTCTCCGTCAAAAATGACTTTGATGACCGACCTGACTGGGCCAGATTTACAACTTCAACTTTACCATCGTTGAGATAGTCCTGAATCTTTGTGCCGTAGCCAAAGCGGGGGCGGTAATAGGGGTCGTCAAAGGGACTGACCGTTGAGTCACCGACGACAAAGACTTTCTTTCCCTTGGGGTTTGAAAGTTCACTGACAACGTTGGAGCCGACTTCGACTTTTTCATTTTTAGACGTGGCAGCATCCAAGGCAAACAATGAGAGCGGCAGGAGGAGACCCATAGCCGCAGCAGCAAGTTTTTTCATAAAGTGTTCTCCATTTTTTAGTGTTGCCATATTATAGAAACAAACAAAAAAATTGTGAAGAAGGAGAAAAAAATATAAACAGACTATAAAACTTACCTTAAAAAAATTTACTCTTTTTTTTTAAATTTATATTGACAAATGAAAATTTACTGTTATCATAATTATTGCCTATTTTTTTAGGCATAAATTTTCTTCATAAAGGAGATGTGATTATGAAAAAATTCGCATCAGCAATCGTTGCTCTTGGAGCAGCTCTCGTACTCTCAGCATGTACATCTGTTCTTCCTATGCAGGCAACAGACAACAACGTAGGATCAAAAGAAGGACGCGCAACAGCAACATACTTGTTCAACTGCCCGATTTTTGCTTTGCCCGGATCAGATGCTTCTATCGGTACAGCTGCAAAGAACGGCAACATCCAGAAAGTTGGAACAGTTGACGTTGAAGTTACATGGTTGTTGGTTATGTCAAAAGTAACAACAATCGTTCACGGTGAGTAATTAACCGGCGATACTTCAAAAACAGAGGCAAAGGCCTCTGTTTTTTTTTGCTTTTTTGCTTTTTTAATCTTTCTTTTTTTGCATTATTACTTTACTATTAACGGCAAATGAAAAAACTTACAAAAATTATTTTATTAACAATTTCAATTTCTTCATTAATTTTTTCTTCTTGCAAAAAGTATGAAAATAGCAGCGACCTAGTTGGAAAGTGGCGTTTTAACGCGGCCTACAAGCAAGGGCTTGCTGTCGATGATTCTGACCCGGATTCTACATTCGGATACCTTTTGGTAGACCAGTCAATCACCTACAGTTTCAACGAGGACTTGACCTATACAAAGGAAATTTTCCAAGACTACTACGACTATGAGCTTGTGGACAAGGACTACTCTCCGGTTGACCTCTCAGTTTACAAGGGCAAAAAACTCACGATGACAATAAGCGGAAAATTCAAGGCCTCGGAAGAAAAGCTCATTCTCGAAGCTGAGAAAATCGCATTTTCAACCGGCCAGGAATTCAAGTATCAGGACTACTACATGCAAAACCCCTCTATCGGCAAGAAAAAGTCTGCCAGAGATTACCGCAAGACAGACCACGCCTTGATTATAAACAGCCTCGAAAACGGCAACGATGAAGTTTTTATCCCGGTAGAAGAGTAAAAAACAAGGAAAAGCAAAAATACACCAAGATTAAAAAAAAATTGCGCTCCGTGCCCGGAAGGTGGCGAAAGCCAGTGCCTAGCACCGAGGGCACCGAAGCCTGTAGGGGACGCTCGCCAAGAGACATGCGCCCCCTATAAATTGCCCATTGTAAATTGTCGATTCTGCATTATTTCATTTACCTTTTCACTTCTCGATTGTTTTAGTAATATAGAAACATTCTATCTTCTGCGGCGGGTGAATCTGCCTGCCACACAATTCAAAAAAATTTGGAGCTACACAAATGATTGAGGTTTCCCACCTTTCCCGCCATTTCGGGAATTTCCGTGCGGTAGACGACATCAGCTTTTCCATTCCGACCGGCCAGATTGTAGGCCTTTTGGGTCCAAACGGAGCCGGAAAAAGCACGACTATGCGCATGATCACTGGATTTTTAAAATCAACCAGCGGCAGGGTTTCAATTGACGGAATCGACATTTCCACTGACCCGGTTGCAGCCAAGCAGAAAATCGGCTACATGCCTGAGTCCGCCCCCCTTTACGCCGACATGATTGTTGACGACTACCTGCGCTACGTTGCGGATGTCCACGGGGTTGATGCAGACGAAAAGGTTCCCCGCCTCTGCGAAATCTGCGGCTTGAAGGAAGTCATGCACAAAAACATCGCCGAGCTTTCACGCGGTTACAAGCAGAGAGTCGGCCTTGCCCACGCCCTTATGAACGACCCTGAAATCCTGATTCTGGACGAGCCGACTTCAGGCCTTGACCCCAACCAAATCACCGAAGTCCGCGCGTTAATCAAGGAAATCGGAAAGACAAGAACCGTAATAATCTCCACCCACATTTTGAGCGAGGTTGAGATGCTTTGCGGCCGCGTCATCATCATCAACGGGGGAAAAATCGTCGCTGACTCCCCGACTAATGAATTGCGCGAACGCTACGGCCACAGCCAGTCAGTTTACGTTCAGGCGGCAGGCTGCACAGACGCAGAACTTAGCGAAAAAATCGGGAAAATCCCCGGCGTAAAATCCTGCGCAGCCACAAGCGGAGAAGAAATCAAGGGAGAGGCGAAGGTAGCCTCTATTCTTGCAGCGGCAGACGGCGACAGTGAAATCCGCCCGGCAATTTTCAAGGCGGCCGTTGAGTCCGGCTGGACCTTGTACGAGCTTTCAATCCGCCGCAACAGCCTTGAGGACGTATTCCACGCTCTGACCGGGGCGGAATCTTCTGACGAAGGAGCAGTCAAATGAAAAACAACAAAAAACAGACCGCCGCAATTGTAATAGCAAAGCGCGACCTTGCGGCATATTTCCAAAGCCCGATTGCCTACATAGTCACAGGACTTTTCCTTTTGGCCATGGGCTTTTTGTTCTTCAACACATTCTTTTTGAACAACCGGGCTGAATTGAGAAACTTTTTCGGTCTCCTGCCGATTTTGCTCTCATTCTTCATTCCGGCTTTGACCATGCGCGTTATCGCCGAGGAAAAAAGGTCAGGCTCCATCGAAACTCTGATGACGCTACCGGTGACGGCCTTTGACGTTACACTCGGAAAATTCCTTGCGGCATTCGGGGCAGGAGCTTTGATGCTGGCCCCCACCCTTTTCTACGCAATCACCTGCGCCATTTTCGGCGACCCGGACTGGGGGCCGATTGTCGGCGGATATTTGGGAGCCTTGTTCTTGACGGCGGCATTCTCTGCAATCGGAATTTTCGCCTCGTCATCTACAAAAAATCAGATTGTGGCATTTTTCATCGCGCTTGCAATCTGCATGGTTTTGACCCTGCTCAGTATGTTCGCAGTATTTTTGCCGTCTGCAATCGTTGAGGCAGTCTCTTACCTGAGCGCGTCTACTCATTTTGAGTCAATCTCACGCGGAATTCTGGACACCCGCGACTTTGTTTATTTCATCTCCTTGACGGCACTTTTCTTTGCCATGACAGTCCAGACAATCAAGGCGACAGGAGACAACCGCTAAAATGAAAAACTTTCTTCAATGGCTAAAAAGCCCCAAAAGCGATTTTACACTTTTCGTAGTCCTTTTGATTCTCGCAAATCTTGTCTGCATCCGTGCGTTCAAAAGATTTGACCTGACATCCCCGAAATCTTACTCTCTTTCACAGGCTTCCGTCCGCTTGGTCTCAACGCTCGAACAGCCGCTTTCTGTGAAAGTCTTTATGTCTGACAACCTTCCCGCCCCATACAACAACGTCAGCCAGTACGTAAAGGACTTGCTTTCTGAATATTCAGGAAAAGGCAACAAGAATTTCTCTGTCCAGTATTTTGACATGGGCAAAAAAGAGAGCGAGTCAATGGCTTCCGGCTACGGTTTGCGCCAAAGCCAGATTCAGCAGCTTTCAAACAACGAGGTCGGATTCAAGCAGGTCTGGCTGGGTCTCGTCTTCTCGTACGCGGACTCCATCGAGACTTTGGACGGACTGACTTCAACTGACGGACTTGAGTACAAAATCACCTCAAAAATGTCCAGCATGATTTCCTCAGTCGACACTCTGGCAGGCTTGAAGGGTAACATCACCCTGACCCTCTACAAGAGCAAAAAGCTGGGGCTTGCCCAAATCGGCGGCTTTGACCAGATTGACCAGGCAGTTCAAGAAGCCTTTGAATCAGTCAACAAAAAGAATCTCGGCCGCCTGTCATATCAGGTTGTAGACCCTTCCGAAAATGAGATTCAGACTGTCGCCCAGAAATACGGACTCCAGGCATTGAGCTGGGACAACGAGGTCATGGGCAAGGGCATGGGAGTTCTCGGACTTGTTCTTGAACACGGTGAGAATTTTAGAGTCGTTCCGCTCGGAATCACAAGGACGATTTTCGGCAACATGGTGGCCGGCTTGGATTCTCTTGAGGAAGGCATCGGAGACTCTCTTACAAGCCTTGTCGCAAAATCAAGGGAAATCGGCTGGATTACAGGCCACGGGGAACTTTCATTCGAGGACGAGCAGAACGGAGCCGGAAGACTGGCAAGTCTTGTCTCTGCCCGCTACACTTTCAAAAACATCGACCTTACAAAAGAGGAAATTCCCGCAGGAATGACTTCAGTAGTAATCGACGGTCCGGTTTACCAATTTGCGGAGGCAGACCTCTACAAACTCGACCAGTTTTTGATGAAGGGTGGAAATTTAATCCTCTTCCTTGACCCCTACAAGGAAAATGTGCCGGAAGGTCAGATGGCCTACTACCAGCAGCCGACCTACGATCCGATTGACACAGGACTTGAAAAAATCCTCTCAAAATACGGGGTCACGCCGCAGAAAAACTACGTTCTCGATGAAAACTGCTACGTGCAGAGAAGCCAGCAGTACGGTGAAATGCCGATTCACTTTGCCCCGATGATGCAGAAATCTTCTTTGAGCCAGAAAAACGTAATCTCAAAGAATCTGGGCTACGTCATATTCATTCAGGCAGGTTCGCTCGATGTCACTCCTACGGAAGGAGTTAAAGTCACAGAGCTTGCAAAATCATCTCCAAAATCATGGCTGATGACAGAAAACATCACGACAAACCCCAGCTTCATTTCAGCCCCGTCAGACAAGTCAAAGGAAAAGGCGGAAAACCTCGCCCTTTTGCTCGAAGGAAACTTCACATCCGCGTTTGACAAGGCACCCGCAAAGGACAACGGGGAAAACGAGGCAAAGGGAGATGTCGCGGTAAATTCACACATCGCAAAGTCAGTTCAGGCAGGAAAGATTTTCATCGCGGGAACCTCAAAAGTCACTGGTGCCCAGCTGCTCGATGAGGAAGGAACCCAGCCCGTCTCCCTCTTTATCTCAAACGTGATTGACTACATGAACGGCGAGGACGAGCTTTGCGCAATGAAGACAAAAGGACTTTCCCTGACCGCGCTCAACGTAAAGAGCGGGGCCGGAGCTTTGATCGCAAAATACTTCAACCAGTTTGGTCTTGTCATCATCGTGATTGTCATCGGACTTTTTGTCTGGGCAGGGAGAAAGGCCCGCAAGGCTGCAATCCGCCGCCGCTACAACCCGGAAGACATCCGCTACGATGACGAATCTTCTAACAAATAAGGACGTAAAATAATGAAGACTCGAAAAATATTTTTACTTTCCGCAATCGCACTTTTGGCTGTGATTTTTGTCATTCAGTGCATTTTTGCAGGCCGGTCTCCGGTAAAAGAATGGAATCTCAAGGACGACATTGACGCAATTGAAATCACTTCCGCAAAAGGAAGCGTCAGCCTCGTAAAAGAGGGAGAAAATTGGTTCGTCGGGGACAAAAAATACCCGGCAGATTCAGACGACTCGGAAGATTTGGCGGAAGCCCTGACTTCAATTAAAACGCTTGGACTTTTAACCCGTTCAACAGCTGACGAAAGCCGCTACGGTTTGGACGAAAATTCCAAAATCACAGTGAAGGCGTCAAAAGACGGGAAAGTCGTCCGCACCCTCTACGTTGGAAAGGACTCATCAACGGGAAGCCAGTCCTACATCAAAATCGACGGCTCTGCGGATATTCTCTTGGCCTCCGACTCCTACCACGAGTTTTTTGACACTGACACAGAAGCCCTCCGCGAGCGGGAGATTTTCTCTGTAAAAGCGGAGGAAATCTCAAGCGTTTCAGTCAAAGCTGAATCCGGAAATTTCAACGTTGCAAAATCCGGGGACCCGGCTGTGTGGACTTTTGTTCCGGCGGACTCAAACGGCGACTCTGAAAAAATCGCGACTTGGGTAAAAACTCTCAACTCTCTGACAGCGGATTCTTTTGCCCCGGAAAGCACGGCGTTCCCGACGGAAAATCTTGAGAAAGTCACGCTGACGGCAGGCGACAAGCAGATTACGGCTTCGTTTGCAAAAGTCGATGAGGCAAAATACATCTGCTCTTCTTCTGAATCAGACTACCTTTTCTACGTCTCAAATTACGCCTACAAACGCTTTATCAAAAACGTAAAAGACCTGCAAAAGTAAATCTGCCGTGCAAGGCATAACAAAAAGGCCGCCCGATTTGAAAATCTGGCGGCCTTTTTGTTTCTATAATTTTATTTTCTAAAGCCCTTGAGGAGGTTCGATGCGGCCTTGGATGCGGCAGAGCCAGCCTCTGAAGACTCCAGTTTTTCCGTCATTTTTTCAATTCCCTTGTCTGCGGCCTTTTTTGTCATGGCTTTCGCCAGTTCCTTAGACTTTGCCTCAAGTGCCTTTTTAAGGGCAGCAGTTTTGTCGTCACTTGAAGATATAGTTTTGTAAATGTCGGTAAACTGGTCAAGATTTGAAATGACTCCGTTTGAAGACTCCGCAAGCTGCTTTTCAACTTCGGCAAGGGCGGTCTCCTTTATCGATGCCATCTCACTTTTTAGAGAAGTCTTAATGGCATTCATCAGCTGCTTGTCGGCATCGCTTGTCAGTTTTAAGGCAACTCCGTCATTCTGGCTGAATCCGACATTAGCCCCAAGGTCCATCTTTTTAATTGTCGACAAAGCATTCTGGTAAAGCTTTGAAGCGAATTCTGGAGAGAAAGCGGCGGCAGAAAGTTTTACAGGGTTCAAATTGAGTTTTCCGCTGATTCCGAAAGAAAAATCCTCGTTGGCTGTCAGCTGGGCTTTTATTCCGGTCGTTCCAGAGAAATTCGGAATTCCGTCAGCCTCAATCATTTTTGCCAAGTCCAAACTGACTGGGAAATTGTTGCCAGTATAGTCGCCAGTAATCAGGGCATTTTTTGTGTTAGCGCGGGAGTCTACAGTCAACTTTGCAATGTGAGACCGCTTTTCCTGCTTGTAGCTTCCGTCAACAACCCATGGAGCCCCCCGTTTGTCCATGTCGTTTGAAATATTTGTGGCCTCAACTTTGATTCCAGCTCCAGAAGCAAGGGCGTGCTCAATCAGGAAAGTCGGAACTTTGTCAGCCTTCCAGTAGACATTGCGGCCAACATAGCGTTTCCTAGCCTTTTTAGCATTGTCCTTGGCCTGTTTGTTTGCCTTGTCGGTAGCAGATGAAGAGGAGGACTTTCCCTTCATACTTGACGCATAGGAAATCAGTTTTTGAAGGTACGGATAATATTTTCCCAAAAGCTCATAGCCGGCAGAATCCAAAGCTCCGGTCAAAATATTTTTTACGCCATCGAGCGAAAGATCAGAAATCTTGTTGATTTGGTCAGCCACAAGATTCTTGTCGTTTTTGATTGCCGCCTCGATTTTAGTTTTCATGGACTCAACGGACTTTTTGTCGCCCTCGATTGACTTCATAGTCTCATTAATATCCTTGCTGACTTTTTCGCCAGTTTCAAGGGCAGCCTTAATCTTTGCGATTGCAGCTTCAATTTCAGCCTGAGTTTTAAGGGAATCGACTTTTATAGAAGTCAGACTTTCAGCCCTTGTCCTAAAATCTTCGACTTCCTTTTCAACTTCGTCAGGTTTCGCCTTCCATTTTTCAACGATAGACTTTGCATCAGCCTCAACTTCCTTTGCTACCGCCGGTGACTTTAGGTTCTCCTTTACGTTTGCAACCATAGTCTGCGGATTATAGTCAGCAAAGGCCGTGGCAATTGATTTTTTTGCAGAGTCGAGAGAATTTCCGCTCTTTTCCTTGAGAGACTTATAGAATCCTGCCGTATCGTTGGATTTGGCCTCGTTTTTTGCAGACTTAGCCAGAGGCAGGGCGCCAGAAGTCTTCCTTTCGGTTCCCAGGGCCAGGCCTGAAATTTCAAGATTCTCTGCGTCAAAGCGACCGCGCAAAAGCTGGGTCAAATTGAAGTCCAAGTCCAACGTGTCAAACTGGAAGATGTTTTTCATCGGGTCATCGCTTGAAGCCTGGGCCAAATTTGAAATTTTAATTTGGGAGCCGAAAATCTCAACCTTGACCCTGCCGATGTCAGTCTTAGCCTTGAATACAGACTGCATTCCAGTGCGAATTGCGTATTTTACCGCCACATTTTTGAAAACAGTAACAGTAATTCCGACAGCCACAATTACGGCCGCAACAGCTATGAATGGGGCAGATTTGACTCTTCCCTTGTTGGCCTTAATTGACTTTGCAATTCCCTTGAGGCGTTTTACGTCCTTTTTGGTGAATTCGGCATTTTTCGGAACGATTAATTTTGTAGTCTTGCCCTTTTTGATTTTGTCAGAATAAATTGAGGTCACAAGACTTTTGTCATCCTCAATGTAAATTTTCTTGAGAATTTTATTTTTAAAGGCCTTTTCACTGTAGGCTTTTTTAAATAGCTTAGGAAGTTTTTTTGCAGGGATTTTTTTCTCGACTTTCGGCGCTTTTACAGCCTTTTTTTTAGTTTTTTTTGTATCTTCCATTTTCTACTCTTCTCCCATAAGTCCGGCAATTTTCGCGACAAGCGGAATCTGGTTGATTATCTTAGTCAGCTTTGCCTTCCGCAAGGCAGGAACGACAGTCTTTCTGAACAAGGCAACAAGGCCCCTAGACAAAACATAGAGGGGAATGTAGAGGGCAAGTCCGCAGAGAAAAGCCCCCATGACGACAGAATTGTTGAATTTCGAAAAGGCCACAAATGGAATGTCCAACAGGGTGCCAAAAAATCCGGAAAATTGGGGAATTGTCAAAAATGAATATCCGATTGTGTCAAAAAATCCGTCACAGGCCGGAGCGATTACAGAGCCGGCTAACATCATAATCACGTACATCGGCTTATTGATCCTGACAAAGAGAATGAACACCATGACCAAATACCACATCAGATTGTTCTTTGGCATCAGTCCCAAAATCATGCCGCAAGCCATAGCGTGGGCAATTTCACCGGGGTTTGTATTTGCCCCCAAGGATTTTATCAATTTTGCGATTGCACTTAACATAGGAGAAATTATAACATAGATTAATTAAAGAATGAAGACAGGATTTTTTTTACAGCCCAAGGCTCTTAGATTCAAGAACTTTGGATACTAGCCCCGCGATTTCATTAAGGCCTTCGAGATCTTCCTGAGCAAAGCGGGCTGTTTTTGTGCTATCCAAGTCCAGAACTCCAAGAACCTTTCCCTCCTTTGACAGAAGAGGAATCACCAGCTCCGATTCCGATGCAGAATCACAGGCTATATGACCAGGAAAAGAATGAACATCCTTTACAAGCTGGCTCTCCTTTAAAGAGGCGGCCGTTCCGCACACACCTTTGCCAAATGGAATGACCGTGCAGGCAACCTTCCCACAAAAGGGGCCGAGAAACAAGGTCTGAGCCTTCGCAAGGTAAAAGCCGGCCCAGCTTACATCACTAAGTTCATTGAAAATAAGAGAAGCGATATTGCTTAAAACAGAAACAGCGGGCAGTTCTCCGTCTGCCAAGGCAGAAGCCTGTGAACATAAAATTTTATAATCCATAGTTCAATTCTATCTCACAGGAACAAAAAATATAACCACCCTTCGCATGAAATTAAGTTTAACCTAACAAAAATTGCAAGGCTTTTCTTTTTTCAATGTACATTGTAAATTATTCACAGTTATGTTTGTCGTTGCAGAAATAGGTACATCCCACGGCGGGGATTTTGAAAAAGCAAAAAAATTGATTGACGCGGCTGTCTGGGCAGGAGCGGACGCGGTGAAATTCCAGTGGGTCTATGCGGACGAAATCCTCCACCCGGATACCGGCTTTGTGAACCTTCCCGGCGGAAAAGTCCGGCTTTACGACCGCTTCAAAGAACTTGAGGTGGAGCCGAAATTTTTCGCTGACTGCCTTGAATACGCGCACTCAAAAAATGTCAAATTCTACTGCTCTCCGTTCGGCCTCCGCTCGCTTGCGGAGCTTCTTGCGATAAAGCCCGACGGAATAAAAATCGCCTCGCCGGAACTCAACCACATTCCGCTTTTAAAAGCCCTGGCCAATGCCCGGAAAAATCAGCAGGAGAAAATCCCAGTCATTTTGTCCAGCGGGGTCTCCACTTTGGCCGACATCGAGCGGGCGGTGGAAATCATCGGGCGGGAAAAAGTCACCCTTTTGCACTGCGTCACAAGCTACCCGGCCCCGGAAGAAGACTACAATCTGAACGTGATTCCCAATCTCTCGAAAATTTTCGGTCTTCCGGTCGGAGTCTCAGACCATTCCCTCGACCCGGTTTTAGTCCCGTCACTGGCGGCAAGCGTGGGCGGCGAAATGATAGAAAAGCACATTACTTTGAGCAAAAAAACTGACGGCCTTGACGACCCGGTTGCCCTGGAGCCTGAGCAGTTCGCCCAGATGTGCCACTGCGTCCACCAATGCGAGGCGATGATAAACCGCTACAGCCTGACTTGCGGTGGCGACAACATAATCGAGCAGATGCTTGACCAGTTCGGAAAAGAAAAAGTAAAGGCGACTTTGGGAAGCGGAGTAAAAGAACTCGCCCCAGCGGAAAAAGCAAATTACGGGCGGACAAACCGCAGCCTCCACTTCATGCGGTCAATGAAAGCTGGGGAAAAGATTCTGCCGGAAGATATCGGAGTTCTCCGCACAGAAAAAATCCTAAGCCCCGGAATCGGCCCGGAATTTTTGGATGAAGTCACCGGCGCAATCCTTACCCGCGACGTTTCAAGCGGCGCGGGAATCCAGTGGAAAGATTTTATCGCGAAGTGAAAATGCGTTAGCGCTGGGAGGGGGCGTGCTGAAAGCACGATTCCGAAGCGGCGGTGGTTGAGCTTGTCGAAACCTCCAGAGCGTAGGGAATGAAGCCGAATGGCGGAACCCCGGACATAGCGACGGCGTGTCTGCCCATGGATGGGCAGCGTAAATAAATTGTTGCGAGTTTTGCTGGTTTGCGAAGCAAATCCGACACGGACTGTGGCGGAAAGCGAAACTCGTAGCCGTGAGGCAGCACGGATGCTGTCTCACGGCGGGGAACGCCCTATTTCTATTTATTGCAGATGTCAAAAATCAGCTTGAGGCCTTTTAATGTCAGGTCTTTTTCAACAATCGTGAAAGAAGAAGTTATCGGCTTGAGGACAGAATTTAGTCCGCCGGTTGCAATCACGTGGATATTCTTGTCACCGGTTTTAGCTTCCATGTCCTTTTTAACCTCGCCCACAAGATATTCAACGAGTCCCTTGTAGCCGAGAACGACACCTGACTGAATCGCTTCCGTAGTCGAAGACCCAAGGCTTGACGGCGGGGCGACAAGTGGAACTAATGGAAGCTGGGCTGTATTTGCTGCAAGGGCTTTGATTGCAGTTCCAAGACCTGGTGAAATCGTGATTCCCTGAATAATTCCCTTTGAGTCAGTGGCGGTAAGGGTGAGGGCGGTTCCAAAATCTACGACGATGTTCGCCTCACCTTTAAAATAATGCCAGGCGGAAACCGCGTTTGAAAGCAAGTCCGTTCCGAGAACGTGGGTGGAGCCTTTGGGCAGATTGACCGGAAGCTTGGGCGAATATGCGAGGTTTGACTCCACGACAAAGGGCTTGCACTTGCAGATGTGCTGGCCGACAACGACAAAAGGCCCCGTAAGCGCGGGAACAACCGAAGAAATCACGGCGGAATCCAGCTGCTTGAGGTCAATTTCCGCATCGCGGGCAAGGGTCAAAATAATTGACGTGTACTCGTCTCCGGTCCGGCGGGCGTCAGTTGCGATTCTCCACTGGACTAAAATCTTGTCTCCGTCAAAAATTCCTGCGACTATGTTCGTGTTTCCAATGTCTACGGCTAAAAGCATGGAGGAATTGTAGCAAAAAGGAGGAGAAATTAAAAGCAAAAATTAGGGCGCCCCCCTCACTTACGTTCGGGTCGTGCCTTTCAGGGCTTGCTAACGCGCGGCCTCCTCGCTTTCAGCTGCGGTGGCTGGCTCCGCCACCCTTCCACGCACTGGCGCAAAAAAGTCAGGAAATTTTCACCCTACCGTTTGACTTGTCAAAAATTTGGGCGGAAAGGGCTGCATAGTCAGCAGAGGGAATCATGCCAGAGAGCCGAACCCCCTCAGAAAAATTTTCCTTTAACTCAGAAATTGAAAATCCTTCCAGAATTTTTTTCGCGCTCTTGTAAAAGGAGTAGTCCGTCTCGAATGAAAAAGGGGATTTTTCAACCAATTCCTCAAATTTCGTC
Source organism: uncultured Treponema sp. (assembly GCA_946615905.1). Classification (GTDB taxonomy): domain Bacteria; phylum Spirochaetota; class Spirochaetia; order Treponematales; family Treponemataceae; genus Treponema_D. Next base: position 23,483 of record CAMOIE010000002.1, on the reverse strand, counting down.
TCGGCAAGCAGGTCTTTGACAGCCTGTGAATATGCCTTAACAAGTCCGCCTGTTCCAAGCAAGGTTCCCCCGAACCATCTCGTCACTGTAACCATCAAGTTTGTCGCCCCGGAACCTTTGAGGACATCAAGCATTGGCCTTCCGGCAGTTCCGCCTGGCTCCCCGTCATCGCTCATGCCCATAAATTCTGCATTCTTTCCGCAAATAAAGGCGTGGCAGACATGTGTCGCATCGGCATACTTTGCCTTTTGGGATTTCAGTATTTCCCGCGCCTGAGCCTGACTTTCGAGGGAAAAGGCTTCTGCCAAAAATTTGGAACCTTTGATTGAGATTTCAACTGTCGGAAAATTTACAGGTACGAGCATATTTTATTTTACCTTATATCAAAAACATCTGAAAGTCTCGCCAAGATTCCTGCTTGGCTTCTTTTAGAATGTCGCCTTTTTCAGCCCCTCCGATTAAAAATGTGGAATCAGGATTGTGGGCAGCAAAATTGCGGTCGACTGACTTTTTGTCGTAGTTGGCGTAGCAGTAACGGCAGCCGTGGGGGCAAGAATTATATGCCCCGATGTCTCGTGTCGGCAGGCAGAGACAGTGATTGCGTAAAATCTGTTTGTGAAGCCCCTCTTTTATGCGAAAGCCTACCGCAGACTCGATGACCTGTTTGGAAACGCAGGCTCCTTTTTCTACCCCGTAGGCTGAAAGGTCGACTTTTTCCGCGCAGGACTCGATTGTCATGTCGTTTTCACGGGCAATTTTTGAAAATGCCTGGGCGATAAAAATCTGGTCGCTTTCAGAAACTTCTCGAACAGATGGAAAATTCTTTTTGGTCTTTTCGTATAAATCGATGAATGAGATCACACAGCGGCTTGTTGCCCCTTGCAATTTTTGAGCATACTCACGAAAGGCTTTTATGTGGAAGGAAACTGGGTATTCTCCACTGACAAAAATCGGGTCGTAACGCCAGCAGACATTCTGAGGACCGACTTTTTCTGCCAACTCCCTGACAGCCTCAAGCACAGCGTTTTTTTCAGGCACGTTCGGCTCTATTTCTTTTCCGTAGGGCGTAAGAGTGACAAAAAAGTAAGACTTAAAGCCCAACTCTCGAATTTCCTCAATGCGGGGCAGAATCGGCGCAGGATTTTTTGTGCAAAAAACAAGGCAGTCAACTAACTTTGGATCAAGCGCATAGCGTGTCACCTGCTGATGAGAATATGGATTTCGCACATCGACAAAACCCGCTCGAAGGCGTTTTAAAAGCCACTCTGAGTAAAAGGCGGGTATGTCAGTCCGACCGGAAGCAAATAAAAGCATGGGGGCATTCTATCACAAATGCCCCGGCAGTAAAATCGCCTAAATGTCAGCTTTCCAAAGTCCGTGCTTGTTGCAGTAGGCGTATGCGGCCGTGGCGCTGTCATCTTTGAGGGTAAAAGTCAGCTCTGGAGCGTCACCTGGAGCCAAGTTCTTAATCTGGCTGCCATTTTTTGTCTCAAGCAAGACCCATTCAATCCAGTGGTCGCTTTCCATCGGATGTGGGACAGAACCGATTTTCACCAGAACTTCGCTTCCGTTGACCGTGACCGCCGGGACGTGTTTTTCTTTGGCAGCGTCCTGGGTGTTGGCTATGATTTCCTTGACAGCTTCCCCGCAGCAGGTGATTCCCGGACACTTGGGATTGAATACTGTCAGAATCTGACCGCATTTTGCGCACTTGTAGAATTTTATCATCGTTCAACTCCTTTGAAGGATTTCCTTTAATTTTACCATGGATTTTCCATTAACGGAGATAAATTTTCTTTTGAAGTCAAAATAGTCACAAAAAAAAGCCTATTCAACAAAAAAAGCGATTCATGTATATTTTTTAAATGCACATAATCGACAAAGACAGACTTTATGAAGTCCTTTTGGTAAGACGGCAGCTCGAGTTTTCTTTTAACGGCAAAAACTACACGCTGATTATGGACTCGGAGGGGGCAAAAAGCTCTTTTACGCTAGGACGGGTCTACGATATCCCTGAAAAGTTTGCGGAATGGGGAGAACTGACCAACCATGCAAAAATCGAAAACCACTTTTTCCGCGAAATGATTCCGACTTTAGACTTTCAATAATTGCAGGGGTGGTGGCGTCTCCATACGCTTGCGACAGCCAATAATCACATTCCGAAATCTAATTTTCCGTCCTCGACTTTTATACCTGCGACTTCTTTTTGGCTTACGCGGACTCCCAAGGTTTTGAGGCCTTTTTCGGGGAAGTCTTCTGCCTTGAATTTTTCGGTCAGTATTTTAACTCGGGGCTTTTTTTCGTATTGCAGCTCAAATGAGAATTTTTCGCGGGTGTCGATGTGGAGGACTTCCATCCCGTCAGGGGCTATAAAATAGTCTCGATTCAAGATGAAAGACGGGATTCGGCACCGTTTAATCGAGACGATTTTTGTCTTGGGGTCGCGAAAAATAACCGTAAAGAGAACTTTTGAGAGAACTTCCTTGTCCGAAAATCCGCAGTACCACATTCCCTTGTCGATGAAGATTTTGTCGGGAACATCGGTGACGGTGTATAGACCGTTTTTACGCATATAGATTATGCGGTCGTAGGGGGAGACTTTCATGATTTCCCGTCCGCCTGAAACTCCGATTCCCAAGTAGCCCTTTTCGTCATAGCGGAGGGACTTATCGCGCTGGGCGATTTCCTTTACGTCAACGGCATTGAATGAAGTAACTTGCGTGTGGCGACTGAGCATTTCTGGATTTGTTTTGCTGAATTTTTCCAGCATTCCGTTTAGATATTCTACGGCGCAGTCGGTCAAATGCTTGAGCCGGCGGTTGATTTCCTTGAGGCGGGCGTTGATTGCCTTTACCTGGTCGCGGTTTTTGTTGATGTCAAAGAGGGAGATGCGGCGAATCGGAATTTTGAGGAGCTTTTCAACGTCATCATCGTTGACTTCGCGGGTGAGTTCTTCCTTAAAAGGCTTGAATCCGTCTTTTACGGCTTTGTTCACCGCTTCCGCAGTCTTCATCATTTCAATCTGCTTGTAAATCCTCTCCTCAATGAAAATCCTCTCCAAAGTACGGGCAAAAAGCTCTTCGGTCAGCTGGCCTTTTTCGTATTCAAGCTCGTCCTTAATGATTCCGGTGAGTTTTTCAGAATAATACTTGATGATTTCTGTCGCCGTCATAATCTGGGGCATGTTGTCCTTGATTACTAGCATTGAGCAGGAGATAGATTTTTCGCAGTCGGTGTAGGCATAAAGGGCATCAACGACTTCCTTCGTGTAGACTCCTCGCGGCAACTTGATTTCAATTTCAGTGTGGTCGGTCGTGTAGTCTTCTATTGAAGAAATTTTGATTTTCCCGGCCTTGTAGGCAGCCTCGATTGACTCGGTGAGATCCTTTGAAGAAGTATCAACGGGCAATTCTGTAATTATGATTTTCTTTTCATCGGAAGTGTCGAATTTTGCCCTTGTGACGATTTTTCCGTTGCCATCCTTGTAGTTTGAAACGTCAATCAGCCCACCTGTCGGCAGATCTGGATAAATCTGGAATTTTTCGCCGCGGAGGCATTTTATTTCCGCATCAATCACTTCTTTTATATTGTATGGAAGAATCTTCGTGGACATTCCGACAGCGATTCCTTCAGCACCGATTACAAGTGCGACCGGAATTTTCGTCCGGTAAACTTCAGGCTCCGTCGAACGGCCATCGTAATTTGGAACGTAGCGGGTGATGTGGGAATTTGTCACAAAAAAATCTTTTGCCAACGGGTGAATGCGACATTCAATGTAACGGGGGGCAGAAGCACCATCGCCAGTAAAAAGGTTTCCAAAGTTTCCCTGACGCTCGATGAAAATTCCCTTGTTGGCCAAAACGACCAAGGCTCCGCCGATTGAAGCGTCTCCGTGCGGGTGATATTTCATTACGCGCCCCACAACGTTTGCGACTTTCTGAAAGCGACCGTCGTCCATCTCAAAAAGGGTGTGCATTATTCGTCGCTGGACAGGCTTAAGACCGTCCTCCAAATCAGGAATCGCCCTGTCGCGGATAACATAGGAAGCGTATTCAATAAAGTTTTTGTCAAAAAGATTTTTTACAAAGGCCAATTTAAAATCTCCAGGGGGACTTTTTTGTTCATTTCCCGCCAGTTACTTTCTTTCTATTAAAATTCTGTTGCAGTATATCAAAAAAATTTTTTTATGTCTTGAAAAGTCTTTCCATGCTATAATTTTTTGACGGTTCGGCAAAAATTCCGCCGGACAATTTTGGAGGAAAATCTACAATGAAAGACTACGAGAAAATCAAGGAACTCAGCCCGGAAGCCTACGACTTTTTGACCCAGAAACTTTTAGGCAAAAATATGCCGGTCGGAGTCTACCCGCTAGAATCAGGCGGACAGGTTCAGGTTCAGGAATACAAGACTAAATTCCGCAAGGATGCGAGTTTTGAGTCACACAAAAAATTCATCGATGTTCAGGTTGTCCTTGAGGGAAAGGAAATAATCTCAACATCAGCCCTCGGCGATTTGGAAGTCGAGATTCCATACAACCCTGACCGCGACATAATCTTCTATAAAAAAACGGTGAACGGCGTTGACCACTATCTTGAGGCCGGAGATTTTTTGATTTTCCGCCCCGAAGACGGCCACCTGCCAAGCCTTTGCGTCGACGAGCCTTCAACAGTCCGCAAAGTCGTAATCAAAATCCCGGTTGCCTGACCACTGACATCAAGACTCTGTAACAAAGAATTAACCGTCTTCTTATTGAGGCGGAAGGAAGCGTGGAATAAAATAGCCGCATGACTAAAGACTTGACCACAGGCTCTCCTTTCCGCCTGATTTTGAATTTCACAATTCCACTTTTACTCGGCTACCTTTTCCAGCAATTTTACAACGTAACAGACACAATCATCGTCGGAAAAAATCTTGGAGTCGGCGCTTTGGCTTCCGTCGGCTCAACCGGTGCTGTGAACTTTTTGATAATCGGCTTCGTCATGGGAGTCTGCTCAGGCTTTGCGATTCCCGTAGCCCAGAGGTTCGGCGCAAAAGACTTTTCCATGATGCGAAAGTACGTCTACAATTCAGCCTGGCTCTGCATTTTGATTTCAATTCTGATGACGGCACTCACGCTGATTTTCTGCCGCCCCCTCCTCCTTATCATGCAGACTCCACCGGACATTCTTGACGGGGCTGTCTCCTATATCGGGATAATTTTCGCCGGAATCCCGGTGATTTTTTTGTACAACATGACTTCGGCAGTAATCCGCTCCCTCGGCGACTCAAAGACCCCGGTTTATTTTCTTGTAATGTCAGCAATTATGAACATCGGTCTTGACCTGCTTTTTATCGTCGTGCTTAAAGGCGGGGTCGGTTCTGCGGCTTTGGCAACCGTTATCGCCCAGGGAATCTCAGGACTTGCCTGCCTGATTTACATGGGCAAGAAATTTTCTGTTTTGCATGGCGAGCGGTCAGAAAGAAAATTAAACGCCCGAAACTGTTTTGTCCTTTGCTCGGCCGGAATTCCGATGGGCTTGCAGTATTCGATTACGGCTGTCGGCTCGGTGATTTTGCAGACTTCTGTGAATACGCTAGGCTCTGCGGCGGTCGCCTCAATAACGGCCGCCCAAAAAACCGGAATGTTCTTCTGCTCTGTCTACGATGCGCTCGGAACGGCCATGGCCACTTACGGCGGGCAGAACACCGGGGCGGCAAAACTCGACAGACTCTCGCGCGGAGTGATTGACTCAATGCTGATTGCCTCAGTATACGCGGTTCTCGTCCTGATTTTGTATTATTTTGCGGGTGGATTTTTCGCAGGTCTTTTCGTCGACTCAGCGGAGGAAGGAATCATCAAGTCGGCGAGAATCTTTTTGATTCAAAACGCATCGGCCTACATTCTGCTGGCGGCAGTGAATATCTTCAGATTTATGATCCAGGGAATGGGATTTTCAATGTTCGCTGTTTTGGCGGGAGTTTTTGAGATGGCAGCCCGCACAATCATGGGAATTTGGATGGTTCCAAAATTCGGTCTGATTTCCGCGGGTTTCGCCTCCCCGCTCGCCTGGGTCTTTGCCGACATCTTTTTGATTCCGGCCTTTATCCACTGCAAGCGGAAGCTGGAAAAAACGCTAAAAAAATCCTAAACATTTTTTAGTCTTTGCCGAAAATATTGAAGACGGGAAAAATCCATTAATTTGGGAGGGCAATTTATGGGATTTCAAAACGCTTACACCGCTTACCGTAACACCGCAGTAAAAACTGCCAGCCAGGGCCGCCTAATCGTCATGCTCTACGAGGGTGCAGTCCGAAATCTGGATGCAGCCGCTTCCTGCTTTAAAGCAGACGGTACAATCGCGGCAAAAGACATCGAAAAATTCGGCAAATCAATCGTAAAAACTCAGGAAATCATCAGCGAACTCCAAGTTTCTCTCGACATGGACAAGGGCGGTCAAATCGCCCAAAATCTTATGTCCCTCTATGTTTACTTCAACCAGGAGCTAATGAGCGCAAATATCAACAAGGACCGGCAGAAAATCGACTTCGTGCGCAACATGATGAGTCAACTTGCTTCCGCTTGGGAAACAGCTTCAAACAGCGAGGCAAACGCTCCCGCAAAGTACGTTCCCCAAACGCTCAACATTCAGGGATAAAAAGGGGTGGAAAATGGTAAAAGATTTAACAGATGCAGAAATCAGCGAGCGTGTTGCGATTTTAAAAAGATTCAGGACTTTGCTTGAGCAGCAGAGGAACAAATTCCGTGAATACTTGAAAGTTCTGGAACTCCAGCAGGGTAAAATCGAAGCCGATGATGGTGCAGCCATGACAGCCCATGCGGAACTTGAGAATCAGATTGTCGCCAATCTTTCCTGCCTGCAAAAGGTGATTGACCCGATGCAAAAAATGTATACGGCCGTTACTGGCAGTCAGGGTGATGAAAACATACAAGAGATTCAGGCGGAGCTTTCTGACTTGCAGCAAAAGGTTCTTGCCCAGAACGACAAAAATCGTGCGACCTTAAAAATCCATATTGCGCAAATCCGCAATCAGTTGGATGATGCACGAGCAAAAAATCCCTACCGGGGCAGGATTTCTGTTTATGCAGAAAAGTCAGCCGCCCCCGGCAACATGATTACAATAAGCGCATAGCGAAAAATCCCCTGAACAGTCAGGGGATTTTTCTTTTCACTTGATGAAAAAAATGTTAAGATTAAAACATGAAATTTAAGAATTTAGTAAAAATCGTTTTTTTGTCACTTTCAATAATTGCGACCCAGTCATGCTCAAAAAACGAAGCAGACACAGGAGCAAATAGCTCAGCTGAAAGAAAATCAAACAATGCTCCCACAAAACTCAAAAAAATCTCAGACGAGACAAAGGCATATCTTGCAGGCAAACATATCGCAATCCTTTTTGGCTACGGCTACAATGAAGAGGAAGTAAAAACCCCGATTCTTGCAGACTTGGACACGCATTTCGGCTTGGACTCAGAGGAAAAACAGGGACTTATCATTACATTCACATATCCTGATGACTTCATGCATTCTGGCAAGGAAAGAATCAGCCGCTTAGTCGAACATCTTGAGGAAGAAAACCTTGCAGGACTTATAATTGTCGGTGCCCCAGAGGGAACTGCAAACGCCATCGGAAAATTGCAAGACAACGAAGAAAGCAGAAAGCTCCCCTACCCTGTATTTTCCCTGCTACCCCAGGATGACGTTTTGGCCTCAGAGTCAGTCTCGGACTTCGTTCTCGATTACGCACAAAAGACAAATCCTCTGGAGTCGACCGAAACAGCAGTCACCATAAACATCGACATGGCAAAACTTCTTACAGATTCAATAGTCTCAATGATAAATTTGCGGGCCCCACTTGCGGCTGACGAAAATCTACAGCCTTTCGTTCAAAACCTAATCGGAAAAGACCACAATGTTTCCCGCTACGTTGACAGCGAAACAGGCTTGAAGTCCGCAAATCACTTTATTTTTGAATAGGATCTTTAATGAGGGAATTCATTCAGCAGCAAAATTTCATTTTTGGCAACTCCTCCGACATTCAGGACCTTGAGAAAAAGCCTGAGGCAAAAATTCTCGTCGTCTCTGACATTCACGGGAACACGCCGGTCTTCGAGGCCATTTTGAATGAATTCGGCCCAAAATCAGACGCGCTGGCATTTTGCGGTGACGGCCTTCCTTCAATTTGTGATGTCCTCCAAAAAGCAAGGATTGACTCTGAATTTGCACAAAGAATTCCTCCTGTCTGGGCTTTTGTGCAGGGAAACGGCGACTGGGATTCATATGCATTCAGCCCAGAGCCTGAAATCGGTCTGATAGTTCCAAAGGAACTGACATTCAAGGCGGGAGACGTCTGTTTTTTTATGGCTCACGGCCACCGCTTTGACGTCTACTACACGACTGAGAGTATAGAGCAAGCCGCAGCCATGCACGGGGCAAAAATAGCCATTTACGGGCATACCCACATCTCAAATGCAAAGGAATCAAAAAGAGGAATCCTGCTTTTAAATCCTGGCTCCTGCTCAATGCCAAGACTCAATTTGCCTCCGACATTCGCAGTCATCTCTGTCAAAAATAAAAAAATCGAATATAAATTTTACATTGTCCGCCATGCTCTGGGCGCGCCAAAATGGAATTTCACAGAATTCACGCCTCCGGCAAATCTTTCACTTTTTTAGTTTGATTTTAGTTTTTTTAATTGATTTAGATTGGAAAGCCGTCAGCTGCACGAAAGCCTGAATAGTCATGACCAGAATAAATTATTGTGTCAGGGCTTATAATACTTTTTATTTTCGCAAGGCTTTGAGCCATCTCTTCATCGCTGCCACTGTACAAGTCAGTTCTTCCCCAAGAGCGGTAGAAAATCGTGTCTCCGGCAATCAAAACTTTCTCGTTTTCGTTGTAAAAGCAGCAGGAGCCTTTTGTATGTCCCGGAGTATGAATGACTTTCCATTGGGCAAGATCTTCATTTCCAAGGGACTCTGCGAGAGTCTTTCCGTCCTCCAAAAAATTCGTGGCAGCCGGCAGATTTGAGACTGACGGTATAAAATCCTCAAAGCCCATCATGCCAAGATCGAGAGACTGGATTCTTGCAGAATCGGAGCCAATCATCTGGGAGTCATCTTTATGAATCAAAATAGGAATGTCAGGAAAGAATTTTTTTAAGAAGGGAAGCCCCGCCACGTGGTCAAAATGACCATGGGTCAAAAGAACTGCGGCGGGTTCAAGGGAATTGGCGGCGAGATAAGAAGTGATTTTTTTCTCGTCGCCGCAGAATGCGCACGAAGCCGGGTCAACGAGAAAGACGCGATTTTCTTTAAGAGGAACAATCAGCGAATTTTCTCCAAGCGGCCCCGTGGCAATCGTTACGATTCTCATCTCGCTTTTTAAGCCTTAGTCTTCTGATGAAGATGAACGGGGGGCGCGGGCTGCCAAGATTTCCTCATCAGTCATTGAAGATGACTCCATCTGGGCTGCGAAAGCTGCCTGCTGGGCTACAGTGTCGTTTGTCGTTGTTGTGTAGTTGTCGACAATCGGGGCTGAGCGGTTTTCCACATTGGGAACAGGCTCGTTGTTCTCTTCATAAGAGCGGGGAGCCTCGTCCTCACTCTCCTCGTCTCTCTGGCGTGAGTAGCTTACGCTTAATGCGCGTCCGCGGTAGTCATAGCCATTGAGTTTTTCAATTGCCTTCTCAGCGTCTTCCTTGAAAAGTTCGACGAATGAATAGTTTGAAAGAACGCGGATGTTTCCGATTTTCTCGCGCTCGATTCCGGCTGCGTTTGTAAAGAGGCCAACCAAGTCACGCGGGAATACGCGGCGGTTGCGTCCGATAGATACGAATACTGTGGCGGCCTGGTCGGGGGCAATCTGAACGCGGGCGTAGGGTTCGCGGCGTTCTGTATTTTCACTTCCTTCTGAAGCAGCCTCGTTCTCGCCAAAGCGGGGACGGCGTTCCTCGTTGCGGAAGTCTGAGCGGAATTCGCGGCGGGCGCGGAATTCCTCGCGGTTTTTGCGTGAGTTGAAGTGGAAAATAGCACCGCGGCAGTTGTTAATCAAATATGCGGCAACATAAGAGCGCATTGTGAGCGGAACGTTCTGTTTGAAAACTTTTTTGAGGTTTTCAAATTCCTCTGGATTTGCCTTGATTTTTGAAACTGCATCCTTTAAAAATGCGGCAACCTGCTCTGCAGGAAGTTCTTCGTTGCGATCACGTCTAAAAGCCATAATAATTTCTCCTACAAAATGACTTAGTTTTCGTTTGTCCGGCAGTCTTCTAAATCCAAGACGAAATTTGAACCGATTTTTTTAAATCCATTTGCCTTTAATAAAGGCTCAAAAATTTCGTCCGTTGAAAAGCCGGTAAAAATCAACCAGTGAATTCCGGCAGCTTTCAAAAGTGAAGAGAGGCGTTTTATGAGTCCGCCTGCAATTCCAAGTCCCCGGTAATTTTGGTTTACAAATAAAGCAGTCAAAAAAACTGTTTTCTTAAGGCCGTTTTTTTCAAAGTCAGATGAATAAAGGGCTGCTCCTGCGAATTCTCCCGCTGCCGTGCGGCAAATAATACCGTTCACACGGTCTGCCTCCGAAAAATCAAAGCGTCGGAGCCAGAGTCCGGAAAATGCTTGACCCAATTCGCCGGTAAATGTCTGCCTTAATTCCTCTGCTATAAAATCCGCCTCTTTTTCAATGCAGCTAAAATCCGGCCTGCTGCATTCTGAAAAGGAAAAGTCTTCGTCCACTAGGTCGATTTCTTCTGATTCCTGAGCGAGCGATTCCAATCCCCAAGATTCGCGGAGGGAGCCGTACCATTCAAAAACACGGGTCTGCATGTAATTTTTTTTGTATGCATTAAAACGCCGTTCAAGTTCCGGGTACAAGCTCAAAGCGTTTTTAAAATTCCGGAATACCCCCCTTCCTTCTTCGAGAACCTTTTTTAAATCCGAGCGGGCTTTTGAAATCCTGACGGTATCGCAAAAAGATTCCAACAAAATAAAGCCGTCCTTTGAATTCCATGGCGGCAATGTATAAAATTTTTCCTCTCCAACCGACTCTTCTATAAAATCAACAGCTTCCGAGTCCGCCTCGACAAGCTCCAGAGAAGAAGCGTCGAGCAAAAAGACCTTTTGCTGATTTTCCATGGCGAAAATAATTTTCTGAACCAAAGAATCCGTCAGTTGGAATGTCACAATTCTACCACAAATAAAATGTTATTTCAAATCCGCGCGGCTTGTGACGATTTTTGAGACAAGTCCGTAGTCAAGGGCTTCCTCTGCGGTAAGCCAGTGGTCGCGGTCTGTGTCAGCCAGAACTTTCTCAACAGTCTGACCAGTCTCCTTGGCGATAATCTCAATCAGCTTTTTCTTTGACTTGGCGATTTCCTCAGCCTGAATCTCCAGGTCAGTCGCGACACCTCGGAAGGCTCCGCCAATAAGCGGCTGGTGAATCAAATAGTGGCTGTTTGGCAGGGCGAATCTTCTTTCCTTGGGAACAGAAAGGAGAATCATAGCTCCCATTGAGGCAATCAAGCCTGTTCCGATTGTGTAGACCGGGGCGTTGATGAATTTTATGATGTCAAAAATGCCGAATCCATCGTCGATAGAGCCTCCGGGTGAGTCGATGAAAAGATAAATCGGCTTGTCGCTCTCAGCCTCAAGCAGGAGGAGCTGTTTTATCACTTTTTCCGCGTTCTCAGCGTTCACTTCGCCGGAAAGAATCACCTGACGGGTCTTAAGGAATTTCTCCGCCATGGAGTCCTGCTGCTTTTCTTCCTTTTTCTTGTCTTCTGAATTTAAAATCATGCTGTCTCCAAAAAGTGCATTAAAAAAAATACAATATAAATAAATATAATGAAATCAGGCCTTCGCGTCCACGTCTTTTTTCATCGTTAAAACCTTATTGCAAAAAATCTTTAAAAATAATAAAATGACTTTAATAAAATTTAAGTCGCCGGGCGATTTTACCCGACACTGCATGACCGCTAACGCGGGGCTTTTAAGGAGTGTAATATGGCAAAAAATCTTGACTGGGGCAATCTGCCTTTCGGCTACATGGAAACATCAAAATCTTTCGTCGCGAACTACAAGGACGGAAAATGGGACGAGGGAACTTTGACAAGCGACCACACCGTCACAATCTCCGAATGCGCTGGCGTTTTGCAGTATTCGCAGTCCTGCTTTGAAGGGCTCAAGGCCTACCAGACAAAAGACGGAAAAATCGTGACCTTCCGCCCGGACTTGAACGCTGCCCGCATGGCTGACTCCTGCCGCCAGCTTGAAATGCCCGTATTTCCCGAAGACAAATTCGTAAAGGCTGTGATTGAGACCGTAAAAGCTAACATCGAATGGGTTCCCCCTTACGGATCCGGCGCGACCCTTTACATCCGCCCATATATGTTCGGCTCCAACGCGGTTATCGGAGTAAAGCCCGCTGATGAATATCAGTTCAGAATCCTTGTGACTCCAGTCGGTCCGTATTTCAAGGGCGGCGTAAAACCGATTAAAATCCGCCTCTCAGACCTCGACCGCGCAGCTCCCCACGGAACTGGACATATCAAGGCCGGACTCAACTACGCGATGAGCCTGCACAACATTGTTGACGCCCACAAATGCGGTTATGCGGAAAACCTCTACACAGACCCCGCGACCCACACTTATATCGAAGAGACTGGCGGCGCGAACGTCATGTTCGTCCAGAAAAACGGAAAAATCTGCACTCCAAAGTCAAATTCAATTTTGCCGTCAATCACACGCCGGTCACTGGTTCAGGTTGCAAGGGATTATCTTGGAATCGAAGTCGAGGAGCGCAAAATCAACAAGGACGAGCTTAAGGACTTTGTGGAAGCCGGACTTTGCGGAACAGCTGCCGTAATCAGCCCGATTGGCGAAATCGACGACCACGAGATAAAAATCATGCTTCCCTCTGGAATGGAGGAGTGCGGCCCTGTCATGAAAAAGCTCCGCGAAACCCTGACCGGAATCCAGATGGGAACCGAAAAAGCTCCCGAAGGCTGGGTTGTTGAGATTAAGTAGTGAACAATTGACAATGGAAAATGAATAATTGTTAGGGGGAAAGCCTTCCCCCTGGCCTTAGCCCGCAAGCGGTCTTCGGCACACCCCCATCTGCGGGGGTAGCCCCCGCAACGCCCCCGATTCAGATTTTTTCTGGGTCGGGGTATTTTTTTTGTTTTTATCTTGTGGTATATTCGGGCTATGAAAAAGACAAATGCCATGAGGATTCTTGACGGACTTAAAATAAAATACGAAACGCTTTCCTACGATGACGATGGGGAGCACACCTTGGAGAGGGGAGCCGCCGGAAATATCGCGGAAAAATTAGGGATCTCCCCGGACGCATGTTTTAAGACAATCGTAATGCGGTCAAATGACAAGAAAATTTTTGTTTTTTGCCAGTCGGCACTGCACGAAATCAATTTGAAAAAAGCGAGAACCGCCTGCGGGGCAAAAGAGCTTTCTCCGGTAAAGCCAGAGGAACTTTTGGGACTGACAGGCTATATTCGCGGGGGCTGCTCACCTTTGGGAATGAAGAAAAAATTCCCAACCTTTATCGATTCTTCATGTATGAACTGCGAGAAAGTCTATATTTCGGCAGGAGTGCGGGGTGAACAGATTGTAATTGCCCCGGAAGACTTGATAAAAGCTGCAGACGCACAGAGTGTGGACTTAGTTTTGGAAGAGTAAGAAGTCCAGAAGGAAGAGAAACCTTTGGCAAAAAGGTTGCGCTTCCGTTTGGATGCTTCTAACCTTGTAACCTTTTTTGAGTTTTCGTTCTTACTGGAAATGTGAAAATGACTAAAAAATTTATTTGTCTGTTTGGGATTCTGGTCTTTTGCGCGTGCAGGATTTTTTCCGAAGGAAGAATTTCAGACTACACCTTGAACAACCTAAGCAATCTGATGAACATGATGATGGAATTCTCAGGCCGTGACGACTCACCAGAAAAAATTCTTAAGGAAATCGATGACTTTGAGAAAAAAATCTATTCAGAGCTTGAAGAACATGCCATTGACTACGAGCAGGAAAAGCTGATTTTTGAAAGCGAGTTTGCAGTCCAGCGATACACATACATTTTTTCCGTGAGCGACAACTTGAGAAATGTCCGCATGGAACTTAAAAAGCAAACTGAAAAAAACGAGAGATGGCTTGCCACCCACGACAGCTCACAAGTAAACGCCTGGATGTATTCCCTGACTGGTGACGTTACCTCCCTTTACATGACATTTTCATTTTGGCTTACCATACGAAACGGCTTTCACATAAAGGACTTGTATGAGAAGGCTCTTGCCGCAAATCCAAATCTTCCCTGCGCCTGCTCAGGTTTGGGCCAATGGTTTTTATATGCCCCAGGAATTTTCGGTGGCAGCATGACAAAGGCGAGAACTAGATTCAAGCACGGCTACGATAGTGCAAAAAATGACGGCGAGAAATTCTTTGCCAGCCTCTATTATTCCCAGCTTCTCTTTGAAATGGGAAAAAAATCAGAGTCCAAGGCATATCTTGAGGAAGCCGAAAAAATTTTTCCGGCCGGAAAGAACATAAGCCTTTACCGAAAGCTGAACGAAAAGGGAATCTCAATGTTCGACTACAACCGCGAGCATACCGGCGTGGACAAAAACAAAAACGAGAACGCAACCTTGTAAAATCGGCCACTTATGATTTTTTTGTCTATTCATTTCGGGGCGTTTTCATTAAAATTAAATTACTATGGCAAAAATTCAGATGAAAAACGCAATCGCTGAACTCGACGGCGATGAAATGACCCGTGTCCTCTGGGCTGTTATCAAAGACAAGCTTTTGACACCCTTTGTTGACCTCAAGACCGAATACTACGATTTGGGCTTGAAAAGCCGCGATGACTCTGACGACAAAGTTACTTACGAGGCGGCAGCCGCAATCAAAAGGCTTGGTGTCGGCGTAAAATGCGCGACAATCACCTCAAACGCAGCCCGCGTAAAGGAATACAATCTCAAGCAGCTGACCCCCAGTCCAAACGGAATCATCCGTGGAGAGCTTGACGGAACTGTTTTCCGCGCCCCGATTTTCGTGAAGAACATTCACTGCAACGTCAAATCTTGGAAAAAGCCGATAATTCTTGGCCGCCACGCTTATGGCGACGTTTATAAAAACTGCGAGATTAAGACCCCCTGCGCAGGAAAGGCGGAGCTTGTCTTTACCGGCGAGGACGGCAAGGAAATCCGTAAGACAATTCAGGTGATGAAAGGCCCCGGAATCATCCAGGGAATCCACAACCTTGACGCCTCAATCGAGAATTTTGCCCGCTGCTGTTTTATGTATGCCCTTGACCAGAAAATCGATGTCTGGCTTGGAACAAAAGACACAATCTCAAAGACCTACGACGGGAATTTCAAAGAGATTTTCCAGAGAATATACGAATCTGAGTACAAGGAGAAATTCGAAAAGGCCGGAATCGAATATTTCTACACGCTTATTGACGACGCTGTTGCCCGCATAATGAAGAGCGAGGGCGGAATGCTCTGGGCCTGCAAAAACTACGACGGCGATGTGATGTCCGACATGATTGCCTCAGCTTGCGGCTCTCTTGCCATGATGACTTCTGTTTTGGTCTGCCCGGGCGGAGAATTTGAGTACGAGGCCAGTCACGGAACAGTCCAAAAGCACTACTACCGCTATCAGGAGGGCGAAAAGACTTCCACAAACCCTGTAGCCTTGATTTTTGCCTGGACGGGTGCACTTGCAAAACGCGCAGAGCTTGACGGTACCCCGGAACTGGCTGACTTTGCCAAAAAACTTGAGAAAGTCACGCTCGATGTAATCGAGGAAGGCACAATGACCGGCGACCTTGCAAGACTCGCGGAGCCTCCGGCAAAAAAAGTCGTGAACTCCTGGGACTTCATCGACGCGATTGCGGAGAGACTCTAGTCCTTCATGGAAAAATCATACATTACAGAGGGGCCGATTTGGAAAGGTCTGCTTTCTTTTTTCTTCCCGATTCTGGTCGGCACCCTCTTTATGCAGCTCTACAACACGGTTGATGCGGTAATAGTCGGCCGTTTTGTGGGTAAGGAAGCCCTTGCCGCTGTCGGCGGGGCTACTGCCGTTTATTTAAATCTCTTAATCGGATTTTTTGTCGGCTTGACCGCCGGTGCCGGCGTAATAGTCTCGCAATTCATCGGGGCTGACCGCCAGCGTGAAATCGGAAGGTCTGTCCACACCGCCCTGATGATGGCCTTGGTCGGCGGAATCATTTTGACTTTTTGCGGACTTTTGTTCAGTCCCTGGGTTTTGAGAATCACAAAAACTCCTGATGAAATTTTTGCCTCTTCCCTACAATATCTGAGGATTTACTTTGTCTCGATGATTCCTATGTTCATCTACAACATGGGATCCAGCATTATGCGGGCGGCAGGAGACTCAAAAAGCCCCCTTTACATTTTGATTGCGGCCGTCATTTTGAACATTTTTTTGGACTTGCTTTTTGTCGTTGCCTTTGGCTGGAAAGTCGCCGGAGTCGCGTGGGCAACCGTGGCCAGTCAGACAGTCAGCATGATTCTGATTCTTTTTTGGCTTGAAAAATCTAATACTTCAATTTATTTCTCTCCAAGGGAGCTTGCCTTTACCCCCCATATTTTGGTTCAAATGCTCAGGCTGGGGCTTCCTGCGGGAATTCAGTCAACCTTTTATTCTCTTTCAAATTTGATAATCCAGTCGGCAATCAATTCTTTTGGAACCACGACTATTGCGGCATGGGCGGCCTACGGTAAAATCGATGCAATCTTCTGGACAATCATGACAGCCCTCGGAGGCGCGGTCACGACCTTCGCAGGACAAAACTACGGGGCAAGAAAATACGAGAGAATCCGCCTGACGATGAAGGAGACGATGCTGATTTCAATCGCCTTTACAATCTTCTCTGGAATTTTATTTTGGTTTACAGGAAGCTCCATTTTCACGATTTTCACAAAGGATTCTGATGTCATCAGCGAAGGAATGAAAATGCTGCACTTTTTAGTGCCGGTCTGGATAACTTATATTTCGATTGAGATTCTCGCGGGAGTCGTCAGGGGGGCGGGAGCCTCCTTTGTTCCGATGATTATCACGCTTTTTGGAGTTTGCGCCCTGCGCGTTGTCTGGCTTTTTACGGCTGTTCCATTACACAAGACGATTTATATGGTGCTGGCATCCTACCCGATTACGTGGGTAGTCACTTCCGTCGCCTTTTGGATTTATTACGCAAGCGGAAAGTGGCTTAAAACCCACGACTCGTTTTTGAGGGAAATCCGCTGACTGGCGGAAATCGACTTTATTTTTTGCTGTAGCTCTTTCCGTTCATCTCAAGCGTAAGATTCGGAGCAGAGCCTGAGACAGGAACTTCGTTCTTAGTCGGATTGTCAATCATATTGATAATTTGCCAGCTACCCGTATCCCGGTTAAAAATTGAAGTTGTAGTCAGAGTAAGGTTTCCAGCCTTTGAGACATCGCCTGTGAACACGCCCTTTTCAATATCAACACTGCAATCAGCACCTTCATCGACTTCAGGATAGATTCCCCAGACAAAAGTGTTGTCATCATAGAATTTAACATAATTCCAGCAGGAAATTTCCTTTCCACCCAAAGTAGTTTTTACTACGTCCGAACGGAATTCTACGGCCTTTCCCGCCGGCTGTTCCACAGTTTCCGTAGTTGCTTCTGTTTTGTTACTCTTGCAAGAAATTACAGCGGCAAGCACAAAAGCTGAAACCAATACAATTTTCACGAATTTTTTCATCTGGCATCCTCATAAAAAAAGATACTATAATTATACACTAATTTAGGCCGTCTTTCTATAAAAACAAGAATTTTCAACTGTATTTAAAAATAAAAAACCGGGAGATGAACTTCCGGCTTTTTAAAAACGATTTTAAATGATTTTTACAAGAAAATTTTGAAATACTTTTTACTTCTAATTTTTTTTTAATTTTGTATTTATACTGAACTTTTTTATCTGATGGCTAAACTATACTGCACAAACCTTAAATAATTCATAAATTTATAAAAAAATGTTTTAATTTTTCGAGTTTTTTGACATTTTTTTTTAATTTTCGCCCTTGTTGCCAGTAAAAAATCCACCCGCTATAATTCCCCTATGATACTTCCCAGACTTAAAACTTTTGACCGCATTTTTGACTACCAGAAAATTCTTTGCCAAGAAATCCCGGATTTTTTGTACGAATATTCTTCATTGCCGCTCCTTTCCCGACTGGACGGAGTAGGACTCCTCTGCGGAACTGACTGGACTCCCCTCTACCAAAACAGATTTTTCTATTCTAGGCTTGACCATTCTTTTGGCTGCGCCTTGATTGTCTGGAATTTCACGCATGATAAAAAACAGACCCTTGCGGCCCTTCTCCACGATGTCTCGACCCCGGTTTTCAGCCATGTCTCAGACTTCATGAAAGGTGATGCTCTGACCCAGCAGGCGACCGAGGCGGACAACTCTGCAATGATTATGAAGGACCCCCTCTTGGCTGAATTCCTTGCCCGTGACGGAATCAACGCCTGGGAAATTCAGGATTATCACGTTTATCCTGTCTGCGACAACGAGATCCCTTCCCTTTCCGCCGACCGACTTGAATACATGTTCCCCTCAGGAATGGGGCTAGGAGTGGCCTTTGACATGGAGACCGTAAAATCCTGCTACGAAAGTATCCGTATTTTGAAAAATGAGGACGGAACTGAAGAGCTAGGTTTTGCAGACATGGAAACTGCCCTCGTCTATTTTATGAATATCCTTAAAGTCGGACTGGCTGTCAGAAAAAATGAGAACAAAATCGCCCTTAATCTGCTGGGTGACATCGTTTTCCGCGCGCTGGAGCTTGGAATCATTTCTATAGAGGACTGCTACAATTTGAGCGAGAGACGGGTTCTTGAAATCTTTATAGAGGCCGCAGAATCAAAAAAATACGAAAATATTCCCGCCGCAGACAAGAATCGCTCGTCAGCCCAATTCACCTTCAGCCAGCTCATTTCGACCTTCTTTAACATGAAGGAAATTATCCGGTCGGAAAATTCTGAGGACTTGAAAGGCTGCTACAAGGTGAGCTTCCCTGTAAAAACTCGATGGATTAATCCGCTCGTACAGATTTCTGACGCAGGCTTGAGAAAGGCAAAACGGCTCACGGAAATTTCAGTTCAGGCACAGGAATCGGCGGAAAACTTTTTGAACTGGAAGGATTCTGGCTGGGCTGGCGTCCAGGTGCAATAATGATGTCAGACTAAAAGTCAGACTACAAGTCAGGCTTAATCGCTTGGGTTGTTGGCTTGTCTTAATCTTTCTGCTATACTATCCCCTATGGGTGGAAAAATTTCAGAGACAAAGGCAGAAAAATCTGTAAAAAAGACCTCTTCGGTAAAAAAATCAGCCAAAGAATCAAAGATTGTAAAAGCTACGGAAACGACAGCCGTAAAAAAAGCCCCTTCGACTTCGGCAAAAAGTTCCGTCAAGAAAACGGCCTCAAAAAAGCCGGAAGCGGGCATTGACGAGCAGGGAACATTCCGCGCCTGGGCAAACGCAAAGACCAAGGCAAAATCAAAATCTGTAAAAAGCGAAGAGAAAAAATCAGAATTCGTGCCAGGAACTTCTGCAAAAGAAGCAGAAAAAAAACTTTCCGCAGCAAAAAAAATCGATCCCAACGCAGGAAAGTCTCAAAAAAAGTTAGCCTCCTATGATGATTCCCAAATCAAGCATTTGGATGCCCTTGAACACATCCGCCTGCGCTCTGGAATGTATATCGGCCGCCTTGGAGACGGATCCAACCAAAACGATGGAATTTATGTCCTCCTCAAAGAAATAATAGATAACGCTATTGACGAGTTCATCGTTGGATTCGGAAACAGAATCGACATTTCAATCGTTGAAAACCGCATAAAAGTCCGGGACTACGGACGCGGAATTCCGCTCGGAAAAGTTGTAGAATGTGTCTCAGAAATCAACACCGGAGCAAAATACAATGATGACGTTTTCCAATTTTCAGTTGGAATGAACGGGGTCGGTACAAAGGCCGTCAACGCCCTCTCGTCATACTTCCGTGTCGTTTCTGTCCGCGATGGCAAATGCACCGAGGCGATTTTTGAGCAGGGCAAACTGAAAAGTCAGAAAAGCGGCAATCTTGCGAAACCCCAGAAAAACGGAACTTATTTTGAATTCGTGCCGGACGAAAGCATATTCGGCAAGTATTCATTCAACATGGAATTCGTCGAAAAGAGGATTTGGAATTACGCTTATTTGAATTCCGGCCTGACTTTGCGATTAAACGGCAAGGACTTTGTCAGCCAAAATGGACTTCTCGACTTGCTGACAAGCGAAATAGACGGAGAGTCGCTCTACCAGATTGGAGCTTATGTCGGCGAACACTTAAAATTCGCCTTCACCCATACAAACGCCTACGGCGAGAATTATTTTTCTTTTGTAAACGGCCAGTACACTTCAGATGGCGGAACCCACTTGAACGCCTTTAAAGAGGGCTTTTTAAAGGGCGTAAATGACTTTTTCCACTCAAACTACAAGAGCGAGGACGTTCGTGACGGAATTACGGCGGCAGTTCTAGTAAAGATAAAAGATCCTGTCTTTGAAAGTCAGACAAAAAACAAACTCGGCAACACTGACATCCGTGCCTGGATTATTGCAGAAACCCAGTCTGGACTCGACAATTGGCTCCACAAAAATCCGAAGGCCGCAGAAGCCCTGCAAAAGAAAATTCTTGCCAATGAAAAACTCCGCACGGAACTTGCCTCAGTAAAAAAGGAGGCAAAAGAAGCTGCAAAAAAAGTTTCGATTCGTATTCCAAAGCTCAAGGACTGCCGGTTCTTTGTTCAGGACGGCAAAAAAGGTGAAAACTCAATGATTTTCATCACGGAAGGAGACTCTGCGTCCGGCACGATGACCCATTCCCGCAATGCAGACTATCAGGCGATTTTCTCCCTCCGAGGAAAACCTGAGAACATGTATGGCAAAAAACAGAGCGATATTTACAAAAATGACGAACTTTATCAGCTGATGATGGCTCTGGGAATAGAAAACGGTGTAGAAGGCCTAAAATATTCAAAAATAGTAATCGCAACCGATGCAGATAACGACGGCTTCCACATCCGTAATTTGGTAATGACATTCTTTCTTGGTTATTTTGAAGAGCTTGTCACAAGCGGCCGGGTTTGGATTTTGGAAACCCCGCTTTTTAGGGTTCGCAATAAAAAGGAAAACATCTACTGCTATTCAGAAGACGAACGCGACAAGGCACAAAAAAAGCTCGGAGCCTCAGCGGAAACATCCCGCTTTAAAGGTTTGGGAGAAATCAACCCTGATGAATTCAAGCAGTTCATTTCCCCAGAAACCATGCATTTGACCCCTGTTGAAATCAGCCAGTTGAAAATCATTCCGAATCTTCTGGCCTTCTACATGGGCAAAAATACCCCAGAACGTCGCGCCTTCATCGAACAGCACCTCCTCGGCAACGCCGACATTGATGCGTAGTGTGCTGCTGCAACTCAACTGCACGCACACTAGATAATAGATTCCTCTAATGCAAACGGAGAACTTTGCTCAAAGTACGCATAAGCAGCAAGACCGGCGGACGTGGGGAAAAATTATTTATATCCCAACTCAGAAAGGGCTTTTTCCGCCTCAGCGATTTCATCGTAAGGCATTACCCTGTCCTTATAAATTATCGAATTCTCATGGGATTTTCCAAGCAAGAGTACAATGTCATCCTTGCGGGCTAATTTCAAAGCTTGCCTTATAGCCTGCGGGCGGTCATGCGTAATAAACAAATTATTTCCCATGACTTTTCCTTCTTTTTCTGCCCCAACAGCAATATCTTTCAGCAATTTAACAGGATCCTCCCCACGAGGATCTTCGTCAGCCAAAATTACTATATCGCAAAAACGGGCGGCAACAGCTCCCTGAAGAGGTCTCTTTTCCGTGTCACGCTCACCCCCAGAACCGAACAGACAAATCATTCTACCCCGGCAGCGGCGGCGAACAGGCGGGAAAATCGTCTCAAAAGATGAAGGAGTATGGGCATAGTCAACAATCAATTCAAATGGCTGCCCCTTGTCAACAACGGTCATGCGGCCCTTTACCGGGGTCAGTTTTTCTGCAAGCGGAGCCAAAAGCTCAAGGGAAGTTCCCGTAAGGCGGGAAACCGCCGTCATTGCGGCCATAATATTGTAAGCGTTAAAGGCTCCGGGAAGGGGGGCTTTTACATGAATCATTTTTCCCGGCACAGGTTTTTGCTCAGAATCAACGACATTCGGTTCTGTCAAGTCAAAGGTCAGTCCGAACCTGGCAGAAGCAATATTTCTTGCAAGAAGATAGGGAATCTCTTCTGGAATTTTCGGAAGAGGTGCGGCCTCAAGAGAGGATTCCCCAGCCGCCTTTCCAGCCTTACCTTCAGTCGTAAAACCAAGGACAGGTTGCTTTGTCGCCTTCATAAAATAAGAGGCAGAAGGGTCTTCCAAATTGACAATTCCAAACGCAGGGACTTTTACTTTTTTGCCCAAAATAGTTTTCTCGTGGTCATTCTCGTCAAGTTTCCGAAAGAGATTAGCCTTGTCATCGCGGTACTGGTCAAAAGTCTTGTGGAACTCCAAATGTTCAAGGGTAACGTTCATAAAGATTCCACAGTCATAAGCGATATTTCCAGTCCGATTTGTCTTTTTTGAAAGTCCATGGCTTGAAGACTCAATGACCGCATATTCACAGCCATTTTTCACCATTTCCGCCAGGTGATGCTGGATTATCGGAGCCTCAGGAGTCGTCTGGTGCTGGGGATTTGAAATAGCTTCCTCCCCGAACGAATACTGAACAGTAGAAATAAAGCCAGCCTTATGACCAGCCAAACGCAACAACTGCCAAATAAAGGCAACAGTTGAAGACTTTCCCTCCGTTCCAGTTACTCCGATAATTCCAAGTTTTTTTGAAGGATTACCGTAGAATTCAGCAGAAGCAGGGGCCATCACAAAGCGAGAATCTTGAACTTTTACAAAAACAATTTCGTCATTCCGCCCTGAAATGGCATCTTTTATCTCAGTCTTAGTTTTTTCGTCAAAGGAGTCCTGAAAAACAATGGCCACAGCTCCAGCCTTTATCGCAGCAGGAATAAAGACATTGCCCGTAGTATGGGTGCCAGGCAGGGCAAAAAAGAGATTTCCAGACCTTACATCGCGCGAATCAAATGCAAAACCAGAAATTTCCTGATTTAATTCACCAAAATGACAAAGATTTCCTTCACAATCTGTTATATCATGCTCAAATGATTTTAAAATTTGTTCTAATTTCATAGATTTAATTCTACCCTTTTCCCCCTAAGGGCGCAAGAGAGAGTGCGAGCGTCACCTCCGGGCTTGCTCACGCGCGGTGCCTCCGGCACTTGCCTGGCGGCAACCCTCCGGCGCCGTGGCGCGTCCGTCCAGATGACACAATCCGCCCCCTCCGCATGCGCGGGAGAGCCCCGGC
>CAMOIE010000001.1 GCA_946615905.1 uncultured Treponema sp. | reverse complement strand
TTTGTCAACACTTTGTTTTAAAAATTTTCAAAATTTTTCACTTTTTTTTCGTTTTCCTCGTCTCGAAAGCCGCAACTCGTTGCCTGACAAGGATTTGCGCCGCGAAAAAAGTTTGAATCCGGCGGATCTTTCTTGTTTTTTAAATATTTTTCTTTTTCTGGAGGCGGACGTCCCGGCTGCGCTCGGCATGACCGTGGAACAGTCGACCCCTCACGCCTAACTCCTAACTCCTACCTGCTAACTGATGACCGATAGCTCCCGCGTTTATACCGACGGCTCTCACAGATGCTGGATGCCTGCGCAAGGATTGGAGGGGCACTGTAGGCTTCGCCGTCCCTGGCTCGGCCTACCCGCCAGAAACCGGGACCGGTTTCTGGCCGCGTTGGTGCCGGCCTCCATGCCGGCTCTCTCTCTCCCGCGCGCCTTCGCGAAGCCTATGAGCGTGAGCGAACCCCGGAAAGCCATTGATACGGATGGCACTTGCGCCCATAAAAAAAAGACGGTCTCCTCTTCGGAAAACCGTCTTAATTTTCTTATTTTAGCTTTTCATTTAATTAAACAGCACGTTCCAGAGGTTGTACTGGGAGAAAACTGTTACCGCAACCAGTGAGACTGTGGACATAATTTTGATGAAGATGTCCATGCAGGGACCAACTGTGTCTTTGAGCGGGTCACCGACTGTATCTCCGACAACGGCCGCATCGTGGACTGCATCATAGCCTTCGCCACCTTTTTTGATTCCCTCAAGGCCACCTTGCTCGATGTATTTTTTGCCGTTGTCCCAGGCTCCGCCGGAATTTCCCGTGAAGAGGGCTATCATAATCGCGCAGATTGTGGAGCCAATTAGAATTCCGCCGACAAAGTTCGCGCCGAAAAGAAGTCCGCAGACAACAGGGATAATCACGGCCATCAGAGCAGGAAGCTTCATTTCGCCAAGCGCGCCTTTCGTTGAGATTCCGATGCAGCTCTTGTAGTCCGGGTCTTCCTTGCCCTCAAGAATCGCTGGGTGTGTCTTGAACTGGCGACGGACTTCATCAACCATTGTGCGGGCTGTCTTTGCAACCGCGTCAATCAGAAGTCCTGAGAAAAGGAAGGGAATTGCACCTCCGACAATAGCTCCTGCCAGAGTCATAGGCTCCATGATGTTGAGCTGTGGAACTCCGCCTGTGAGCTTTTCGCCGGGGATTGAGTACATGTATGAGAGCATGAGAGAGAGGGCTGCAAGTCCACCTGAGCCGATTGCGAATCCTTTTCCGATCGCGGCAGTTGTGTTTCCAACTGCATCGAGAGTGTCAGTGATTTCGCGCACTCCCTCTGGAAGTTTTGACATCTCCGCTATTCCGCCGGCGTTGTCAGAAATCGGGCCGTAAGTGTCTACGGAGACTGTTAGAGAGACGAATGAGAGCATTCCCATCGCACTCATTGCCACTCCGTAAAGACCTGCGATGTAGTAGGCGACGATGATTCCGATTCCGAGGACGATACAGGGGAGCATACATGAGTTCATTCCGAGGGCTAAGCCGCTTGTGATTGTGAGGGCGGAGCCTTCGCGGCTGGCCTCGGCAAGGCGTTTTGTAGGCTTGTAGTCAGATGACGTGTAGTATTCGGCGATGATTCCGATAATGATTCCTGCAAGAACTCCGACCGCGCCTCCGATGAAGGGGGAAAGCCAACCTGCGTGGAAGCCTAGCATGGCAAAGTCGATTCCTCTTCCGTTGAAAAGCTTGTATGAGAGGAAAAGACCTCCGACAAGCGTGATTCCCGCGCCCAGCCAGGTGGCCTGATCAAGGTTCTGGTGAACTTTCTTTGACTTTGACAGATTGCGAACCAAAAGGCTTGCGACTCCCAAAATGCAGGCGAGAAGTCCGACTGAGGCAAAGGCCAACGGGAAAGTGTAGAGGGCGTTCAAAGAAGATTCCTGCACTCCGACTTTTACAATCAAGTTGTAGGCAAGGGCGATTGCCGCGACGATTGAGGCCACGTATGACTCAAGAAGGTCGGAGCCGAGTCCGGCGACATCACCAACGTTGTCGCCAACATTGTCCGCGATTGTGGCGGGGTTGCGTGGGTCGTCCTCAGGAATGTGGGCCTCTGTCTTGCCAACGAGGTCTGCTCCCATATCGGCAGCCTTTGTGTAGATTCCACCTCCAACGCGGTTGAACATTGCGACCATTGAGCAGCCAAGAGCGTATCCTGAGAGAATGTTTGGGAATTTTATGATTTCGATTCCAGTGAGCCAGCATTTTGAAGTCTCAAGGCTGTCAATCAGCCCCATGCACTTTCCGAAAACGATGAAAAGAATTGAGAGTCCGAAGAGCGCGAATCCACCTACGCAGAGACCCATCACGGAACCGCCGCGGAAAGCGACTTTCAATGTCTGTCCGATATTTTCACTCTTGCGGGCCTCGTTGGTGACGCGGACATTTGAGTATGTCGCGATTTTCATACCGATAAAGCCTGCTGAGGCTGACATTACGGAGCCGAGAAGGAGGGCTACGGCTACATACCAATCGAGCGCAAGCCAGACGACTGCCGCAACGATTAGGACAACGAGGACAAGCACTTTGTATTCATATTCAATGAAAGTATTTGCACCGACACGGATTGCGGCCGCAATCCGCTGCATTGTTTCCGTGCCTTCCTCAAGGCGTTTTACCGAGAAGTAATTGAAGGCTGCATATGCCAAAGCGGCCAAGGCAGCCAAAAACAGCAAGACGTAAAAATTCATGGATATCTCCTATAAAAACACCGCGTTACCGGTCGTGCAGGAGGCACGAAATCGCAGTTTTGCCGACGGCAGAATCTGCAAATGATAAAAAAATACATGGACGTACTTTTTATCATGCCTCCTATAAAGGACTCAGATTTTCAAAGTTGAAAACATTCTAGCACAGGGCAATAGAAATAGAAGATTAAATTTAAGACAAGATTATGTAAAAAAAAGAAGTTAAAAATCTGCTTTTCTGAAGACTGAAATTTATGACTATGAGGATTATTGAAGTATTTGAGAAATTACAACGGTCGCCTGTCCCTTGTGTTTTTCAATCACGCCACGTCCAATCAGTCTTCCGTCACAGAAGATATCGCAGAGAGAACCTTTGTCGCGAACCAGGGGAATTCTCGAACCTATTTCAAATTTGTCGATGTCAGTCTGCATGAGGGTGGCCTTGCCATATTCAACGGAGATTCTTTTGGGGGAGGCTGCGTTTACTTTTGCCAAAAGGTCTGCTGTACGCTTTTGTCTTTCTGCGATTTTTGCGGCACGGCGGGCGGCCTCATCATCCTTATTTGGGGAAGGAGTTTCTTCTTGGACTACCGTTCCAGAGGTTGAATCAGACGCTTTCTCTTCTTTTGTGGATTCAGCGAGATTTTCTTCAGCAGGAGAAGAATCACTTTTTTTGGCAAAAAGCCTGTCTAAATCAGTTTGGGACAAAGCGACTCCAGCGGATGAGACTCTTTCCTCATTTTCCGCCTGGTCTTGTTTTACCGAATTGAGAACTTTGTCAATTTCCGCCTGCGAAAGCGAGATTCCTTCTGCCATATTAAAATTATACAATGAAAAACTACAATTGTCACTTTTGTTAAAATAATCTTGGGTTATATCAGGCATGTGGCAGAAAAGAATCTTAAGACCCCTACCGGCTAGAAAAAATTCCTTTTTTTACAAAAAACTTAAACTTTTGTTTTATCCTTGCTTTAGACTTAATTTGCCACGATAATATTTAAAGAGAATGTAATTAAAAGCACAAGGGGGTACGGTATGGCAGTCATTACAATTTCACGTCAGCTCGGTTCTTTGGGTGATGAATTCGGTCACGAAATCGCAGATGCCCTCGGATACAAGTGTTTTGACAAGGACTGGATTGAAAAACGCATACTCGCACTGGGCTTTGACAAAAAAAAACTCAAGTATTACGACGAGACAAAGGTAAAATTTTTTGACTCTATCCGCCGGGAACGCGACCAGTACATGTACTACCTAATGACGGCAATCTATGAGGCGGCATCGACAAACAACTGTGTAATTATCGGACGAGGTTCTTTTTTGATGCTCTCTGACGTTATAAATCATTTTTCACTGAGATTTGTCGCAGAACCAGAATTGCGTATAAAAAGAATAATGGAAAAAATGAACTGCTCTGAAAAAGAAGCAAAAAAAATTATACGCAAAGATGACCATGGACGTTGGGCCTTCCACAAGACTTTTTTCCACTACGATTTGAACAACCCTGCAAAATTCCACATGATTTTGAACACCGGACTGATTAACGGTCAGGAGGCCGCGAATTTCGTTGCCGCTGGAATTAAAAAAGCCGCCATCCAGAAAATCGAAGAGCAGGGGATGGCCAGAGTCCACGAGCTTCTTTTGAGCCAAAGGATTACGAATTATCTTATATTCATAGCTGAGATTCCAATCAACGATTTCCACGTTATTCTGAAAGGAAAGACGATAACCCTCTACGGACTGACCGACTATTCAGCTACGGTTGAAAAGGCAAAGACCTTGCTCCGTGCCGAATTCAGCGACTACGAGATAATCTCCAAAATCAACTGCGTTCAGGACGCAAAGACTAAATGAAAAGTCGGCCCGGAATTTCAATATTCCGGGCTATTTTTTTGACTTCAGAAGATTATATTTTGAACAGTTCCCTGATATTTTTGTCAACGAGTTTTGAAAGTTGACCCGGAGTCTTTCCGCGGCGGCTGCCGATAAACTCGTATGAAAGCTTGATATTTGACGGATTGTTGATTGTTCCCCTCAGGGGAACAGGCGCCAAATAGGGGGAATCCGTCTCCAAAAGCAGGCGGTCATCTGGTACAAAAGACAAAAGCTCGTTCATCGCGTCCATCTTTGATTTCTTTGTGTAAGTCGTGGAGCCGCCGAAAGCCAGATACCAACCTCGGTCCAAAAAAGCGCGAGCAACGTCAATGTCGTAGGTAAAGCAGTGAATAACGCCCTTGTCCCAGCCGATGTTCTTTATGCAATCCATCGTATCTTCAAATGCATCCCGTGAGTGAACGATAAAAGGCAGGTTCATTTTTTTCGCAAGCTCCAGCTGCATTTGAAAAAGTTCCCGCTCGCCCTCGTACATGGCTTCGTCAAAGTCATCTTCGGAACGGCCGTCAACTCCGCTGGGGTTCCAGTGGTGGTCGATTCCGCCCTCTCCGATTGCGACGAGCTTTTTACCCATTCCCTCTTCCTTGAAATCCTCGATTGCCTGTTCAAGGGACTCCATCGCGTTCCACCGGTCTGAAATCTCATCGACGTCCGGCCAGATTCCGGCAGAATAATGAATCATCCGCTCGACTTTCGCCTTTGTGTTGTGGTCGTCAATCAAGTCAATCGAATTACGGAGGCACTGGACTCGCTCAGCCAAATCATCGCACTTTGTGCCTATATCAAGTCCGAAAAGTACGTCATCATGAGCCATCTGAACAAGAATGTCGCGTCCGAATTCCGCGGCATCAACTCCGCTCTCGCGCTCCTGGGCTTCCGTAAAATGCTGAAAATGAAAATGTGTATCAGAAAACATGTGGAAATTATAAGAAAATTAGGCTAGTCTTGCAAGAAAAGGGGAAATCTGCTAAATTCAACTTCACTGCCGGGATGGTGGAATTGGTAGACACAAGGGACTTAAAATCCCTCGGGAATTCAAACTCCTGTGCCAGTTCGATTCTGGTTCCCGGCACAAAAAAGCGCCCGTTTTTTCGGACGCTTTTTTTTATTTTAATCAGCGTTTTTTTAACGAACCTGACTGTAAATTCCGGCCATTTCGTTGCGCCAGTCAGACCTTTCCTTTTCGCGGCCTTCCCATTCAATCGTTTTTACAATTGAAAAATGCCGCATGTCATGGGGATTTTCAAAATGAAGAACTGCGAATTTTCCGTTGCCTATGTAAGTCATTCTGTCGTATTGAGAGAGTTTTTCCCCCTCGGAAATTTTACGCAAAACGCAGTCAAAATGAACAGGATTTCCGCTTCCCTGATTTGCAAAGGCAGTTCCCATTTCGTTCAAGGGCTGACCGCAAATCTCGCATACAACAGATCTTGCCTTGAAGGCTTTGATTGCGCTCTCTCGCTCGGCTGTTTCCGCCAAATCTCTTTGCCTACGGGCCTCAAATTGTTTTCGCTCAAAGGCCCTGCGTTCTGCCAAAATTCTGGCTTCCTCTCGGCGGTACTGACTTGTCTGATTATTATTCTGCTGGTTTCTTCCGTTTGACCTCTGGTTCGAATTCTGATTCTGCTTTTGACCAGCCTGTGAAGAATTTTTATTTCTGTCTCTTCCACCGTGACGGTAACTATTCCTTCTGCTCATCTGTGCTCCCGGACGGATACTCTTCTTCTCCAACCAGTTTTTTGCTCAAATACGTTGCAATGCGCTGAATGGCATAATCCACGTATTCCGTATCATGGATTTTTTTTCTCAATTCCATGACGCGTGGTGAAAATTTCTGCACGGCAAAAACCGGTTTTACATTTGAAGTCATATTTGCTCCGAAAAAGCGTCTACAATATGGTAAACAGAAGGCAGACTCGGCATATCAACTACAAGAACATCGAATCTGATTTTGCTGTTACTATATTCTCGATGATTAAGCAGAAAGAATTTAGCCGTTTCGACAATTTTTTTCTGCTTCCGCTTGTTCAGTTCATGCGCGAGCGTTTCCAGCTGTCCGCTTGGCAGCGCCTTGACTTCCGCAAAAACTAAGGTATCGTCCTTAAATGCTATTATATCGATTTCGCCGTATCTTGTCCTCCAATTTCTGGCGACAATCGAATAGTTTTCAGAAATAAGAAAACCAACGGCTTTATCTTCACCGTCGGTTCCTTTTTGATGAGTTGATTTATTTGCAGCAAAATTATCAGTATTCAAATTTAAGAAGCAAAAGACTCGGTGGAAACTTCTTCAAATTCCTCAACCTCATCCAAAACATCGACTTCCTCAATGTCGGTAATTGCAGAAAAAGAGTCAGAATCAGAAAGCTCATGACCGTAAGAAAGAAGATATGGAATCGCCCAACGTTTTAAAGCCGCGACATGATAAGCCTTTACGGTTTTACCCTCTGCAAGGAACATATTCTCCCCGTCATTAAAAAAAACGGGAGCAGAAAATCTCATGCCGACTTTGATTAAATCACAAGGAATTCTCTTGTTCACCATTCCTGCCATAGTTCCCCTCCAGCCTGCTTATAAAGACCAAAATCTTAGCGACTGCCATGTACGTCTCTTCGGGAATATAGTCGCCGATATTCCCGATTGAAAGCAACTCCGTCAATTCAGAATCCTGAACAACAGGTACGTTGTTTTCCTGTGCGATTCTCAAGATTTCATCAGCTACAAATCCCGAACCTCCGGCCGAAATAAATGGTGCGTCCGCGCCTTCCGGATATTTAAGTGCGACAGCCTTTTTTTTCATGCAAGGCCTCCCGCACTCATAAAGGGAAGGTTCTCCGAGGCAAATCCGGCAAGTTCAGCAAAGTCGGGCAAGTCAATTTCCGTGTTTCCAAAAACCGATGCCGCAATCTTTCGGGCAAAAACTTTTTCTTCTGCTGAAAAATCAGGTCTCCTGCCGATTTGAACTTTTGAAATCCTGTGCGAATTAAAATATACCACACATCGATAATTTTTCCGTTTTTTTTGGCAATTTATAGCAATTTTTTTCAATTTTTTTTCGGAACCTTTAGACAATACTCTAATTTCTCCAATCAAATTCTCCAATTTCCACTCAAACGGGAGAATCATCCAGTTAAAAGTTTCCACTGAAGAATTCTTGTTTTTTGCAGAATTAAAAAGTGAGAGCATTCCTTTTTTATGACTTGCCGCCGCAGAATCCAGCGAGTCAAAATAACTTTTTACGTCATCTTCCGTGATTTCTGAGCTTTCACCATCAGAATTTTGTCCGCCAGGAGAATCTTTTTCATTGTCCTTCTGGCCTTGATTTTTTTCCTTATGATTCTGCCCCAAGCCTGCAAAAACTGACTCGACAGCCTCTTCCCCGCCGTCAAGCCCCTTTTCCTGCAACAAAAGCGAGGTCTGCCCGGCATCCTCCTCATCCTGCGGAAATTTCTTTCCAGTCACAAGGGCTTTTTTTATATTCTGAAAATTGAATTTGACTCCGAGTTCACGCGCGGTCTGCAAAAGGCTCAAAGCCTGACTCTCCGGAGGAAGACCAAGATTCTGGAGAAAGCGGGACAGTTCAGGAGTAAGATTTTTGCCGTCAAACGAAAGATTTTTTAAGATTCCGCCGGGAGACTCAGCATGACTCAAAAGATTCAAAAAAACAGTCCCGTTCTGAACGTTGACTTTGGCGGAAAAAGTCTGTCCGGCCTGCAAGGGAAGATTGGATTTCACTTGAATCTGGGAGCCGCCGACAGAAACAATGTAAGAATTCCCGGAAGCTGAAATCACGCGGCCTTGGACAGTCGCCCCGTTCTGAATTCCTGGCTGGCGGGCATTTTGCGAAAGGTTCTCTACGATTCTTACGGACTGAGTTTGCATAAAAAAATTATAGCAAAAAGCACCCGTATTTAAAAGAAAAATCCCGGCTCCAATGAACCGGGATTCTTGCTAAGCAAAAAGCTTATTTCTTTGCTTTGGGCTGTGCTGCTGCTTCGGCGTTCTCTGCCTTTGCCTCAGCTTTGATAGCCTCTTCTTTTGCCTCAGAAGCCTGAGCAAGCTCTCTTGACCACTTGAGGTATGCTGTAGCCTTTGCGCCGACCAATTCCTTGACCTTTGCGGCTGAGCCGATCTTGTCGCGGATGTAGTAGAGCTTTGCACGGCGGACTTTACCAACGCGGACAACTTCTACTTTTACAACGCGGGGGCTGTAAACCGGGAATACGCGCTCAACGCCAACGCCGTAAGAAGTCTTGCGGACTGTGAATGTCTTGCGGACTCCTGTGTTTTTGATTGCGATTACAAGGCCCTCAAAAATCTGAATTCTCTTTGTTTTTCCTTCGATAATCTCGAAGTGTACTTTTACAGTGTCGCCGACGCTGAAATTGAGAGCGCCTTCGCGTTTCTGCTGTTCTTCAATGGTTCTAATCAGATCCATGGTTGTTTTCTCCTGAACTTACAGAGGGTTTTCTATCCCGTCTGCGTTTCTTCGGTTCATGCTTTTTAAAGCTCTGATCCGTAAGTTCCTCAATCATCTTTTCGGCTTCTGGAGTGAGTTGCCCTTTCAACCTCGCGCTGCTGATTAAATCAGGCCTGTTGGCAAGAGTTTTCTGGAGCCGCTTTTTCAGCCGCCACTTTCGGATTAACTCATGGTTGCCCTCGGTCAACACCTGGGGAACTTCCATGCCCTTGTACACCGCGGGATGAGTGTACTGGGGGTATTCCAAAAGTCCGCCGGAATAACTTTCTTCGTCAAGGCTTTCTGGAGTAATCACTCCGTCAATCAACCTGTAAACAGAATCGATGATAACGGTTGCCGCGACTTCTCCGCTCGACATGACGTAATCCCCGATGGAGATTTCTTCGTCAACGTACTCGTCAATAATCCGCTGGTCGATACCTTCGTACCTTCCGCAAATCAAGACAAGCTCTTCCTTCCGGCTCAATTCGACCGCTTTACTTTGTGTGAAAGGCTTACCTGACGGCGTTACATAAACGACGTGCTTTTTGTAGGCCTTTACCGAGTCAAGCGCCCGTCCCAAAGGTTCAGGTAAGAGCAACTGCCCCGCCCCGCCCCCGTACGGCTTGTCATCACATGTTTTGTGTCTATCAAAGGCAAAATCCCTGATATTCACTAAATCGTAGGCAATAATTCCCTTTTCAACCGCTTTCGCCATGATTGAGGCTTCAAA
Source organism: uncultured Treponema sp. (assembly GCA_946615905.1). Lineage (GTDB taxonomy): Bacteria > Spirochaetota > Spirochaetia > Treponematales > Treponemataceae > Treponema_D. Next base: position 250,405 of record CAMOIE010000001.1, on the reverse strand, counting down.
AAAAGCGCGCGGAATCTCAGGAAATAAGGTCAGCACAGTAAATTTCATGGAATTACTCCAGAATCCAGAGGTGCATCAACTGCACTGTCTTGTTTTTAACATCAACATTGCGGACAAAGTTGAAATTCAGCGGTATTAAAACCCGCCGGACTTTTCCCTCAGCCGTATGCTTGACATTATCCGCAAGCAAGTTGCAATCCTCGGCCAGAACAACCTCGATGAGGTCGCCGGAACCGCCTTCCATTACGTCTGTGATCGTTCCGATTACAACCGGTTGCCCGATTGCCGGCGCAGATTCAACTGCCAATCCGTCTTCCCCCTGTTCAGGATAGTAAACAAGGGAACATTTTTTTAAGTCTTCGACGTACCACTCATTCTTGCCAAGAGGACAAGCGTCGTCACGCGGAACTACGATTTGCCATCCGTTGACCTTTCGGACTTCTTCAGGTGTATCGATACCCGCCAATTTCATGAACAAGGTAAGGCTGCCGACTTCTACGGACTCTACTTTGTATTTTTTAGAGTCCCCGGTCTTGCCGTTCCTCAGAGTCACTTCCTCAAGGTCTGCGAAATGCTCGTAATAACCGGAAGCGCTCTCGACTTTAAAATTACCCTTCGTCCCGTGGGGGCCGCGGATAAATCCCGTTACAAATTCTTCCACAGTACAACTAATCCAGTATTTCCAGGCTGTACCGTCTGCCGTCCTTTGCAGCTGACGCGCTCAAAACTGTGCGCAGAGCCTTCGCAATACGGCCGTACTTGCCGATAACTTTACCGACATCACCCTGGGCAACACGAAGTTCCAATACAGGACCGCGTTCGCCTTCAGTTTCATTTACCGAGACTGCACTGGGGTCATCGACCAATGATTTTGCGATGTATTCAATCAGGTCTTTTTCCATTCCCCGTCACTCCCTGTAAAGTTAGTTCGCTGCTTTAGCGGCTGTGTTCAGAAGTTTTTTTACCGTGTCAGTGGGCTGTGCGCCTACGCTGAGCCAGTATTTTGCGCGTTCCTGATTTACAGTAACCTTGTTTCCCATTGATTCAATCGGATTGTATGTTCCGATCTCTTCGATTGTTGTGCCGTCGCGCGGTTTCTGTGCGTCTTGAACAACAATGCGGTAAGTCGGGCGCTTTGCAGCACCGAATCTCTTAAGTCTGATTTTGACCAATTTATTCCTCCAAAGAGCATTCTTGGCACATGCTCTTTATATGCATTTACAAAAACTCCATAATATTAGAGTTTGAGAGTAAATCTTATATAAAAGAGGAGGATTAGTCAACGGAAGAAATTTTAAAACCCTGTACGAAAATGCGGACATAAGTTAAAATAATGTTATGAAAAATTTTCCAAATTACGGCTTTCAGATTCCGGACATTCTTCTTCCGGCAAAAATTGACACGAAAACTTGGGCGGTAATCGCCTGTGACCAATACACTCAGGACAAGGACTACTGGAAAAATGCGGCTAAAATCGCCGACGGCAAGCCTTCGACTTTGAATTTGATTTTCCCGGAAGTTTATCTGGGCGACAATGACGCGGAAAGAATCGCAAAAATTCAAGCCACGATGAAAGAATACATTTTCTCAGGACTTTTTGCCAATCCCGCAGAGGAATGTATTTATCTGGAGCGAAAGACCTCATACGGACGAACCCGCAGGGGCTTGATTGCAGCAGTTGATTTGGACTCCTACGAATGGAAGCCCGGCAGCAAAGCCCTGATTCGCGCGACAGAAGCCACCGTCCCGGAAAGAATTCCGCCGAGAATGAAAATCCGCAGCGGAGCGGCGTTGGAGCTTCCCCACATCATGCTTTTGGCAGACGACAAGGACGACCTGCTTGTAGGCGGGGCTGAGAAAATCGCCAAGGAAAGCGGAGAAATTCTCTATGAAGGCGACCTCATGCAGAATTCCGGCTCGGTAAAAGGCTGGGCTGTAAAAGGAGATAAGGCGGAGAAAATTCTTTCTGACTCACTTTCTGCGCTCGCGAAAAACGGTACGGATAAAGACGGAAATGTTTTTCTTTTCGCAGTCGGTGACGGAAACCATTCGCTGGCCACGGCAAAAGCGGTCTGGGACGAGCATAAAAAATCCCTTCTTGCAAAAAATGCCACAAGCGAAGAGCTTGCAAATTCCCCGGTAAGATACGCCTTGGTTGAAATCGTAAATATTTACGACAATGGGCTGACCTTCGAGCCGATTCACAGGGTCGTATTCACAAAGGACGGAAAAGAACTGCTAGATTTCATGCAGAAAAATCTCGGCGGAAAAACAAGAGAACTTTCTTCTTCGGAGGAGCTTGAGAAGTCAGTCGGCGACAAAAATCAGGAATCTGCGAGATTCGGATTTATCTTCAAGGAAAATGGAAGTCAAAAATATTTTCTTTTGGAGACAGAAATCACCGATTTGGCGGTAAGCCGCTTGCAGCCAGCCCTCGATGAATTCATCTCTGGAAAGGGAATCAAAATAGACTATATCCACGGGTCAGACGAAACTGTAAAACTCGGTCAGCGTGACGACGCGGCAGGAATCTTGCTTCCACCGATTGCAAAAGAGTCATTCTTTGCGACAATCAACGGTCGTGGTCCACTGCCCCGAAAATCATTCTCCATGGGCGAAGCCAGCGAAAAGCGTTTTTACATCGAGGCAAGAAAGCTCTTTTAGTCATAATTTAAAATTCTAAACTAAATCCATGCCCTGCCGATATTTAAATTGCAAGACAAAAAGTTAGGAGGCAGGGTATGGTAAACTCAATTTCACTGAACGCTTATTCATACAAGGGAATCGTTTCCGGTGGCGGAAGCAAGCTCTACGTTCCCGTAAAACCAGCCTATGTCATTTACGCCCAGTTCGACCACGTTTCAGGCGTAGCCGCAAAAGGCAACCAGAAGTCGGTTTCCGTAAGCAAAATCCAGATTTTAAACTCTCTCTTGAACCAGCTGATTTCCATGAAAAAGGCACCCCAGACAAAGATGCCCGAAAACATGACAAACGACCAGCTCGATGCGATGATTCACACAGCCCAGTCAAACATCAAGGCTGCCGTTCAGACAGCGGAAATCACAGGCTATGGACTTGCAGGAGCGGCTCCCCAGACAGGAGTCATGTTCTCAGCACAGGCTTAAGGGCGGCACCCTCCGGGTCGCTACGTCCGGGGTTCGCTCACGCTCATTCGCAATGGGGTTTAGACAAGCGCAACCGCCATTGCGAACTTTGCCCCTCCCATCGCTGCCGCTATTTTTCCGCAACCATAAGGTCGTCAGCAAGCGCGGCGGCCGCAAGAGATTTCGCATAAGAGGCGTTCTCATCCCGCCGAGAAAGCTGCGAATTCAATCTCAAAGATTTTTCTTCCTTAATTTCAGAACGCTCAGCAGCAAGGCGGCGGGCGGCAAGCAGAATCTCAGTCGCAATTCCAGCCCTCACGTGCAGGGTCTGGGCAATTTGAGCCTCAGGCGCGGCCGCCAAATTCTCAAGAGTCTCAAAAGTTTTTATAAGAATCTTCTCCCTCTGGCCGCCGACATGTGGCAGACTTGCGAATGCAGAGACAGTATTCTCCTTTGTCCTAAGATTCTGGTTACGGCTTGTCGCAAAGCGGTGGGTCTCGTCTCGAACCCGCTGCAAGAGTCTGAGTGCGTCAGACCGTTTGGGCAGGCAGATTGGCTTTGCCGCATGTGGAAGCCAGATTTCCTCGTCCCGCTTGGCAAGTCCCGCAATCGGAATCTCAAGGTCAAGAGATTCTAAAACCGCATCAACAGCGTTCACCTGGCCGATGCCACCGTCAATCAAAATCAAGTCAGGAAGCTCTTTTTTTTCGTTGACAAGGCGGGAATAGCGGCGGCTCGTCGCCTCCCTCATTGAAGCAAAGTCATCGATTACCCCGTTCGTCGTCTTGAGTCGGAAGTAGCGGTAATTTTTCTTGTCCGGGTTGCCCTTCCAGAATGAAATCAATGACGCGACCGGGAATTTTCCGCCGATATGGGCAATATCAAAGCCCTCGATTCTCTCTGGAAGCGTAGCCAGCCCCAAAAGTCTCTGCAATTCCTCCATGGCAGGATTGTCGCCTCGCTCCCGAACCCGTCGGATTATGTCCTCACGGGCGTTCTGCTCAGCCATATTCATGGCGGCCTCGTGCCTTCTGGCATTCTCAATTGAGTCAGTCACCAGAATGATTTCAGTCCTAGTGTCAAAAGTCTCAGAAATCCATCTGGAAAGGAATTCAAATCCGTCTTTTGTGGAAACATAAATCGCAGGCGGAATCTCATTTGCCTCGGTGTAATATGCGCAGGCGAATTCCTCCAAAAGCTCCTCGTCCTCGTTCAGGCTGACCACCCGGAAGTTGTCCCGCCCCATCAGCTTGCCGCCACGGATTTTAAGCACAGTGAATGAGACAAGCTCCCCCTCGCGGAAATGGGCAATGTAGTCGCGGTCGGAAGAGTCAAAATCCTCGACTATGTTTTGGTTCTGCATGATTGTCAGTGCGCGCAGTCCGTCACGCAGGCGGGCGGCCTTTTCAAATTTCAACTCGGCGGCGGCCTTTTTCATTTCGGCCGTCATTTTGGAGACCGTTTCTTCTCCTTTTCCCTCAAGAAGTTGCGCGATTTCTTCGATAAATTCATTGTAGGACTCTGCGGAAATTTTTCCACAGCAGGGGGCCTTGCAACGTCCGATGTGATAGTACATGCAGGGAGCATCGCGTTTTTTGAAAGTCCGGCAGTGCCTGAGCGGATAAAGGCGGTACAAAGTCTCGATGAAGGTGTCCAAGGCACCCGCATCCGGGAATGGCCCGAAGTAAAGGGAACCGTCATGAATCACCCGGCGGGTTTTGAAGAGCTTGGGGAATTCCTCCTTGGTAATCCGCAAAACCGGATAGGATTTTCCGTCTTTCAGGGCGATGTTGTAGCGGGGCGTGTACTTTTTAATCAGGTTGTTTTCCAAAAGGAAAGCTTCGTACTCGTTGGCCGTTGTGATATATTCAATTGACTTTGCCCGGGAAATGAGCATCTGGGTTTTGATAGCCTTTTCCCCGGAAAAATATGAGGAAAGTCTGTTTTTCAGACTTTTGGCTTTGCCGACATAAATTACAGTGCCTTTGGCATCACGCCAGAGGTAAACGCCGGAGGAGGATGGCGCCTTTAACGCGGTTTCGTGGAGTGTTTCATAAGCCGGGTTGCTTTTTTCTAAAATCATGACAAACCAATCACTTTCAATATACAAAAAATTCGTAAAAATTCCCACTTGTCTTTTTGTTATACTTTCGATTTCTCTACCGATTTTCGCCTCAACAGGAACAAAGGAATTCGGAGGAGAGCATGGCTGGTCAAATCTCCAGAAAACGACAGGACTGACCACCGGCAAGGGAAGATTCGGCTGGGAATGCCTTCAACTGGCGACAAAAACACCCGGTTCATCAGCGGAAATCGCAGATTTGCTGTTGACTTTTGACTCTGAATTTACCAGAGATGAAACAGGTCACTACGAAATTCTCTCAAACAAGCTAGGACACACGACAAAAGCCCTAAAGGGAGACGGAGCAGCCATCAGCAAGGGAAAGCATTCAGGAGGACTCTCTGTCAAAGGAAAAGACGAAAGCCTCTTTGGCGGAGGAAAAAAACTCGCAGGCTCCTTCACTTTTGACTTTTACTTGAATCCGGCAGTCGTAGATAACGGTCAGCAGATTCTTTACTGGCGAACTTCGATGAACGTAGACCGTAATTCTGGCTACCAAAAAATTGAGGCCGCAATCAGCGGAAACAGAATCGTCTGGGAATTCTCAAATATTTTTTACGGCTACACAGATTCAAAAGGAAAGAACACCGTCCGTCTGGAAGGCTACTCAACTTTAATCCCTGAAAAATGGGCCCGCCACACACTTTCATTCAACCAGGAAACAGGCATGATTGAATACTTGGTCGATGGCAAGACAGAAGCAATCCAATTCCTCACAATAACAAAGCACGAAGGCTCCGCAGTTTGCGCCCCTGTTTTCGGAGAAGATGCGAGTCTTTCGATTTGCCCTGATTTTTCTGGAAAAATCGACAATTTTAGAATCACAAGAAGTCCTTACGAAAAGACTTATGACGGCTCACTTTATGCAACAGGAAACGAGCAGTACAGACTCGGCGGCGGTTCTTTCGTAAGCGAGCCGATTCTAATCTCAAACGCGGCCTCCTTGGACGAACTTGATGCTTTGATGAACGTTCCCGCCCAGACCGAAATCCGCCTTTATGTCCGTGCAGGAGACGATTGCTACGGATGGACAGAAAACTTTCCGATTTGGCATGAAGTTCTTCCGGGAGAAAAAATTTCTGGAGTTTCAGGCCAGTATTTCCAAGTCAAGGCAGACTTATTGCCTGACGGGGCTGGAATGAAATCCCCCTCAATCACCCGGCTGACAATTAAATACACAGAACAAAACGAACCTTTACCGCCACTTGCAGTTCATGCAGAGCCGGGCAACGGGTCTGTTACAGTCAGCTGGTCATATTCAATTGATGACACGGCCGGAGGCTACTACGTCTATTACGGCAACCGCCCCGGTGAATATCTCGGCCGCACAGCAATCCAAGGTCCATCTCCGATTCGTGCGGGAAACACCTCTTCCCTGACTATCACAGGTCTTGAAAACGGTGTAATCTATTATTTTGCAGTCTCATCATATTCAAGAATTGACGGAAGGATAAACGGAACTCTCTCAAAAGAAGTCTACGCCCGTCCGTCAGCAAGACTGAATTAAAAGCAAAGGAAAAAAGTATGGAAGACACATCACTCGTTTTAACCCGTGCCCGTGCAGCTGTAATCGCCAGAGATTTCACCCTTGCAGCCCGCCTTTACAAGCAGCTTCTCAAAAACGACCAGAGCAACACAGACTTGCTGAGAGAGCTAGGCAACCTCTACATAAAGGCCGGACAGGACGATGAAGCCCTTCCGCTTTTCAACAAGATAACCAGACTTCAGCCCGGAAATATCCCGGCCTTCATTACCCTCGGAGGAATTTACCGCCGTCTCAAAAAATATGACGAGGCAATCGCCGTTTTGGAGCAGGCTTTGGCCGAAGGGGGAGAGAACGCCCAAGTTTCCTACAACCTCGGCTTTACATTCAAGGACATGAAAAAATACGATGACGCAATCCGCTGCTTTGAGGATGTCATCGAGGAAAATCCTTCCGATGTTCTGGCATTCAACCACTTGGGTGCGATCTACGCCCAAAAGGGAGAGCATCAAAAGGCCGTGAACGCATATTCGCGCGGTCTGAAAGTAGACCCCAATCATCCGGTTCTCCAGTTGAACATCGCAAAAAGCTACGAGGCGCTCGGCGAGCGGCAAAAGGCGACAGGCTTCTACGAGGGGGCATTAAAGGCAAAACCCGGCTGGCTTGAGGCAATCGACTCATATTACAATCTTCTCTTGAAATCCGGCAGAATCGCCCTTGCAAACAGGGTCGTACAGACTGGGGCAGATTTAAATCCCGATGATGTGAAAATCCGCACGTCTCTCGGCGAAATCCTTAACAAGCGGGCAGAATTTCCGTCTGCAGAAAAAGAATTCAAGACCGCGCTCAACACAAAAGAAGACTACATTCCGGCAATGTCAGGTCTGGCAACCTCTCTTGAGGCCCAGGGCAAAAATGACGAGGCTGTCCAGACGATCGAAAAGGCCAGCGGGCTAAATCCGACTGACGAAAAGCTCCTCAAGCAGGCAGTTTCAGTTTTGCTCAGCGGCAATCATCTTGCGGCGGCCTACAAAAAGCTCACGACCCTTTGGAACAAGGACAAAAACGACGCTGACACCCTCAATTTGCTCGGCCAATACTACATTTTGAACGGAGAAAAAAACAAGGCGGAAGGCTGCTTCAAGAGGCTGACTTCTCTCCATCCATTGTACAACGAACATTTGCGCGAGGCGGCCAAACGCTTTATGCAAATCGAAGACAATGAAAGCTGTGAAAAATACTTGCAGGCTGCAATTGAAAAAAATCCCCGCGACATCAACGCGATAACTAAGTTGGCGGCAATCTATGAACAGCAATCCAAGGCTGACTCTGCGGCGGAGCTCTATCAGAAGGCTGCAAAAATCGACTCAGGCAACGCTCTTGTCTCAAAAGGTCTCAGCCGTCTTGAGGCGGACATTCCCGATGATGCCGACACAGATTACGCAGACTTTTCCGCTGCCAGCCCGGAAGAAATCTCAAAAGAATTTGACTCTACTGGCGAGGAAATTCCACTTGCGGCAGCAGATGAAGATTTCGAGCCTACAGAAGAAAATGCCCCTGAAGAAGAGAAAAAAGAGTCTTCTGATGACGACTTTGACTTTGACCAGTTCGGAATGGAAAAACTTGCCGAAGACGAAAGCGACGCCCCTCTTTTCTTTGACGATTCTTCAATGCTCGATGACCAGCCGAAAAAAGAAGAGCTGATTTCCGATGACTTGGACGATTTAATCGATGATGAAAGTCCTGTGGAGGCCGATGACACAGAGGTAAGAGAAAAAATCCCGGACGGCTCGGAAGAACTTTCCGTAGACGACTCATTCCAGCCTGACGACGAATTTGCAGTTTCTGACTCGGATTCAGAGGAAAACGAAGGCGAAAAACGAGAGAATCCATCAGAATTAGACGGCCAGCTAAAAGAGGCACAGGATATTTTGGACAAGGCGAATTACGCGGCAGAAAAAGCTTGGAACGCCGCGCAGACAGCTGCAGATACCGCGCAAGAACTAGAAGACCGCAAGCAAGCTGAGTCTTGGCAAGAATCAGCGCCGGAAACGGAAATTTCAGAAGACCTTCCAGACGAAATTCCGGAAGACTTTACTGGTGAATACTCACTCAGTGAAGCTGCAAAAGTGCTTCCTCCGATTGTAAAGGCACTCGCCGGTGAAAAAGATTTGGAAAAATTCGCCAGACAGCTCAAAATGTTCAAAAAACTCCGCGAAATGCTGGAATTCTTACCTCCGACACAAAAGGCAGAGTTTCTCTCCAGCAAAACCCGCCTGCTTTTGGACTACATCATAGCAAAACTTTCCGGAACTCCGGGGCTATATTCTGCGGCAAAAGCTTTAATAAATGCCGGTGCAATAACTCCTGCGGATGCAAAAGTAGAGCTTCCCGACTCAGAACTGGAACTCACAAAAACAGTAATTGCAGATGCGGTTCAATTGATTCCTTCGCTGCAAGACGCAAACTTACGAAAAGTTTTGATGCAGAGCGCAGACGAGCTTATGGAAAAACTTAATTAGACAAAAAAGGGGCTGTCCCAAAAGTAGCAAAATGGTGGTTGAGCTTGTCGAAACCACCATCTATAGTGGCAAATGTCATTTCGACAGGCTCAATGACCGCATTCTGCGAACTTATTAGACAGCCCCTTTTTGTACACGCAAGTATTTACTCCCTTGCGATTTTCCGCTTCATCACGGTCAACATTATGGCAAGGATTACCAGACCGAAGATCCAAGAAATCAAGGCACTGGCCACAATTCCAAGTCCCTGTGTAAAGCCCGCGACGATGAAAGTCAAAAATGAAACTCCTGCGATGTTCAAGGCGTAAGGCAGCTGAGTCGCCACATGCTGAACATGGTCACACTGGGCACCGGCGGAAGCCATAATCGTCGTGTCGGAAATCGGCGAAATGTGGTCTCCGCATACAGCACCCGCCATACAGGCAGAAATAGAAATGATTCTGAGGGGGTCGCCTGCCTGGAAAACCGCGATGCAAATCGGAATCAGGATTCCGAAAGTACCCCAAGAAGTTCCAGTCGCAAAGGCAAGGGCAACCGCGATTACAAAGATGATTGCGGGAAGCATATTCTGCAAGCCTTTCGCACTGCCTTGGACAAGACCGGCGACGTATTCAGCGGCACCGAGACTGTCAGTCATAGCCTTCAAAGTCCAGGCCAAAGTCAAAATCAAAATGGCAGGAACCATGGCTTTAAAGCCGTCAGGAATTGAAGTCATGCACTCCTTGAAGGGGAGGACTTTTCTCGGCAAATAGAAAAGAACCGTTAGAATCAGGGCGGCAAATGAACCCAAAACAAGACCGACAGAAGCGTCAGACGCAGCGAAGGCCTCGATAAAATTCAGATAAGCAGGATTTGCGACCATCGTTCCTTCTGCCTCTCCGGCAATCTGAGCGGTGAAAAATCCACCTGTATAAATCATCCCCAAAACACAGAAAACAATCAGCATCACAATCGGGAGAACCAAATCAACGACCTTTCCCTTTTTCTTTTCACCCTCAGCGGCAAGTTCATCAGCGGCACTCTGCATAGTTTCGCAGGCTTTCTGGGCTTTTGCCATCGGGCCGAATTCAAAATTCATGAAAATCATCGCGAACATGCAAATCAAAGTGAAAAAGGCGTAAAAATTGAATGGAACAGCCTTGCAGAAAAGTGCGATTCCGTTCTCACCCTCGCTTACAAAGCCAGAGACGGCAGCCGCCCAAGACGAAATAGGCGCGATAATACAAACAGGAGCCGCAGTTCCGTCGATTAAATAAGCCAGTTTTTCTTTTGAGACCTTGTATTTGTCAGTCACCGGCTTCATCACCGAGCCGACCGTAAGACAATTAAAATAGTCATCGATGAAAATCATGATTCCGAGGCATACAGTCGCAACCTGCGCGCCGACCTTTGACTTGATGTGCTTTTTTGCCCAGTCACCAAAAGCGGCAGAACCGCCGGCCTTGTTCATCAGGGCGACCATAGTTCCCAAAACTACGAGGAAGACCAGAATTCCGACGTTCCATGAGTCAGAAAGCTGGGCAATCATTCCGTCCTTGAAGATATGGTTGAAAAATCCGGGGAAGCCAGTTCCAGCACCGGCAGCAAAGAAAATTCCGCCGATTACAACGCCGATAAAAAGCGAAGAATAAACTTCCTTTGTCACCAAAGCCAGAACAATCGCGACAACCGCCGGAAGCAAAGAAAGAAAAGAACCTGTCATTATTTATTTCCTTTTAATTTTGTAAAATCCGTTTTCAGCGGGTCAGTTACACCCTGAGCCTGCAAACGCTCCATGACTTTGATAACATAATCAAAATCCGCCAGCTGGTTCGCGGCGCAATAAGTTTTGATTTTTTTCAACGCCTCAATGGCACTTTCAATTGTTACCATAATAATCCTCCTTTTTTTTCATAAAAAAACCGGCTGAATTCTCAGCCGGTATATAATTCTATTGATAAACTCAAACTTTGAACAGGTCAATTTGAGACCCGATTTTGTCGATTGAAGTCTTTACCTTATCGGAAATTCCGGTCAAAGCATTTCCGGTCTCGTTGATTTTTCGCGCCCCGACAGCCATCTCATCCATACTCTGTGCCATCATTGTTGAAGAATCTTGCAAATGCTGAATCTCTTCCAAAATCTGCTGGTTGCCCCTCTCCATCTCCTCGGATGCGTTTCGGACTTCAACGGTTGAGTCGTTCATAGACTTCAAGGCCTCGGAAATCTGGCGGGATCCTTCGTTCTGCTCCTCCATGGCCGCCTTAATCTGCAAGACCAGCTGGTCAGTTTCCTGAATTTTCTGCGAAATGACCGACATGGCCGTTGACGTTTCCGAAGAAGCCGTTACAACCTGATTGATTGACTCCTTGATTTTTTTGAGCTGATTTCCAATCGTCTTTGACTGACTGGTGGAAGTCTCAGAGAGTTTGCGAATTTCATCAGCAACGACAGAAAATCCCTTTCCGGCCTCTCCAGCATGGGCTGCCTCAATTGCCGCATTCATAGCCAAAAGGTTCGTCTGACTTGCAATGCTAGCAATCGCCTTGTTTGCGTCTTGCAACATCTCCGACTCGGTTTCGATTTCCTCAATCTGAGAGTTCACAGACTGCTGCTTTGTAAAGCCTGATTCCGCATTAGACTGCAAATCACCGAAGGAGTCTGCCATTTTGTCGACGGACTGGTTTACGGAAGAAATATTTCCAATCATCTCCTCAACGGCGGCGGAAGCTTGGGTCACGCCTGCGGACTGGTTCTCAATCATTTTGTTCAGCGAAGAAATATTTGATGAAATCTCGTCAACCGCCCCTGCAGTCTGGTGAACAGACTGGTTCTGACCGTTAATCTGCCCGTGAATTGACTCAATATTGGCTATAATCTGGGTAATCGCACTAGCCGCGTCCTGAGTTGAGGCGGATAAATCTTCGCCGGCAATTCCAAGCTCGTTTTTGGAATTCTTGACCTCAGAAATAATCGTCTGCAATTTTCCGGAGAATGTGTTGAATCCTTCTACAACCTGACCGATTTCATCTTTTGTGCTGACTTCAATTCTCTGGGTCAAGTCAGCGTCTCCTTTTGAAATCTCAGAGAAGGCATTCTTAACTTTTTTAAGAGGGTTCACGATTGAATTGATGAAAATCGTTCCAACCACCATCAAAATGACAACAAAAATAATCACAAACGGAACGACAATCATTACTGTCTGCCGCATGGACTTGTTTATTCCCTCTTTGCTTTCCGCAATAAAGCCCATGCTGTTTACAGACCCATCACTATTCACAAGAGGAACATACGTCGCCAAGTAAGGCTGGTCAAAAAGAACGACCGTTCCCTTGAAAGCTTCCTTGTCAACGTAGACTTTTGTGACGATTTTTGAGTTGTCCAAAGTTGTTCCGCTTTCTCTCACTCCGTTTTCATCAACAAGGGTTGTCGAGGCCCTCAAAATCTTGTTAAACATCGTACACTCAACGCCGTAGCTGTCTTTGATTCGGTCAACAAACTCATTCTTTGTCAAATCGTAGCCGACTGCGATTGAACCAAGCTTTTTGCCGTCAGACCCGATAAGCGGAGCAGTATAAACCATGGCGAAAGAAACATCTGCCATAGCCTCGTATGCGAATCCCTCATTTCCCTGCAAGGCCGACATTACCGCTTTTGAAGAAAAGAGGGACCCGCTACCACCGACAAGAATTACCCCCGTGTCATCCGTCACATAAATAAAATCTACGCCCATATTTGATTTTTGGGTCGCAATATAATCAGAGAGGCTTTTAAAATTCTCGCTCTCAAACATGTCGATTACATCTTCCGTTTCAGAAAGTCCGGTCGCTCCGCTCTGCAAAGAATCCTTCCAGTCGTCCAAAGTAATCAACATTCCCTTTGCGGAAATATCGATACTGTTTTGAATATTCTCAGTGAATCCCCTGTTAAAAAGGAAAAGAGAGAGAGAACCGACCGAAACCGCACAAAGAATCACAGCCAACGCCAGTAAGGTTCTTAACTTGGCAGAAATTGACAGATTATTCTTCATAAAATTCTCCTGCAAAAAGATTTTTTTAACTCATAACAAGATATTCTTAAATTTCCATTTTTATTATCGGCAAAAGTTTCAAAATTGCAAGCCCAATTTAAGGAAACAACCTTGTCCAAGAAAGATTTTATCCTTATTATTTTCACATGAAATTTACCCACCTCTTCTTTGATTTGGACGGAACGCTGACTCCTTCCGCACCTGGAATTTTCGCATCAGTCCGCTACGCTTTGGAAAAATTCTCGATTACAGGCCAGACTGACGCCCAGCTTATGCCCTTTGTAGGCCCGCCCCTGGTCGATTCATTTTCAAAATTCTACGGATTTTCCCACGAGGACTCCCTTGAGGCAGTCAGACTTTACCGGGAATTTTACACAGATAGGGGAATTTTCATGAACGGTGTCTACGACGGGATTCCAGAGGCTCTTGAAGAATTAAAGGCGGCAGGACTTCACCTGTACGTGGCGACCGGAAAGCCTGAGCATTTTATGGTCAGAATTCTGGAACACTACGACTTGGCAAAATATTTTGAATTCGCAGGCGGAACCGACTTGGCCGGAACAAGAAAGTCAAAAAGCCAGACAATCAATTTTGTAATCGCCCACAAAAATCTTGAGGAAGAAAGAAAGGCAGGAAAAATCCTTATGATTGGAGACCGGGAACACGACGTAATCGGAGCGCACGAGTCCGGGATAAAATGCGCGGGCGCACTCTGGGGCTACGGCAGCCGGGAAGAATTTGAAAAATGCTCCTGCGACTTTTTAATTGAAAAGCCAAAGGACATATTCTCCGTCATTTAAAAAATCTGACTTTAATTCTCTTTAGAATTCTATTATAATATTCCGCATGGACAACGAAGAAATAAAGCAGAAGCTTTTGCAGATTGAAAATACAGACTTGGATTTTACGGTGATTATGACCGGCAAGGAGTCAAGCCGGGTAAACGGACTTTACAAACCTGACACCCGTGAAATCCTCCTGCACAATAAAAATTTCAAAAGCGACACGCAGTTAATCTACACCGCCATTCACGAGTACACCCACCACCTGATCAACGCCCAGGACATGGCCGAGAACGGGGGAAAATTCGTGGCGAAGGGAGCCAGAGTCCACACGGCGGAATTCTGGGCACGCTTCCACGGACTTTTGGAAAAGGCCGGAGAGCTTGGAATCTACAAGCTGAACCTCGACGACTACCCGGAACTCAAAGAGCTTACGGAAAATATCCGCACGAATTATATAGAACAAAACGGCAAGCTCATGCAGGAATTCGGAAAGGCTTTGAACAAGGCCCACCAGCTCTGCGACGAGGCGAACATCCGCTACGAGGACTACATCGACCGCATTCTCTGCCTGCCCCGTAACTCAGCCCGCGACATCACAAAGCTCGGAGCCGTGGAAGTAAACCCCGCGCTCGGCTTTGACAATATGAAAAAAGTCGCGGCCCTCAAAAACGCCGGGGAACGAGACTCAGCGGCCCAGCAGATTTTGAGCGGAAAAGCCCCAGACACCGTTACCGAGTTGATGAAGAAAAAGGCGGCCGGAGACCCCCGCGAAAAACTTGAGCGCGAAAAGAACCGGCTCACAAAGACGATTGAAGCCCTGCAACAGCGGCTTCAGTTCGTGGAGGAAAGCCTTGAGAGCATGTAAAAAGGCAAAAATCGCCCGTTTTAAAAGACTGGCGGGATTTTTCGTTTTTCACCTTTCATTTTTCATTTTCTTGATTCCTCTGGCGGCAGATTCCGGCTCTCTTTCAATGCCCTCGATTTCAGCCCCATCGATGCCGACTATCTCAAATCCGACAATCGGCTCCTCCTTCTACATGCCGGGGTCTAATGATTTTTTCAACGGAAGCAAAAAGTCCGCATCAAGCTCCAACACAAAGACCTCCGACTCACAGCCCCGCAATTCAAGCCTGACAGAAAATTCCTCAGACGCAAATTCAGCCCTTGTAAAAAGTCAGTCTGACTCAAATCAACAGATTTCCACAAAATCCAGCGAGAATAAAATCACAACAGCGGCAAAAGTCGCGACAAAGGCGGCCTCTTCATTCAACGGGCTTTCAGCCTCCGACATTTCCTCCTTGGACTCTCTGGGACTTTTAGGCTCTTTTTCAAGTCTTTTGGGAAACGGCAAGAATATCTTCACCGAGGACAATTCCGCAAAGACAACGGCAATGGCCTCCAGTGCTGATTCCGCCCTGCTCCGGCAAATCTTAAACGAACTCAACGAGCTTAAAACAGAAGTTCAGGCCCAGAAAAACGGAAAACTCACGTCGACACCGAATCTGGCTTCAGCGGCAAAAATCAACGACCCAAAGATTCTCCGCTTCACAGTGAACGGCTACGATGTCCTTTCAACCTGCAAAAAAATCTATTTTTCCCGCCAGGAATCAGACGGAACTTTTCTTTTGACAGGCGACCGAATTTACACAGCCAACAGCACACAAAGGACTGAAACTTTCTACATGCTTTTCAAGGCGACTGCCAGCAAGGGCGGAGTGACTTCCTACACTGTGACTCCGGCGGTAATCCAAGACTATGAGAATAAATATTCCTTCCTTTACGAACTTGCAGAACGCGGAAACCTGACGGCCAACCGGACAGGAAATCTTGTCACCATGAGAATCAACGACTCAAACTGGAAAATGGACGTTCTCCTCGCCATGGACGACAACCGCTAGGTAAATTCAGAATTTTTATAAGGATTTTTTATGGACTTTTTACCCGAAGGACTGAAAGAGCTTGGAATTCCCGCAGAATTTAAAGAAAAACTCGACTCATACATCAAAACTCTTTTGGAATTCAACGCGAAATTCGACTTGATAAACTCAGACTCCTACGACGAGACCGCCGTAAAGCACATTTTGGACTCTCTCTCAGCCTATCCAGAATTAAAAAAACTCGCGGCAAAATACGAAAAGCCGGAATTCGCGGATATCGGCTCCGGAGCTGGCTTACCCGGAATTCCCCTTGCGATTGTCTTTCCAGAAATTCATTTTACCCTGGTCGAGAGAATGGAAAAACGCTGCGGATTTTTAAATGAAGTAAAAGCCCGCCTGAATCTTGCAAACGTCACAATTGAAGAAAATCAGGCAGAACGCCTTGAGCAAAAGAGATTTGACATCTGCGTCTTCCGCGCCTTCCGCCCGCTCGAAAAAAAGATGACCCACGTTCTAAGAAGAATCTTAAAAGACGGGGGCATTCTTGCGGCCTACAAGGCTAAAAAGGACAAAATCGAGGAAGAAATGCAGGCTCTGGGAAAAAACATGCCCGAATACGAAGTCCTGCCGCTCACAGTGCCATTTTTAACCGAAAACCCGATTGACGGCGAAATCCGTGAGCGAAACCTCGTGCTGATTAAAAAGTAAATTCCATCACCTAAGCAAGGTCAATTTTTTTGAGCATTTTGACCAGCGTGTTTTTGTCGTAAAGGTCAATCGGGCGGCCGTCAGCATACTTTTTGGCCTCGTCGCTGTAGGTTCCCGCCGTAATGCAGATTCCCTTGTCGGCTTTGCTTTCGGTCAGCTTTCCGTGCAAATCGCGGATAAAAAGCTCTCCGACAACGCCAGTAGACCGGTAGAATCTGAAAAGCTCGTTTGACTCCCACTTCATCGTCTCAACGTGAATCATAATCTCAACATTGTCCGGCTGAACCGAAATGTCGTGGATTTTTGTGACGGCGTGGGCATGAAAGCCCATTACGAATTTGCGGCAAAGGGCAACAAAGTCGCTGGAAGCTGACATCAAATAAATCTGCAAATTATGGTTTGAATTCAATTCCGAATACTGGGTTGAAAGAGTCGCAACATCCTTGTATGTCGGGTTGACAGCCTGAATCTCACGCACATAAGCCAAGCCTTGGGCGATATTATTTGACTTAAAGCAAATGTTAGCCAGTCTGTAGCGGATTTCAATAGCAACTTCCGGCGCGGCATTCTGATGCTTCAAGCCGATTTCATAATCCTGCATGGCCTTTTCCGGGTCTCCCTGCTTTTCGTGAATCATTCCAGCAGAAAGACATGATTTAGCTCCGAATTCCGGGTCAGGACGCAAGTGCATAAAGACTTTGATTGCCTTTTCCCCGTAGCTTGACTCCTGCATGGCATCCGCCATAGAAAAAAGAGCTTCCTTGTCATCGGGCTTTTCGTCCAAAGCCTTTTTGAGCAGGGGCAGGGCCTCACGAAAGTGTTTTCCCTGATACAATGCCATTCCAAGCATTCTGCTAAGGCCGGAAGCCTCAGGGTTCAGCAGGGTCGCCTTTTTCAGCAGGGGAACAGCCTTGTCGTATTCTTTGTTCTGAAAAAACGCCTGACCCAAATAATAGTTCACCTCAAAATTATCCGACCGGGCTTTATAAGCCAGCATCAAACCTTTGAATGATTCCTGGAGTTTATTCAGGCGGAGGGCACAAATTCCATAACGGATAGAGGCAAGGTAGGGGTCAATCTCCTGATGTGCCGCCGCAATGTTCATCATCGTCTCGTAAAGTGGATAGGCCTTGTCCCAAGCGCGTTCCCTAAAATACAATTCTCCAAGTGGAATGAGACCTTCCGGGTTATGGGCATCCTGAGCCAGCTTGCGGTTTGCATCGCGAATAATCTGGGCGCGGGTCTTCTGCTTGCCCGATTTTCCCTTACCCTTTGAGCCTTTTGAGACAATAACAATCATGAGTGCCAAAAAAGCGACGACAATTACCGCTGCAACTAAACCTGCCATAAAATACTACTCCGCTAACATTATCGGCAAAAATTTACGAATGATAAATAAAGAATGATTTTCAGGGCGTTCGCCGCAAACCTGCGGTTTGCTTCGCGCGTCTTTCAGGGTTCCGCTTTCGCTGCATTGGCGATTAGCAATCGCCAACTTACGCCCTTACAGCCGCTAACGCGTTTTCATCTGCCGGTCTTTTCCGCGACCATCTCGGCAATTCTGTCCAGCGCGATTTTGATTTTGTCAACTGCGGTAGCGTAGCAAACGCGGATATGGCCTTCGCCGCAGTCACCAAAGACAGAGCCAGGAACAACCGCAACGTTGTGCTTTTGGAAAAGCTCCGTCGCAAAGTCCGCGCTGGTCATGCCGGTTTTCGTGATGTCCGGGAACATGTAAAAAGCCCCCTTCGGCTCTGGAACCGGGATTCCCATGTCGTTAAAGGCCTTGAGCATCAGGTTGCGTCTCTGCCTGTAGGAAGTCCTCATGCGGTCAACCTCGCTCCAACCGTGGCGAAGCCCCTCAACGGCGGCGTACTGGCTGAAAATCGGGGCGCAGATTGTGTTGTAGCCGTGCAGCTTTATAATCTGGGCGGTCAAATCCTGCGGAGCCGCGATATAGCCGATTCTCCAGCCGGTCATTGCAAATGACTTTGAAAATCCGTTCAAAATGATCGCGTAATCCTTCATTCCGGGGAAAGAGCCGATTGAGACGTGTTTTTCGCCGTCATACATAAGCTCGCAGTAAATCTCATCGGAAATACACCAAATCTGATTTTTCACGATTACCTTTGCAAGTTTCTCAAGCTCCGCAGCCGGAATCACAGTGCCTGTCGGGTTGTTCGGGGAACAAATCATCACAGCCTTGGTTTTCGGCGTAATCAGCTTTTCAAGAGCCTCGGCGGTCGGATAAAATCCTGTCTTGCTGGTGTCCAGAGGAATCACCTTAGCCCCGGCAAGATTGGCCAAAGTCGTGTAGTTCACATAACAGGGCTGGCTGACGATGATTTCATCTCCGGGGTTCAAAATGCAGCGCAGAGAAGCGTCAACGCCCTCACTGGCCCCGACTGTGACTATAATCTCATTCTTGGGGTTGTAGTACATATTGTAGCGCTCAAGGTATTTTGCGATTTCCTCGCGCAGCTCAATCAATCCCCAGTTTGAAGTGTAAGAAGTGTGCCCCTTCTCAAGATGATAAAAGGCCTCCTCACGCATCGTCCATGGGGTCGGAAAGTCAGGCTCTCCGACAGAAAGTGAAATCACATCGTCGTGGCCAATCAGCATCTCAAAAAATTTACGGATTCCAGAAGGAGGAGTCTCCTGAATCGTGCGGGAAAGTCTGTCTTCGTATTTCATCAGGCCATCACTCCTTCGCGGCGGTCAATCTCGTCCTCAACGTAAAGAACGTCGTTCTCCTTGTAGGTTTTAAGGAAGAAGTGGGTTTTTGTGGAGCGGACTCCCTCAAGCGTAGAAAGTTTGCGGGCAACAAAAAAAGCCACGTCCTGCAAAGAGTCGCCTTCAATAACAACTTTAAGGTCATAGCCGCCTGACATCAGATAAAGCGACTTTACCTGCGGAAAGCGGTAAATGCGGTCAGCAAGTCCGTCAAAACCATGCTCGCGCTCAGGCTGACACTGAATCTCGATTTCCGCGCGGACTTTTTCCTTTGCGGACTTTTCTTTTTCCGGGTTGACCACGGCCTTGTAGCCCAAAATCACACCGTCATCTTCGAGCGACTTTATGATTGCTTTTACCTGCTCTTCTGATTTTTTAGTCATGGCGGCAATGTCGCTGATTGAGAGGCGGGCATTTTCCCGCAAAAGGTCAAGGATTTCTTCGCTTCCGTCCATAATTATCCCCCGGAACTTTTAATATTTTTCTATTTTATAAACTTTCACGCCTTTTAGCAATTCACGGGGGAAAATTGAAACTGCTAGTCTGCTAGGGATTGGAGGGGGTGCGAAGCACGTGCGACAGCACCGAGGCGCGGTTAGACGCCGTAGCCCCGGAAAGCCCGACCCGCCAGAGGCGGGAAGCAGCAGAAGGAAATCCAATGTCCATTGTTCATTATTAATTATTTATCTATAATGCAACAATGAAATCAACATTTTTCAAAATCTTTTTTATCTTTTTATCAGCGATGGCCTTCGCACAGACAATAAATTTCGGCCATACACAGCAGAGCGGCTGCTCAACCGCATCATTCGGAGTTTTTCACACTGAATACGATGACTACACTGACGTTTTTTACTGGAAAAGTGCCAGCCGCAAGCAAAACTTCATTCCGACAGCCTACAGCGGAATCGACCAAAATTACTGGAACGCTGGAATCAGCTCTGAATACAATGACATTTTTGCCTCACTGATTTTCTACGAACAGATTGCAAACTACAAAAATTGGCCGTCAAATATGACCGACCTGGGACTTGCCGTCACTCTTGGAATCGGAGACATGCTGACCTTACAGGCCCGCTACTACGACTTCTGCTATTCAGGCGGAAAAGGAACAGCCATGCCGGGACTTTCAATAGCAAAATCCTTTGGTCAAAGCGACTATCAAAATCGGATCGCCGCCGGTTGTGACTGGAGCTTTTGGTATTTGGAGCCGTGGAACGCCGATGTAATGTTTCCCCGCACTTTCATCAAATTTGACCACAGCAAGGACTCTTCCAACGGATTCGGATTTAAATACCTAGCCGTATTTAGACTGAAAGGCCCCGGAAACCAAACAAAAATCAACAAAATTTCAATTCCCCATACCTTTAGTCTCTGGGCGGGAGTCGCAAAGGAAATCGACAACTTTTCAATCGGTCTGCGCCCGACTGGATTCATAACCCTGAACGCAGTAAATCCGACGGACTTGCACACAAACAAAAAAGGCCAGACGGAAGACTACAATCCTTTTGCAAAAAACGGCAACATGGAATTCTTAATCAGGCTGCCATTTGCGGTCACCTACCACGTGACGGAACATGTTGATCTAGTTTTCTCCGTGCTTTTCGGGCTTTACTACGCAAATTTCGACCACGAAGGCTACACAGGTTTGGGCGGAAACAACAAAAAAGGCTGGGTTAACGAAAAGGGAATCGGACTCGGTGCGAACTTCAACATCAGTCCTAGGTGCAAGATTCAAATCGCAAGCAACTTCATAAGAATTCCTGAACTGACCGGAACCGGCAGCTCCGATGCCTTTGAAAACCACGTTTACACCGCAGAAGATATTTCCGCCGCAAGTATAGGAAAAGCCCCTCTCACGCTTTCTGGAAAATTTTTATTCTAAAAACGAAAAAGACATCCTATCCAAGTCCGACCCGCCTCAAAATCAAAAGCCTGGAACAATCGGCTTGGAGAACTTTTTTTTCATGCTGGCGAAAAAGTCCGCGGCGGTCTCCTGACTGACTGGCTCCGACTCCTTGTGGTACTCGACAAGGTTCTGGGGAATCTCGTCCAAAAAGCGGGAGGGTTTCACTTCGATTATCGACTGCATGTGCCTTCTTTTCATGCATGATGAGATGAAAAGCTTGTCGCGCGCGCGTGTAATCGCAACGTAGAAAAGTCGTCTCTCCTCCTCGACTGCCGCGTCTCCACCCTCGTCAACGGCACGTCCGTGTGGAATCAGTCCTTCCTCGGCTCCGGCTATGAATACGACCGGGAACTCAAGGCCCTTTGACGCGTGGATTGTCATCAGGTTGACTTTGCCCTTAGGCTCATCGTCGTCCATGTCATCCCTGCTCAAGAGTGTGATTCTGTTGAGATAATTGTAGAGATTCGGGTCGCCGTTGGCCGGGTTGTTTTCCCAGGAGTCCATTGAATTTATCAGGGACTCGATGTTCATCAGCTTGAATCTTGCGGCCTTCTCGGATTTTGGGTTCTCGCCGATAAGGTAGTCCTCGTAGCGGATGTCGCTCACAAGGGCGCGGACTTTTTTTGCAAGTCCACGTCCGCCTACCAGAGACTTGTGGCTTTCAATCAGAGAGATAAATGACTGCAAGTCGGCCACGGTCTTAGCGTTCACCGGGCAGGCTTCCGGCGGGCATTCGATTATCGCCTTGATCGCGTCCCAGAGTGGAACTGCCATGTTCTTTGCGACCTCGTTGATCGCCTCGATTGCCGCCCGTCCCAGTCCACGTCGGGGAGTGTTGATTATGCGCAGTAAATTCACGTCGTCATCGGAGTTGGCGATTACCCTCAGGTATGAGATAACGTCCTTGATTTCCTTCCTCTGGAAGAATGAGGTTCCGCCTGACATCTGGTAGGGCATGTTGGCCTGCAGCATGGCCTCCTCAATCGGGCGGGACTGGGTGTTTGCCCGCATCAGAACGCAGAAGTCGTCGTATTTGCGTTTTTCGGACGCGCATATTCCCTGGATTGACTCAACGATAAAGTCGGCCTCGTCAGTCTCGTTTTGCGGAAGAAAAACCTCAATTGGCTTTCCATTTCCGTTACCTGACCAGAGTTTTTTGTCCTTGCGGTTCGTGTTGTGGGAGATGACTCCGTTCGCCGCCGCCAAAATTGTCTCTGTAGACCGGTAGTTCTGCTCCAGACGGATTTCCTTTACGTGGGGAAAGTCCTTCTCAAAGTTTATGATGTTCTGATAGTCGGCTCCCCGCCATGAGTAGATTGACTGGTCATCGTCACCGACCACGGCCACGTTTTTGTCGGCCAAAAGCCGCATGAACTCGTACTGCTGGTGACTTGTGTCCTGAAACTCGTCAACCATTATGTACTTGTAGCGTTCCCTGTATCGGGCCAGCACGTCCGGGCATTCCTTGAAAAGTTTTATGGGCAGGCAGATAAGGTCGTCAAAGTCGACCGCATTGTAGAGCTTCAAGCCCTCCTGATAGCCCTCGTAGAGCTGCTTATACATTGAGTTCTCGGCGTTCCAGCTCTTGCGGCCTGTCTTTATGTCTGAAATCAGTATTCCAATCTGGTAGATGTCCATGGCCTGCTGGGCGTAGTTCAGCTCCCGGCCGGTCTCCTTAATCAGGGCGTTGCGGTCGGTCTCATCGTAAATCGAGAAATTTTCACGCCAGCCCAAGCGGGTTATATCCTTTCTCAGGACTTTGACCCCGAAAGCGTGGAATGTTGAGACAGTCAGATTCTGCAACTTTTTTTCTGTCAGCTGCTTGACCCTTTCCTCCATCTCGCGTGCGGCCTTGTTCGTGAATGTCAGGGCCAGAATCTGGTGCTGGGGGATTCCCTTCTCAAGCATGTGACCGATTCTAAAAGTAATGACCCGGGTTTTTCCTGAGCCTGCCCCTGCGATAATCAAAATCGCCCCGTCTGTCGTCATGACGGCTTCGTACTGTTCGGGATTCAGCTCGTTCTTCAAATCGTTTTCTGCAAGACTTTCCATAATTCAATGCATAATGAATATCGGAAAACGGGGATTTTTTCAAGTTTGGTCTTTTGTACTACAAGGCTTTCCGAGGTCTGATAACGTCCTTGTAATTGTAAAAAATCGGCAAAAAGGCTATTATTTAGGCGTGGAAGACTGCTACAAAATTTTAGGTGTCTCGCCAAAGGCAACCGCCGCTGAAATCCGACGGGCCTACAGGCAAAAGGCAAAACTTTTTCACCCGGACTCCTCAAAGGACGAAAAGACCGTCGCCGCATTCAACAGACTGGTCAAGGCCTATGAAATTCTCTCCGACGTGCGCCAGCGCTCCCTTTTTGACGAGTCATTTTTCATGCGGCATGACTTTCACAGGTCAGGCTCCTTCAAGTCATTCGACTACCGCAGCTGGCTTTTGGAACGCGAGGACGAGGAAAGCCGGTCAAAGCTGATTTTCTTTGATTTAATGCACCATCACGAGGACGAGGCTGTGGCCGAATTCAAAAAGATGAACATGAATCATTCTGGCTTCCGGCTGGCAAAGTGGTTTACCCGCGAGGATTTCATGGACTTCGGTTTTATTCTTGCCGAAGAACTGATTCTGCGCGACGAGTATTACGACGCTTTTTTGCTGCTTGAGCAGATTATCCGCATGGAATATTCCTACGAGTATTTCAAGCTCTTTTTCCCAGAAGTCATGGATTTGACCCGCCTTGTGCTGAAAAAACGCCTTGAGGGCAACGTGAGCGACGAGCTTTGTCTTGACGCTTGGGAGCGGGCACTGGAGCTGAGATTCGGAAACACTGACGATGCTTTCTTTTTGAACAAAATGGCGGCCGCCTACCGCCGCATGGGTGACAAAAAAACAGCCCAGATTTGCGAGGAAGAGGCCATCAGGCTCTCTGCCTGATAATTTACAATGCAAAACGAAACAGTCTTGGAGATATAAATGATTCGCTTAAAAAATGACAAAGAAATTGCCGGAATCAGGGAGTCATGCCACGCGCTCGCTGACCTCTTCCGCGAAGTAATTCCGCAGGTAAAGCCCGGAATGTCAACAAAAGACATCGACGACTTGGTTGTCGCCTTCATCAAAAAAATCGGTGGGAAGCCCGCCTGGTACCGTGAAAATTTCCCCGGAGCCGCCTGTATCTCAGTCAACAACGAGGTTATCCACGGAATTCCTTCCGCAAAAAAAATCGTCCATGACGGAGACCTTGTTTCCCTCGACATCGGAATTGACCTTGACGGCTACATCTCTGACTCAACCCACACAGTCATGGTCGGAAACGTAAAGCCGGAATACAGAAAGCTCGTTCAAGTCACCCGCGAATGCCTTGCCGCTGGAATCGCAGCCTGCAAGCCCGGCAACCGCATCAAGGACATCGCTAACGCTGTGAACGACATCGCCTACGGAAAACACGGATACGGAGTCGTCTACGAGTATTGCGGTCACGGAGTCGGCTTGGACGTTCACGAAGATCCGTCAATTCCAAACGTATGGAACGGAGGCTCTAACCCCCGCATTCAGGCCGGAATGGTTTTGGCCATCGAGCCGATGATTAATATCGGCACCGCTGACGTAGATGTCGCTGACAACGGCTGGACTGTCCTGACCGCAGACGGCAAATGGTCATGCCACGAGGAGCACACAGTCGCGGTTTTCAAAGACCACACCGAAATCCTCACCGAATGTGGCGACCTCCCTGAATGGGCTTAGAAAAACAGGAGGTTGAGCTTGTCGAAACCTCCTGTTTTTTCTCCACGGAAAACGCTGGTTGAGCCTATCTAAACCACGTTTTCCGTTCAATTTCACTCAACGAAAACGCTGGTTGAGCCTGTCGAAACCTCGTTTTTCGCCCAGTTTAAATCCGCACGGATAATTTCTGATTATAAAAATTTTCTTATGTAACAAATTCCCACTTTCCTTATTATTTTAAATGTAAACAGAATTCAATAATCACAAAATTGGAGGTCCCAATATGAAAACTATAACCAAATGCATAGCGGGCGGAGCGGCAGTCAGCGCACTGGCCTTTGCACTGCTTTCATTCTCCTGCGCAAAAACAGAAGTCCACGGAACTGCTGACACAGCCTTTGCCGACACAACTGCCCCTTCCGTTCCGATTGCTTCCGGCTCCATGAAAGTCCTTGAGGCCCTGCAAGATTCATTCCGCTCACTTTCAAGCGGAGTCCTTCCTTCAGTAGTAGAAATCGATGTTACAGAAAAAACAACAATAACAGAGCGCAATCCCTTTGAGGACCTGCCGTTCTTCTTTTTTGGAAATCCCTACGGTGACGATAACTCAGGCAGAAAAGGCCGCACCCGCGAATTCGAGCAGAAAGGTCTCGGTTCCGGCGTAATCGTCCGCCGCACAGGTGACACAATCTACGTTCTGACAAATAATCACGTTGCAGGCAAAGCGACTGACATCAAGGTAAAACTCAACGACGGCCAGGAATTCTCAGGAAAATTGGTCGGAGCAGACGAGCGGCAGGACATCGCCCTCGTTTCATTTGAGGCCGACAAGAACGCAAAAATCACGGTCGCAAAGCTCGGAGACTCAGACAACGTGCAGCAGGGCGACATCGTTCTTGCCATGGGCGCACCGCTCGGCTACAGCCAGTCAGTCACCCAGGGAATCGTCTCCGCGACAGGGAGATCCGGCGCACAGATTAACAACATGAACGACTTTATCCAGACAGACGCCGCAATCAACCAGGGAAATTCCGGCGGCCCGCTGATCAACATCTACGGCGAGGTTATCGGAATCAACACTTGGATTGCCTCACAGTCAGGCGGAAGCCAGGGCTTGGGATTTGCACTCCCGATTAACTCAGTCAAAAAGGCCATCGATGACTTTATCGACAAGGGCAAAATCACCTACGGTTGGCTGGGCGTTTCCCTCGTAGAAGTGACAGACAAATACAAGAAAGATTTGGGCGTTGAAGGCAAAAACGGAGCGTTCGCAAGCCAGCTCTTCCTCGGCTCCCCGGCGGAAAAATCAGGACTCATGGCCGGAGACTTTATCATCGAGCTTAACGGCAAAAAAATCAAAGACCAGAATGCCCTCGTCCGCGAAGTCGCATACCTTCCCGCAGGAAAAACCGCAGAATTCAAGGTAATCCGCGGCGGAAAGGAAATGACAGTCAAAGTGAAAATCGAAGAGCGGTCAAAAGACACCGCAAACGACAACTCAAAACTCTGGCCTGGCTTTATCGCAGCTCCATTGACCGATGACGTTAAAAAGGAACTCAAGATTGACGACAAGGGACTCAAGGGTGTCGCGGTGACAAACGTCCTCGAAAAATCACCTGCCGCCTCACTGAGACTGCAGAACGGCGACATCATCACAGCCGTAAACGACAAAAAAGTTACTTCACTTGAAGAATTCTACAAGGAGCTTGCCGGAAAGAAAGAAATCTGGTTTGACATTTACGCAAACGGACACTCAATCTCAACCGGAAAATTCAAGTTCTAAAAAATAACCAAAGGCCGCGGAGCAAATCTGCGGTCTTTTTTTATGCCACAATCTAGTTTTTTTGACCAAAGGAAATGATTGTGTTAAAATATTTGGACGTTCACAGTAAAGCGAGCGTTTTATCATTCTGAATATCCTTGGAGTTTTTATGAAACCAACATTATTAGTCTTGGCAGCCGGAATGGGAAGCCGCTACGGCGGAGTCAAGCAGATTGATTCAGTCGGCAAAAACAACGAGTGCCTTTTGGACTTCGGCACATTCGATGCAAAAAAATCAGGCTTTGGAAAAGTCGTCTACATAATCCGCAAGGACATTGAAAAGGACTTCCGCGAGCGTCTTTTTGACCGCGTTGCCCGCAATTTTGACGCTGAATACGTTTTCCAGACCCCGGACGCCCTTCTTACCGCAGCTGAGCAGGAAAAGGCGAAAAACGCAGACCGCAAAAAGCCCTGGGGAACAATCCACGCAGTCCTATGCGCAAAGGAAAAAATCCACGAGCCTTTCGCGGTAATCAATTCTGACGACTACTACGGCCGCTCCGCAATCGAGACTTTGGGCAAGTATCTTTCTTCAATCGACAACGACTGCCCGGAACACGCAATCGTCGGCTATGTCCTTGGAAACACGATGAGCAAAAACGGTTCAGTCTCACGCGGAATCTGCGGAGTTGACGGCGACTACCTGACTTCAATCACAGAGAACACAAAAATCTACTACGCCGAGGACGGCTCGATTAAATCCGACTTGAACGGAAAGACCTACGATTTGACTGGAAAAGAATGGGTCTCCATGAATCTTTTCGGATTCTCACCGAAAGCCTTTGAGGATTTTGAGTCCTACTGGGAGAATTTCAAAAAGACCTCTCTCGAAAGCCCCAAGGCTGAAGCCCTCCTGCCGGAAGCAGCATCTGGAATCATCAAGGCGGGTCACGGAAAAATCAAGCTCTTCACATCTACAGAAAACTGGTTCGGAATGACTTACCCGGAAGACAAGGCGATTGTAAAGGCTGAAATCGCAAAGAAAATCGAAAGCGGTTACTACCCCGAAAAGCTCTGGGAAAAATAATGCTCAAGCTCGACCCTGTAAAATCAGAAAAAGTCTGGGGCTATGAGCTTTGGATTGCCTCGACACACCCCAATGGCCCGCAAAAAGAATTTGTCAAGGCCGTTGGCGACTATCCCCTTCTCGTAAAAATCATCCAAGCGGACGACACTCTTTCTGTCCAAGTCCACCCGGATGACAAAAAAGCCGTAGAACTTGAGGGTCCTGACGCACGCGGAAAAACCGAATGCTGGTACGTTCTCGATGCAAAGCCGGGCGCAAAGCTGGTCTACGGACTCAAAAAAGACTACAAGAAGGAAGAGCTTAAAGCCTTGATTGAGGATAAAAATCTGGAGTCCGCACTGAATTCAGTTGAAGTCCACAAGGGCGATTTTATTTTCATTCCATCGGGAACAGTCCACGCAATTGGCGGCGGCTTGAGACTTCTGGAAGTCCAGCAGTCCTGCGACATAACCTACAGGTTGTACGACTGGGGCCGCCCGCGTGAGATTCACGTTGAGAAAGCTCTTGAGTCAGTGAAATCGCTTCCCGCAAAAAAGATTGAGAAATTCCCCGGTGAATTTGAATGTCAGTATTTTTCTCTCGAAGAAGTGAAGGTTCAAGGCGGATATTCATACTTGGCCTCAAAGGCTGACGGCTGGCAGCTGGTCTACGTCCTTGAGGGAAGCGGAAAAATCCATTCGACCGACGCAAACGGCAAAAGTCCAGACGAAGCTTTCAAAGCAGAAGAAATTTTTGCCTGCGCCCCTGGAGACAAAATCACCATCGAGGGAGCCTGTCACCTTATGAAAATCAAGGCAAAGTAACAAATCTTTACACAAAAAAAGCTCCCTCGCCGGGAGCTTTTTTTTGTTCTAGTCAGGTCGAACTACCACTGCTGATAGTCGCCTATATCACCAGAAGAAGATTCCGTACCGGCAGCACCAAACGTTGACTTAAGAGTCCAATTTCCTTTGAGGCTATATCCTTCGGCAACCATTGCATAGTAACCGAGTTTTTCCTGTGAGTAGCCAGTCTTATTTACGCCTGTGTAAGTTTTGAAATCTGTAGGCTTAATCACAATGTCAGAACCTTTTATTGTTGCGCTCGCACCGGCATCATGCGCCTCTGTATTGTTCGGATAGACACGCACAACATAAGAGCCGACAGGATAATCATCCGCAGAAAGAGAAGTTTCATCAGCCGTACCGTCACCATTTGTATCAAGTTTTCCAGCTTCTTTTACCTGATAAACTTGAATCTGGTAGTTGCGAGTGTTTGATTCAGTCCAAGTCGTAACTAAAGGATGCTCAGTACCACCGAAGTTCGCAGAATCCCCGCTCAAATTGTCAGATGTAACGCCGCTGTACAAAGAAACGTAATATCCGTTGCCGGAAGATGTAATTCCGTTAAAACTCTTGATTCCTACGATGCCAAAACCATAACCACCGGCAGCAGAGTCACCAAAACCGAAAATAAAGCCCATTGAAGAATTCTGGTTTGAGGAATTGATGTTCATGTTGCAAATTCCACCGTAATGCTTTGTATTTGTCGTAACAAAGCCACGGGCATACTCAACATCGTATTTGGATTCATTCTCAAAATCGACGGAAGCCCCATTTGAATTTACAGAGATGACCTCATAATCATCATCTTCAGTGCGACAAGACAAAAAGGCAATGCTGACTACAGACAAGGCTGCAACAGCGACACAAATTTTTTTCAAAGCTTTCATATTTTTCCCTCTAAGAAGTGCGCCTGATATCGCATTAAAACCGACGCAACAACAAGCATTGTAACAAAAATTAAAAAAATAATCACAGAATTTTAAAAATACATTACCAATACCAAGCGATTTTTTCTCAGCGAGGATTTAAATCTCCAATTTCTATAGTTTATCTGCCAACCGTAAAAAGCGCAATTTCGCTCTGCCAGTTGAAAATCTGGCGGCCGGCGGCAACGTTCAGCAGGTTCGCAATCTTTTTGACAGCTTCCCCACCGACTTTTTCGGCCAAATAAGAGCCGTAAGCGGAAGTTCCCGCGTCAAACCAACGGGAAATTTCCGGAGGAGTGATTCTGCGCTTTTCTTCCAAAATTTTGCCAGCCCAGGTCACGCTAAAGCCAGCTTTTTTAAATTCATTTTCGATAAAAGAGCCGTCCCAATTAAACAGAGGATTTTCCTTATCTGTAAAAAATTCATTGTCAGCCTCTTTCATTTTTCCCAAAATCGAAGAAAGCTCCGTGTCAGCCGTTTCCTTTACGATTTGCCCCGTAATCAAATCGGAAATTTTCTGTCCCTTTGCAGGAATTCTCTGGGAAATCACGAGTTTCCAGCCTTCAGCAAGAGGATTTTCACTCGCAGTAACCGCTGCGGAAAAAGCCTTTACAAGGGCAGAAACCGCTTCCCGGCTTGCAAAGGGGTCGCGGAAAAACACTTTATCAAATATGGTCCCCTTGTAGCCGAAAGTGTTGAGAACGTCCAAAAAATCCTCCGGGTGAAGGAAGGATTCCGGTCCCTGCGGACGCAAAAGCAACATTGGCTTGTCCAAATCTCCCAAAGTCCGCCCGTACTGCTCGATTATCTCCTTTCCTTTTGCCGACCGGCAGACCCCGCATGTGACTCCCTCAGGAGTTTTGCGGGCGACTTCCCAAAGCAAAAGTCCGTCGTCACAGTTCCAGATTAAAGAGCGGTCATGGCGGCTCAAGTCACCCAAATTGACCATTGCCTGACGGATGCTCAAAAGAACTTCCGCCCTGTTAGAATCCAAGCGGCTTCTCCAAGACTTGTCGGCTTTGTCCAATGCGGATTCCTTGCGGTCGTCTTTGGGGCTGAAAGTCAGATTTTCCGCAGCTGACTTGGAGCTTCCCTTAAAATGAGCGTTTATCCACCACTGGCTCAAGGGGCTTGCACCGAATTCTGACTTTTTCCGCCAGTCTTTGCCTTCATTGCCCATGTAGTTGCGGGAACCCGTCACAGCTGATTCGCCCTCCGCCATCGGAGTGTGTCCGTCATAAGAAGGTGACGTATTTTCAAGAATCGCAGAAATTTGAAGTTCCCGCCGGCTCAAAACATCCTCGCGGATTTTTGCCTCGTAGCCCTGACTTGAAGGATTGTAGAAAACCCGACCGACCAAAGCGTCAGGAAGATACTGCTGGGCAACCCAGTGGTCGCGGTAAGCGTGGGGATACAAGTAGCCTGCCCCGTGGCCGAAGCCCTCTGAATCCCGGTTAGCGTCCTTAAGATGGTTGGGAACGTCAGCGTCTTCTTTTTCGACAGATGAAAGAGCGTCAAAAAAAGCCATCGAAGAATTTGACTTTGGAGCGGTCGCAAGATAAAGGGCGGCATGAGCCAAATGATAGCGGCCTTCCGGCAGGCCAACACGGTCAAAGGCTTCGGCACAGGAAGTCACTACAGAAATCGCGTAAGGGTCGGCCAGTCCCGTGTCCTCGCAGGCGGAAATAAGCATTCGGCGAAAGATAAAGTCCGGGTCTTCTCCGGCACGAACCATGCGGGCAAGCCAGTACATGGCGGCATCAGGGTCACGACCGCGCAGAGATTTTATAAAGGCTGAGATTATGTCGTAATGATAGTCACCGTCACGGTCATATAAAACGACTTTCTTTTGGATTGACTCCTCAGCTGTGTCGCGGGAAATGTAAATCGTGGAGCCGGGAGCGGGAACTGGCGGATTTGAGTTAGGCTCCCAGCGTTCGGGAGTCGTCTCCACCGCAAGCTCCAAGGCGTTCAAAAGCGAGCGGGCATCACCGTTGGCAGTGTCCACAAGATGCTCAAGCGCACCTTTTTCAAATTCAACGTGCCAGCGTCCGTAGCCCCGCTCGGTGTCGGCCAAAGCCTGATTGGCGGCCTTGAGCAAGTCTTCTTTTGTGAGGGGTTTTAGCTGAAAGACGCGGGAGCGGGAAACAAGTGCCTTGTTCACCTCAAAAAAGGGATTTTCTGTCGTCGCGCCGATTAAAATGACCGTGCCGTTCTCAACCCATGGAAGAAGGGCGTCCTGCTGGGCCTTGTTCCAGCGGTGAACCTCATCGACAAAAAGAATCGTCCGGCGGGAATACAATTTAAAATATTCCTCGGCCTGCTTGATTGCCCCCCGGATTTCTGCGATGCCGGAAAGAACTGCGTTAAGAGTGATAAAATTTGACTTTGTGTGATTTGCAATTACGCGGGCGAGGGTCGTTTTGCCGGAACCAGGCGGCCCGTAAAAAATCACGGAGGAAAGCTGGTCTGCGGCAATAGCACGGCGGAGCAAGCGGCCTTTGCCTACAATGTGGTCTTGACCGATATATTCATCGAGGTTACGAGGCCTCATTCTGGCCGCAAGAGGCTCCCGCTGCATTCTCACTGTGTCAAACAATTCTGGCATAAATTTATTTTAGCACAACTTTACAAAGATTGAAAATGCGGCAGGGATTGGAGGGGCCGCGATGAAGCGGGTGCGGCAGCACCGGCCGTGAGGGAAAGCCCCGCAAAGCCCGGTGGCAGAATGCCAGCCGCCCATAAACTATTAATTTTTGATTAAAATCCTACTATTCGCGGTTCCATTCGTCACGGGTCGGGTAATATGACCAAAGTCCGATACTTTCAAAAGTGGCTGATGTGCTGGAAGTAGAACCTGTAAAAGTCGTTGAGGCGTAAATGTCGGTTCCGTTTTCAACCCCGGAAATTTCGTTCTTAGCAGGGTTGACCGCAAGCACGGCCCAAATCTTGTAGTAAGAAGAAAGGGCGGAAGACGCGTTCGTGTCAAAACTTGTTGTTTCGTTTGCCATTACGCCGTTCGTAAGTTTTACGCGGGCAATGCCGGAGTCTGTTCCAAGCAACATGTAGTCCTTTGTAACGGCCAATGACAAAACGGAATCGTCATAATCGTAGCCGGACCAAGAAGAACCATCGCTCGTAAAGTAAACGTTCGAAGAAGAAGTTCTGTACATATAAGTGGCATCATCGTCAAAAGTCTCGTTGGTTGTCATAGCCCAGCCGGATGAAAAATAAACGTCACCGCTAAAATAAGCACAAGAAATAGAAGTGGTCAGCGGGGTTGTCGCAACGTCAGCAGAACCAGTTGTCAGTTTAGTGGCAGTTCCCCCGTCCAGCTGGTAAACAGTGCCGGCATGATTAAAATAAGCCTTTCTGTTGGCTGCTTTCGGTGCATTTGTGCAGAAGAGGGCGTTTAAAACCTCATCATTGACAGAAAGATTTACGAGACCTGTAACGGCTGTCCAAGTCACACCCAGGTCGCTTGAATAATAAACGCCTACCGACTCAGGATAGTTTTCGCCTTCGTCTTCGTCCTCTTCCATGTTGGCGGAAAGAGCGTAAACATAATTAGTATCGGCTGCAACTTTTGCAACATAGTCGCTAGGACGGCTAACTTCAATCCAAGAACCAGAAGAGTCTGTAGAACCGGTGGAACCGTTTGTAACATCCTTTCTGTAAATCCCGCTGTTGTCCAAAAACAAATATTCATTGGAGCCGGACTTAAAACGCACGATCGAATTGATGTCGCCTTCGATTGTCGCCTCTTCAAGCTCTACTTCGTCACGGATTTCTGCAAAAATTACTCCATCGCAGGACAAAAAGGAAAATGCGCTTGCGGCAAGCAGGGCTGAAATCAAGATTTTTCTTATGCTCATATTCTTTTTCCTCATGATTAGAAGTGGTACCTGGCTGAAATTCCGGCGGAAGCAAAAATTCCATAATCATTGTACTGTGAATCGCTGTACCATTGCGGCATGTAGACAAAGGAGGAATCCAAGCCGAAGGACCAACTTGGGGAAACGCGGTAGTAAATTCCAAAGTCGCCCTTTGCTACAAAGCCAGGAAAATAAGTGCGGTTCAAGTAAGTTTCCATCGCAATTCCTGCCCCCAAAGTCAGCGGGAATTCAAAGCGGCTGATGGTCGGCTGAATCGTAATGTTTCCAACAAGTGGGACATAAGTAAAAATATTTTCGCCGATTGTAGGATTGTATCCAAAGTTTACGTCACCGCCGATTGCAAACCATGAAGTCAAAAAGCGGTGGTAGCCCAATGAACCATGACCGCCTAAACTCATAGAACCGTCACGATAAAGGGGAAATGTACCGCCAAAGTTAAGGGGAGCCGTTGCAAGCAAAGAAATGCGGATATACTGGTCGCCTGGTTCATTCATGGAATAAGTTTTTTCGATTTCTTCGGTAGAATCTTCATCATCGTCAGGGTTATCTATTTCCTGTGCAAAAAATGGCAAAGCGATAAAAAAAACGCAGAAAAGCGCCGCAAGTCGTTTCATAAATCCTCATTGTTAACTATTAAATAGTGAAAATATATAGTTTTTACTTGTTAAATTCAATATAATAACTGCCTAAAGAGAAATTGGTTACAGAGAGGTGCAAAATGTCGGCAGTCATCATCGACGGAAAGGCAATTGCGGAAGAAGTCAAGGCCGGAGTTGCGGAAAAAGTCGCGGCTCTAAAAGAAAAGGGAATCCAGCCCTGTCTGGCGGTAATCCTTGTTGGAGAAAATCCTGCGTCAGTAAGCTACGTCACAGGTAAACGCAAGGCCCTCGCAGAAGCTGGAATGACAGACCGGTCAGAAGTCCTGCCGGAGTCAACCACTGAAGAAGAACTTCTCGCCCTGAT
The DNA here is from genome assembly GCA_946615905.1 of uncultured Treponema sp. GTDB lineage: Bacteria > Spirochaetota > Spirochaetia > Treponematales > Treponemataceae > Treponema_D. The sequence goes on along the minus strand of CAMOIE010000001.1, from coordinate 215,965 downwards.
TGACAAGCTCAACAAGGACGATACAGTCCACGGCATTTTGGTTCAGTTGCCCCTCCCAAAGCACATCGATGAAAACAAGGTCATCATGGCGATTTCCCCGGCAAAGGACGTTGACGGCTTCCACCCGGTTTCCGTCGGCAACCTGATGATTGGCCGCAAGGGATTTTTGCCCTGCACACCCCACGGGATTCTCGTCCTCCTCGAAAAAATGAAAGTCAACATGAACGGGGCCCACGTTGTCGTAATCGGACGGTCAAACATCGTAGGAAAACCGGTCGCAATGCTCATGCTCCGCCGTGAGTACAATTCTACAGTCACAATATGCCACACAGGCACAAAAAATCTTAAAGAGATCACCCGTCAGGCTGACATTTTGATTGCCGCCGTAGGTCATCCAAAAACAGTTACCGCTGATATGGTAAAACCAGGTGCAGCCGTAATCGATGTCGGTGTAAACAGAATCCCCGACCCCAGCAAAAAATCAGGTTTCCACCTTGAGGGAGACGTTGACTTTGAGGCTGTAAAAGAAGTCGCCTCCTGCATCACTCCGGTTCCAAAGGGAGTCGGCCCCATGACAATCGCAATGCTCATGTACAACACGCTCGAAGCTGCGGAGACGATGGTCAAGTAAAGAAGAGGAGATTTATTCTATGAAAAAGATTTTGACATTCTCAGCGTCAGTTTTACTTTTGCTATTCCTTTTCGCCTGCTCGCTTTCCGACGTAAAAAAAGCAATCGGGTCTCCGACAATCGCCCTCAAGTCAATGGCAATCGAATCAATCGACTTGGAGGGAATCACTTTCAAATCAGACTACACGATTACAAACCCCTACCCGGTCGCATTTTCAATCCAAGAAGTTGCCGCCGATGTAATCTACGAGTCAAAAACTTTCACCTCGCTAAAATCCTCAAACGGGGTCTCCGTTGCGTCACTGGGTTCAAAGACAAACTCTTTCACTTTCAAAGTTCCATACGACACAATCTTAAATTACGCAAAGTCAACTTCCGGCAAGACCTCCCTGCCCTTCACCCTCAAAGGCTCCGCGTCATTGGACTTGAGCAAGCTTTCCCTCGGCTCCCTTTCCCTGCCATTTACAAAAGAATTTTCCGTTCCGGTTTTCAAGCCGTCTTTCTCAATTTCCGACGTGACAGTTGAACGCCCAACTCTGGAATCATTAAAAACAGCATTCCAGAACTCAGGCTTCAATGTAATCAAAGCGGCATCTCTTGCTGCGGCAGTAATCGCCGGAAAGTCAATCTCAGAGACAGACCTGGCCAAGATAAATCTGAACATGGGACTTAAATTCAACCTGAACGTCGCGAATGCCGGCGGCGCACCGTGGAAATTCCTCGTGAATTCCTGCTCCCTCAACAACTCAAAAGGCGCATTGGCGAATGTAAATCCGGTCGGCTCCAACTCAATAACATCGGCTTCCGGCACAATCCCTATGGCCGCAACTCTGAACACCGCCAACGCTGCTGGCTTTATCGTCCAGCTTTTGACCAAATCCGGCGAGAACCCAAAATTTGTCCTGGATTCAGGCCTTTCTTTCACAGAGCTGAACTACGCTCCCAACTTGCCACTAGCCTACAGCAAGGAAATACCGTTAAAATCTATCAAATAAGGATATAAGGATTTTTTTATTATATGACATATTTTTTTGAAACTTACGGCTGCCAGATGAATATCGCTGAGTCCGCGGCAGCAGAACAGACTTTACTCAAACGCGGCTGGACCCGCGCGGAAAACGCTGAGACAACAGACCTTGTGATAATCAACACCTGCTCAATCCGAGCCACTGCGGAAAACCGCATTTTCGGCCGACTCGGCTGGTATTCAGGCCTTAAAGCTGTCCGCGAGTGCCGCCCGGATGCAAAAAACAAATCCCTCGACCTTGCCGCCGCCTACGTAAAAGACGGTCCCAAGCCAATCAAGGTGGCTGTGATGGGCTGCATGGCCGAGCGCCTGCAAAAAAATCTCAAGCGGGAATGGCCGGTAGTTGACTATCTTATCGGAACCTACGCAAAAGGCCACTTGGAAGACTTAATCGATGAGATTGAGGACGATTTTGGAGTCAGCCACACAGAAAAGAAGGGGCAGATTCGCGATGGAATCCTCACGGAAGACCCGGTTTACTCATTTGCGCCGATTTCCGCCGAGCAGGGGGCTTTCTCAACATTCGTTCCGATTATGAACGGCTGCAACAACTTCTGCACATACTGCATAGTTCCGTATTTGCGCGGCCGAGAAGTTTCCCGTCCGGTCGACCAGATTCTTGCAGAAATCGACGAGCTTTCAAAACGCGATGTAAAAGAAATCATGCTTCTCGGCCAAAACGTCAACTCATACCACGGAAAGCCGACAAAAGATTCCCCGGACGCAAAAGACGGTGGCAAAATCATCTCATTCCCAGAACTTTTGCAGATTGTCGCAGACCACTTGCGCGAGACAAAATCCCCGATTGAGTGGGTTCGTTTTGACTCCTCACACCCGAAAGACCTTTCTGACGAATTAATCGATGTAATCGCAAAAAATCCCGAGCTTTGCAATGCCGTTCACCTGGCAGTCCAGCACGGAAGCGACAAAATTTTGAAGGCCATGAACCGCCACTACACAAAGGACTACTTCCTCGGTCTGGCAGAAAAAATCCGCGCAAAAATCCCGAACGCCTCTTTTACAACTGATGTCATGGTGGGCTTCCCCGGCGAGACAGACGAAGACCTTGAAGAACTTTTGGATTTGATGAAAAAAGTCCGCTTTGAGTCTTCATTTATGTATTACTTCAACCCCCGTGAGGGAACCCCGGCCGCAAGCATGGCAGGGCAGATTCCAATCAATGAAAAAAAAGCCCGACTTCAAAAAGTAATCGACTTGCAGCTTGAAATCACAAAAGAGGAAATGGCAAAGCACGTCGGCGCGACAGAAAAAGTTCTCGTTGAACGGACAAGCCGCGACAACAAAAACGAAGTTCTCGCAAAAACCTACCGTGACGAGAGAATCGCATTCGAGGGCGGAGAGGACTTAATCGGCAAATTCGTCACCGTTCACTTTGACTCATTGAACGGAAACACTTTCAGGGGGACTTTATGCCGTTAAAACTGATTGGAACTGTAATTCTCTTGGTGATTGTGACGATTTTCTGCGGCCTGAACATCGGCGAGGCAAACCGCTGTGACATCAATCTGCTTTTCAAGACCTTTCATGGAGTTCCAGCATTTCTGACAGTTTTGATTTCATTCCTTGCCGGAGTCCTTGTGATGATTCCGTTCACTTTCGGAAAGAAAAAGCTCCGCGAACAGGAAAAAGAAGCGCAGAAAAAAGCCCTCGCAGAAAAACAAAAAGCAAAGGAAGAAGCCAAAGCAAAAAAAGCAGAGGAAAAGGCGAAAAAAGCCGCGAAGAAAAATCAGCCGACAAAAAAAGAGGCGGTAGCCCAGTCTTCTGAGGCAAACACGGTTCCCAAAGTCCTGTAAAAACTTTTAAAACACAAAATCCTGCCTAATATTCCGGCAGGATTTTTTTTACGCCTGACGTATTTGAGACCTTGTCTCAACAATGCGCCTCATGTCGTTGATATTATGCACATTTATGTAGTTATCAAAAACTTCAATTTTGTGGCTTGATGTTAACCTAGCGATTTCATCACTCGCCTGCTGGACTTGGTAGCCCGCCCAATGGGCGACATCAGAAATTGTCAGGGAGAACTTGCGCCGTCCGTCAGGCCTGTCTGTCGGGTTAAGGTCATCAAGCATACAGAAGACGTCCGCAATTCTTGCCTGTGAATCCTTAATCACAAGAATCTTCAGGCGGCGTTTTTGGTCGTAAATACGTTTACAGAAAAGCTTGAGCAAAATCAAGGCAATCTGCGGATTGCCGGTAATCAGCTGCTCAAAGTTGGCCTTGTTGAATTCCAGACACTCAACCGGTCCGGAAGCAATACAGGTCGCCGAACGAGGGGAATTGTCCAAAATGGCCATCTCGCCCATAAATTCGCCAGGCTTTAAAATGTCCAAGTTTTTGTTAACCCCGTTCACGCATTTTACAAGCTGAACTTTTCCGGCCTGAATAAGATAGAAAGAATCCCCGTGCTGGAATTCCGTTATAATCACCTGACCGTTTTTATAAGTCTTGGCGAATCGCTTGAAGGCAGGCAGATTGAAAAAAGCCGGTATATCCGGAGATTCATCCCCGTATGACATCGCAGCGGAAACCCCTTCGGACTTTGCCCTAGCCGATGCGATTTTAAATATTTTTTCGACCTCAGTCTTATTTCCAGCGGAAGGATAGGTAAGCAAGTAAGTTTTGCAAACATCCGAGCAGGACTGCCATGATTCCTCTGATTCAAAAGCCTTGATTACTGAGTACATGCCTTCCTGCAAGTTCACGGACTTGTCCTTTTTCAAGATATCCTCTGTCTGCCGGTGAATCTGCCTAAGCTGTCCGGAGAAGACACGGAGCATTTTCATAATCAAAGCCTTGTTTGAGCTGAACACATTCTCGAATTCTGAAACTGACATCGTGATGCAAATGGAGTCATAAAGAGCAGTTGCAGTCTCTTCTCGGGGAAAGTGCCCTAAAGCAGATTTGACGCCGAAAAACTCACCCGCCGTGATATTTTCGGTAACTGGGGCATTGCTCTCAACATCAATGCTAGTAAGAGTTATCAAGCCTTTTTGAAGGATATAGACACGATCGTCCCTATCCCCCTCAAAATAAATAATTGAGCCTCTTGTAAATGTCATCGCCTTTGGCATAACTTTTTTCCTTCATCACGATTTAGAATCTTTCAAGGTTAATTATAACACATTATATGACATTTTGTAGAATTATGCTATTATTTTTCTCATGATAGATTTGCACAGCCATTCAGCAGCTTCAGATGGAATTTTACCGCCCGACCAGGCAGCCCGCTACGCCGCCCAAAAAAAACTTACGGTCTGGGCTTTGACCGATCACGACACAGTTGCAGGTCTTCCTGATGCCGCAAAAGTCTGCGTGGAAACCGGAGTAACTTTTATTCCTGGCTGTGAGCTGAACATCGAATGGCCGACCGGCGAATTTCACCTTCTAGGGCTGGGCCTGCGCCGCTGCTCAAAAGAACTGGAGTCCGTAATCGATGACTTGACCCAAGACCGCAATCAGCGCAACGAAGAGATAATCTCAAAAATGAGTGCAGACGGAATTGAAGTCTCAATAGAAGAAATAAAATCAGACTTTGCCTTCGCACAAATCGGCCGCCCCCACTTTGCAGCCTGGATAGTAAAAAAAGGACTTGCAAAAAACAAGCAGGCAGCCTTTGACAAATATCTCGGAGTCGGCCGGCCTTGGTATGTTCCCCACCACGGGGCGGACTTGAGCGAGGCCTGTCAGGCTATCAGTTCTTCCGGGGGAATTCCCGTAATCGCCCACCCGAAATCCCTTTACGTCTCATGGGGAAAAATGGAAGATGTTCTGCTACAAGTAAAGGAAGCCGGAGTTCAGGGGCTTGAGGCATATCATCCCGGAATCAGACCCGGCGAAGGAATCAGGCTGGAAAAAATCGCCCGCAAGCTTGGATTTTTTGTGACGGCGGGCAGCGACTTTCACGGTCAGGGAGTCAGGGCAGACAGACATCTAGGACGCACCTGCGGTGACAAGGAAATTGAGGAACGCTTTTGGCTTGAGGAATTAAAGCCCCGGCTCGGAGATTTTGACTTTAAGAATACAGACTGGCTTACGCGCCCTGAAAATCAATCAGAGTAGTGACCGGAGTCGGCTCCAAGACTTTCTGGTAGTTGAGCTGGGGAAGTCCGATTACGCCGAAAATGTCGGTGACTTCCGCCCCGCCCTGGGCAATCAATTTTTTTCCGGCTGTCAGGGTTCCGCCTGTCGCAATCAAATCGTCAATCAAAAGGAATTTCTGGCCTTTTTTGATGTCTGACTTGTGGACTTCGATTTCAGCAGTTCCGTATTCGAGGGCATAAGCGCAACGGTAAACATCACCGGGGAGCTTTCCCTTTTTGCGGATTAAAACGAGGGGCAGATTGAGTTTTTCTGCCAGAGGGGCTGCAAACAAAAATCCACGGGATTCAACAGCCGCAATCGCGTCGATCTTCTTATTGCCGTAAAGCTCCACCATTTTGTTGATGCAATATTTAAATGCTTCCGGCTTTGTGAGTACGCTGGTAATGTCATAAAAAAGGATTCCCGGCTTTGGAAAATCAGGAACCCGTCTGATTGCGTCGTCAAGGACTTTATTGTCTGCAAAATTCATAACTTAGAGATTATAATGAAAATTCAGTCCTATGTCTATTTCTTTGCTTGCGTACGGATTGAACCCATGCGTAGGCGTTTTTCGCGGGTGTCAGAAAGCAGGTCGACGAGTTTTTCAGAATCTTCCTCACTGATATATTTTTTGAAGAGGTCAATCTGCTTCTCGAAATTCTCGATGTGGCGGACAAGTTTTTCTTTGTTGGAGATAAAAAGCTCTGTCCACAGGGGGGCGTTAATCATGGCGATTCTGGTCAAATCCTCAAAGGAGCCGCCGCCAAAGGCTGTGATTTCCGGGTCTTCGGCAGACTCGACCAAGGCAGAGGCGATTACGTGGCAGAGCTGGCTTGTGAATCCGATTTTCCAGTCATGGGTGTCGCAGTCAGTCTCGGTGATTCTGGTAAAGCCCATTTCTGAAACCAAATTCCGCATAAAGTCCAGATTCTCAGTCTTGTTGAAGTCAGAAGGACAGAGAATGTAGTTGTGGTTAACGAAAAATCTCGCGTCGGAATTTGCGTAGCCTTCTTTTTCTCCTCCGGCCATCGGGTGCCCGATTATAAAGTCAACATCTGGGCGGAGAATTTCAGGCATGGATTTCTCAAAAATTCCTTTTACGCCGGAGATATCAGTTATAATCGCCCCGGACTTGAAGAAATCCCGGTTGTCCTTCATAAACTGTACGGTCGCATGGGGGTAAAGGCAGATAAAAAGAACGTCGCATTTTGGAAGCATCTGCTGAACGCAGTCAGAAGTGTAACTTTCATCGGCGATGCCCTCGTTTTTCGCGGCGGTCAGACAGGCTGTGGACCGGTTGCAGACTAGAATTTTTCCCTTTGCCCCGGCCTGACTCAAAATATTCGCGCGGATTGACTTTGCGAAAGAGCCGCCCATAATTCCAAGTCCGACGATTCCGTAAACAGCGTTCTTCAATTCAATCATTTGCCCTGACTCCTTTTTGCAGATGTCAGAATGTTAAGATAAATCACCGGATTTTACAATCTGATTGAAGCAATTTTATAACACAAAAATTATGACTTTTTGCAAAAATTTTAGTATCTTCAATATAAGAGCTTTTTTATTGAGGTATTGGCATGGCTGAAAATTGCACACACAACTGCGCGACTTGCTCCTCAAACTGCAAGTCAAAAGATTTGAGAGTAAAATTGCGGGATGGTTCCTGCGTCAAAAAGGTTATAGCCGTAGTTTCCGGCAAGGGCGGAGTCGGAAAGTCTCTCGTGACTTCCCTGCTGGCGGCAAATGTCGCGAAAATGGGCAAACACACCGCCGTTTTGGATGCGGACATCACAGGCCCTTCAATCCCGACTTCTTTTGGCGTTGCGGAAGAAAAAGCCTTGGGCGACAAGACTGGCGCAATCTACCCTGTCGAGACAAAATCTGGAATTCAGCTGATGAGCATGAACTTTTTGCTTGAACATGAGACCGACCCCGTTTTGTGGAGAGGCCCTGTAATCGCAGGTGCGGTCAAACAGTTCTGGACTGACGTTGTGTGGAAGGACGTTGACTTTATGTTCGTCGACATGCCACCGGGAACTGGCGACGTTCCGCTCACAGTCTTCCAGTCGCTGCCGGTTGACGGAATCATCGTTGTCTCAAGCCCCCAGCAGCTGGTCCGCGTAATCGTGGAAAAAGCCGTGAAAATGGCAAACGACATGAAAGTCCCGATTATCGGCCTGATAGAGAACATGTCATACGTAAAATGTCCCGACTGCGGGAAAATCATGATGATTTACGGGGAGTCCAATATCGACGGAATCGCGAAGGACTACCACCTGCCGGTTTTGGCGAGAATCCCGATTTCAGAGGAAATTTCCCGCGCTGTTGACGAGGGGGAGATTGAAAGCCTTGAGGCTGACTTTTTGCAGCCCGCTTTGGACAAAATCAAAGACCTGTAAGGATTGAGCGATGACGAGTGACCAAGCCAGAGCCAGAGCGGAAGAGAATTTTTTGAAAGGCTACAACTGCACCCAGTCGGTTGTCGAGGTTTTTGCCGAGGAACTCGGATATGACCGCGACATGGCCTTAAAACTCTGCCAGCCCTTTGGGGCGGGAATCTGCCGCATGAGGGAAGTCTGCGGAACTGTCTCCGGAATGCTGGCCTGCGCCGGAATGAAGGCCGGAAAATCCGACGGCTCCAAAGAGGGCAAAGACGAAATCTACAAAATCGGTCAGGAATTGGCCGACCGCTTCCGCAAAGACCACGGCTCCATAATCTGCCGGGAACTTTTGGGACTCGTCCCGCTCGGACAAAGCGACAAAGCCTTTAAGGAGAAAAAAGCCGTTGACCGAGTGGTTGACGCGCCAATTTCCCAGGAAAGAACGTCCGAATACTACAAAAAGCGCCCCTGTCCGAAACTCTGCGGGGACGCGGCCGCCATTTTCAACGACTGGCTGGAAGCACACAAATGAAGCTGATTTTAGCTCCGATGGCAACGCTGAGCCATGAAGCCTTTAGGCGGGCGGTCGCCAAATTCGGCGGAGCCGACGAGTATTTCACTGAAATGATAAACGCCGCCTCATTTTTAAATCGCGGCCCTTTTGAGAAATTCTACGTTGAGTCAGGCCCGGAGCCGGAGAAAATAGTCTGGCAGATTACAGGCAGCAAAAAAGAGCCTATGGCTCAGGCAGCAGGAGAACTTGCCGACTTGGACGGAATCGGTGTCGACATAAACATGGGCTGCTCTGCCCCGCAAATCTACAACACAGGGGCGGGAATTTCCTGGATGCTCAAAGACAGGGCGGAAACGCAGGAAATGGTAAGGGCTGTAAAATCGGCGGTTGAAAACGCCGCAAAAGACGGAAGACCGGCTAAAAGACTTTCAGTAAAACTCCGCCTTGGGGACGAGAATTTTACCCGCGAGGGCTTTTTAGACTTTTGCAAAATGCTTGTCGGCGAGGGAGTCCAAATGCTGACACTCCACCCCCGCACAAAAAAAGAAAAATACCGGGAGGCCCCCCGCTACGAGTACGTGGAGCTGCTTTCAAATGAATTTAAAATCCCGGTGATTTTAAACGGCGACGTGAAAGACGCGGCAACTTTTAAAAAGGCGAAAGAATCTGCCCCCCATGCAGAGGGAATCATGATTGCCCGTGCAGCAGCCCAAAAGCCATGGATTTTCGCCGAACTCAAGGGAGCGGAATCCGGAAAGTCAGAAGAAAAGGAAATCGACTGCGAAAAACTGGCTCTGGATTTTATCGAGGACGTTCAAAAATATCAGCCGCCGGAATTCTACAAGACAAGGCTCCAAAGATTTTTCGCATACTACAGCATGAATTTCTCCTTCGCCCATTATTTTGCGACTCAAATGGTAAACTCGCCGTCAGTCGAGGAAAGCGTAAAAAGAGTCCGCGAGTATTTTGAGAAATGCCCGAACGACAAAATCAAATGTGTCCGGCTATGTAGTCGATAAAGTCAGCCTCGGAGAGGGGCTTTGAATAATAGAAGCCCTGAACCTCATCGCATTGGATTGATTTCAAAAAGTCAATCTGCTCCTTTGTCTCAACGCCCTCAAAAAGCACGCTCATATTCAGCTGCTTGCCCATCTCAACGAGTTTTTCGATAAAGCCGAGATTCTTTTTGTCATTCACATTGGTGCTCAAGAAATTCTGGTCGAATTTTATAACGTCAATCGGAATAGAGCTGAGCATGTTGAGCGAAGACTCGCCGGAGCCGAAATCGTCCATAGCGACCCTGAATCCAGACTCGTGCAAAAGCCGCGTGATTTCCTGCAGCATGACTTTTCCGCTGAAAGAAGTGCGCTCGATAATCTCAACCTCGACAAGATTTGAAGGCACTTTATACTTTTCAGCCAGAGATTTGAAATGCTTTACGAAATTCAGAGGGTTCGTGTGGTTGCGGGACATATTCACAGAAACCGGCACGACCGGCCGACCCGCGTCAAGCTCTCTGCGGAGGAACTGGAAAACCCGCTCGTAAAGATAAAAGTCAACGGAAACAATAAAAGAATTCTTCTCAAAAATCGGAATGAATTTTCCCGGTGAAAGGATTCCAAGCTCCGGGTTCTTCCAGCGGATTAAAGCCTCCGCGCCGACAATCTTGTCGTTTTTGAGTGAAATCTTCGGCTGATACATGACGAAAAATTCCTCATCGGCAAGCGCCCTTTCCATTCCGGCCTCTATCTGCCGCTCCTCTTCGATTTGCGTCCGCATGTCATCAGTAAAGACCGCAAACTGATGCAAGAGGTTGTCCTTAATCGTGTTCTTTGCATAAATGGCCTCATCGTTCAAAGTACGGAAGTTAAAATCAGACTCGCTCAAATCAGAGAACGAACAACCGGCCTTGAGGTGAGCCATAATTTCCATGTCACGAAGACGGCGCTCAAGTTTGCCGATTCCGTCAGCGACAAGGACAAGGGCTTCCTCATCGGAGTAAATTTTAAAGATGGCATAAAAACGGTCGGCATATCCGCGAGAAAAAATTCCGGTATAGGGGTGACAAAGCTCCCTGACCTGCTGGGCAAAATAATTCAGGAACATGTCCATTTTTCGCGGGGAATGAACGTTGTTGAGGAACTTAAAACTGCGGAAGTCCAAACTGACGAACATGAATTTGGAGCCTTTATGCTCATCAAGAAATTTCTGCCCCCGGATTTCAAATTCCTCACGGGTGTAAAATCCTGTCAAATCATCGTAAATCTGCCGGTCACTATTCGATAGATGGGAGAAAACCGCCATTTCCAAAAAGAGTAGAATCAGAATCAGGACGCAGAAGGCAATCAGAGAGATCAAAACCAAATTCTGTCCTTTTTTGACTTCACCGACAGGAATTTCGGCCGTCACGATGCAGTCAGTTTTTTGGACAGGCTCATAAGCGAGGAAGACCTTCAAGCCGTTTATAGAGGCCTCTCGGATGCAGCCGGACTTGTTCTGTATTATAGTGGCCATAGCCTTTTTCTCTGAGTCAACCCCAACGCCATCATTAAATCGGTGCAGGAACTTCCAGTCTTGGTGAATCAAAAGCTCCCCGTTATCCTTCATCAAGGTTATCAAGCCTGTGTCCGTAAATGAGGAAGCGGTAATCTCATCGGAAATTGACATGAGGCTGATTGTCGCGCCTGCGACTCCCCTGAAAGAGCCGTCAGGATATGAAATTCGCTTTACAACCATGACGGAATTTGCGTGTGCGGTATATGAAATCAAGCCAGTCTCTACGGCGTAATCTTTTCCTCCGGCAATCTGCTTAAAATAATTTCTGCCGGAAATATCCCTGTAGTCGCCGAAAGTGTTGCGGCACTTTCCGTCCTTGTCCGCGAAGAACAAGGAGACCTGATAAATCTTTCGCAATTCAGGATGAATGGCAATCCAGTTGAAAACATCCTCATCGCTACCGGACTTTACGATGTCAGCTTGGGCAATCACGTCGAGGTCAGCGAGATATGAATCGATTCGATTGGTAAGCAACCTTGAGTAGCCTAGAACAATGTTTCTGTAGGACTTTTCTGAGAATTCAAAGCTAACTTTACTTACAGCCAGAAAGAGCAAAAAGCAAAAAGCCACATAAAAGAGTGCGAAAAAGAGGAAGTAAGAACTTATTGCAAATCGCTGGAACCGACTTGTGAAAATCTTTTTGCGCATAAAACTCTACACTGAGAATTTTAATACGATTTTATTAAAAATAAAGTTAAAAAAATGTTTTAATTCTCAGGCGCAAAACGCAATTGAAAGACTCAGCCGATAAACTTGTAGCCAGCCCCCTCTACGGCTTTTTTGAATTCGTCAAGCGGAACTTCTTTTGAAAGCTGAAGGTCAACCTGGCCTTTCTCGTGGCTGGCGACCGCACTCTCAACACCGGGGATTTTTTCAAGGGCTTCCTTTACATGCGCCTCGCAATGCTGGCACATCATTCCCTCGACTTTCAAAACTTTTGACATTGAATCTGCCATAAAATTCTCCTTGGACTCCACTTTACCTTGCGGCCGGGAATCGATATTTTTTGCGGAATCTCCGCTTTTTTTCGTTTTTAATTTTTTTATCTTTACAAAATTCAGCCTCAGCGCATTCGTCACGACGCAGAAACTTGAAAGGCTCATCGCAGCTGCCCCGAACATCGGGTTCATGTCTAGGCCGAAATTATAATATGCCCCAGCAGCGACAGGAATCAGTATTATATTGTAGAAAAATGCCCAGAAAAGATTTTCCCGGATATTTTTGAGCGTAGCCCGGCTAAGCCTGACAGCAGCGGCAAAATCAGCCAAAGAATTTTTCACAAGGACGACATCAGCCGCATCAATCGCGACATCCGCGCCCGCCCCGATTGCGATTCCAGTGTCAGCGCGGGTCAAAGCCGGGGCATCGTTGATTCCGTCGCCGACCATCGAGGTCTTTCCTTCTTTTTGAAGATTTCTTACGACTTCCTCCTTTCCATCGGGGAGGACGCCCGCAATCACAGAGTCAACTCCGGCCAGTCCGCCGATTTCACGGGCAGTTTTTTCGTTGTCACCCGTGAGCATCACGACGCGGATTTTCATCTCTTTCAGCTCGCGGATTGCGTCAGGAGAATCTTCTTTGAGCGTGTCCGCCACAGTGATAATTCCCAGCAGATTTCCGTTTTTCGCAAAAAAGAGCGGAGTCTTTCCCTCAAGGGCCAGACTTTCGGCCTGATTTTTCACGGAGTCAGAAAGCCCGAAAAGCCCCTCAAAATATGAAATGGAGCCGCCCGTGACAGTGATTCCTCCGATTTTCGCCTGCAAGCCGTTTCCCGGAAGAGCCGTAAAATCAGTCACATTTTCCAAAGGAATTTTCTCGCTTTCCGCGTATTTCAGCAGAGCTTTCGCAAGGGGATGCTCAGACTTTGACTCAAGCGAAGCGGCGGCCCTTACAAGTTCCTCAGCGGAAATTCCATTCTGTGGCAGAATATCAGTGACTTCCGGCTGACCCTTCGTGATAGTTCCAGTTTTGTCGAGGGCTGCAATCTGCGTGCGTCCGCAAGACTCAAGAGACGCTGATGTTTTGAAGAGGATTCCGTTTTTCGCCCCGACACCGTTGCCGACCATAATAGCAACCGGAGTCGCAAGTCCCAAGGCGCAGGGGCAGGAAACCACAAGAACAGAAATCGCGTGGTTCAAGGCAAAGGCAAAGTCCGCGCCCAGCAAAAGCCAGACTGCGAAAACTGCGGCGGAAATCAAAATCACAAGCGGAACAAAAATGCCTGAAACTTTGTCGGCGATTTTTGCAATCGGGGCCTTTGTCGCGGCCGCATCGGAAACCATTTTGATAATCTGAGAAAGAGTCGTGTCTTCCCCTACCCTTGTAGCACGGCAGGTCAGAGAGCCGGAAGTGTTTATCGTGGCGGCGGAAACTTTGTCACCGGTCTTTTTGTCCACCGGAATCGATTCCCCGGTCAAGGCGGACTCGTTTACGGCGGAAGAGCCTTCTGCCACAAGACCGTCAACAGGAATCGAGTCACCGGGCTTCACGATAAAAATATCACCGGCAGAAAGCTCCTCAACTGGAATCTCGACTTCCTTGCCGTCACGTAAAATTCTCGCGGTTTTCGGAGCGAGTTTTATCAGAGATTTGAGCGCGTCTGTAGTCCGCCCCTTTGAGATTGACTCAAGCAGCTTTCCAACCGTAATCAATGTCAAAATCATGGCCGCGGACTCAAAATACAAGTGCCCCATCGAAAATTCGATTCGTCCCCGGTCGCCTTTCACAAGGGCATCGGTCATATTGAAGACCATGACTGTAGAATAGACAAATGAAATCCCGGAGCCGAGGGCAACCAGCGTGTCCATGTTCGGCCCGCCACGGAGCAAGCCTTTTATGCCTGAAACAAAGAATTTTTTGTTTATCAGCATAATCACGGCGGCCAAAATCATTTGGACTAAAGCCATTGCAACGTGATTGTTCTTGAACCATGCCGGGAGGGGAAAGCCCAGCATCATGTGGCCCATTGACCAGTACATCAAAAGGGCGAGGAAAATCAAAGAAGAAATCAGCCGTCTTTTTAAAAGTTGAGTCTCGGAATTTTCAAAGGAAGACTCTTGAGTTGATTTTGATTTTTCGGATGCTTTTGAAGACCGAGAGACAGAAGCCCCGTAACCTGCGTCTTGAACGGCTTTTATGATTTCTTCGGCAGGGGCGGAACCTTCTACGCCCATCGAATTCGTCAGCAGGCTCACCGCACAGGAAGATACCCCCGGAACTTTTTTTACGGCTTTTTCAACACGGGCGACACAGGCCGCGCAGGACATTCCTGTCACAGAGAATTTTTCCATAGGTCAGTTCCTTATTTCATCAGCTTTTGGAGAACGGTCATAAGCTCGTCAACAACGTCGTCTTTACCGGCACGGATTCCCTCCGCAACGCATGACTTTACATGATCTTCCAGCAAAACTTTGTTGAAAGAATTCAAGGCGGCGGTAACGGCAGAAGCCTGAACCAAAATGTCAGGGCAATAGGCGTTTTCCTCGACCATGCGCTTGATTCCGTTCACCTGGCCGGCAATACGGTTTAGGCGGGAGACAAGGCTTTTCACTTTTTCTGGATCACGGATTTTCTTTTTGTGGCTGACACCGTAGGAACTTGCATTCTCTGCATTTTCGTTTGAATCACAGCATGACATAAAAAAATACCCCCTAGCGGTATAAATCTCTCAGTCAAAAGATAATACCGCAAGGGGGTATATGTCAAGTTATATTAAAAATATTGTATTTTTTTTACTCAAACCAAAGGTTGTTCTCGTCTACAAAGCGGACACATTCTTCTTCCCATGCGTTTCCGCCAAGTTTTTCAAAATTGAACATCCAGTCATTCCAGTTTTTGTCATCAAGAGGCCGGGCTCCGGTCACAAAGGCTGTAACGCCCTCGTTGTAGAACTGCTGAAGTTCCTTTGACGGGCTGACAAGCTGTGAAACATTTGTCCAAGGCTTAGACTGCATTTCGCGCAAGGCATTGAGAGGGCTGATTGTCCTTCCGTTTTTGCTTGTCCATGACGGATAGCGGCCAGCCAATTCCTCATCGTTGTTATAGAAAACAAGGTTGCGGAGCTGGAGGTAAGGGGCAAATTCAGGAGATGAATACGCAAGTTCGGGATTTGAAAGTCCTTCCGCTGTAATTTCACCGTTCATATCGATTTTGTAGTTTACATCGCGCTCACCGTAGCCGAGCAAATAATAGCCGCGGGGACTGCTCATCCATTCAAGCAGGCGTGTAATGGCGTTCTTTTTGCCTTCCTCAACAGCCTTTTGGGAAACAGCATAAATGCGATGGCCAGAGTTGACATTGTAAGCTCCTACAGAAGACTTTCCTTCAGGTCCAACAGGCGGGTCGATTACAATCCATTCGCCGTCAGGGAAATTCTCGTCAAAGGCGGTATAGTTCTGCTGACCAAAGGCGGCCGAATTCTGCTCGCGCATGATTCCGAATCTTCCAGACTTCCATGCGGCACGGAAGTCATTTTTATTATATGCAATCCAGTTGGGGTCGATTACCCCCTCTTTGACCATTTCGCGGATATATTTAAGAGCTTCCATGAATTCCGGCTTATAAATGTTGAGTCCGCGTTCATCCTGGGTGAAGTTGAATGTTCCTGCAACACCGAATGCACCAAAGAATGGAGCAAAGCGGCGGCCAAGACCAAGTTCGTCAGTGCGGGTCTCAAGAAATGCTCCGAATCCGTAAGTATCCGGTCGCCCGTTACCGTCAGGGTCAGAAAATGTAAAGGCTCTCATGACCTCCATGAATTCGTCTGTCGTCTTAGGAACATCAAGGCCAAGTTTATCCAGCCAGTCCTTGCGAATTAAAACACCCTCGTTCTTAGGAATTGAACCTTCCTGGGCAAGTCCCCAGACATGCCCGTTCATAGTAACAGCAGCGATACATTCCGCATTGTAGACATTTTTTGTACGGGTAGGCATCATCGCAAACATGTCATCAACATAAGCAACCTGATTGCGCTTGATTAATTCGTTCAATTCATTGCGGGTAACCATAAAAAAGTCTGGCAAAGCATTTGCCGCAGCGGCAGCCTCGATTTTCGCTGTAGCGTCCTTGTCGTTTGAAGGATTCGGAACGAGTTTCAAATCGATTCCAAGCTCCTCGCGGACAATCCTGTAAAAACTCCATGTCTCAGGTGGCTGACCGGCCTCAGAATATGTCGTACCATACCAGACTTCAACCGGCAAAAAACTGCGATTCACTCTTTTCTGATTATCGTTTGAGCAAGAGAGCAAAAGTCCTGCAAGCGTCAGAAGAGCCAGTGAACAAAAGATTCGTTTCATCTAATTACCTCAATATAAAATAATCACAAAATTTTAAATTAATTCAAGTGCCTGCTTTACGTCGGCGATGATGTCATCCGCGTTCTCGATTCCGACAGAGAGGCGGATTAAGTCCGGGCCGACTCCACCTGCAATCAACTCCTCGTCGGTAAGCTGCCGGTGTGTGCTTGATGCCGGATGTAAAACGCAAGTATGGGCATCGGCCACGTGGGTCGCGATTATGGCAAGCTTCAAATTCTTCATGAATTTCTCAGCGGCAGCCCTGCCCCCCTTCACTCCGAATGAGACAACACCGCAAGTTCCGTCCGGCATGTATTTTTTTGCCAGCTCATAGTATTTGTTGGATTTAAGTCCGGGGTAATTTACCCAAGCAACCTTGTCGCTGCCCTCCAAAAATTCCGCGACCTTCTGGGCGTTCGCACAGTGGACGGGCATTCTGCAAGCCAAAGACTCAAGCCCCAGGTTCAAAAGATAGGCGTTCATCGGAGCCTGAATTGAACCTAAGTCACGCATAATCTGGGCAGTACATTTTGTAATGAAGGCCCCTTCCTTGCCGAATTTCGTCGCATAAGTGATTCCGTGGTAAGACTCATCGGGTGTGCAAAGTCCGGGGAATTTCTCAGCGTGAGCCATCCAGTCGAATTTTCCGGAGTCAACGATGGCTCCGCCGACAGTCGCGTCATGGCCGTCCATGTATTTTGTGGTCGAATGGGTAACGATGTCAGCCCCCCATTCAATCGGACGGCAGTTAATCGGGGTGGCGAAAGTGTTGTCCACAATCAGCGGAACACCGTTTTTATGGGCGACTTTTGCCCAACGCTCAATATCAAAAACAGTCAGGGCTGGATTTGCGATTGTCTCGCCGAAAACCGCCTTTGTATTGGGCTTGAATGCGGCCTGAATTTCCTCATCGCTCGCGTCAGGAGAAATGAATGTAAAATCAACGCCCATCTTTCGCATGGTCACGTTGAAAAGATTGAAAGTTCCACCATAAATCGAGGAAGAAGCAATCACGTGGTCGCCATTTGACGCGATGTTAAAGACCGCAAAAAAGTTTGCCGCCTGACCAGAAGAAGTCAACATTGCGGCAGAGCCACCCTCAAGAGCTGCGATTTTGCCCGCAACATAGTCGTTAGTCGGGTTCTGCAAGCGGGTGTAAAAATAGCCGGAAGCCTCAAGGTCAAAAAGTTTTCCCATGTCCTCGGAAGTGTCGTACTTGAAAGTGGTCGACTGCACTATCGGAATCATTCTAGGCTCTCCGTTTTTCGGTGTGTATCCGGCCTGAATGCATTTTGTCTCTTTTTTCATAAATTTGCCTCTTTTATAAAAGAAAACCCGCCTAAGATTCCGGCGGGTTTCTCCTTTAATAATAAAGAAATTACGCTTTTGTTGCTACAGGGTTCGTGCTTTCGCCCAAAAGAGTCACGTCCATCCGATTAAATGGAATGTTGATTCCATTCTCGCGGAAGGCCCTAACAGTCTCTAAACAAACCTGATGCTTCAAGTCAAAGAAATTCGGTCTCTCGCACCAGACGATTAAATTCATTCCGATGGAGCTGTCAGCAAGGGTTGTCAAAAGGACTTTCGGCGCGTAATCACTTTTGTCGGTGACGGCGGCAGGGCATTTTGCGGGAACGCTTTTGAGAACCTCAAGAGCCTTGTCCAAATCCGTGGCATAGTCAACCCCGACCTCAAAGACATAGCGGCGGTAGTCGAACGTCGAGAAATTCTTGAGCTTCGTGTTGATGATTGCAGAGCTTGGAATGCGGATAAGCTGGTTGTCAGCCGTGTGTATTTTAATAGAAAGAAGTCCAACCTTGTCCACCGTGCCGGAAACCCCGTCAACTTCGATAAAGTCTCCGATTTTCATGGTCTTTTCAGTGACGATAAAAACGCCAGAAATCAAGTTGCTGACGGTCGTCTGGGCTGCAAATCCGATTGCGACTCCGGCGATTCCCATGGCACCCCAAATTGCCCCGAGGTTGATTCCGAAAAGCCCCAGAATATACATCACGATAAGGACATAAAAGCAGTAGCCTACGAATCTAGTTAGTGTCTTGACGACAGTCGGCTCAAATTTCTTTGACGCCCCCTTTTTGATGACCATGCGGATAAGGCGGTAGACAAGCCAGAAAATCACGACCGCGATTACACCCGTAGCAAATTTCACTATATGCTCAGGCTCTTTCACATAGTTCACAATCTCATTAACGTGAAAAAACTGCTGCATCTGGTTTGCGGTCTCCACACCCACAGATTTTGCAAGTTCAGCGGCGTTAGTGTCATTCGTTGGCATAAAAATCTCCTCTAAAAAGTCAGGGACAATTTTTGCGGGGAAAGCCTTCCCCCCGGCCGCACTCCGTTGCGCCCTTCCCCTTCTCCTAAGGGGTCCGGTTCCGGCAAACCTTCACCTCCCCCCTTAAAATCCCCTTTATATTAGCACTTTTCGTTGTGTTTGCAAATGTCATAAATCAGGCAACTCTCCGCGCAAGCACGGATGCTGACGCACGGCGGGATGCGCCCAAAAGACAAATGAACTATCGTTCCTCAATCAAAAGATTCAACCCGCACAGGTTTGCAACTTGAATGGATTTTTCCAATTCGCAGGTTTGTTTTCCGTTTTCTAAATCAGAAAGAAAGCTGACACTAAGACCGGTGATGTCGCTAATCTGCTGTTGCGTGTAGCCCCTCTCCTTGCGCTGTTCCTTTATCGCGCGTCCGAAATCCGCTGCCGAAGTAATTTTTATCATTTTCGTGCCATTCCTCCACATTCCGCAATTCGTTTAGAAACCGCCCGCCTTGTAAAACCTTCCGGCAAAAATCCAACTTCTGTGTTTACGCCGTTCAGTTCGATTGAGCAATGTAATTTCATACGCGCAGCTACTCTCAAAGTCTCTAAGCCGTTCGGCTAAGTCAACTTTTGCACTTGAGATTGCGTCCAGCAAGTTTTAATTTGAGGTTGTAAATCTCGGCACATTCATTTTGACATTTTCCATCCATGATCTAGTTTCGCCATAAATGTTGAATGCAGGATTGTATTGTTTGTACGACCAATTTTCTTCCATGAGGTATTTGCTTATGTTGCTGGCATGAGGCTCTACATAATACCAAGTCGGTGTCAAATAATCAGGATAATCGCACACTCTTATAAAGAGATGGTGGAATGTCCCGTTTTTGTTGTAGTTTCGCACGATTTCACAGTTACCAGAGTAGTATCGGCTGTCCCAAACGCCTTTAAAAGTCTCGGCGTAATCAATGCAGTTGATTTTCCCATCATTGTTCATGTCCGTGACAGCCGCCTGTGTGATTTTGAGGCAGTCTATTATCTGACGATTTGCTTTTTCTCTTGGTCGCGGATGTTCCGCAGTTTGAGCGGAAATTGGATGCGAGATAATTGTGAACAGTGTGACTAAGATAAAAATTGATTTTGTGTGTTTCATGTTTTGTTACCCCTTATTTGAGTTACAAAAAACTCAAGTGCTTTTCTATCTTTATTCATTTTTATTTTTCCGTGAGATTATGACAATTCATTCGCAAAAAAATTAATTTGATTTTTAACTTAAATTAAGCAAATGGAATCTCAATATGTTCGATATCCAAACGCTCTTTCAATGCTATTCTTGTCTGCATTGCGGCATCAATTAAAGGAGATAAGGGAAAAGTGTTTGAAACTCCCCATTCATTAAGCAGAGCCTTTATATTCCGAAGTCTCATCTTTATTGTTTTTACACCGCGTTTTTTCATCTTTGGATTTGACATTATGCTCGCTACACAATCAGCGACATTTACAATATCTTTTCCAAGCACATAATCATGAACAAAAATCTCACAGCAAATTTCGTCTTCTTCTTTAGTCCAATCTTCCTTTTGCATTTTATTTCTCCGTTACATTTCGTCAAGAAGAAAATTCCAATATTTTATGGCTCTATTGTACTCGTTAGGAAGTAAAAAAATTTGTCCTTTCATCCACCAACTGCTGTTGCTAAACGTCATATATATACATTTGTTGCTATTGCGTGGAGAAAAAACAAAAACTGTATAATTCTCTCGAGTCATTGATGCTTTTACTTCGGAGGAACCTTCAAGTTCAGGGTCATCATCAATATAAACACTAGCAAACCTATACAGGCCGGAAGCTTTTTTCATATATTCATAAAATTCGTTCCATGAATCATAGAAATACCCCCCCCCATCTAGTTTATCTCTTGCACTTGCAGTTCCAACAAGCACAATCAACAACACAAATAAAATAATTTTCTTTTTCATTTTTGTGTCTCCTCTAACTCCAAATTGATTTTTTCAAATCTTCCGCAGTATTTCATGCAGGGCGTGTTTTTTCCAGAAAATTTGTTAACATCTTTGGAATCTGCATAACTACAAATTTCATGGTTACGGCCATTTACAACTTCATTTTTATAGTACTTACAATCATTCATACAAATACCTCCGCTTTTTTACATATCCTACACTTATGCAATTTTAATTTTACATAGCTAGTAAATAGTTGTCAATTAGTTAAATTCCGTAAAAAATAACTGTGGGTTATGTAAGAAATGACACGGATTCAAGAATGTCTGGCAAGAAACATGAAATTTTATCGGAAAAAGCTCGGTTTTTCGCAGGCTCGTCTTGCGGAAGAAGCAGGTACGGCTGCCAATTACATAGCCTTCATTGAAGTGGGAAAAAGTTTTCCGTCATTGCAAATGCTCGAAAAAATCGCCCAAGCACTCGGCGTGGATGCACTGGAATTGTTCAATCAGGGAAATTTGAATAAGGAAAGCCTCAAAAAGGATATTTTATCAACGCTTAATAGTTCCGTGGAAAGTGTTTTTAAATTGTATTGAGATGAAAAATGGTTTTGTAAGCCAATCGCAAGTTAGGGAGCTGGTCGCCTCGCGCAAGGGTATGGAGTGGTGTCGGCTTGCCGACAGTGCGAAGCACCGCGCGTTAGCAAGCCACGGAACACCCGACCGACGCGAAGCGGCGGATGCGCCCAAAAATTCATTTCCCATTTCTTTTACATAAATCGTTTATCAAGCAACTTTCGCACTTGGGATTTCGTGCCGTGCAGACATAGCGGCCGTGCAGAATCAGCCAGTGGTGGGCGTGTTCCATGTATTCGTCGGGGATGCGCTCCAAAAAATCACTGCAAAAAAATAGCCATGTACTGAGGAAGGGTGACTTTTGTTCCGTCTGTTCCTAGGTTTCCGTCAACAAGCTTGTAGGCACGGGGCGGGGAAAAAGTTTCGATAAATTCATTCAGCGACGCAGTGTTTCCGTGCCTTGATTTTACTTCCACAGGGATAACCGAGCCGTTTTTTTCAAACAGAAATTCGATTTCCTGCGCATTGTCGGAGCGTTTGTAATAGTTCAGCGGAATGGCCCGCTTGTAAAGCAAGTCAAAAATCAGATTTTCATAAATTCCCCCTTTTGCGTGTCCGTTCAACTCTTTTTTGACGAGAGCCGCTTGTGTTTCAAAGCCGAAAAGGGCAGTCAAAAGTCCGATGTCAGTCACATATACTTTGAAATTTTCTGGCTGTTCGTATGCTTTTAGAGGCATTTCGGGCAGACTTACATTGCGAAGGAGTTTTATCAAGCCGGCACCTTCAAGCCATGAGAGGGAATTGTCATACTTTTTTGCACTGCCGTGCTTTTCCACGGTCTTGTACTGAAATTTTGTGTATTCTTTCGCAAGCTGGCGGGGAATCGAAAAGTAACAGTCACGGATTTTTGGTTTTTCAGTGTTTTTGGCATATAACTGGATGTCGTCTTCATAAGCACGGAAAATTTTCTGTTGGGCGGCATACACTTCCTGAAAATTAGAGGTTTCCAAAAAAGTGTTCACAACTTCTGGCATACCGCCAACAAGCATAAATTCGCGCAAAAGTTTTAGATAGCGTTCGTTGATTTCTTCTGGGACTTTTTCTTTTTTTTCAAAATATGTACACAACGAGGAAATTACTTCGTCAGTAATTCCGTTCGCCCACAGAAATTCCTCAAAGTCTAAAGAATACATTTCTACTTCGCGCTCATACCCAACTGGAATCGAAACTTTGCGGTTCTGTTCTTCTTCGTCAATGTTTTTATTGTAATGAATACCCAAAAGCGAACCTGACGCAACAACATCAAAGCGGTCATCAATCGCAAGAAATTTGAGGGCGGTACGAGCATTTGGAGAAGCCTGAATCTCATCAATAAAAATCATCGTGTCGTGCGGAATGAGATTCACATCGGGAACAGAAAGCGAAAGCCGTTTATAGATTTCTTGCGGCTCAAGTGAACCATCAAAAATAGAGCAAAGCTCTGGATTTTTAAACAAGTTCAGATAAATGTAACTCTTATAGTTTTCCTTTCCGAACTGTTCAATGATGTAAGTTTTTCCGATTTGGCGTGCGCCAGTCACAAAAAGACATTCTTTATGTTTTTTTTGCTTCCACTCGAACATTTGATTGTAAAATTTTCGTCTGAGCATAAAAACCTCGTCTGAAATCAGTATACTCGGAAATTATAAAAAATGCCACGAATTTGAGGATACTAAGTAAGAAAAATGCCACGAATTTGACGATACTAAGTAAAAAAAATGCCACGAATTTGACAATCACTTCCCATTCCGCTTGCAAATGTCAGAAATCAGGCAGGTCTCGCACTTGGGATTTCGCGCTGTGCAGACATAGCGGCCGTGCAGAATCAGCCAGTGGTGGGCGTGTTCCATGTATTCGTCGGGGATGCGCTTCAAAAGCGATTGCTCCACTTTTTCGGGTGTGTCGCCTTCCGCAAGTCCGATTTTGGGGCAGATTCGCAGGAGGTGCGTGTCCACCGGCATGGTATGCTCGCCCCAAACAACATTCAGCACGACATTCGCGGTTTTTCGCCCCACGCCCGGAAGCGACATCAAATCTTCGCGGCTTCGCGGAACTTCGCCCGCAAAATCGGAAATCAGCTTTTCGCATAAGCCAATGACGTGTTTTGCCTTCGAGCGGTACAGTCCAATCGATTTGATGTAGGGAATCAGCCCGTCTTCGCCGAGCGAGAGGATTTTTTGCGGCGTGTCGTAGTTTTCAAAAAGCGGTTTTGTCGCAATGTTGACGGATTTGTCTGTCGCCTGAGCCGAAAGAACCACCGCGACCAAGAGCGTAAAGGGATTTTTCCAGACGAGCTCCGACTTTGGCTCAGGATTTTGCGCACGGAAGCGTTCCATTACGGTGACGATTTCGCTTGGGGAAAGAAGTTGCATGGGGAGATTATAGCATAGAGAGTGAGATTCCTCCACAAGACAAGTCTTTACCCAGAACAACAAAAAAGGCATCCCCAAAAAGGTCAAGTTTCTGGAAGATGCCTTTTATTTAGGCGTTAGCCGCCCGATAACGCTTACTTCACCGCTTCTTTGAGAGCGTCAACCTTATCAGTCTTTTCCCAAGTGAAGCCTTCGCGACCGAAGTGACCGTAGTTGCTCGTTGCACGGTAAATCGGTTTTCGCAAGTCCAAAGTCTTTTCGATTCCGGCAGGCGTGCAGTCAAAAACCTTGTCCACAGCTGCGGCGAGTTTTGATTCCTCGACTTTGCCTGTTCCGAATGTGTTGACCATGATTGAAACTGGGTGCGGAACGCCGATTGCGTAAGAAAGCTGGATTTCTGCCCTGTCGGCAAGACCTGCCGCAACGATGTTCTTTGCGATGTAGCGCGCCATGTAGGCAGCCGAGCGGTCAACCTTTGACGGGTCTTTTCCAGAGAATGCGCCGCCTCCGTGACGACCCATTCCGCCGTAAGTGTCAACGATGATTTTTCGTCCAGTCAAGCCAGTGTCACCGTTTGGACCTCCGACAACAAAGCGTCCTGTCGGGTTGATGTAGTATTTTGTGCTTGAATCCAAAAGTCCTGTCGGTTCGAGGACAGGCTTGATGATTTGGTCGATAATCGTCTTTTTGATTGTGTCATAGTCAACATCGTCATCGTGCTGGTGGCTTACGACAACTGCGTCAACGCGGACCGGTTTGTTGTTTTCGTCGTATTCAATAGTGACCTGTGATTTTGAATCCGGGCGGAGCCACTTGATTGTGCCGTTTTTGCGGAGTTCAGCCGCACGGCGCAAAATTTTGTGCGCATAGACGAGTGTTGCTGGCATGAGTTCCGGAGTTTCGT
The DNA here is from genome assembly GCA_946615905.1 of uncultured Treponema sp. GTDB lineage: Bacteria > Spirochaetota > Spirochaetia > Treponematales > Treponemataceae > Treponema_D. The sequence continues at coordinate 191,321 of CAMOIE010000001.1, read as the reverse complement.
TTGTCGCAAAGCCGAACATGATTCCCTGATCGCCCGCGCCCTGCTGTCCTTCGTATTCTTTGAGGCCAGTTCCGACGACACCCTGATTGATGTCCGGTGACTGGTTGTGAATCGTGTTGAGGACAGCCATTGAATCAGCAGAAATTCCGTATTCCTCTTTTGTGTAGCCGATGTCACGGACGACATCACGCACGACTTTCTGAAAGTCAACATCCGCGTGAGTTGTGATTTCGCCACCAATCAAGACCATGCCTGTAGTTGCGTAAGTTTCGCACGCGACATGTGATTGTGGGTCAGACTTTAAACACTCATCGAGGATTGCATCAGAAATCTGGTCGCAGAGCTTGTCTGGATGACCTTCGCTTACTGATTCTGATGTAAATAAATAGTGATTTTTTGGTAAGACAGTGCCCATGATAGAGCCTCCTGTTTAGCAAGATTTTACCGGATTCATACGAACCGGACTCCGCTCTGCAATTTGGATAAATCGGCGGATAGAAGTTGCTATATTCTAATTCATCCCCCCCTTCTTAGCAAGATTTTGGCTATAAAAAACAAATAAATTATTTTAATATTCATTTTACCTGTTGAATTTTTTGTTATATGGTGTTAAAATTAAAATATCTTACCAAAAAGCAAAATATCTGGAGATTTCCGTAACTTTTGCTTATAAAAAAGAGGAGTTCAGCATTATGGCTTTAAAGAAATCGTTCTCAAAAGACAAGAAAACTTGTGATGTAACATTCGTGGTTTCTGCGGAAGCCGCTCAGGGGGCAAAAACAATCACTCTTGCAGGTGACTGGAACAGCTGGAGCAGCACAGAAACTAAACTCGTCCAAAAGAAAGACGGCTCTTTCTCTGTAAAAGTTACACTTGAAACAGGAAAAGAATACCAGTTCCGCTATTTGCTTGACGGAAGCCGTTGGGAAAACGACTGGGAAGCTGATAAATATATTCCCGCACCTTTCTCAAACACAGACAACTCTGTCGTAGTCTGCATTCCTTCAGAAAAAGAAGTGAAACCCGTAGCCGCGGCAGCAGAAAAAGTACTTCCCAAGCCAAGAAAAGCTTGCAAAAAATCAAAGTAAAATTTTCAAATTACTGCTAAATATAAAAGCCTCCGTTTCAAGCGGAGGCTTTTTTTTATGGGGTCGGAACGTGGATTACCTCGCGGGGCTTGGAGCCGTTCGCAGGTCCGACAATTCCCCTCTCTTCCATTTCCTCGACCAGACGGGCAGCCCGGTTGTAACCTATTTTGAGCCGCCTCTGAATATAAGAGGCCGAGGCTTTTCCTGACTGAATGACAATTTGCAAGGCCTCGTCATAAAGGGGGTCTTCGCCGTCAGAGAAAAGTCCCTGGCTGGAAGCACCGTCATCCTCGTCATCAACAAAGATTTCGTCATCAATGTAGTCCGGCTCGCCAAAACCTTTGACGTATTCAACAGTGCGCTCAACTTCATCGTCAGCGACAAGAGTTCCCTGAATACGAATCGGGAAGGGGTCTGTCGCGGAGGCGTAGAGCATGTCGCCCTTGCCGAGAAGTTTTTCCGCCCCAACCTGATCGATGATGATTCTGGAGTCCATCTTTGACGCGACCATGAAGGCGATTCTTGAAGGAATGTTCGCCTTAATCAAACCGGTGATAACGTCAATTGAAGGTCTCTGGGTCGCCAAAACCAAGTGGATTCCGACTGCGCGGCTCATTGCGGCCAGACGTGCGACAGTAGACTCAAGTTCCTTGCCGGTCGTTGCCATCAAATCTGCAAATTCATCGATGATTACAACGATGTAAGGAAGTTTTTCCGTGGCAATATGACGCTCGACAATCCTCTTGTTGTAGCTTGTGATGTCGCGAACCTGCATTCCGTCCAAAAGCGCGTAGCGTCTCTCCATTTCGCAGAGGCAGTATTGAAGCGACTGGAATGCCCTCTTGGACTCGGTGATGACCGGAGTAAGCAGGTGGGGAATGTCGTTGTAAAGCTTAAGCTCGACGATTTTCGGGTCAATCAAAATCAACTTTACGTCGCGTGGACTGCGCTTGTACAAAATCGAGAGAATCATTGAGTTCACGCAGACTGACTTTCCGGCTCCGGTAGAACCCGCAATCAAAAGGTGGGGAGTTTTCGCCAGGTCGATTACCTGAGGCTCACCGGAAATATCTTTTCCCAAAACGACCGGAATAGCCATCTTTTTGAACTGGGGCAAATCCCTGTCGATAATCTCCTTGAATGAGACGATTGACCGCTGCTTGTTCGGAACCTCAATTCCAACGGCGTGCTTTCCAGGAATTGGGGCAACGATACGGACTGACGAAGCGGCCAGACGCAGGGCGATGTTGTCCTGCAAGGCGACGATTTTGCTCAATTTTACGCCGGGGGCTGGCAAAATCTCAAACATCGTGACGACCGGTCCCTTTCGGATTCCTGTCACCTCAGCCTCGATTTTAAATTCATTCAGAGTGTCCTTCAAATCCTGGGCGGCCTGTTTTGTCTCATCGTCGATAATCCAGTATTTTCCGTCCGGGTAGCTGGTCAAAATTCCGTCAGTTGGAATCACATAAGGACCTTTGCGGGCTGGAACTTTGTTGACTTTTTCTTCAATTTCAGCAACTTCCGTCTGGCCGGAATCTTCCTCAGCATTTGAGAGAGTAATTTCTTCCTGCGGAACCGGCGGCTCGTCAAATTCCTCTGGGTCTGATTCCGGCTCCTCATTTTTTTCAGAATTGATGTCGTCAACATCGATTTCCTCGAATTCATCAATGGGACTGACAAGCCCCAGGCCTTCCGCCCTTGAATTCAAAGACTGGTCAGAGTCGTCTTCAATTTCACTCTCAATTTCTGCCTCATCCGCATTATCTTCATCAGCAGAATCAGAGGGAATTTCATCCGCAGCAGTTTCTTCGCTCAATTCTTCTGAGTCAGAAATCTCTTCGCTTATTTTCGGCTCTGTAAAATCCTCTTCCTTTTGAATGAGATTTCCTTCTGAATCAACGACAGGCTCGGCTGTCGGGTCAAAATTGTAATCCTCAAACGAATTTTCGGCTGATTCCTCGGAAGCGTCTTCAAGGGTATGTGGTTCCTCAAAATTCTCCTCGATTTGAGCTGTCTCAAGAGGAATTTCTTCTGATTCTTCCGGCAAAACCGGATTTTTCGCGGCTTCCTCGCCCATTTCAGCGAACACATCGGCCAAAGTGCGGACTTTTTCCCCTTGCGCCTGACGCTCTTCCTGCTCCTCAAGTTCATCCTCGTCTTCGGCATTTATGTCGATGTCAAAAAATCCCTTGTCAAAGCCGTTCAAATCCTTGCCCTCAAGAGGCGTGATGTAATGGTCATTTTCGCCGTCAGCCACTTCCGCTTCTTCAGAAACATCTGAAATTTCTGGGGATTCAGCCATCTCAGATTCTTCCGCCTGAATCTCAGGCTCTTCAAAGTTTTCTTCAGGGCTTTCAGAAAGAGTCTCGGCTTCAATCAAATCGTCCTCAGTCAACTCTGGCTCCGATTCAATTGAAGGCTCTTCCTCAAAAATTTCCGGTGAAATTTCTTCCTGCAGGACTTCTTCCCCAGCATTTTCCGCTGGAATTTCCAGAGTCTCTTCATTAGGAACGTCATTTTGCGGAATTTCCTGCTGACTTTCGGCATTCTCAAAAGTTCCGGCGGCCATTCCCGCTGAATACTCGACAGGATTTCCGGCCTCGGCTGACTTTATCGCGTCCTCAATAGTCTGTTCCTGAGCGTCAAAAACGTGGTCAAAGGGACTCGGTCCCTCCGCCTTCACAATTTCATCAGAATCTTCCTCAGAAGCCTCGATTCCAGAGTCAAGCGGAAGTTCGTCCGCAAAAGATTCAGTCTCCGCCTTACTTTCGCTTTCCACCGGCTTTTCAGTTTCTTCTACTTCGTCAGCAACAGGAATTTGATTTTCTTCTGGCTCTTCGGGACTTTCCTCAGAATCATCGATTTTCTCAGTTTCTTCTAAATCGATGTCATTTTCTTCAATATATTGGTCATCCGAGTCGGTTTCTTGTTCTCTCGGCTGGTTCTCCGCTTTTTTGTCGGCAAAATCCCCGGCGAGAGACAAAAGCAAATATTCAAGGGCGACTAGCAAAAGCCCCATCAGGACTGCCCCGCCGATTTTTACAAGTCTTGTATCACCGCTTTCAGTCGCATACAAAATGCGGCAAAGATGCTCAAGGGCATCGACCGTAAAAAATGGAACGACCGAACCCAACAAAAGGATTCCGTTTTTAATCTTCCAGTTTGAGGAAAAACACTGAAAGGCTGCGACAATCAAAAACAAAGGAATCAGGGCAGACGAAAAGCCGTAAACTCCCGTGAACATTTTTCCGATTTTGAAAATCCGCGTATTATGAACGGCCGACTGGGGGCCAAAATCAAAAACTACAGAAAGAAGGCTGATTGTAAAAAAAGCAGCGAGCGTAAAAAGGACGATTCCCGCGCCAGCTGAAAATTTTGTATTTTTTTTCATCATTGCTCCAGATACAAGACGATTTTTTTAAAGTAAGATACTCTGATTATCGGCAGGGATTTCAAAAAATTCAGAATTTACGGCCGCCCCTTTTTCACCAGAAGAAATTTATAATCCGATTTTTATAATTCAATCGTACCAACTTGAGTCACATCTTCATCGGAATTATCCCTCTTGAAGCGGGGTGACTGGGAGTCAATTTCGCGGAGGCGGGCTTCTGTATCTGTTTTTTTGGAAGATTTTCTCGCAGTCCGTGTTTTTGGAGCCGCCATAAAACCGAAAAGGGAGCCGCAAAGCCCGCCCGCTATATGGGCAAAAGCCGCCACATTGCGTTCATTTGAGGCGGCGGAATTTATGAACTGGGTCCCGATGTAGAGGGCGAAAACCAGAATAAAGGTCAGTGGAATTTCTTTTTTTTCGATGTTCACGAGAGAAGAGAGCATAATCAGCATAAAGACGATGGAGCTGGAGCCGACCAGACTTTTCGGAATCAGGCAGGCATTGATTACGCCGGTAACAAAGGCTGTCACTACCATCATGAGGGCAAGCATCGCAGACCCGTAGCGTTCTTCCATGAGGGGGCCGAGCAGCAAAATGAAGGCCAAATTTCCCAAAAGGTGGGGCCAATCCGCATGACCGAAAACATAGGTCAGCAGGCGGATATAGTCCAAAACGCTTTTCCAATTGAAGGCAAAGTCGGACTTTTGACTTCCGGGGGCGGTGAAAAGAGTGTTTATAAGGTGGCCGCCAAAAACGAATTGATTTAAGAGAAGAATCAGAGCGCAAATAATGGAAAATACGATTGTGACGGGAGCGTTGAAGGTTAAATGCCAGCCTTTTTTCATAAGGGCATTTTACAATTTTAATGACAAAATAGGAAGACTTCGCTAAAATATCGGTATGAACGCAATTATTACCGTCGTGGGCAGCGACAAAGTTGGAATCATAGCAAAAGTTTCAGCCCTTTTGGCCGAACACTCAATAAACATCGCGGACATCACGCAGACAATTCTTTCCGGCAATTTCGTAATGATGATGATGGTCAATTTGGACAAGGCTGACATCGACGTGGACAAGCTCCGCCAGATTCTCTCTGACACAAGTAGCGAAATGGGCGTGGAAATCAACGTCATGGCCGAAAAAGTCTTCTCCGCCATGAACAGGATTTAGCCTAATTGCTCATACAATTACACTAGTTCCGCGCGACAATCACCATCGTGCGGGCTTTTTCGTTGTAGGGGGAAAATTCAAAGTCCCCGTAGATTTCTGCTGAAGAAAATCCGATTCCCAAAAGAATCCTCTTCAATTCAACTGCTGAATAAAGGCGCTGGACAAATTCATGCTCAAGCCGCTGACCGCTTTTGTTGTCGATTAAAATCCATTTTGACCGCAAGCCTTCCCAAGCCCCAACCACAGAAAATTCAGTGAGTACAGTTTTTCCAGCCCGCTCGAACCATTCACCCGGCGTAAAATATTGAACGGCAATCTCCCTGCTGATATTTTCCAAAATAAAAAATCCGTCTTTTTTAAGTGAATTTTTTATCGATTTTAAAATCTGTATGTCCTCCTCAACGGTGTCGCAGTAGCCGAATGAAGTGTAAAGATTTATCGCCGCGTCAAATTTCTTTTTGCTTTCAAAATTCCGCAAGTCAGCCTTAATCAGCTCTAAGTCAACTCCCTCGTCCGTGGCAGACTCTGCGGCCGCGTCCAGTTCGTTTTGCATCAAGTCGACCCCAGTCACATCCATGCCAAGCAGGGCAAGCTCCACAGAAATGCGTCCAGGACCGCAGCCCGCGTCAAGGACAGAAGAACCTTTTTTCAAGCCGGCAATTTTTTGAACAGCCGCCGCAACCCCCGGAGCTTCAGCCCACCTCTGGCTGTCAAACATAATCGGCCCGTAATTGTTCCAAAATTCCTCGTTTTCAAACCATTCTGCCTTTTGAAACTTTTCTTTTTCTTGTTTTTCTGTTTCCATAAAATCGATTCTACCACGAAAAGCCAGACCCGCCAACGGCGGGAAGCACCCATAAAAAAAGACCGGCCTCCAAATGGAAAACCGGTCTCTTGGCTCACAAGCGGGGAATTCCCCTTTTGCTACTCAATAACAGCGATGATGTCGGAATTTTTAACGATGAGGTAGTCCTCGCCGTCCATTTTCACCTGAGTTCCAGCATATTTGTCGTACATTACGCGGTCGCCAACTTTGACTGTGATTTTTTCTTTTTCAGTTCCAGGACCGACTGCCTCGACCTTTGCGGTCTGAGTCTTCTCCTGCGCTGTTTCCGGGATGATAATTCCGCTGGCTGTTTTTGTCTCAGCCTTTTCCTGTTTCAAAAGAACACGGTCTGCAAGCGGTTTAATTTTCATATAAAAGCCTCCAATAGGATTTTTAATTTACTTTTGAAATATAGTGATTTTTTTTTGTCAGCGTCAAGAAAATTCAAAAATTATTTGGCCCCACCCCTACGGGGGCGCTACTTCCGGGGTTCGCTAACGCTCATAGGCTTCACGAAGCCTACCCTGCCCCTCCAATCGCTGGGGCCTTTTGACACAAAAAAGTTAACCTGCAAAAAAGCGGGTCTTTTTGACACACTTTTTATCCATCAGAATAGCGGTGAGTCATTTTGATACAGTTATACCAAAAATAAAAGGCAAAACAGCCAAAAAAGAGCAGATAAATCTTCTTGAAAGATACTGAACAATGGCAAAATCGGCAAGAAAATTATTAAAAATTTGTTCATACTTCACATTTTCTTGTTGATTGCAAAAAAATCTGCAAATCAAACTCTCTTGGCACGAATCTTGCTAAATTCTTATTGAATCTAAAATCCTGGAGCTTTTTATGACAAACGACGAAGAAGTTTTGACAATGTACTTAAAGGAAATCAATTCTATTCCGATGCTTTCCCGCGATGAAGAAAACCGGCTGGCTCTTGAGGCTAAAAAAGGTAGCCGGGTCGCGAAAAACAAGATTGTCCGCGCAAACCTCCGTTTTGTCGTCAATGTCGCAAAAAAATATCAAAATCGAGGAATCGACCTTGAGGATTTGATTTCAGAGGGCAACATCGGCCTGATGACCGCCATCGACAAATTCGATGTTACAAAAGGCTACCATTTTATTTCTTACGCCGTCTGGTGGATTCGTCAGGCGATTTTAAAGGCAATTTGCGAAAAATCCCGCGCAATCCGTCTGCCGCTCAACCGCGCGAACGAACTTGTCCAGATTAAAAAAGCCCAGAAAATCGTTCACGGCAAAAAGACCGAATCAGAGGAAATCTCCGAAGTTGCGACAATGCTCGGAATGGACTCAAGCCATGTCCGCGATTTGCTAGCCCTTTCTGCGGAAATGGTCAGCTTGGATAGCCCTGTCAAGGCTTCTGAAAGCGATAAAAATGAAGTCGGTGATTTGCTCGAAGACAAACGCTACGAGGCACCAGAAGAGGCGGCTATAAAATCTGCAATGCGCCGTGATATCGACTCAGCCTTGGACACGCTCAAGGATAATGAGGCGAAGGTTCTCCGCCTGCGCTACGGTCTTGGCGGCGGAAAGGCAATGTCACTCAAGGAAGTCGGAGATGTCTGCAAGCTTACAAAAGAGAGAATCCGTCAGATTGAGAAAAAGGCCATTGTCCGCATGCAGCATCCGACCCGTTCCCGCAGACTTGCTTCATATGTTGCCTAGTTTATAATTTCCTGTAAATTAACATCGGCTAACTTGCCCTTTGACCGGAAAAAGGATATATTAGGAGCGTAAAAATCAAACGGAGAAATCCGCTGATTCACAAATAATTTGCTTGCTAGACACAGGCCCCACAAAAATCACTTCTCACTTCTTCCGCTGTACTTTTCGCGTTATTCGGTATTTGCTGAAATAGTTACGCACTTTTTGTTTGGGTGTCGTTGTCTCGCTAGCCAAGGAGATACAAATGGCAGAACAGGAAGCATGGAAAGGCTTCAAAACAGGTAGACTTTGGCAGGACGAAGTAAACGTCCGTGAATTCATCCAGTTAAACTACACACCATATGAGGGAGATTCCTCATTCCTTTCAGGTCCCACAGAAGCTACAAACAAATTGTTTGACGAATTGCAGCGTCTCCAGAAAGAAGAGCACAACAAAAAAGCTGTCGGTCTCGACGGCAAAGAAAGAAACGGTGTCCTCGACCTCGACACTGACATTGTTTCTGGAATCACTTCTCACAAACCCGGATACATCTGCGAAGAAGGCAAAAATCTTGAGCAGGTTGTAGGTCTCCAGACAGACAAGCCCCTCAAAAGAGCTTTCATGCCCTTCGGTGGAATCCGCATGGCGGAGCAGTCCTGCGAGATGTACGGCTACAAACCCAATCCCGAACTTCACAAGATTTTTACAGAATACCACAAGACACACTCTGACGCAGTTTTCCAGGTCTACTCTCCGGAAATCCGCAAAGCCCGCTCAGCCCACATTTTGACAGGTCTGCCGGACACTTACGGACGCGGACGCATTGTCGGTGACTACCGCCGCATCGCATTGTACGGTATCGACTTCCTTATCGCCCAGAAGCAGAAGGACTTTGCAAACATCGGCGATGGAACAATGACTGACGATGTAATCCGCCTGCGCGAAGAAGTCGCCGAGCAGATTAAAGCCCTCAAAGAAATGAAGGTCATGGCCGCCTCTTACGGATTTGACATTTCAAAACCGGCTACAACTGCAAAAGAAGCCTTCCAGTGGCTCTACTTCGGCTACCTTTCTGCCGTAAAGACACAGAACGGTGCTGCAATGTCAGTAGGACGCATCTCAACATTCCTCGACATCTACATCGAGCGCGACCTCAAGAACGGCGTTCTTACAGAAGAAAAAGCCCAGGAACTCGTTGACCACATGGTCATGAAATTCCGCATGGTTCGCTTCGCCCGCATCGAAAGCTACAACCAGCTCTTCTCCGGCGACCCGATTTGGGCAACTCTCGAAGTCGCAGGTATGGGACAGGACGGCCGCTCAATGGTAACAAAGAACGACTTCCGCTTCCTCCACACTCTCGAAAACATGGGCCCCTCACCGGAGCCGAACATGACTGTTTTGTACACAAAACGTCTGCCTGAAAACTTCCGCAAGTACGCGGCAAAGATTTCAATCGACACTTCTTCAATCCAGTACGAGAATGACGATGTTATGCGCCCTGTTTGGGGTGATGACTACTCAATCTGCTGCTGTGTTTCCGCCACTCAGACTGGTAAGGAAATGCAGTTCTTCGGAGCACGTGCAAACCTCGCAAAAGCATTGCTCTACGCCATCAACGGTGGTAAGGACGAGGAAGCAGGTCTTACACCCGGCGTTCAGGTCGGTCCGGAGATTGCCCCGATTACATCTGAATACTTGGACTACAATGAAGTCATGCGCAAGTACGACATCATGCTTGAATGGCTTGCTGATCTGTATGTAAATACACTCAACGCAATCCACTACATGCACGACAAATACTACTACGAAGCTGCTGAGATGGCTTTGATTGATACAAACGTTCGCCGCACATTCGCAACAGGTATCGCAGGCTTCTCACACGTTGTTGACTCGCTCTCTGCAATCAAATACGCGAAAGTCAAGGTTCTCCGCCGCGACTTCGAGGTTCATGACCACAAGGACAAGACAAAGGTGGTCGGTATCGCAAAGAACATGGCTTACGACTTCGTTACAGAAGGTGACTTCCCACGCTACGGCCAGGACGATGACCGCGCTGACGAAATCGCAAAGTGGCTCTTGAAGACCTTCATCGGCAAAATCAAGAAGCACCACACATACCGCAACGCGGAGCCGACAACTTCAATCCTTACGATTACTTCGAACGTCGTATACGGAAAGGCTACAGGCGCTCTGCCGAACGGACGCAAAGCCCATGAGCCGTTCTCACCGGGAGCCAACCCCTCTTACGGTGCAGAGACAAACGGTCTTGTCGCATCTTTGAACTCTGTCGCAAAAGTACCTTATGAGTATTCACTCGATGGTATTTCAAACACACAGACAATCAACCCGTCTGCCCTTGGACACGATGAGGACGAGCGCATCAAGAATTTGGTAAACGTCATGGACGGATATTTCGGACGCGGCGCGCACCACTTGAACGTAAACGTCTTCGGAGTTGAAAAACTCAAGGACTGCCAGGCTCATCCTGAAAAGCCGGAATACGCAAACTTCACAGTTCGCGTCTCTGGTTACGCGGTTCGCTTCATCAACCTTACGAAGGAACAGCAGGACGACGTTATCGCCCGCACCTGCCACGCTTCTTTGTAATCATGGACACCTGCGACTTTTGTGAAAGCTAAACTCGTGGGTGTAACAAAAAAAGCCGGTTTCAGAAAATCTGAAGCCGGCTTTTTTTTGCATTAATTTCTAAAATTTGGTAAAATCCCGTAAAGAACAGTCAAAAAGGCAGAAAAAATGACTTTACCAGACGTACAGCAACAGACAGAAGGATTTCCGCACATCTCAATTCAAAAAGTCGGAATCGAGAATATAAAGACCCCCCTTCCAGTTTTTGACGGAAAAGACAAAATGATTTCTGTCATGGCAACTATCAATTCTTATTGCTCCCTGAATGCAGGTCTCCGCGGAATCAATATGTCTCGAATCGGACAAACAACTTTTGAAGCCGTCCATGAGCTTTCAGACAAAGGCTTTGTAACGCTCGGAGAACTGGCCGCAAAGCTCAGAACCGCCCACAAGTCAGACTGGGCCTATATTTCTGCATCCTTTGACTTTCCGCTGACGATAAAAACCCCTGTCACCCAGCTAGACACCCCCAAAGTCCTACCAGTAACGATGACCTCGGAAGCCGGGCAAAAATCATGCCGAAATTTTTTGACAGTCACAACGACAGAAACCTCCCTCTGCCCCTGCTCAAAAGAAATGAGTCTTTTAAAAAACAACCTGACTGATTCCGAACGCGCAGAAATTGAAAAACTCCCGGCCCAATTAAAGGAAAAAATTCTTGCTGCTGGTTTTGGAGCCCACAATCAAAAATCGGAACTCACCCTGACGGTGGAACTTTCCAAGCCGGAAGAAATTTATATCGGAAACCTCTATTCAATTTTGGCTTCTTGTGCTTCCGCCCCGGCTTTTGCCATGCTCAAGCGCCCCGATGAAAAATGGGTGACGGAAGTCGCCTACTCAGGCGGATTTTGGAACGAAGGAAAATTTGAAAAAAAGGAAGGCGGCCCCCGCTTTGTGGAAGATATAGCCCGTCTCGCAGCGGATAAACTCAATGCCCTCAAAAAAGATGAAAAGATTGCAGGCTACAAAATTCAAATCAAAAATTACGAGTCAATTCATAATGACGGAATCGTAGCCGTTGCAACTTTGACTTCTGATTAAAAATACTAAAAAAATGCAGTAAAATTGAATTTAGCCTAGGCTAACCGCTTGACAAAAATCGATGTTACTGTCTATAATAACAGTATGAGCAAAAACTTCTTTGTTGCAGAAAATTTTCTCTCAGACATGCAGGTATACTTTTACCGCTGGTATTGGAATTTTTTTCGCGCATGGAAGTGATATCCGCTAGAAAAGCGAATATTTTGTTTTGCCAAAAAACTGGTACTAACAGGGAACTTCCATGAACGGAGGTTCCCTTTTTTTATGTCTAGAGCTTCTGCAGGGCTTTTGATGTAGAAAATGCTGAGCTTCCGGCTGGAATCCGAAAAAACTATTTCCAAGGGGAACAAAAATGATTGTAGTTCTTAAAAACGGCGTAAGCGAAAAAAAAGTTGACGAATTTGTAGACGGACTTAAAGGTCGGGGCTTCGGAGTCCACGTATCAAAAGGCGAGTCAACCACGATTCTGGGCTTGATCGGCGACACTTCTAAAGTAGAGCCTGAGGAATTTTTGGCCAACGACATCGTGGAGTCAGCCCAGCGGGTAAAGGCTCCCTACAAAATGGCAAGCCGCTCATTCCATCCTGCGGACACAGTTGTTTCTGTAATTTCAAAAGCTGACAAAAATCTCGGCGCGAATATCGGAGACGGAAAAACTTGTGCGGTTATGGCCGGTCCCTGCTCAGTTGAGACAGAGGAACAGGTCGTTGAGGTTGCCAAAGCGGTGAAGGCTAGCGGCGCAAGATTCCTCCGTGGAGGTGCTTTCAAGCCGAGAACTTCTCCCTACTCATTCCAAGGACTCGGGGCCACCGGGCTGGAGCTTTTGAAAATCGCCCGCAGGGAAACAGGCCTTCCGATTGTCACCGAGCTTATGGCGATGAACCAGATTGACCTTTTTGAGGACGTTGACATCATTCAGATTGGCGCGCGCAATATGCAGAATTTCGACCTTTTGAAGGAAGTCGGAAAGACCCACAAGCCAGTCCTCCTTAAACGCGGACTTTCTGCGACTGTCAAAGAATTTTTGATGAGCGCGGAATACATCATGGCTTCTGGAAGCGAAAACGTCATCCTCTGCGAGCGCGGAATCCGAACCTTTGACAATTACACGAGAAACTGCCTTGATTTGAGCATCGTTCCCTACCTTAAAAAGGAAACCCACCTGCCGGTAATCATCGATCCTAGCCACGCATGTGGAATCCGTTGGATGGTTCCGACTTTGGCAAAGGCTGCTGTAGCCGTGGGGGCTGACGGACTGATTATCGAAGTCCACAACAATCCGGCAAAAGCCCTTTGCGACGGAGAGCAGTCTTTGACACCCGCCCAGTTCGACGACTTGATGAAAGTCCTGAATAAATATGCGGCCGTTGAAGGAAGGACAATGTAAATCCTGCACAGTTTCCCCGACGTCTTACTGTACGTCGGGGAAAAACAGCCTTTCCAAAAACCGTTGAGAATTCCGTAAAAATCAGCTATTCTTTCTTCTATGAAATCTATGAAAAACTTAGAAGAAAATGACATCAAAGCATTAACAGACCGCTTTTTAACTTATGTAAAAATTTGGACGACCAGCGACTCAAGCACAGCAGATAAAAATATCCAGCCCTCGACAGACCGCCAGTTCGACTTGGCTCGCCTATTGGAAAAAGAACTTAAAGACCTTGGCCTTAAAGAAGTACAGGTGACTGACCACTGCTACGTCTACGGATTTTTGCCCGCCTCAAAAGGAGCGGAAAACGCAGCATCTTTCTGCCTTCTTGCCCACATGGACACTGTTGAGGAAGTTTCAGGCGAACATGTAAATCCGCAAATACACAGCGAATACGACGGCTCTAAAATCGTCCTAAAAAATGACGTGGTTTTGGATCCAGATTCAGACGCAGACCTCCGCCAAGCCGGACTCAACAGGGAAACGATAATCACAACGGACGGCACGACTTTGCTCGGAGCTGACGACAAGGCCGGAGTGAGCGCAATCATGCAGGCAATAGAATATTTGCAGAATCATCAGGAAGTTAAGCACGGCCCGATTGAAGTTATTTTTTCCCCGGACGAAGAGACTGGCCACGGAATGGACAATGTTCCCCTGAATCTGCTGAAATCAAAGCGCGCCTACACTGTTGACGGCGGCCACATCGGAGAGCTTGAGAACGAGTGCTTCAACGCCTACAAGTCCGACGTGACTTTCACAGGCCGGTCAAAGCACACGGGGTCAGCCCGGCCGGACATGGTGAACGCATTAACCTGTGCAGCGTCTTTTGTCTCTTCACTGCCCCGCCACGAAGCCCCGGAAACGACAGACGGCTACCAGGGGTTTTACGCCCCGATGACTTTCACAGGCTCCATTGACCAGGCAAAAGTCAGCCTGATTTTGCGTGATTTTACGGTTGACGGCATGAAAAAACGCCTTGCCCTCGTGGAACAGCTTGCAAATGCGGCGGCAGCCTCATTCGGGGCAAAAGTCTCTGTCGTCAACACGGAGCAGTATAAAAACATGGCGGAAGGACTGAAAAAATCCCCGGCCGTCACAGAAAATCTTGTCAAAGCATACGAGGCAGCCGGGATAAAAGTGACTTTTCCGCCAATCCGTGGAGGAACAGACGGCTCTCGGCTGACCGAAATGGGCATTCCGACCCCGAACATTTTTACCGGAGGCCACAACTACCATTCCCGCTACGAATGGTGTTCTGTTGACCAGATGGCAGCCGCCTGCGAAGTTCTGATAAACCTTGCTCAAATTACCGCGAACGCGTAGATTTTTAAGGAGAGAAAATGTACGAATACAAAATTGAGGGCGGAATTCCAATCCGAGGAACAATCGAAGCCAGCGGGAACAAAAACTCCGCGCTTCCATGCATTGCCGCGACACTTTTGACAGAAGAGCCGGTGATTTTGCAGAATATCCCCGACATCGAAGACACCAACGTCATGCTCAAAATATTGAAGGCACTCGGAGCCGGGGTTGACCATCTCGGAGACCACGCATGGAGAATCGACGCTGCATCAATCACGACTTCCGCTATTCCGGCGGAGCTGAGCAAAAAAATCCGCGCCTCGATTCTTTTTGCAGGCCCCCTTGTCGCCCGCACCGGAAAGGCGATTCTCCCTCCTCCAGGTGGTGACGTAATCGGCCGCCGCCGCGTGGACACGCACTTTTTAGCCTTGCAGGAACTCGGCGCGCGCATTTCAATTGACGGCCCCTTCTCTTTTACGGCGAACAAGCTTGCCGGTGCCGACATTTTCTTGGACGAGACTTCCGTCACCGCGACAGAGAACGCAATCATGGCGGCAGTTTTGGCGGAAGGAAAGACGATTATCACAAACGCGGCCAGCGAGCCTCACGTCCAGGACTTATGCAACATGCTCAACGACATGGGGGCAAAAATCACAGGAATCGGCTCCAACATTCTTAGAATTGACGGAGTGAAAAAGCTCCACGGAACGACTTTTAAAATCGGCCCTGACTTTATGGAAATCGGCTCCTACATCGGACTTGCGGCAGCGACAAAAGGCTCCATCACGATAACAGGAGTCCGGGCGCAGGACATGAGGCCATTGAGAATTTCCTTTGGAAAACTCGGAATCCGCTGGACTATCGAAGAAGACAAGCTGACTGTTCCGGTCGGACAGGAAATGCGGGTGAACACAGACTTAGGCGGAATGATTCCAAAAATCGATGACGCTCCGTGGCCGGGATTCCCGCCGGATTTGACTTCAATCATGACGGTCGTTGCAACTCAAGTCGAAGGTACCGTCCTAATTTTTGAGAAAATGTTTGAGAGCCGAATGTTCTTCGTTGACAAGTTGATTTCTATGGGAGCCAGAATCACACTTTGTGACCCGCACAGGGCAGTTGTCTCAGGCCCATCAACGCTGCACGGCGACCATCTTGTCTCCCCGGACGTTCGTGCGGGCATGGCAATGGTAATCGCGGCTCTCTGCGCCCACGGGGAGAGCAGAATCTCAAACGTCTACCAAATTGAACGCGGCTACGAACACCTCGTTGAAAAACTCCAGGGGCTTGGCGCGCAAATCGAGCGTGTGGAGATAAAATAACAGCTTCGCTTTGGAAGAAAAAAGGTGCGGAAAAAAGAAACCTTTTTGAAAGAAAGGTGGCGTTTTTCCGCGGCTAAATCGACGAGAGAATTTCGTCGTAGGCTTTTTGGATTTTCTTAAAATCAACAACCCAGGGGCAAGCCCACGGGGTATGTTGGTTCGTAATAGGAATTGCAGTCAGGTTCAATACCCTTTTTACGCCCCAAGGGGCGGGGTATTAAACCCTCCGCACGAATAAGGATTTTAAAAACAGAAAAGCCACCGGCTTTCCGATGGCTTATAAAAACCGCAAATCCAACTCTGGGATTGGGTTAAAATATATCCTGCTTTAAACTTGCAGGTAAGTTTGGTCTCACAATTTAACGCCTGTGGGGCGAGCTCTTTTTGTCGGAATCTGCATAACGCCTCCTGTTCGTTGGGCCGGTTCAAGTCCTCATCTCTTGCCTGTCCTCACTTATTATGTTAGCACGGAATTTTTATAAAGCAAGAGAAATTTGTAAAATAACAATATTTTTTATAAAAATTTTTCACGGCGGAGAATCTTGATTTTTCCCCGAAGTTTTTTTGAATTCAGACGCCTTTCCTTTGAGGCTTTCGTAGGCTTTGTTTTTTTGCGTTTTTTCTGAATTTTCGCAGCCCAGATGATTATTAACTCAAGACGTTCCAGAGCCAGTGCCCGATTCCGCTCCTGAGTACGTTCCTCGCTTGAAGAGAGTGTAATACAGCCGTCAACAATCCTGTTTTCAGCCCGTTTTTTCAACTGGTCAAGCTCGGCAGAAGTTAATCCTTCGATTTTTTCAAGTGGCAGGCTGGCCTGGACTTTTGTATTAACCTTGTTTACGTTCTGTCCCCCAGCTCCCCCTGACCTAGAAAATTTGAATTCCGTGAATTTTTGAATCGACTCCCGCAAAGAATCCAAATTCATTTTCTTCCCCTGACTGCTTTTGCCCAGATTTGTAAATCTCTTAGATGTTCAGTTCCTTGTAAAATGCAGTGACTGTTTCGGCAGACCTTTCGAGAAGGGCTTTTTCTTCCTTTGCCAAACGGATTTCCACAATTTCCTTTGCGCCGTTCTTGTTGATGATCGTCGGAACACTCAAGAAAAGATTGTTAAGTCCATATTCGCCGTTCAAGCAAACGCTTACCGGAAGAATTCTATTTTCGTTGAACAAAATAGACTTGATGATTGCCGTCGCACTAGAAGCGATTCCGTAGCAGGTGTTTCCCTTACGATTGAAGATTTCCCATCCGGCTTTTTTAGTGCGTTCCAAAAGGTCATCTCTTGTCGTTGATTTTGTGCGGTCTGCGTTGTCGGCAAAAACATCGTTCAGATTCTTGCCTCCGATTGTTGCACTTGACCAAGAAACCATTTCACTATCTCCGTGTTCGGCCATTACGAAAGCTTCCACAGATTTTGCGTCCAGATTGTACATTTTTGCAAGTTCACCGCAAAGTCTGGCCGTGTCGAGTGTCGTTCCAGAACCGATGATTCTGTTTTTTGGCAGACGGGAAAGCTTCCACACGTAATAGGACATTATGTCGACAGGATTTGAAATTACGACAAAAACTCCGTCAAAACCGTTACTCATTACATTGTGAACGATATCCCCGATGATTTTCATTGAGGGAGCCAGCATTTCAAGGCGGTTGTTTGAGTCTTTCGGCATCGGTGCAGAAGCGGTGATGACCACAACATCTGCATCGCGGCACTCTGAATAATCTCCTGCCTTGATTGTCATATTGCGGTTCATAAAATAAATCGAATGCTGCATGTCGAGAGCTTCGGCATAGGCCTTGTCCTTATTCACGTCAATAAGGACGACCTCTTCTGCGATTGCCTGATTCAAGATTGAATACGCGGTTGTCGAGCCGACATTTCCAGCCCCAACAATTACAACTTTAGAATCCTTAAAACTCATGATTTTGCCTCTATTCTAACCATCGCTACCTACGCCTTCGCGGCACAGCCGCTCGGTGACTCGCTAAAATCGCTCATTGAATCGCGATTTTCCGGCTTGGGCAAAGCCCGCGCCGTCGCTCCCTACGCCTTTGCGGCACAGCCGCTCGGAGACTCGCTAAAATCGCTCATTGAATCGCGATTTTCCGGCTTGGGCAAAGCCCGCGCCGTCGCTCCCTACATCAAATCTTCGAGGTCGATTTCGCCGGCGGCACAGGGGACGGAAATCTGCCAGTTTTCCAAGACTTGGGGATGAACCTCGCCGAACACGCCGACCTGTTTGCCGTTCACGAGAATCGCAGCCTGACGGCCGGGGATAAAGCGTGGGTCAGAGACTTCTTTGACTTCGTATTTGTGGTCGAGGAAGTAAAGGAGAGAGGAGACCTCGCTGGCCATGTCGTTGAAATTCGCGTTGTTTGCGGCGGTCAAGAATCCGAGTGACTGAATTGTCTTTGTGCCGGTGTTTTCTTTTTCGTCCAAGAATGCGACTTTTCCAATTTCAAAAATCTTGTGGGGGAAAATCGCGTTGGCAGAGCCAGACTCAGCCTTGAGCAACGATGCGATTATTGACGGGCGGACATACTGGTAGTTTTCGCTCATCGGATTTGCAATTTCGATTACTTTCTTTGTGTCGATTCCCATGCGGTCGATGTAGTCGCGTTTGGAACCGAGATAGTTGAAAATCATCTCCTGATAGCCCAAGCCGACCATGATTTCTTTTGTCTTGCGGGAGAAAATCGTAACGTCAGAAAGCTTGCCGATTGTAAAGTCATTCGGGCGCATGGGTTTGAAGTTGTCCAAACCGACCCCAATCATCACGTCTTCGATTACGTCAACTTCGTGGAGGAAGTCGTTGCGGTATGGGGCGGGCTTTACGGTGAACTCAACATCGCCTTTGAGGTCTTTCGCCGTGACATCGTTGTCCATGCGGGTAAGGGCATCGAGAACCTGCTCTTTTGTCAGCTCGGAGCCGAGTTTTTTATTGATTGCCTTGAGAGAAGCCTTTGTCTCCTTCTGGAAGTAGAATGGAACAACGACTTCCTTGCCGAAACCTGTGTCATAAGGATGAACGACTTTAACAGGGAGGATTTCGTATCCGGCATCAGCGAAGTCACAGGCAACGATATTAGCAGAAAGAATCAGACTTTCCATTTCTGTTCCTGTCAACTCGACCATCAAATCTTTGTCACCGACTTTGACGGCTCCAAGTGTCGCTGAGTTGATAATCGGGGCCATAGACATGACTTCGCCCTTGTCGTCTTTCAAAAGCGGGAATTTTTTCGCTCCATCAAGAATCCAACCGAAGTCCTTTCCTTTCGGATGCTCGGTCAGAATCTGGCGGCAAGTCATCGGAGAATCGCAGCCGAGTGGCACAAAGGAAGTCTTGTCAGGGTCAACTGCGGTGTAATGAACCGGCCAGTGAATCTGATCAACGCGGTAAACTCCCATTGAAATTGTCCGGCGCTTGCGACCGAAGTTCCAAGCGAGTTTTTCCTGTGTCTGGATTATGTCTTTGAGCATTGGGTCGTCAATCGCTTTGCCGGAAATCACGAAGCTCACCATGTAGGGGCGGACTTCTTTAACAGCCTCGTCGACTATTGCCACCCGCTCGCCAGAGTCTTTAACAGACGCTGCCGTTGACATAAATTTTGAATAATCAGAGCGTTTGGCTCCCTCATGCAGGCGGAGCTGACGGGTAACACCACCTGTTGACCAAAGGTCTGGGCGGTTCGTGTCATTAAGTTCGATTTTTATAACCCTGTCTTCGGGTTTTGCGTTCATATCGGGCTTTTCGTCAAGTTCAGCCTTGCCGCATGTCAGTTTTTTCTCAAGTGTGTCGTAGTCGTATTTTGTTCCAAGAAGATTAAAAAAAAGTTTTTCATTTACTTCAATTTTTGGCATTTTTTGTCTCCCACAGATTAGCAGCGATCCCACGGATTTTGACTTCTCGTTTTGTCGCTGCCTGTGAATTTCAGATAAAATATTATATTAAATTAAAAGTGACTTGTCTATTAATTGACAAGTTACCGAATATTCGGTAACTTGTGTAAATACAAACAGAATTATGAATAGTCAGAAACTTAAACTAATCCTTATCGCCATTTTGTCAGTTTTTTTGTCAGGACAAAATTTATTTTCTCAACAAGGCCTGCCACCTGTCGAAACTGACCAAACCGAAGAAAAATCAACAGTCGTCTCTTCACCAGAAGCAAAGAAATCAGAAACAGCGGGAAATCTGCCACAAGAAGAAGGTGAAAAATCAGGGGAAGCGGAAAATCAAGAAGAAGTTCCAGACACCTCAAACCTCGTGATTTCAGAATTCAAAATCGAAGGGCTCAAGCGCACAAAGAATTTTTACATGCAGCGGGTCTTAAAAAGATTCAAAGGAAAAAAAGCGGATTCTGAGACTCTAAAGGAAATAGAATCAACACTGCAAAAGGAAGAACTTTTCTCAGAAATCAAAGTTTCAGGGCAGCCTAGCCAAACAGATGGAGAGGCAAGCATAAGTATAGGGGTCAAAGAAAAAATCACCTTCATTCCATTACCATTCGCATCTTCCTCTGACGGAGGGTTCATGGCAGGACTTTTCGTAATGGACATGAACGCCCTCGGAATGCACAATATGGCGGCATTCGGTGGAATTTATTCAAAAAACTCACTGCTGGGTATGGCGACATTTTCAAAGCCACCGATCGAACCAGGCTCCTTCGGATACTCTATTTCGGCCATGTCCGCCAAGAACGAAAACGAAAAAGTCGACATAAGAAATGAAACCGTCCTAAAATACGACTCAAAGGGCTTTTCAGTCAGTCTGGGGCTTTCTTACAAAATCATAGAATGGCTTTCCATTGGAATCAACGGCGGCTACAAGTGGACTGACGTAAACGATAATGATGAAGACGGCTATCAAGAAATGGTCAAGTCCGAAAAATCAGGCTCCGGCTCGGCAAATATTACATTTTCGACTTCCGACTGGAATGGTTGGTACATCTCATCAAAAAAACTTTCTCTTTCCGCAGGGGCAATAAGAACCGACAACCGCAACAACAGGTTTGCAGAAGTAGCTTCAGGTCAGTTGACATTCCAACAGCCATTCGGCTCAGAATCTTTCGGTCGGCTAAGATTTTTACTCGATGGAGCGGGCTTTTACGGCCATGACCTGCATATTTCTAACTGGCAGGGGCGTGAGGCAGCAAAAGTTTCAATTTTACCGTCTAATTTCAGCACGCAAAAAATCGCCGGCGGGTCAGCAGGATTGGAATTGATTTTCGCAAAAACAAAAATCGGCTCCTTTTCAGTCTACGGTCTCTACGAAGCTGTTATCGCACAGGACTGGGACAAAGACTATGAATTCGGACACGGACCAGAAGGTGGCATAAAGCTCTATCTTTCAAAAATCGCATTTCCGGCATTCGCATTCGGTCTCAGCTACAATATTCCAAAACACATGTCGGGATATTCTGTTGCGTTCGGCTTGGCCTATTAAATAGTCCTCCAGTCAGGGCCGTTGCCACCCATGAAAATTTGAACCCTGCACTTCTGCCTGTTGAAATTCTCGTAGAAAAAGGCCAAATCCTGACCATACTCGCTCATTATGTCGTCCGGGTGGTAGGTCGTTGTCACTATGGACTGGCTGCCGTCATTCGTGCAGCGGGAAAGACCGTTGTTCACAAGAATCAGGTCGCGGGCGGCGGGGAGGAGTTTTTCGATTTTGCGCTCCCGGTAGATTTTCTCAACAAATGACAACTGCAAATTCTCAATCTCGCCGTCAGTCAGATTTTTGCCGGCGGGAATTTTCTTTTCCGCAAGGAATTTTTCAAAGCCTTCAAAGAATTTGTGGGCGGGCATTTTAAGCGGGGCCAAAATCGCATTGAAATATGGAACCGCCCTGCCCTGCGTGTAAAAAATATTCACCGCACGAGAAAGACTTTCCGCCTTTTTTAAATCCTGCGGCGGGAATTGAGGAGTTTTTAGCACGTGGTAAGGAGGATTTTTCTCCCATTCCATGCCAAATCCGGCCGCAGTGTCGTGCAAAGTCGTTCCGGGCAGAACTGAAAGACAAAAAAGCTCCAAATTGTTGGGGTACAATTCCAGGGCAAAATCAATGGACTTGCAAAATCCGCCGAAAGTGTCTCCGGGAAGACCGTAAATCAAGTCAAATCCGAAGACTACGCCTTCTTCATTTAAAAATCCTATGTTTTTTATGAATTTCTTTTTGTCCAGAGTCCGGTGGACGTTGGCCAAAACTTTTTCGTCAGCTGACTGCAAGCCGATTTGCAGGGCGCAGGGAATCGAGGCAAAGGCCTTTGCCAGCTGACGGTCGATAAATTCCGCCCTGGCCTCAAAATAGAAGAAAATTCCGGGAGCTTTTTTTGCAATCAGCCTGAGCATGGAAATCGCCCGCTCTTTGTTGGCGTTGTAGGTCGGGTCAAGGACAAAAACCTGGGAGATTTTTTCGCGGGCAAAAAGCTCTATCTCCTTTTCAAGGCGGTCAAGGGGAAAATTCGTGACTTTTGGCTCCCCCTTTGACTCGTAGCAGTAGGCGCATTTAAATGGACAGCCTCTGGCAAGCTCCCATAAAGCACCGCCATATTTTTTTAAGTCAATCGTGCCGTCAAGGTATGGAGAGGCCAAAGTTTCCGTCGGACATGGGAAAGCCCTCGCGACAGCAAAATCTTTTTTTTCAAAATCTGACTTTTTTTCGAGCTGGTAAACGCCCTGAACTTCGGAGGGATTTTCACCCTTTTTCAAAAACAAGTCCGCAAGAAGACGGGGAACAGCCCCTTCCCCCTGCCCCGCAACCGTGTAGTCAAAGGCCGTGAAATTAGTCGGTGCGGCAGTGACTTCCGGGCCGCCGGCTATGCAGACGACATCCGGCAAAAGTTTTTTCAGCTCGCGGGCGGCTTCCTCTAAAAAATTATGGTTCCAAACGTAGACAGAAAAACAAACCGCAAAAAGTCCGCCTCCACCGGCAGATTTTGCCAGCCCCTCCGCAACAGAAGCAGGGGTCGGAGCGGGGGCATCCTCAAGGGAAAAATCCGCCAGTCCGACAGAAAATTGCCCGGCAGTCAGCGGATCGGCTTTAATTGCAGAGGCAATACATGCCGCCCCCAGAGGAATCGCCTGAGGAGAAGTTTCTACTAGAAGGGTCGTACAGATTACGCGTGGAAGCACAATTCTAGTTGTTTTTGTTTACGATTCGGTCTTCCCATTTGCCGGACTCTATGTCGATGAATCTTACGAAAAGGGAAACTTTGTTGTCAGCGTTCAAATTCTTCCAAACTTTGTCAGTGAATTCGTCGATGTCGCCGGAAATTTCAACGAGTTCAGGTTCTCCCTCGAAAGAAGGAAGGGGCTTTCCGTCACCCATGTATGTGTGGATAAAACGTCCTGCACCTGAACGGGGATTGTTGTAGGCAAAGGTAAAGCGGTTGCATGATTCCTCGCGGCCGTCATCGGACTTTAAGATTGACATGGCGAAATTGTATTTTCCGCCATCAACGTGCATGATTCCTGAGATGCGGGGAGTGAAATTCGGGGCATCATCCTCGAATTCTCGGCAGCGGAGGGACTGCTCAAAAGTCATCTGCTTGTCCATGCCCTCGTAGATTGTGTCAGTTTGGTCGCCGTTGGTGACGATTGTCTTGTTGCCCAAAACGCGTACCGGTGAATAAATGATAAGGTGAGGATCCTGCATTTTTGAGGGGTCAAAAGCCTGAGTGCGGATTCCGTCTCCGTCCTTGACGAAAACACGGTTGCGGGAGTTCTCTGACCTGCCCATGATGAAGTAGGCGGCCACTGCTTTTTTTCCGTCAGCTGACTTTCCCAGAATGATTCCGCGTCCGGGGTAAGTCGTCGCAGAAAGAGTTTTTTCCAAATTTTTGACTTCCATAGATTCCTCACAAAACAAAAAATTATCGATAAATTCAGACGGCTTAATAACTGCTGATTTATCATAAAAAAAATCGCCAAAAGCCCTAACTTTCGGTGTATAATTGATTATCTTAAAAAGTAAGTCTCTGCGCAAGTAAGATTCTTATTTTGATGATAGTAAAATATCATGAATGACAAAAAGTCAAATGGAGGAACTTTGATGGTTAATACCGATCCTGCCTCAAGCCTTGCTAAAGAAATTCAAACTACAAAAAGCAAAAAAGAGAAAAAATCAAAAGACAAGAACAAGAGCAAAAAAAAGTACACGCAGAAAATCGCTTTTAAAATCCAGATTATCACGGCCTTAGTCCTTCTAGTCCTTTTTACAGTTTTGATTGAAATCTTGGCCAGGTCAATCGGCCATGACAACACTAACACCTATACGACTTTTTCTACCCAGCTTGCACAAAAACAGGCTTCCGCCCTGTCATACTGGCTGAGAAGTTACTACAAAGATTTGCGCGTCTTCACAAAAAACGAAATTTTCCAAGAAGGGGACATTCAGGCGGATGTCGACTTTATGCTAGAAAATCCACAACTTATTTCCACTGATTTTGACTACGTGGGTGTAAGCGATATGTCAGGCCTTCTTTATGATTCAACCGAGGCTATGCGTTCCTCTGCCGGTGGGGAATCTGACTACTTCACGAGGATTATGACAGCCGGTGAATCAGAATGTATCGACAACCCCGAAAAGTCATATTCCACTGGAAATTACGAGTTTCACGCCGCAGTTCAGCTTACTGACTCAAACGGAATTCTCTACGGACTTTTTATGGGGGCGATTTCAATTGACTTTTTGCAAAATGAAATCGAACGCTTTGCAGAAGATTCAACCGGAACGACATTTATCCTTGACGGAACAGGCAGAATAATCGCCCACCCTGACCAGGAAATGCTAATGAAAAATCCCTATAAACTCGGTGACGAAAGTTTCGGTTATGCAGGCCTTCATGACTTGATTGATGACATGCTGATGGGAAATTCGGCGAATGGAGTTATAAAAAACATCAAGACTGGCGAGCAGGAATATCTCTTCTACACGCCTATTGACGGAACCCCGTGGACTCTTGCGATTTCAGTTCCAAAATCCGAGGTCTATGCCTCAGCTGTGAAAAGCCGCATGACAATCACGATTTTTGCAGTCGGAATCGCCCTTTTAGTTCTCTGCATCATCAATTTCGCCTTGAATTTCTTCTTGAATCCGCTTGAAAAGCTCAACAACGCTATTACAGAAATCGCTTCCGGTGACGCTGACTTGACCAAGGAGATTCAAATCAACACGAAAGATGAAATCGGGGACGTTGTTAGGGGCTTCAACAAATTCACGGGCAACCTGCGCTCAATCATTAGGGAAGTCAAAACGTCAAAAGATTCTCTCAACTCCGTTGACGGCGACTTGCAGTCAACAACTCAGGAAACAGCCTCTTCAATTCACCAGATTGCATCAAATATTTCCAACGTGGCGGACAGGGTTTCAGCTCAAAGTCAGAGCGTCAAGGAAACGGCGCAAGCGGTAAACAAAATCGCCCAGAACATCAACGCCCTCAACGACATGATTGAAGACCAGTCTTCAGGCGTAACCCAGGCTTCGGCTGCGGTCGAGCAAATGCTTGGCAACATCACGTCAGTTTCTAAAAACACGGAATTCATGGCGGAATCCTTCAACCAGTTGAAGTCTCACACTCAGACCGGCGTTTTGAAGCAGTCCGACGTGAACCGCAGAATCAAAAAAATCGGCGAGCAGAGCCAGACTTTGCTGGAAGCCAACAAGACAATCAGTCATATCGCTAGCCAGACAAACCTTTTGGCAATGAATGCTGCAATCGAGGCCGCCCATGCGGGAACTGCCGGAGCGGGATTCTCTGTCGTCGCAGATGAAATCCGCAAACTCAGCGAAAATTCTTCAGCCCAATCAAAGAAAATTGCCGGTGAAATCAAGAATATTCAGGAATCAATCGAAGATGTCGTGAATTCTTCGTCTCTGGCACAGGAATCCCTTTCCGCCGTTATGGATCAAGTCACCGGAACTGGCCAGCTTGTCCAGCAAATCCGAGGGGCAATGGAAGAAAGCGTCACCGGCAGCCGGCAGATTACCGATGCGCTCAAAATGATGAACGATGGCACAGTCTCTGTCCGCACTTCATCCGCCAACATGACTCAGGAAAACAAGGCGATTCTGGAAGAAGTCGAGCGACTGCAAACTGCGACTGATGCGATTCACTCCAGCATTAAGGAAATGTCTTCTGGCACACAGTTAATCGAAAATAACGGCAAGACTTTGGCAAATATTTCTTCGTCAATGCGGGAATCGATTAAAAAAATCGGAAGTCAGATTGACCTATTCAAAATTTAAGGGAAAACGATGGTAACAGAA
Source organism: uncultured Treponema sp. (assembly GCA_946615905.1). Taxonomy (GTDB): domain Bacteria; phylum Spirochaetota; class Spirochaetia; order Treponematales; family Treponemataceae; genus Treponema_D. The sequence continues at coordinate 165,163 of CAMOIE010000001.1, read as the reverse complement.
GTAAATTTTATCCTCCGCCCGGAAGAAGAAAAGCCTTCAATAATTGAAGAGAAAATTTTTGCGGAACTGAAAAAAGCGAAAATTCAGGCGAAAAAGGAGGAAGTCTCTCCGGTTTTCGTAAAAAAATCAATCGATGCCCGCCACGGTCAAGTAAAATACCTGATGCGGTACAAGATTTTCATAGGCGAAAAACCAGAGGCGACAGCCGGTAAAATCCCGGAATGGAAGAATGTTTCCGGTTCCAAGAAGGTAATTATCGTCGGAGCAGGCCCAGCTGGACTTTTTGCGGCTCTCAGGCTCCTTGAAAGCGGAATCAAGCCGGTCATAATTGAGCGGGGAAGCACGACTGGCCAGCGCAAAATGGACATCGCCTCGATTTCACGCGGGGACGTTGACGGCGACTCAAATTACTGCTTTGGCGAAGGCGGGGCAGGGACTTTTTCTGACGGAAAACTCTACACACGGTCAAACAAGCGGGGCGACGTTTCTAAAATTTACAGGATTTTTGCGGCATTCGGGGCGGACAATTCAATTTTGACGGACGCCCACCCCCATATCGGAACGGACAGACTTCCGCAGATTATCAACAACATGCGGGAAAAAATCATTTCTCTTGGCGGAGAATTTCATTTTGAGAGCCGGTGTACGGGATTTTTGACGGAAGATTCCCCGGACGGAAAAAAAATCACAGGCTTGAAAGTCACTTCTGTAAAAAATGGCGGAGAGTCAGAAATTTTTGCGGACGCGGTGATTTTGGCGACCGGGCACTCGGCCTTGGACGTTTACAAGCTGGTCGCTAAGACCGTTCCAGAAGCCCTTGAGGCAAAAACTTTCGCAGTCGGAATGAGGGTCGAGCATCCGCGCGAATTAATCGACGCAATTCAATTTCACGGAAAGAAAATGCCCAACGCCGCAGAATACCGGGTGACTGCACAGGTTGACGGCCGTGGAGTTTATTCATTCTGCATGTGCCCTGGCGGCTTTGTGGTTCCCAGCGCGACGGCTCCCGGTCAGATTGTCGTGAACGGTATGTCCAACGCAAAACGCAACTCAAAGTGGTCTAACGCGGCAATCGTTGTGGAAACCCAGCCGGAGGACATCCCGGAAGAATTCAAAGAAAAGGCAAAAAAAGAATCTTGCCCTGCAATGGCCGGACTTTACTGGCGGACATGGCTTGAGGAAGAGACTGCCCGCCAGGGTCAGGGGCAAAAGGCTCCTGCCCAAAGACTGACGGATTTTCTCGCCCACAAAAATTCAGAGGACTTGCCACGCACAAGCTACACGCCTGGAATAATTCCCAGCCGAATTGACAGCTGGTTCCCCGCAGATTGGGAAAAGAGGCTTGAAAAGGCATTCGGCGAATTCAATAAAAACATGCGGGGCTTTGTCTGTGATGAGGCTCTTTTAATCGCTAGCGAGACAAGGACTTCAACCCCAGTCCGAATTTTGCGCGACAAAGACACAATGGAATGTTCCGCCCTGAAAAATCTTTATCCGGCAGGCGAAGGTTCTGGTTATTCAGGCGGAATCGTTTCTTCCGCAATGGACGGTGAAAAAGCCGCCGCAAAAATTGCCGAAAAACTGCTTGCATAAGGCCGGCAGAAGGAGACCGACATGCGCGTTACAAAAGATGAGATGACTGCGGAATTCGTCCGCATTTTGACCAAAAACGGATTCAGCCAAGAAAAAGCCTTGGAATCTGCTGAGATTTTCGTTCAGAACAGCTTGGACGGAATTTATTCCCACGGGGTCAACCGCTTTCCTGTAGTCGTGGATTACATCAAAAAAGGCTATGTAAAGCCAGACGCAGAGCCGACTGTGGAAATCTCCCTCGGTGCAATCGAACGCTGGAACGGAAACCTGGCCATGGGCAACATCACGGCAAAACACGCGATGGCAAGGGCAATAGAGCTTGCAAAGCAGCACGGAATCGGGGCAGTCGCACTACGAAACACGAACCACTGGATGCGGGGCGGATATTTTGGCTGGCAGGCCGCGAATCAAGGTTGTGCCGCCATCTGCTGGACAAACACCTGGCCTAACACTCCCGCCTGGGGGGCGACAAAGGCAATTTTGGGCAACAATCCATTTGTAATCGCAATTCCACGCTCAAACGGCCAGCACGTTGTCGTTGACATGGCGATGACCCAGTTTTCATTCGGCAAAATGGAAGAATATTCTCTTGCGGGGAAGGATTTACCTGTTGAAGGCGGTTATGACACAAAAGGAAATCTTACAAAAAATCCTGCGGAAATAATAAAATCTTGGAGACCTCTCACGGTCGGCTACTGGAAAGGCTCTGCCCTTTCAATTGGTCTGGACATGTTCGCAGCCCTTGTTGCCGGGGGACTTTCCACACCGCAAATCGGCAAAAACTGCAAGGAAGAGTACTCGCTATCCCAAGTCCTTATGGCGATTGACGTTTCCCGCCTTGGAACGGCCGAAGAGCGCGACAAAATGATGGACGAGACTATAGAGCTGATAAAAAACACGCCGAAAGAAGACGGTGTAAAAGAGCTCCGTTACCCGGCTGAGCGTGAGTTTAGAACCCGGCAGGAAAATCTCGCAAATGGAATCCCAGTTGACGAACGGGTTTGGGAAAAGATAAAAAGCCTCTAAACGGGGCGTCCCCACTGATTTTTTTTCGGGGATAATTCGTCGGCATGGAGCCGACATAAGCAGAGACAGAAATCGTGCCAGCGATTTCTGTCGGGTAGGCTGAGTCATGGACGACGAAGCCTACCCGCCCTATTTCAGCACAGACTTAAGGAACTGCTGTAAACGCTCGCTTTTTGGAGACTCGAAGATTTCCTCTGGCTTGCCCTGCTCAACGATAGAACCGTTTTCCATAAAGACAACGCGGTTTGCAACCTCACGGGCAAATCCCATCTCGTGGGTGACGCAAATCATAGTCATTCCAGACTCGGCAAGGCCTTTCATTACGTTCAAAACCTCACCGACAAGTTCCGGGTCAAGGGCAGAAGTCGGCTCGTCAAAAAGCATGATTTTCGGCTCCATGGCAAGTGCCCTGGCAATCGCGACACGCTGCTGCTGACCGCCGCTCAATTTTGCCGGATATTCGTTCACCTTTGCCTCAAGTCCTACGCGTTTCAGCAGTTCAAGGGCTTTGGCTTTCGCCTGATCCTTGGAAATGCCTTTTACATGGACAGGAGCCAGCATTACGTTCTCAAGGACAGTCTTATGGGGAAAGAGGTTAAAACGCTGGAAAACCATTCCCATCTCAAGAAGAACTTCATTGCGTTCTTTTTTTGACATTTTGAATTTGCAGACGCCGTTTTCAAAATCATCGAGAAGCTTTCCGTCAACGTAGATTTTGCCGTTGTCGATATGCTCAAGATGGTTCAGAGTCCGCAAATAAGTGGACTTTCCAGCTCCGGAAGGCCCGATAATGCAGACAACTTCCTTTTCTTCTATATTCAGTGACACATTTTTGAGGACTTCCAAATCCCCGAAGCGTGTGCAGATATTTTCTGTTTGAATCATTGGCATAGCTTTTTCCCTCCATCCTTAGTTCTCGTAGACCGAGTAGTGTTTTTCCGTTTTGTTAAAGACGAAGGAAAATACCGCCGTAATAATCAAATACAAAATCATAGCCGGGAGGTAGACCAACTCGTTGCCGGCAGAAGACGCGATTGACCGCGTGATTTTTGTGATGTCTTCCAATGCAATCAGCGAAACAAGAGAAGCATCCTTCAAAACCATGATGAATTCGTTTCCGATTGAAGGGATAAGACGCCTGATTGACTGGGGAACGATGACCAAAGCCATAGTCTGCGCATAGCCAAAGCCGAGTGCGCGAGAGGCCTCAAACTGACCTTTGTCGATTGACTGGATTGCCGCACGGACGTATTCAGCCATGTAGGCCGCCGAGTTAAGCCCGAATGCGATAAAAGCCGCAAGGAATTTCGAGCGGAGTGTCAAAAATGGGCAGATTTTCGGCAGGCCGAAGTAAATAAAGTAGAGCTGCATCAAAAGCGGAGTCCCACGGAAGAAGAAAATATAAGCCGAGGAAATTTTGTTTATCACCTTGTTCTTTGACATTTTTCCCAAAGCGAGGAAAAGTCCGAAGACAATTCCTGCCGAAACAGCGGCGAGAGTAAGCAAAATCGTAATTTTGGCTCCGTTCAAGAGAGCCGGAATCCAGCCTATAATTTTTTCCAACATTTAGAACTCCGTTTTTTTCCTTTATTATTTTACAGAATCGGTCAAATCAGCACCGAAGATTTTTTCTGAGATTGACTTCATTGTGCCGTCAGACTGAATTTCTGAGAGAGCGGCATTAACTTTGTCGAGGAGGGCTTTGTTTCCCTTTTTGATTGCGATTCCGAAGTATTCATCGGCAGAACCGTGCCAAACTTTTACATAGGGGCAGTTATCGCCAGTCAAATAAGCGGCAGAAACCAAATCGTCAGAGACAACAGCATCGCAGCGGTTCAATTTGAGGTCATCGTAGGCATTGAGAACTTTGTCATACTCTGCGGGTGTGAATTTAAGTCCGCCCTCAGCGAGTTTTGTCATGAAGATGTCGGAGGTTGTTTCCGCCTGATAGCCGACCGTGAGTCCTTTCAAATCTTCTGGCTGGGAGACGTTCTTTCCTGAATTTTTTGCAAGGACGATTGCCTGTCCGTTTCCGAGATAGGGGGCAGAGAATTCCATTGTCTGCACACGCTCAGGTGTGATTGTGACTGCCGCAATAATCGCATCATATTTGTCAGTCTCAAGTCCGGCGAAAATTCCATCCCAAGCTGTATCGATGAATTCTGCCTCAAGACCGAATTTGGCGGCGAGAGCCTTTCCAAGTTCCACGTCAAATCCGACCGGGGTCTTTCCGTCCGCGTCATAATATTCCATGGGCGGGTAGCCGATTTCCATTCCGACCTTGAACTTTCCCTTTTCTATTGTGAATTCTCCTTTTTCAACTTTTTTGCCGCATCCAGTCACTGCAAAGAGGGCTGCCGCAATCAAAAGGACTGATACAATTCTTTTCATAATTTCCTCCAAATTTAAAAATCGTGAAAAATAAAAAGGGACTCCGGACGTCAAACGCCATTGTCCCTTACATTTAGAATTGTATAAAAATACAGTTTTTTGGTCAATAATGCATAAAAATGTTATTTTTTGGAGGCAAGATAACCGAGCAGTGCTATAACCCAACCTGCGATAATCAGGTAGAATCCTACGCCCACAATCTTAAAGAGAATGCTGTGAGCCGTGCTTGATGTGTTGAAAAAGCAGTAGAGTCCGCCTGCAATAGAAACAATGAGAGCCAAAAGTTTTAACAATCCGCCTTTATTTATGAAAGAGCAGATGACTCCGACTACGGCACCGGCAAAGACCAAAAGGGCCGCGATTTTCATCATTGAATTGCCGTTGCCAACAAGGTCGAATCCGTTTGTTGAACCGGAGAATGGCCCGATTGAAACTTTGAAAATCGGCAGGAAGAATCCGACCGCAACCAAAATCATGCCAATCAGATAGAGAGGCAAAGACCCGCTTTTTTTAGACATAAAAAACTCCTTTTATAAGTAATTAATGATTATAATCGCTTTTTTTCAAAAATCAAAACGAATCTTTTGTTGACACACAAGGCTACAAATTATTATAAATACATATTATTCCAGTAGGAATTAAAAACAGAATGGAGGATTTTTATGAAAAAAATCATTTTTTTGGCAGCCGCAGCTCTTGCCTTAACAGCACTAGTTTCATGCAGCAAGAAAGCAGATTCAAAAGTAATTTCTGTCGGGGCAACCCCGGAGCCACACGCAGCATTTCTGGAACTTGTAAAAGACGATTTGACAGCAGAAGGCTTTACCCTCAAAATCGTGGACTTCAACGACTACGTAACACCGAACGAGGCCTTGGAAGCCGGCGAACTTGACGCGAATTTCTTCCAGCACCTGCCATACATGGATTCATTCAATAAAGAAAGAGGTTTTCACCTTGTAAATGCCGGTGGAATCCATATCGAGCCGATGGCTCTTTACTCAAAGAAAGTTTCTTCTCTCAACGACTTGCCGTCAGGTGGCGTAATCGGAATTCCCAACGACCCGACAAACGAAGGCCGCGCCCTCCTCCTCTTGCAGTCAGCCGGACTGATTACTTTAAAAGAAAACGCTGGACTTGAAGCAACACCGATTGACATTGCAAGCAATCCGAAGAATTTCAAATTCAGCGAAGTTGAAGCCGCTGCCCTCCCCCGCGTTCTTGCGGACACAGACGCAGCCGTAATCAACGGAAACTATGCGATTCCGGCAGGACTCGTCGCAACAAAAGACGGACTTTATGTTGAAGGAGCCGACTCTCCTTATGTCAACATCGTTGCGGTAAAGGCAGGAAATGAAAAACTTCCCAAAATTACAGCCCTCGTAAAAGCCCTCCAGAGCCAGAAAATCAAAGATTACGTTGCAAAAAAATATCCTAACGGAGAAGTCGTAGCAACTTTCTAATGATTGCGGTATAATTTGCTCGGAGCAAGGCAAATGGCATTTAACTTGAATTTATATCCTGTAGTTTACACGGCGAAATACAATCCTGACACAAAATCTTGGGATGAAGCTTGGCTTGAACAGGATAAAGTTTCTTGCTCCGAACTTGCAAAAATGCGGGAATCCGACAGGCGTGAGATTTTAGAAAAACGCAATCAGTTAGGATTTCCGGCATTTTCGCTTTCAAGCCAGTATGGCTATTCAGTTTTTGAAGGTCTAAAGGCATTCTCGCAAAAAAACGGGGCGATTTCAATTTTTAGGGCAAAAGACCACGGGTCTAGATTTTATTCATCAATAAAGATGCTTTACTGCCCCCCTTTTCCAAAAGAACAATTTTTGTCCGCAGTACAAGAATTCGTCAGACGCAATGCAAAATTAGGTTACATTCCACAGTATAATCCCGTCTGGGAAGAAAATTCCTTTGCCGATGCCGAAACGACTTATATCCGCCCTGTGATGTTCGCAGAAAGCGGAATCGGTCTCGGCGTGGCGAAAATTCCCCAGATTGTAATTGCAGGAACAACGGTAACGTCCTATTACAAGAAGGGACTTGAGGGAGCCGTAATTTCAGACAGAATCAGGGCGACTCCACACGGAACAGGATACATCAAGGTTGCCGCAAATTATTTGATTCCCGCACTGGCAAAAAAAGAGGCGGAAGACTGCGGTTATGCGGAATGCCTCTTTTTGGATTCAGAAAAGCAAAAATACTTTCAAGAAGCCTCGGCCAGCAACGTTTTTTTTGTAATGAAAGACGGAACTTTAGTCACTCCAGAATTGAACGACACTGTAATTTCTGGCATTATACGAAAATCAGTAATTTCCTTGGCACAAGAAGCCGGAATAAAAGTTGAAGTCAGAAAGATTTCCGTCAAAGAAGTATTTAAAAATGCCTGCGAATGCTTTCTCACTGGAACCGCAGTCGGACTAACGGCCGTAACATCCATAACTGATTTAAAAGGAAAAAAGAAGACTTTCAGACTTTCTGATGAAAAAAATCTTTCAGTTGCAGAAAAACTTGGCAGGGAATTAAAAAACATACAGTTTGGAATTTCCCCAGACAATGACGATTGGAATTTAATCGTAGAGTAAAGCTGCGGCTTTTAACATTCGGCAAAATTCGCGCCGATTGCGTTCATAAGCTCGTAAAAATGCGGGAATGATACCGAGCAACACTCAGCCCCGCTGACGACTGTCTTTTCTCCCGCTGGAAGTCCAAGTCCCAAACAGGAAAGAGCCATTGCGACACGGTGATCCGCATAAGAATCACAAAGTGCCCCGTGCAGCTTGAATTCCGGGTTTGCCTTTCCGTCTGACAAAATCGGCGAGTGACCGTGAATCACCATGAAATCTTCGCCCTCTTCAACTTCCGCCCCGAATTTCTCAAGCTCTGTTTTCAAAACCTTGATTCTGTCGGTTTCCTTGCGGCGACAGACTGCTATGTCCTCAATTACAGTTTTTCCTTCGATAAAGCAGGCGATTGCGGCAACTGCACAGATTGCGTCCGGGTAGCCGGAAAGATTTGCGTGAAGCTCCCCACCGGGAAGATTTTCTGTGGTCAGGCGGCCGATTCCGTCCTTGGATTTTGAAAGTCCTCGGACAGTCAAAGTCTGATTTTTTTTATTCCAGTCGATGTCAGCCCCGACTGATTTTAAAAGCTCCACAATCGCATCATCCCCCTGGGTTCCAGAAGAATCGACGTTTTCAATTGTGATTTCGCTGTCCGTAATCAGTGCAGCAATCAGCGGAAAGGCGACTCCCTCCCAGTCAGAAGGAACGCTAGCGTCAAAAGCTTTGAGATTTACTGGGCCTTCAACCGAGATTTTTTTGTAGTCACTTGAGATTTCACATTTGACCCCGACTTTTTCAAGCCATTTTTGGGTCATCGTCAAATATGGAGTTTCCTTTGGATTTGTCAGCTCGATTGTGATTCCGCCTTTCATCAAAATTGCGGCCATCATCAAACCTGAAATATACTGACTTGAGACTTCACCGGCTGTCACTACGTGATTTTTTGTGACCGGCCCCTGAATTACCAACGGGCAGGTCTTTGCTTTTGGGACAGAGCAGGCAGCTTTTGCCCCCAGCTGATTCAATGCATCAACAACATGAAAAACCGGTCTCTTGCGGATTGACTCATCGCCCGTGAAAACCGAAAAGCCCTCAAAAGTCGCGGCAATCGGTGAAAGAAAATAAAGAAGAGAGCCGGAGTTTCCGACGTTCACCACGTCAGTCGGCAAATGAAGATTTTTCCCCGCCCCGGAAACCGTCCACTCGGAGCCAGACTCGCCATCAGGCGAAAGATTCAAGTCAACTTCCGAACCGATTAAAGGCAGGGCCGCCGCAGTTGAAAGACAGTCCGCAGACGGCAGGGGATTTTTTATGCGGGAAATTCCGTCCGCAAGAGAAGCGAGCAAAAGGGCGCGGATTGTGTGCGATTTTGATCCCGGAACACAAATCGAACCGGACAGGCTAGTTTTTTGCGAACGGATATTCATAATTTTTACTATTCCTCTTTTTCTGTGCAGACGATGTGCAAGTCTTTGAGCTGCTGGTCGTCTACTTCTGACGGACATTCATCCATTGGTGACGCGGCCAAGTTGTTCTTTGGGAATGCGATAACCTCGTGGATTGAATCCTCGTGGCACATGAGCATGACTAGGCGGTCAAGTCCAGGAGCGATTCCTCCGTGGGGCGGTGCGCCGAATTTGAATGCCTGTACCAAAAATCCGAAAGCCTTCTGTGCCCGTTCGTTTGAGTATCCGACGATTTTGAAAATACGCTGCTGCAAGGCCGGATCGTTGATACGCATAGAGCCGGAAGCCAGCTCGTAACCGTTCAGAACCAAGTCGTACAAGTCGCCCTTTACGGCACCAGGGTCTGACTCAAGAGTTGGCCAGTATTTTTCCTGGGGCAGGGTGAACATGTGGTGTTCGGTCTCCCAGTGGTTTTCGTCCTCATTCCATGCAAAATATGGGAAGTCGATAATCCAAGCGAAGTGGAATTCGTCTTTCGGGTCGTAGAGGTTCAAGTCTTTTCCAAGCTGCTTGCGGACAGCTCCGAGTGCCACACAGGCTGTCTGCCATTTTTCATCGCTGACAAAGAGTAGCAAGTCACCTTTTTCGGCTCCGAGTTTTGAGCAGATTTCAGATTCTTTTCCAGCGAAGAATTTTGAGATTCCGCCCTCGAATTTAACATCGCCGGTGGTTGAGCCTGTCGAAACCACTTTCATCCAAGCAAGGCCTTTTGCATGGTTGATTTTTGCCACTGCCTCAAGTTCCTCGACCTTTTTGCGGGAATACTGTTCGGCAACGCCCTTTACGACCAATGCTTTGAGTCCGCTTCTCTTGTGGCGTTCGATTGAATGGTCAGCGTTTGCGGCTCCGGCTTTGAATGCGTTGAAGTCGCTCAAGTCAGCCATAAAAGCCGCGTCCTGCATTTTGAGGCCGAATCGGAGGTCTGGCTTGTCGCTTCCGTAGAAGTCAAATGCATCGTCCCAACTGATTCTGTCGAATTTGGCAGGAAGCTCGTAGTTCATAGTCTTTTTGAAGATGTACTGCATAAGACCTTCAGTTGTCGTGAGAACTTCCTCGCGGTTTGTGAATGAAAGCTCCATGTCAATCTGTGTGAACTCAGGCTGGCGGTCTCCACGGGCATCCTCGTCACGGTAGCAGCGGGCAATCTGGAAGTATTTGTCAAATCCAGAGACCATCAAAAGCTGCTTGTAAAGCTGGGGTGACTGGGGAAGTGAATAAAATTTTCCGGGGTGAACGCGTGAAGGAACCAAATAGTCTCTCGCTCCTTCCGGGGTTGACTTGATAAAAGTCGGAGTTTCGATTTCCAAAAAGCCTTTTGAAGTCAAATACTCGCGTGTTGCGAATGCCACTTGGCTCCTCAAAATGATATTGTGCTGCATGGGAGCGCGGCGGAGGTCAAGGTAGCGGTATTTCAGGCGCAAGTCCTCGTTTGGAAGAACGATTGTTCCGTCCTTCTGACGAACCTCATCGATTGAGAATGGCAGAGCTTCAGATGTCGTGAAAATCTGGATTTCCTCGGCCTCAAGCTCGATTTCTCCAGTGGCCATGTCCTTGTTCACGTCTTTTTCGGCGCGGGCAGCGACAGTTCCCTTGATTGCGACGCAGTATTCAGGCTTGAGTGAGCGGGCGATATTTTTTACTTCGTCAGAAGCCTTGTCACCGACCATGACCTGAGTGATTCCATAGCGGTCACGCAACAAAATAAAAGTGAGTCCGCCAAGTTCACGAGTGCGGTGAACCCATCCGTTTAATATTACATTTTTACCAACGTCTTTTGCGGTCAAACCGCCGCAGGTAACAGTTCTCTTTGAGTTTTCCATAATAGCGATATTTTAGTTAAATGCAGGGCTTTGTACAATGTGCCCTCACTTCCATAAATGGCATTTTTTTTATAAAATATTTCCATAATTTTTATTTTTAAGAAGGATCACAATGGTTATTTTGACTTTGAACTGCGGTTCATCTTCCGCAAAGTATCAGGTTTACGATTGGGACAACAAAGACGTTTTGGCGACTGGCGTTGTGGAGCGCGTTACTGCTCCCGGCTCTGTAATCACACACAAGGCAAAGGGAAAGGACAAGTTCGTTCTTGAAAGCCCCTGCCCAACTCACAAAGAAGCAATCGAATTGATTTTGAAGGCTATCACAGACAAAGACCACGGCGTTATCTCTGACATGAGCGTTATCGGAGCTGTAGGTCATCGTGTTCTTCACGGCGGAGACAAATTCACAAAGTCTGTCAAAGTCACTCCAGAAGTTTTGGACACATTCCGCTCTGTTCAGGATTTGGGACCTTTGCACAACCCAGCAAACATCATGGGTATCGAAGCGGCTCAGAAAGTTCTTCCGAATGTTCCTCATGTTGCAGTTTTGGACACCGCTTGGCACCAGACAATGCCAGCTTCAAGCTACCGCTATGCAATTCCAAAAGAGTGGTACGAAAAATACGCCGCCCGCCGCTACGGCTTCCACGGCACGAGCTTCTTGTACACAGCAAAACGCGCTTCTGTCTTGCTCCACAAGGCACCAAAAGACACTAACGTCATCATCGCACATGTCGGAAACGGTGCTTCAATGTGTGCTGTCAAAAACGGCTGCTGCTACGACACTTCAATGGGTATCACACCGCTCGAAGGTCTCGTAATGGGAACTCGCACAGGCGACATGGACCCGGCACTTCCATTCTACATCATGCGCAAAACTGGCATGACTCCTGCCGAAATGGACACTGCAATGAACAAAAAGTCAGGTCTTCTCGGTCTCACAGGTCTTTCTTCTGACCGCCGCGACATCGCAGACGCAGCAGAAAAAGGCAACGCGGACGCACAGCTCGCAGTTGACATGGAATGCTACCGCCTCAAGAAATATTTCGGCGCATACATGGCAGCAATCGGCCCGGTTGACGCAATCGTCTACACTGCCGGCGTTGGCGAACACTCTGCAATGATCCGCGGAAAGGCTCTGGAAGGCTTGGAGTGGATGGGAGTCAAAATCGACCCTGTAAAGAACAAGCTTGCAAACACAGGCAACGCAGAAACTTGCATCTCTGCCGACGACTCAAAAGTCAAGGTTTTCGTAATCCCGACTGACGAGGAACTCGTTATGACAGAGGACGCTTTCGCAATCATGAACGGAACTTACGATGTTCACACGAACTTCACATATTCTTTCCAGGACCCGGCCTACAAAAACAAGGCACGCGAAGAAGGTCTCAAAAAGGATTTGGAGAAGTGTCCTGATTTGGCGAAAATCATTGTTCGTCCGTAGCCCTCACTGTGAGAATTGGCGTTTCGCCAATTCTCATCGTCAGACCGTAAAGTCAATGAATAATTTCGGGCGGTGGTTGAGCTTGTCGAAACCTCTGCCCGTAGTTAATTTACAATTGATGTGCAATTAATAAATCCCGCCCATCAGTCGCTAACTGGTGCGGCGGGATTTTTATTTTCTGCTCCAAAGCGCGCAATACGCCTGTGTCCTTGCGGCGAATCGCGCCACGTTCAAGAGCGCGCGAACCTCCGCCTTTGTGTACCAGTCGGCCTCGATTTCTTCCATGTCGCTGTCGCTCGGCTTGATTTCGCCGCTCGCGGTCCCCACAATCACGATGTTTTTTTCGTTTGAAAAGCCGACGGCGGAATAGCTTTCCTTCCAAACCTCGTCGATGTGGTCGAGGTGCAGTCCCGTCTCCTCCCGAAGTTCCCTCATCGCGGCAAAGCCAGAGGTCTCGCCCTCATCAATAAGCCCCGCCGGAAAATTGAACACGAATTCGCCCGTCGCCATTCGGAATTCGCGGTTCAGCAAGATTTGATCCCTTGACTCGTCGTGGATTATCATCACAACCGCGTCGATGTGGCTCGTGTGGATGTCGTCGAGCGAGGAGAGATTTTTTTCGCGGCTTATCATCTCGTATGTCTTGTTCCGCCCTTTTTCGCTTTCGTACTCAAGGTTGTATCGGGTTATGAATTTTCCCTCGTGGATTTTCTGGATTGACTTGAATTTCATCAAACAGCCCCTATGGTCTCGTAAAAAATGCAGTCCTGCCTGCACTCGCCCTTGAACGCCGTGGGGCAAATCGGCATCTTGCAGAGTTTCTGCGACTCGTCCTCGCTTCTTGAGATTCTCTTTCGCACATAGCCGATGTTCTCGAAGTTCGCCTCCTTGCCCGGCTCGAAGGCGGCGCAGGTGTTTATCCAGACAACGTTGCAGTCATCATGTGCGCACAGGTCGAACGACTGCCTGAAGTCATAAGAGCCTGTCGAAAACGACGGAACGATTATCAGCGTGAGCTTGAAGCACCTCATCAGCTGCTCCATATATTTCGTCGTCAAAAAGTCCTTGCAAATCAAAATCGCTATCCGCCCGATTCCCTCGAAGTGGAAGATGTTCACGACGAGGCTCGAGACGATTCCCTCAAGGTAGCCCTTTCCGTCAAGCTCGGCTCGGAAGGGGTTCTGCTTGCTCTGCCTGCAAAGGACGTTCCCGAATTTGTCGAGAATCGTGACCGTGTTCCGCTTCTTTTCCCAGAAGGAGGGAAGGACAATCAGCGAAGGAATCTTTTGCGCGAGTTCGGGATTTTCCGAGGCGAGTTTTTTGATTTTTTCGCCGATGAAATCCGCCATCTCTGGGTTTCCGAGCATTTCTGGAAAGACGATAATGTCGCCCTCGTTTTTTGCCGCGTCAAGGATTTTTTGGAAGACAAGCTCGTTTTCCTTTTCAAAATCCGATTTGTTGTAGGAGATTTTAAAATATTGGACTTGGTTCTCGTCGAACGGCTCGACTTCAAAATCCCGGCTCAACCGGAGCGGGGTAGCGGCGATTTTTAAGGATTTCTTTTTCGCAAATCCCGGAAAAAGCGTCTTGGGAAGGAAAAAGTGCCTGTCGATAAGCTCGCCCAAAATCGAATTCTCAAGAAGCAGAAGGTTGAACAAAAAGTTGTCCATCCGGTTGTAGACGTGGGAAAGCCTGCGTTTTCGCTCCCACCAGCACGAGCAGCGTGGCAAAAGTCCGATTCCCGTGGTTTCGCGGTTCGTATTCAGAACGACTGAAAAATCGTCTATCTGGAATTCCGCGATTTTCGCCTTCAGCGCAGACTCAATCGCCTCGTCCAAAATCTGTGTGAGTCCCATCACCGCAAAAAAATCTTGGTTCGACTTCAGATTTTCTATCAGTGTGCAGAGGCTTTCGTAAAAATCTTCTGTGCAGTCGTCTTGAGAAAGAGTGTGAACCACACCCTCCGAGCGAAAAAGCGGGGGCAAAACAGAACGCACCAAGTCCTCGACCCGCTGAGTTTCGCCCGTTGAGACGCAACTGTAGCGCACGAAAAAATCTTCCGTGCAATGCGAAATTATGAACGAGCAAAGCTCGGAAATGATATTGAAAAGTCGCTGCATGGCCTCTTGTCTCTTGATTTTAATAGATTTGTTACAAAAACGTCAGTTTCCATAACAAATCTATTATACACAAAAGTCCACTTTTCTAAAGGTTAGCTATTTCGCCAGCTTTGCCAGATAATCTACTGCGCTCAAAGCGGCCACGTTGCCCTGACCGGCAGCTTTTACGTACTGGTATGGAGTTCCAGCAATATCTCCGGCAGCAAAAATTCCAGGGATATTCGTCCGCATCTGCAAGTCAACAGCGATGTGGTTGCCGTCAAGCGTGATGCCAGAAATCAACTGGCTTGGCGGAATATTCTTGCGGAGGATAAAAACACCGTCCACTTCCAGAGTTTTTTCTCCATCGTCAGCGTTCACTGTGAGCGAGTTGACTTTCATCGCGCCTCCAATGCTTACTGGCTTTGCCTTTAAAATCTCGCATTTGGGGCTGATTTCAACGTCTTCTTTGTACAAGGGTAGATAGTAAACTTTTTCCGCCAAATCCGCCAAAAAATCTGCTTCTTTTTCCTCAGACTTCTCGTAATTCAAAACGGCGACTTTTTTTCCTTTGTAAAGCATTCCATCGCAGGTCGCGCAGTAGGAGACTCCCCTGCCCAAAAATTCGACTTCCCCGACCATAGCTTTTCCAAACGAGATTCCAGTCGCGATTATCACGGACTTTGCCTCAAATGATTTTTGCCCGGAAAGAAGCGAAAAATATCCGCCCATGTCGTAAATATTTGTGATTTTGTCTGTCTCAACGCCGATTTCGAGAGATTTCAAATGTTCCAAAAATGCCTTTTGAATTTCTTCGCCAGTTTTTCCGTAGAATCCGGGGTAATTGTTGATTATGTGGCCGCCAGAAAGTTTTCCGCCGGAGTTTGCGTTCCCGAAAAGCAAGACGGACTTGTTCCTGATTTTTGCGGTGATTGCAGCAGAAATTCCAGCCGCTCCAGCTCCGATGATTGCGATGTCTGTCATAATTTGCCTCCGTTTTTTGGGCGTTCCCCGCCGTGCGGCGGGTCAGGCCTTCCGGGGTTCCGCTTACGCTACATTCACGGAAGGTTTCGACAAGCTCAACCTCCGCGAACGGCTCCTCCGCCCCTCCACGCCTTAACGCTTCAGTAAATTTTAATGTCACTGACAGTTACACAGCCAGATTCCTTTCCAACCGCGTAAATTCCGAATCTTCCTCCGACCCAGTGGGCTTTGCCGCATTCGTATTCAGGGCTTTGCCATTTGAAGGGCTTGAAGATTCCCCCTGTCTGAATTAAAAATACTGCTTTTCCGCTGCGTTCACCAGTCTTTTTAAAGCAAATTTTCAAATTTAACAGATTATTAGAGTATCTTTTATCAAATATTATTTTATTCTCGATATTTTCACTTTGTTTTTTATCGCTTCCGTCATCCTTTGAAGTCAAATAAAGAACTTTCACTTCCCCGCCGGATTTTTCAAGGGCAAGGCTTGCGTAACTTCCGCCCATAAAAATCAAGCCAGTCCGGGAATTTTCGCCCATTTTAGAAATGTCGATTTTGCATGAAAAAGTAAAATTCTCACGGCTGATTTTCTGCGTCAAAACATTCGCAGAATCCCAAAGATTTGGAATTTCCCCATCCAGATTTTCCCGCGTATCCAGCACATTCAATTTTATGTCCGAATATTTTTGCTTTTTCCCCGAAGATTTTTTGCCAGACAGAAATTCCGCAAAGTCCTCCCGCCCGTTGGCCGACCACTGCCAGTTCGCGTCTGGATTTTCCGTAAAATCAAGATTTCCGCCGTTTCCCAAAAGCGCGACCTTGGGCATTTTGTATTCGTCAAAGGGCTTTCCGGGCAAATTCCCGTCAAGAGCCGCTGTTCCCATGCAGGGCCAGCCAAAATGCCATTTTACCGGCTGCAAATGGACAATCCGCCCGAAAATTCCCCGCTCTTGAAAATGCATGAACCACCATTCGCCGGCCAATGTGTCAACAAGTCCGCCCTGATGGGGGCCGTTGATTTTTGCATCTCCTTGAGACATCACGATTTTCTCCTCATAAGGTCCGAATGGCGAGAGACTTCTCAATGCTGTCTGCCAGCCTTCCGTAACGCCTCCGGCCGGTGCAAGGATATAATAGAGCTTTCCGATTTTGTAGAATTTCGGACCTTCAATCGTGGGCTGGGTCTTGCTTCCGTCAAAAATTATCTTGTCCTCGGATTTTGCCTTTAAAGTCTCCGGGTCAAGCTCCAAAAGTCCGAGTTTTGAGTTGAATCCAATCCGCGATTTTACATAGCCGTGCACAAGGTAAACTTTTCCGTCATCGTCCCAAAGTGGGCAGGGGTCTTCAAAGCCTTTTCCCAGCCAAACGGCTTCAAGCGGAGTCCAGTTATCGTCAATTCCGTATGGGTCGGACGTTTTTGTGTAAAAAATCCCCTCGTCAGGAGTCGCGACAAAAATATAGAAAAATCCATCGTGAAAACGGATTGAAGGTGCCCAAAGTCCGCAGGCATGGCGGGGAAATTCATAACCCGGAATATTCACACTTTTTGCCGCATAGCTGATTAATTTCCAGTCCACAAGATTTTTTGAGGCGAGAAGCGGCAGTCCGGGCGTAAAATTGAAGGAAGAAGCCGTCATATAAAAAGTATCGCCAACTCGAATCACGTCAGGGTCAGAATAGTCGCAGAGAATAATCGGATTTTTATAATTTTTCATGTATCAATTGTAATTCAAAAGAAAATTTTTGCAAATTATTGAAATGTGACTTAAAATTGCTTATTGGAAGGGAGAGGAAATCCAATCATAAGGCGGTAAAATTATGGCAGTATCAGTTTATTCCCTCGGAGCCGCAGAAGAGGTCACCGGTTCAAAACACGTTTTTGAAATTGACGGACGCTCATTCATGATTGACTGCGGGGCCTTTCAAGGTAAGCGCGCAGAAGCAGATGAAAAAAACCGAAACTTCGATATTTCCGCTGACAAAGTTGAAGCTGTAATTTTGACCCATGCCCATTACGACCATTGCGGACTTTTGCCTGTTCTCACAAAAAAAGGTTTTGAGGGCAACATCTACGCGACCCCCGCAACCCGAGACCTTGCCGACCTGATTATGATGGATTCAGCCCGCATTCAGGCTCGCGATGCCCAGTATTTGCGCAAGCAGGCCAAGAAAAAAGGAAAAAAATTCACTTGGGAGCCGCTTTTTACAGAAAAAGACTGTATAAAAGCCGCAAACCAAATCATCACACTTTCCTACAACCGAAAAATGTACATTGCCCCGGACGTGGAACTTGAATTTTTTGACGCGGGACACATTTTAGGCTCCGCATTTGCCTACGTTACGATAAAAGGTCAGCGCCCCTCCGAAGACAAAAACGCCAAGAACGCGGGCAATAAAAGCGGCAAAAATTCAGAGGGAAAGCCCCGCCTTTGGAACCGCCTATTCGGCTGGAAGAATTCCGCCCTTGAGAAAAAAGACTTCGAGCTTCCTGGAAGCGACCGCCGGTCAGGACAGGACAGACGGCAGGCGACCGCAGAGGAACAGGCAAAATACAAGGGCGAGAAACGCCGGTCTGGTTACGACAGGCGTGAGGGCAAGGACGAAATCCGCATTCTCTTTACGGGAGACTTGGGCCGCAACGAAAAGCCCATTATCCGTAACCCGGAAATCAAACTGCCAGCCCCGGACTACATTTTCATGGAGTCAACTTACGGAAACCGAAAGCACGAGGGAACTGACATCGCCATGGAAGAGCTTGCCTCAGTCGTAAAGCGGGCAATCGCAAAAAAGGGCAAGGTCATAATTCCGTCATTTGCAATCGAGCGAACACAGGAACTTGTCTACTATTTACACGTTTTGGTAGATAAGAAAATCATTCCGGCGATTCCGATTTATGTTGACTCCCCGATGGCCGTGAACGCGACTTCAATTTTCCAAGTTCACCCTGAATGTTACTCATCGGAAGTTGAGGAAGCCTTCTTAAAGCACCACAAAAATCCATTCGGATTCAACGCTCTGTCCTTTGTGACCAGTGTTGACGAGTCAAAGGCCCTGAACGAAAAGCCCGGCCCCATGATTATTTTGGCCGCCGATGGAATGTGTGAAGCCGGACGAGTTGTCCACCATCTTGCCAACGGAATCTCAAACCCGAAGAACACGATTTTGATTGTAGGCTACATGGCAGAAAACACTTTAGGTCGGCGAATCCGTGACGGAGAAAAAGAAGTAAAAATCCTCGACGACTGGTATGAAGTCAAAGCCGACGTTGAGCAAATCAACGCATTTTCCGCCCACGCTGACTACGAGGAAATGACTAAATGGCTTGACTCAATCGACACCAGCCGACTAAAGCAAATCTTCATGGTTCACGGTGAAAAAGACGCTCAGGAATACTTCCAACAGTACCTCTTTATGCACGGCTACAAGGACGTGACGGTCGTGAAATACGGGGAGACCTACGAGCTGAAATAGCTCCAGGCCCTTGCATCAAATCATTTAAAGGGGTCTTTGCTCTGGTCGACTGTCAAAAGCTCTGGAACGGAGACCCCGTACCTCTGCTTTGACATGGCTTTTAAAACCTCGCTATAAGAATATGTCCTCGTTTCGACAGATTGGGCATCAAGGGCTGCCTTGACTTTTGCGGAAGGCTTGTATTTTGCGGCTTTTTTAAAAAGCTCGTTGCGGGGAACGGCGCGTTTTGTGACTTTTAGGGCATCGACAATTTCCATGACGGCCACATCGTCTTTTACAGTGGAAATATTTTCCGCCCTGGCATAGGCGTATTCAACTTTTTTTGAATCTGAGTTCCAAAAGTAAATTTTCTCGGAATTTTCCCCGGAATCTTCGCGCAAAGTGGATTTTGCGATTGCAGTTCCGAAGCCCAGACTTTCCGGCGAGAGGATTTTTCCGCTTTCAAGTTTGGGGTCTTCGTAAAGAGGTGTTTTTGCGATTGTCACGGCGTTTTCCGCATTAATTGCGACATCTGTCTCTAAAAGCCAGTAGTCGACAGAATCGTAGACAACGTGAAAGTAAAAATCCTGGTGAACAGGCTTTTGTATCTCCGGCTCGACCTTTTCGCCTGATTTTTCTCCATCGGGAAGTTCTTGGGGATGAATTATCGGAATTCCAACTTTGTCCGCAGAATCCTCAATAAAAATAACATCGAGCGTGTCGCCACGGGAAAGTTTTTTTACGGAATGCATTTTCTCGTCCCTGCCTAAAAGACAGAGGTCGGCTGTTTTTGAGAGAATCACGCTTTGCGTAAAAATTTCTGCAGGCTTTGTTTGTTGGACAGCTTCTGCGGCAGATTTTTCTTCTTTTTTGCAGGTAGTGAAAAGGCTTAAAATCGCGGCGGAGGCAAGCAGAGTTTTTATATTGATTTTCATTAGAATTCCTTGAGTTTTTCTATATATTAATCGGCTTAAAAAGCCTCGGCCATTATGCACTAGGCTTGGGTGAGCATCAGCATCCATGCTTACGCTCACCCGACACAAATCGCTCCGCGACAGCGGGGAAGTGCCCTAAATACTACGGACTTGCTCGCTGCCTTCGACTAGTTTTTCCAAAAAATCGCAGTATGGAACTTGGATTCCGTGATTTTTCGCCAGCTTTACGACTGTCCCGCAAAACCAGGGATTTTCACTTTTGCGTCCGGCTTCCATATCCTGGAGCATTGAGGTTTTTCCGTGCGGGTCGTGGTGCAACTGCATTTTTATATCATTCTCCAAATCCTCTTGGGTCAGGGGAACGCCTTCCGCATTTGCAACGGCGATGACTTCTTTTCCGACAAGGCGGGCAAGAGTCTGCATGACCTCAAAACGAAAGCCCCCGTAAGAAGACCGGGTGATGGCAGTCAGCGTGTTGAAAGTGACGTTTAACAGATATTTTCGCCAAAGCTCCAGGTGGATGTCCTCTGGATTTTTGCTTCTGATTCCGCAGCGGTCAAAAAGTTCTGTCAGTGCCGCAGTCCGCTCTGTTTTTGAATTGTCCTTTTCGCCGAAAAAGAGGATTCCGTCATCGGTGCAGTCGATTTTATTGCCCACGTGAATCGAATTCAGGCTGATTACGAATGAATACAAAACGTTTTTTGCGCCAAAAACTTCTTCCAAGTCCCGCTCACTCTGGATTCCGTTCAAAAGCGAAAGAATCATAGTGTCGGGGCCGCAGGCGGTTTTTGCCATTTTGATTGCTGCCGGCAGCTGGAGATTTTTTGTCGCGATTATGATTAGGTCGGATTTTTGAGCATCCTTGGAGTCAACGTAATTGAAGTCGATTTTTTCGCCGTTTAAAATCAGGCCGTTTTTTTGGTAGCGTTCAAGCCGCTCGCCGTCGGCAAGGCATTCAAGATTTTTTGCCCCGATATTTTTGTGCAATTTTGCGGCGACAACAGTTCCGACAGCTCCCATCCCAATCACGGTGACTTTTTCGATTTTCATAAAATTCTCCTTCGGACATAAAAAAACTCCGCACAAACAGGCGGAGCTTTATCTATCTTAAATTACAAATCAATTTCTATAAAATTAGAAAATTGCTCTGAAAAGACTTCCAATTGGATCAACATCAAGAAGAACAATATCGACTGCGAAAAGGAACAAAAATCCAACGATAGCGATGACAGCCAATCCACCGATTCCTGCTAGCAACTGAACGGCAAAAGGAAGTTTGTCAAATTTTGTATTTCCCTGAACATCTGTGCCCATATAAAACCTCTGTTTCTGAATATAACATAATAATAAAGACAGAAAGGAAGCCCGTCAAGTGTACAATTAAGACGCGTTTAGTAAAAAAAACGGACTGTCCCATCACAAGACAGTCCGCCACCCCTGTCAAAAATTTCTAGTAATTCTCAGCCTTGACTTCAAAGAAGCTCTGCGGGTGAGCGCAAACAGGGCAGGCACCGGGAGCTTTCTTTCCAATGACAATGTGTCCGCAGTTGCGGCACTGCCAGATTTTGTCGCCCTCTGATGAGAATACGACTTCTTTTTCCACGTTGTCGAGCAACTTGAGGTAGCGTTTTTCATGCTCCTTTTCGATTGCGCCGACCATCTCAAAAAGTTTCGCGATGCGGTCAAAACCTTCCTCTTTTGCAGTCTTTGCGAATTCCGCGTACATGTCTGTCCATTCGTAGTTCTCACCGGCTGCGGCGGCTTTGAGATTCTCTTTTGTTGAGGGAATGTCTCCGCCGTTCAAAAGTTTGAACCAGATTTTCGCGTGTTCTTTTTCGTTGAGGGCGGTTTCCTCAAAAATCGCAGCAATCTGCTCGTAGCCGTCCTTGCGTGCCTTGCTGGCAAAATATGTGTATTTATTGCGGGCCTGAGATTCTCCGGCGAAAGCGGTCTGGAGATTTTTTTCAGTCTGAGTTCCCTTGATATTCTCTGTCATAAAAGTACCTCGTATAAAATAAGATTTTGTACGGCTGAATAATATCAACTCTTATTAAACCGTACCTTAAATCCTAGATTGCAAATTGCCGAAAAGCAATTAATTTTTTATTATAATTTTGTCAGTGTGAATGTCGACTTTTACCTCGACAAAGAAAAATTCTTAGGAATTCATTTTAACTTTCCGATAAAGTAAATGAAGCAGATGTTTAACTTTCAAGAGGGGACTTTAAAAATATGAAAACAATCGGAATTAAACTCGCAGACGGAACTTTTTATCCGGTAATTGAGGAAGGGTCGCCAAAAACACGGCGCTTGGCCCTAACAACCGTAAAAGACAACCAGACAAAAGTTCAAATTGACCTTTACCGATCCGAATCAAATTCAATGGACGACGCCCAGTACGTTGACACTTTGGAAATTTCAAATTTAAAGGAACATCCTGCAGAAGACCCGGAATTAAATCTTTCAGTCGGAATTGACGAAAACAACCAGCTTACCGCCGAAGTAGTTGACCCTGAGACCGGAAAAAAAAGCGGAACACAAGTCAGCCTTGTTTCCCGCACATTGGAAGAACGCAGCGAGCCGGCAAATTTCGCAATCGCTGACGCAGAATCCTCAGAGGAAGAGACAAAATTCGACGACAAAAATCCTCTCGAAGATTTCAGTTTTGACGACCTTTCTGACGAAACCTTTGCCGAGCCTGCAAAAGACCCCGCCGCAGGAATTTTTGACGATGATGCGACAATCGCAGACTCTTCCGATTCAGCTGAGAATCTTCCTGACCCGGCAGAATCGATTTTTGACGACACGACCTTGGCAGATGACACTGCGCCCGCAAGCGATACAACGCTTGCCGACAACACAGACGACTCTGATAACTTGGAAGTCACAGATTTTTCCCTGCCGGATTTTGATGACACAAGCAGCTCTGATTCATCAGATTTAACAGAGGTAAATTCCGAAAATTTGACAGAAACAGACACCAGCGATTTGGACGGACTTTTTGACGACTTTGACAGCCATCCGGCTTTTACAGAGTCAACAAGCTCTTCCGAAAGCTCCGACTCATCATTTGACAACAGCGTTTTTGACACAAGCAGCCTTGATTCAGATTCAATGGCATCAAACGTGACGGCGACCTCCCCAGCGATGGATTTTTCAGACCTTTATGACAAGGAAACCCTCGAAGGCGGCGAAGACGATGAGAGAAAAACCCGCGTTCCGATGATTATCTGCATAATCTGCGCAATCATCTGTGTAATCGCGACTCTGTTGATTCTCTTTGTCGTTCCGTCAAAATACAACCTGATTAAGTCCCGCAACACCCGCAACCAGAAAATTGAGCAGAACACAGAAATCGCGGCAACCGAAGATTCGACTCCATCTCAGGACATTGAAATCGATGTCACTCCGCAAAAAGAAGAAGTTCCCCCTGCTCCAATCGAAGCTAAAGAGGACAAAATCGTTGTCGCCGAGACTCCAAAAGTCGTTCCAGAGCCACCAAAACCCGCTCCCGTAAAAAAGGCCGACATCAAATACCACATCCGTTGGGGCGACACCCTTTGGGATATTTCAGAAGCCTACTATAAGAATCCGTGGAAGTATAAAAAACTTGCCGCCTACAATCATATCAAGAATCCAGATTTGATTATCTCCGGCACAGACATCAAAATTCCAGCAGAGTGATTTCATGATGAATTTTTCTCGACCAGCTCACCGGTTTTTGCCGGTGACTTTTTTGTTTCTCTTCGCTTTGTCATCATGCGGGGGAACAAAAGCCAACGCCAGTCAAAAAAAATATAAAAATGACGCCCCCTACTTTATGGCTTTGAAAGCTGCGGATTCAGGCGACGAGAGCGAAAGCTTCCGCCTGCTTTTGGCCGCCCGCTCAAAGTCCTCGTCCCTTGTAGCCCGCCGAGCCGCCGAAGATTTAACTTTGGTCGGAACTGCCGGTCAGAAAATCGAGTCAGCCCTTTATCTGGCCAAAAATTACGGCGATGATGACGCGCTTTTGATTGCCTGCCAGACCCTAAAAGACGCGGAAGAATACGCAAAAATCATAGAAATCACAGAAAAGCTCGATTTGGAGCAAGCCCCGAACAAACTTGTAAAAATGCGGCTGGACTCCATGATAAAAAAGGAAGATTCCCGCTTTGAGAAAGAATTCTACAAGTGGATGACCTGCCGCCCGATTTCAAATTTTCACAGCGAACTTTACAATTTTTACCTTTCTTGGAAAATGGAAAAATTCGTTGAGAATCAGCAGAAACAATTCCTACAGTTCAACAAAAAAAAGGCAGCCTTAGAGCTTGAGAAAAAATTCACGCCGGAAAATGCAAATCAGATGCCGGAACTTGCCCCTCCGCCGGCGGAAGAAATGCCCGTAACTGACGAGCATTTGATTATGGCATTCAGAATAAAGGTTTTCCGCAAGGATTATGTCCAGGCCTTCAATAATATGGAAGAAATAATAGGCCTTTACAAAAACGCAGGAAAGCCCTTGGACTTTCAAATTCTCTCTGACTTGGGAAAAGCTGCCCTTTACGGGACAAATGATTTTTTCACATCCGCCGCGAGGTTCGACAATCTGGCAAAAGAACTCGAAGTCTCCGACAAAGAAGCCGCCTATTATGCATGGTTTTATTCGGCAAGACTTTTTGACAAAGCCGGACGCTACCAAAACACGACAATCAAACGGTTCGAGTCCGCGCTGGAAGCCACCACTGACCCTGA
This sequence comes from uncultured Treponema sp., assembly GCA_946615905.1. Classification (GTDB taxonomy): domain Bacteria; phylum Spirochaetota; class Spirochaetia; order Treponematales; family Treponemataceae; genus Treponema_D. Next base: position 140,654 of record CAMOIE010000001.1, on the reverse strand, counting down.
AAAATTCGACAACTGCCTTTGGTATCTGCTGAACATGGAGCTGAGGACTTCGACAGACGACATTCTTTCGACATTGCAAAAATATTCCGCAAGAATCAGCGACAAGTCTTATTTTGACGATTTTTTTGAATCGCTTTCGATTTTGTTGCTTTCAAACCACAGCTGGCAGGAATTCTATAAGGTTTGGAAGGCCATTGACGGCAAAGCAAGCGAAGAAGTTTCCTGCAAATTCGCATATATTTCCGGCCGTTTGCTTGAGGACGGACTTGCGACAGGCTCCGAAGGCTTGAGAACCCGTCAGGCAGTGGAGGCATTTACCCGCGTTTTGAACGGGAACGCCGATTTGTATTACAAAGTCTGCGCAATCGAACGGCTGAACATTACCGACAAAAAAATCGTTGAGGATTTTCTTCTTGCCGGTGGAACAGACGAAAAAAAGGAAGAGGACGCGGATGCCCGCCGACTTCTTGAAGGCTACGCCGCCTTTGGATTTCCGCAGAAGATTTACTCTGAATGGCTTAAAAACCGCAAGAATCTTTCGCTTGACACAAATATTCGCATGAGCCGCTTTTTAAAAGAATGCGGGGAACACGAAAATATTTATTCCGTGCAGAGTTTGAGAATCGCAGGTTGGACAAAGGCGAATTTCAACTCAAAAATTCCGGCAGACCTTTTGCAGCTGAATTTTCCAAGGCTTTTTTTGACCGAAGTTTCTTCGGCGGCAAATGAAAACAATCTCCCGGAATACGCCCTTTACGCTTTGATTCGCAGCGAAAGTTTTTTTGACCCGAACATCGTCTCTTCTGCGGGGGCAATCGGACTGACCCAGCTCATGCCGACAACGGCGGAAGACACGGCAAGAAAATTAAAGATGAATTCTTACGATGAATACGATGCCCAGGACAACATCAGGCTGGGGGCAAAATATCTGGCGGACTTGATTGAGAGGGCAGGAGAATCTCCGCTGCTGGCCCTTTTTGCCTACAACGCGGGGCTTACCCACGTGCGCCGCTGGCTGAGGGCATCTTACAACGACTGGTCGACAACAGGAAGAGCGTCTATGAGCAAGGCCGGTTTTGCCCCGGATTTGTTTTTGGAGACCCTGCCCTTTTCTGAGACCCGCGAATACGGAAGAAAATTGGTCTCAGCGGCCGCCATGTACGGATTTTTGTATTACGGAATCACTCCGGCGAAAACCGTCCAATGGATGATGCAATAGTCTGCCGCAGTAAGCGAGTTAGGCGCTGGAAGCCCTTTAGTAGCACGAAGTGCTATGAGGGCTACCGAAGGCTGGAAGTGCCGGCGGCAGCTTGCTGCCGCAACTCCCGAATTCTATTTTTCTGTCGCACGGATAACACCGTCCCAATTTGCAGGCGGATTTTTTATCAGTTTGTCGCATTTTTCAATATATTTTTCGCAGGGCGAAAAATTCGCATTTGCGACAAAAATCTCGCGGGCTGCGGAAAAATCACCTTTTGTGAACAATCCGTAGGCACGGTCGAAAGGCTCCAGAAGATTTTTTGAATTCTCAAATTCCTGCACGTCCATCGGATTATAAACGCGGACACCTTCCTTTCGTCCGACAACCGCGATATTTCCGACTTCATGAAAAGCCAGTTTGCAGCCGTTTTCAAGCGCGGAATTTTTTGTCGCCTCGGAACACATCGTATAAGTTCCGAACTGCTTGTTGATTCCCTCAAGGCGGGAGGCCAGGTTCACAGTATCGCCCAGCATCGTGTAGTCAAAACGCTTCCGTGAGCCCATGTTTCCGATTACCGCGTAACCCGTGTTCAAACCGATTCTCTGCTTGAAAGGCTTGCCCGCTTTTGCGACAAGCTCTTCCTGCATTTCAAGAAGTTTTTTCTGACATTCGAGTGCCGCTTCCAATGCCCGCTTTGCGTGGTCTTTTTGATAAGTCGGGGCGTTCCAAAATGCGATAATCGCGTCGCCCTCGTATTTGTCGATTGTTCCGCCAAAGTCGAGGATTATGTCCGTCATGGCGGAAAGATAAATATTCAAAAGTTCCGTAAGGGCGTCTGGCTCCAAACCTTCGGAAATCGTAGTGAAACCCTGAACATCGGAAAAATACGCCGTGATTTCACGCTTTTCGCCGCCAAGCTTTAAAAGCCCTGGATTTTCAATCAGATTATTGATTACGGTCGGGCTTAAATACTGGCTGAAAGCGGCTTTCAAATAGCGTTTTTGCGCTCCTTCCGTGACGTAATTCACAGAAATCGCAGCCACGAATGAAAGCGTTATTGCAAAAGCCGGGGCTGAGACTGGCATTATCGTTCCCGCGTTGAACATTACGTAAGTAAAAATCATGTAGCCGGTAATCAGCAGGAGAAAAAGAATCACACGGCGGATTATCGACGACATAAAGCCCTTTGTGAAAGCGAGTCCTAAGACGCTTCCCAAAAGAGCAAAAAGAATTGTAAAGGCAATCACAAGTCCGGCGGGAAAATCCTGCAAAAAGTTGCCGTTCAGGATTGTGTTGAGCTGACTGGCATGAACTCCAATTCCAGGAGCGGTCGCGGAAATCGGCGTTGAGCAAATATCAAAAAGTCCGGGGGCATAGACACCGAGGAACAAATGCATTCCCTGAAAGTCCTCAGGCTTTAAAAGTGACTCATCTGACTTTCCAGACTTTAATGCCTCGTAGCTGCGCAAAATCTGCTCGGCGTTATATGGAAAAAAGGAGTCCATCGAAGGCAGGTAGCGGATGTACATTCCGCCATCTTCGGCAGCAGGAATTTCTGAAAAATCTGATTTTTCACCGCTGACTTTCAGGCTTGCGGCGGCCATTCCCGCTTCATTTGAATTTTCTTTTGAATAAAAAAAGGAACGGCGGGCGATTCCATCGTTGTCCAAAGTTGAAGTCACGTTCGCAATCAAAGCGGCGGATTTTTCAAGACTCGGAACGGGCAGGACCTTATTCCCGTTGGAGTCGTAATAAACGGTCTGGATGACTTTTCCGTATTCGCGGGAAGCGGCGGCAAAAGACTCGTCATCGGCAGGGCCGTAAACAGAATCCTCAGAAAAGACCATATCAAAGGCCAGGGAAGAAACATTGCCGAGACGGCAGAAATCCGTGATTTCAGCATAAGCCTGACGAGGCCAAGGCCAGCCCCAGCCTCTTTCTTTTTTCGCCCAGTCAAGGCTCTGCTGGTCAATCAAAATAAGGCCGACCTTTTCGTTTACATTTTGAAAATGAGCGGAAAATTTTGTGCGGCTGTCGTAGGACTTATGTTCAAGCCAGGTAAAAGCCCCTGCAAAATGCAAAAGACAGGCAAAAAGTCCGACCGCAAGACTTGTGACCAAAATTTGAACTGAGCGTTTGTTCAATCTGCTGCTTTTCATAATGCCCCGGAAACTTTTGCAAACCGGCTTTTGCGGCTGGCAGAAGTGTCAGCGGGAAGAGAAATCTTTTCGACCTCTTTGTTCACGTTGGCGATTCTCTGGGCCGGAGTCGGATGGGTTTTAAAGAAGCCGCCCTTTGTGTTTTGGGCAGATTCCATGCGGTTGAGCATAGATTTCATTGCGGAAGGATTGTATCCAGCGTCCGACATCAGGGTAAGGGCAAGGCTATCCGCATCGTATTCCTGAGATTTCGAATAACCAGTGTTCACCATCTGCGTGATTACGTCACCAACCATATTGTCAAGGGCTTCCGCCGCCTTAGCACCAGAAACGGCTGTGAGGGCAGCATTCGCTCCGGCAAGTCCGGCATTCTTCCACCGGCTAGTTTTTATAGCCTTTAAGCTGTGCTTTAACTGGACATGGGCGATTTCATGGGCAATTACCGCAGCAAGCTCATCCTCGGAAGCAGAACATTCAATCAGTCCCCGCGTCACCAAGATATGCCCGCCGGAAGTTGAAAAGGCATTCACTTCCTTTGAATCGAGCATTTTCACATGGTAGCCGTTGAACATTTCCGCCGCATCAGAATTCGCAACTAGGATTCCGCAGATTTCATTTAGATATTTTTCAAGGGCGGCAGACTCATAAGTTTTATAGTTCGTTAGAATAGTGGCGGCGACAGATCGGCCGATGTAATACTCGTTTTCAGGAGTGATTTCTTCTAGGGCCGAATCCACAGCAGCAGAAGTTTTTGCTCCGGCAGAAGCAATAGCTGCGACCTCATCATTTCCCTGAGCCTTGGCGACTTCTGCAGTAGTTTCCAAAACTGTTGACAGAACTTTTGTAGTTCCACAGGAAATAAAAGAGAAAGCGAAAATTCCGATGGCGATTTTTATCATTGACTTTTTCATTCTGCCCCTCCGTTCAATTTTCCTTCGGCGGCAAAGTTGGAAAGCTCCGCCTCTGAAACCGTGATTTTTTCAATCGCATCGACTGTTTTAAAATCCAGATTTTTGTTCGCGGCCTTGTAGGCGTTCTCCGCTTCCTCTGAAAATCCTTTTCCGGCGAGGGCGATTTCATCAGCGGAGGCGGAAACTTTAGAGCCGCTTGCGGACGCGACGATTTTTCTTGAGGTCAGGCTTCCGTTGGAAATCCAACCAATGATTTTCGGATTGTTTTTAAGCTGAATCTGAGTTTTTTTGCCTTTTGATTGCAATACGATGCAGGACTCTCCATAAGAGACAAGTCCTGTCTTTTTCGCAAAAATTCCAGTCGTCTGCCTGAGAGAGGCTGATTTTACAGATACATAAACCTGCGCCCCATTTTTAAAAGATGCGGCGAAAATTTCCGCGCAAAAGAAAATTGCCGCCAAAATGCAAAGTGATTTTTTCATGAGCCACCTGAAAAAAATAATCTTATTTTAAAGATACAAGCATGTCTTTCACCTGTCAAGAAATCTGCTACTCAGGATTTTATAAAGTGTGATTGAACTTTTATTTATGCGTTTTTATACTTTTGAATATGCAAGCAACACTAAAAAAATTACTCGAATTTTCACTTTTATTTTCTGCTCTTTTATTTTGTTCCTGCCGGTCAATCGTTGTCAGAGATTACGTGGACAAATCAAAAAATGACGGAAAACTCAGAATCGTCCAAATTTCAGATTTCCATTCCAATGACTTTGGCAAAGATGAGTCTGTTCTTATTGAAAAAGTCGCCGACGCCAAGCCCGATGTAATTTTACTGACCGGTGACATTTTTGATTTTGAGCGAGAAGGAAATCTCCCCGTAAAAAATGTGGCAGTCCTGCTAGAAGGAATTTCAAAAATCGCACCATTTTATTATGTCGCAGGAAACCATGAATATATGGCCGGTCACGTTGATGAATGCTCAACTTTAATTGAAGATTTTGGCGGAAGAGTTTTAAAAGATACGTCAGTTTCCATCGACTTTGCTGCAGGATTCCTCATCATTGGGGGACTGTACGACCCTTATGAAGACCTGACGGAAGCCCAAAGACTTGCAGATTCCAAGGACAACCGGGAAGCCTATCTTAACCGGCTAAAATCTGTTGCAGAAAAATCTAACAAAATAAAAAAAGACCTTGAAAATTCAGGGAAAAACGTCTTGGCCTCAATCTTGCTTGCCCACAGGCCTGAATATTTAAATGAATACTCACAATATGACTTTGACCTAGTATTTTCTGGCCATGCACACGGCGGTCAATGGAGAATTCCTGGAATTTTGAATGGCCTTTACGCTCCCCACCAGGGACTTTTTCCACGATATGCGGGCGGTCGCAAAGCGAAAAACGATACGGTCTTTATAATCAGCCGGGGACTTTCTTACCAATGTCCGAATTTCCCAAGGATCTTTAATAATCCAGAACTTGTAATCGTAGACCTCAATTAATTTAAAATGAAAATTGGCAAAGACTTGTAAATATGTTACAATAGCTTAAGCTAAACTTATTTTGGAGGCTTTTATGTCTTTATCGAAAAAAATTCTCGGTTTAACAGCCGCACTCTCAATTTTTTCAGTCCTTTTTGTTTCTTGTGCAAATGAACAGCGCAAGGAAATCAACGCTTTCTTTAATGAATGCGAAGCGGTTGTAAAAGAAGCGGAAAAAGAAGCCAACGCAAAGAATTTGGACTCATTCATGACTTTGGCAGCAAAAAATGACGCTTTGATGGAAAAATTGGACAAACTTGATGATTACGAAGGATGGTCAAAGAAAGACGAAGACAAGGTTTCAGAGCTTACAAACCGCTATGTAATCGCAATGGCAGCCCTCTCAAGCGATTCCACACTTGATGAGCTCAAGGCCGCTTTGGATTCAGCGGCTGCCGCAGAAAAAGCAAAATAATTTTGAAAGCAGCTCGTTATTAAATAAAAATCCCGCGTTTTAGAAGAAAATTCTCCAAACGCGGGATTTTTTTTGCTCTCCCCGACAAGTTGCCGGGGGAAAATCATTTTACCGTTTAAGCAATGCGGCGAAAGGATTGTATGTCGTTCCGTCGTCATTTCCGCCATAAGAGCGGTTGTTGTCACGGCGGGGGCGGTCATTGCGACCAGCGTATGAATGCTCGCCTTTTGATGCGGACGCAGAGCCTTTTTTGACCACGACAACCTTGCGGGTGCCGGGCTTGCGCTCGACTTTCACAGAGCCGTCACCCTCTTTTCCGCGGATTTGGGCATCGCTCTTCAATGAGAGGGAGATGCGTCTGCGGTCAACGTCAAGACCGATAATCGTGAATTCCTTCACATCGCCAACTTTAATCACGTCCATCGGATCTGAGACATAGTTGTCGCTCAATTCAGAGATGTGAATCAAACCAGTCTCGTGGAGTCCGATGTCAACGAATGCACCAAAGTCAACGACATTCTTGATTTTTCCTGTGACTTTCATGCCAAGGGTCAAATCCTCAAACTTGACGACTCCCTTCTGCATAATCGGAGCCGGGTAGCCGTCGCGGGGGTCGCGGTTGGGTTTTCCAAGCTCGTCAACAATGTCATTGAGGGTTGTTTCGCCGAGTGAGTATTTTTCCTCAAGCTGCTTTTTGAGGTCAGCGGTAATAGTCTTGTTCTCTTTTACGAGAGGCAAAAGCTCGCGGGCGGCGGCATAATTTTCCGGGTGAACCCAAGTGTTATCCAGTGGGTCGGATGACTCCGGGATTTTAAGGAAGCCAGCGCACTGCTCAAAGGCCTTAGGTCCGAGTCCGGGAACTTTTTTCAAATCCTCGCGGCTTGTGATTTTTCCGTTGGCATCGCGGTAAGCGACGATTTTCTTTGCGGTTGAGGCGTTGATTCCAGAAACGTATTTCAAGAGCATGTAGCTTGCTGTGTTCAAGTTCACGCCAACCTGGTTTACGACAGAACCGACAACCTCATCCAAAGTCTCGGCAAGTTTTTTCTGGTTAACATCGTGCTGGTAAAGTCCGACACCGATTGCCTTTGGATCGATTTTCACAAGCTCGGCCAGAGGGTCCTGAAGACGGCGACCCATTGAGATTGCTCCACGGATTGTCAAATCGAGCTCAGGGAATTCCTCGCGGGCAACATCGCTCGCTGAATAAACAGAGGCTCCAGACTCGTCAACGACTGTGAACATAACGCCGGAGTCCGCATAGTTCTCAGAAATAACTTTTGAGACAATGGCCTGAACCTCAGGGCTTCCAGTTCCGTTTCCAACGGCGACAACCTGAATGTCGTACTTGTCGATTGCCTCGTTAATCTGGTTGTATGAGTCTGCCGGGTCTGTCACCTGGAAGAATTTAAAGTAGCCCAAGAATTTTCCAGTCTCGTCAAGGGCGGCGCATTTTGTTCCGGTGCGGATACCAGGATCGATTCCAAGGACACGGCTTCCCTTGATCGGCTGGGTCATCAAGAGGTTTTTGAGGTTCTCGGAGAAAATACCGATTCCGTGGTCATCAGCCTCGTCAGTCTCGTCTGAGCGGATTTCGCGGACAACTGCCGGTGAAAGCAGGCGGACAAGACCGTCCTCAATGGCTTCCTTGTGATATTTGTTGTTGATTTTAACTTGTTTCTGCAAAAGAGCTACAGCGTCATCAACCGGGACATCGATTGTAACGTCCAAAGCTCCCTCACGCTCGGCGCGGTTAATCGCCAGAATGCGGTGTGGCTTTACCTGATTAAGAGGCTCCGTGTAGTCCCAGTACATCTTGTATGTAGAAGTCTTTTCAGCGGTCTCTGCGTCCTGACCTTCGGGAACGATTCCCTTTGTCTGAATTGTTCCGGCTGACATATAGAGGTCGTGGACTTTCTCGCGGTTTGAAGAGTCCTGGCTTGTGCGCTCGGCGATAATATCCTGCGCCCCCTGCAAGGCTTCCTCGGCTGTGTTGACGTTGAGTTTTTCGTCCTCATTGTCAGTCTTTATGAATTCCTTGGCCTTTTCTTCAATTGCGGCATCGTCAAGCTCCAGCATTGCGTCAGCAAGCGGCTCCAGACCTTTTTCCGCGGCGACCATTCCGCGAGTCTTCTTCTTCTTTTTGAAGGGTGCCCACAAATCCTCAAGCTCTGTGAGGGTCTTTGCGTCCATGACGGCCTTGTAAAGAGTCTCTGTCAGTTTGCCCTGGGCGAAAATTCCGCGGACTATTTCCAGACGGCGTTCTTCAAGATTTTTATATTGTGTAAAGAGGTGGTCGGACTCGCGGACTTGCAACTCGTCCAGAGAACCGTGCTTCTCTTTGCGGTAACGTGCGATAAAGGGGATTGTGCATCCTTCTTTGACCAGAGAGATGACAGCTTCAACTTGTGACGGGCGAATCGTGAGTTCCCCCGCGACTTTTTTGATAATATCGACCTCGTTTACAACGAGCGCGTCGATTCCTTCTTGTGTGAATTCCATAGGCGGTATTTTACCGAAATCGACGCTGATTAGCAATTATAATAGGATTTTAGTTTACCAAGTTACAGTCCAAGTCATGTCTTTTGTTGATGTCAAAAGTTCTCCAAGAGAAACTTTCGCGGTTTTCTTTGACTTGCCGTTCTGAGAAAGCAGGGTAATTTTCAATTGACCGGAAACAATTTCTTCCGCCAATTCCGGGCCATACACAGATTCCAAAAGTTCCTTGTAGCCTTTTACGTCAAGTTTTTCACCGGTTATAGAAGGAATCATCAACAAGTCGAGATAACTTTTTGATTCCTCGTTAGAAAGATTATAAAAGCGGTTTATCTGCTCCGGTCCAAGTGTCAGGGTCAAAGAATTTTTCGTTCTGCTTATAAACTGAAATTTTCCAGCGGGAACTTCCTTAAAATTCTCAACCGTACCGGAAGTAAAAATTTCAGACGGAGACGGAACTTCTGAAACAATTTTTTGCACTCCGGCAGCTTTTAAAACCGCACCGATACTTTCTTTTGTAAAAAGGGGCATGTCAGCAGATGTTCCAGAAAAAGACTTTATAATTTCCGTTGTCTTTTCTGAAAATCCTGTCTGGAAAGAAAAAGACGCACCTTCGTTTGCATAGGCCTGAATATTTACTTCCGGCCCGCAAGATGTCATAAGAAAAAGCAGGGATGCTGTTCCAGCCATGAGAATCATCGAAAATAAAGATTTGTTTGCTCTTTTCATACTATTTAAAAAATTCCTTCATTGGTAAAGTTACTCGGATTCCGCTAGAAAAGACAAGTCCAGAAGCAAAACTTTTGTTCGCAGAAAGGGCAGCCCCGTCACGGCGGTTATATACAGTATAATGCAAATCCTGCTCAAAGCAAATTTTTGTTGATTTTATGCTAAATGAAGGCGTGTTCCAGCAAAGTCCGATTATTCCTGGAAAAACCGACCCCTTGATTTTTTTATCACTGTCTCCCGGAAGGCGGGGGTTTCCAAAAGTAAAGACCGGCCCCGCAAAAATTTTAAAATATTCTCCGACCGTCAAACTGGCAATCAAAGGAAGCTGAAAGACCTTTGTTCCCGCATCCCACCTGGCAATAAAACCGAGTCCAGGCTGAATTTTGTCACCGGCGTACCGAACCTGTCCGTTTGCAGAAAGTCCGCGAAAAAAAAGGCGAAATTCATCCGGGGTAAAAAAATTCCAATCCAAATCAAAGGAGCTGTCAATAAAAAGTCTGTCCAAAAAAGTACGGTTTGACGACCCGTTTGCAACAATTTCATAAGAATTCGCCCCGCCTGTACTTGCGGATTCAGAAGATTCCGATGCCAATTTTTTTGCGCTTTTTCCATCAGTTGAATCTGTCGAATTCATAGATGCCGACTTTTCTCCATTTTCTTCGGAAGCGGGTAAAAATCTGGCCGTACAATAATAATGGGTCTTCCAGTAGCTTTCTTTTAACGATGAGACGATTACTCCTGTATTTGGACCGTCACTTGCGCAGTGCAAAAACTGACTCTTGCCCATGTAAATTCCGACGTGTGAGACATCGCCCGAAGAAGTCGTTTTGAAAAACACCAAGTCTCCCGGCTCCCGCTTTGAGTCATCAATCACTTTTGAATATTTGAGCATGTTTTTAGTCATTCTTGGCAGCTGGTAGCCGACTGACTCGCGTGAAACGGCATAAACATAACCTGAGCAGTCAAATGAAGTCGGACCAGTCGCCCCGGAAGCATAAGGACAGCCTATGAATTTTTTTCCATAATCAACAAATTTTTGCCGTAATTCTGCGGCCTCCTTGCGGGAATTTTCTTTTGACTGGGCGCAGACCTGGGGAACTAACATTATAAAAAGGGTCACGAAGGAAATCAAAAAAAGGCGGGTTTTGTAAGAAAGTCTCATAGTAAAATTATCGGTTATTTTTGATAATTTGTTTCCAGATTTTACTTTTCCAGAGTTTTATGTAATAATTAATCATTATATAAAGGTGATTGTATGGCAAATAATTATACCCCGTGGAAATTTTTAGATGAATTCAGAGGAAATTATTTTAAAGGCGAATGGCCTACCCTGCCGGAATTAGTTGCCATCACGGTAAAAAGATTTGGCGACCGGCCTGCTTTTACAGATTTTGAAGGCACTGGCGGAAGCAAAAATACTTTGACTTATGCCCAAGCCTACGAAATCATCTGGGCTGTCGCTTCCTGGCTTTCTGCGAACGGTCTCAAAAAAGGTGACAGGATTGCAGTGAGCGGGAAAAATTCCCCGGAATGGGCTGTTCTTTTTATCGCCGGACTGATTTGCGGAGCCGTTGTCTGCCCGATTGACTATGCCTTACGAGAAGCCGAAACAGAAAATCTTTTGAACACCGCAAAGCCAAAATTCTTTTTTGTAGACGAGGAAAAATATGAGTATTTTTCACAAAAAGAAGAGGAAATCGGTTCTTATGTTTTTTCATTAAGCCCAAAATTTGCCGAACGCTACGTTTACAACCTTGCCGCCGACGAAGAGGTTTCCATTGAGCCTCCGACCGAAGACGATTTGGCGGTAATTTTATTTACGAGCGGCACGACTGGGAATCCAAAAGGGGCAATGCTGACCCATAAAAATCTTGTGAGTGATGCTTATATCGCCCAGACCCGCATGTACATCGACCAAAATGACGTTTTTTATGCCCTTCTTCCGATTCATCACGCCTATACGCTACAGGCAGTTTTTATCGAGTCCCTGGCAATCGGGGCGGAAATCGTCTTTGGAAAATCCCTGGCTGTCAGTAAAATCATGAAGGAGCTGAAAGAAGGCAAAATCACGATGTTGCTCGGAGTTCCCATGCTTTTCAACAAACTTTTGAACGGAATTCTTGCCGGGGTAAAAAAAGCCGGTCCCCTGATGAATTTGGGCTTCCACATAATGCTGGCCTTATCAGGCTTCGTGAAAAAAATATTCAAAGTCAATGTCGGAAAAGTCCTCTTTGCACCGATTCTCAAAAAAGCGAATTTACATTCCCTGCGGATTGCAATTTGCGGCGGCGGACCTTTGGCGGATTCTGTATTCAAGATTTACAATCAGATGGGAATCAACTTTGTTCAAGGTTACGGACTTACGGAGACTAGTCCGATTATCGCACTGAATCCTGTTGACCATTTTAAAATTGAAAGCGTCGGCCAGTATTTTTTTCCATATTCAGAAATGAAGATTTTAAATCCTGCGGAAGACGGCGTTGGTGAAGTCTGCGTAAAAGGCCCGATGGTTTTCAAGGGCTACTATAAAATGGAAGAGGAGACGGCAAAAGTCTTTACGGAAGATGGTTGGTTCAAAACTGGAGATTTGGGTTGGCTGGACAGCGAAGGCTATTTAATGCTTGCAGGACGCGCAAAGAACATGATTGTCACTTCCGGCGGAAAAAACGTCTACCCGGAGGAAATCGAAAACCGCTTCCAGCTTTCATTGAGCATAGGGCAGATTACAGTTCAGGCTTACGTTGAGGACGCAAAGTCAAAATCAGAAGAAATCGAGGCTTTGATTTATCCTTCTGACTCTGTATTTGAAAAATTAAAAATCTCCCGCGAAGGTAACGAGGAAAATCCCGAAGTCAGAAATTTGATTGAGGCAGAGGTCTCCGAGGTGAACAAAGTCTTGCAGCCCTACGAGAAAATTTCAAAAATCACCCTTTTGCACAAGCCTCTTGAAATGACGACAACGCAGAAGGTAAAACGCTTTAAAAAATAAAAATTTTTCGCGATACTATGGGTCAAAACAAATTTCACTGGAGAAAAAAATGAATACAGCTACCGATTGTTCAGGAAAACCCCTGCCGATTTTTGCAGACGGAAAGGTAATTTTTTGCGGGCAGGTAAAAGGCGCAAAACCTGAAGGAAGCGTGTATTTGTTGAAAGTCGCCATTGGTGGGCGTTCATTTGAAAACAAAGACGAACCTTTGGCCGGCCAGTTTTATATGCTGCGGTCAAAAAAATCCGGTGTTCTGCTCGGCCGCCCGATTTCGGTCTACTCAGCCACATCAAACGCTGCCCTTGACCCGATGAAAATTGAATTTTTGATTTTGAAAAAAGGCAAGGGAACTCAGGAACTTTGCAATCTGATTCCAGAAGAAGAAGTCGAACTTATAGGCCCGCTTGGAAACTGTTTTCCCCGTCCCAAAGATTCAGGGAAAAAAATCTGCATTGCCGGTGGCGGAATCGGAATCGCCCCGGTAGCAGGATTCGCCTCGACTTTAAAAGAAAAATCCTACGATTTTTATGCGGCATTCAAATCCGGCTCCTACGGACTGGACAACATTCAGCCCGAAAATCTTTATGTTACTACTGACGATGGTTCTGTTGGAACAAAGGGAATGATTTCCGCCGTCCTGACCGCAGAAAATGTTAAAAATTATTCAGAAGTTTTTGCTTGCGGCCCTACACCGATGCTGGCCTATATTCAGAAAATCTGCCTTGAATCCGGCGTAAAATGCTGGCTTTCCATGGAAAAACAAATGGCCTGCGGACTTGGAGCCTGCCTGGGCTGCACGATTACGACTTCCGAGGGGAACAAAAGAGTCTGCAAGGACGGCCCGGTTTTTGACGGAGCGATTCTTGACTTTACTCCTCCAAAAAATCGTCCTGTAAGACTTCCTCCGTTGGAAAATGAAAAGCCCGACCTTTCCGTAAAAATTGCCGGAGTCGACTTTAAGAATCCTGTGATTGCCGCCAGCGGAACATTCGGTTACGGACATGAGTACGAGCCGATTTTTGACGTTAATCTTCTCGGAGGAATCTGTTCAAAGGGACTGACTCTTGAGGCAAAGGCAGGAAATCCCGGAAACCGCCTGGTTGAAACTCCGTCAGGCTTGATTAATTCAATCGGTCTTGAAAACCCAGGAATTCCCCATTTTATTGAGCATGAACTTCCATCAATGTTGACTTTAAGCCCTGTGACGATTGCAAATCTTTCAGGCTCTTCACTTGAGGGCTACGTAAAAGGGGCGGAACTCCTCGACAAGACCGAAGTCAAAATGATTGAGCTGAATATTTCATGCCCGAATGTTAAGGCCGGCGGAATGGCTTTCGGAATGCAGTGCGATGCCGCAGCAAAAGTGACAGAGGCAGTCCGCAAGGCCACAAAAAAGCCCCTGATGGTAAAACTTTCGCCAAATGCCCCGGATTTAATCGGAGTCGCGATGGCCGTTCGGCAAGCCGGAGCTGACGCAATAAGTCTTGTGAACACATTTCAGGCTACCGCGATTGACATAGAGACCGGCTGTCCTGTTTTTGAGAATATCCGCGCGGGATTTTCCGGCCCGGCAGTAAAACCGATTGCCCTCCGCATGGTTTACGATTTGGTCGCCGCAATGAACAAAGTCCCGCAAAACGAGAGGATTCCGATTATCGGACTCGGCGGAATTTCTTGCTGGCAGGACGCAATCGAATTCATCATGGCGGGAGCAACTGCAATCGAAGTCGGAACAGCGACTTTCTCAAACCCGAAAGCTATGAAAGAAATCATCGAGGGAATGTCAGCCTTTATGACCAGAAAAGGCTACAAATCTCTCGATGACTTTAGAGGAATCGCCCAGCGGTAAAAAACTAGACTTTCAGCCTCGGACAAGCCTCAAGAATTGCGGCAAGGGCTTCCTCGCGCTTGTCTGGCGATGAAAAGATAAGCTCGGCCTTTCCCCCGTCTTTTTTGAGGATTTGCAGAACAGAATAGTCCACCATAGTCGTCTCTGAATCCTTTTCGTAGGCAAGGGTCGGAAGGGCTTCAATTTTGTCATACAAAAGTGCCTCGGTTCCGAAAATCAGGCCGTTTTGATAAATGCCCGCCCGATTCACTGAAAGAGCTTCGTTCGAGGCGATGTAGGCACCCAAAAGGGCGACTCCCAAAAAGATTGCCGCAATGTAAGTCGGAAAACTACGCAAGGGAACGACAGACAAAAGTCCTGCGCAGACAATAAAAATCACCGCAATGCGGATTACGGAAACGGACTCAAGGCGGATTTTTAATTCTCCAATGAGGTTCTCAATTTTTTTTATGCGGAAGGGAATCGAAATCAAAATTCCCGCATAAATTACGGCGGCGATCACGGTTAAAATAATTACGGGTGACATAGTTTTCTCCATATATTTACTTTTATTTCTTGGAATTCAGCCAGTTTTTTAAAATCTCGCGGGCTGACCCAAAGGCAAGCGGCAAAGCATCGATTTCTTCCTCACTCGAAGCTGAATGTTTTTCAAAGGCGAGAACTTCTCCCTCTTGCGCCTTAAGCTCGGCAGCCGCTGGAAATTTAGCCTCAAAAAACAAGTCGCAGGTTTTGTACTGAATATTTTTATAGACGTAAGTGTTTGGATAAGAGCCGATGTATTTTAACGAAAGCGGCTCCACTCCGGTCTCTTCTTTTGACTCGCGGAAGGCTGCTTCCTCGGCAGTTTCGTCGGGGTCAACAAAGCCTCCGGGCAGAGCCAAAAATCCCTTGCGGGGTTCTTTTGCCCGTTTTTCCAAGAGGATTTTTCCGTCAGAATCACAAATCACAAGTCCGACCGCAGTGGCCACGTTGTTGTAAAGGTCAAAACCGCATTCAGGGCAGAGCCACTTGCGCATATCCACGTTTTTCAAGACGGGTTTCCCGCAGTCAGGACAGAATTTAAAATCATTCATGCCTTTAAAATACTGGTCTTAAAGCTCTTCTTCAAGTAAAAAATTCCTAATTCGAAAATTCATCTGATTGCTTTTTCTGCCGGTCTTTTGTATTTTTATTGCATGAAGTTAAAGAAAATCCTTCCAGTTTTTGCAATAATTTTTTCACTTTCAGCCTGCTCAAGACCTGGTGACGTAACAGTGCAGTCCGCAATCCGTGCATATTCAGACGGTGACTACGAAAAATCCCTTGCCCTTTTTACGCAGGCTTTAGACGAAAGCCGCAATTATTCAGACGAACTGATTTACAATTTCATGGGCACAGTCTATCAGGCTCAGGACGACTTGGAAAATGCCGTAATCTATCAAGAAAAAGCCCTCAGCGTCCGACCGGAATACAGGGGACTTGTCACTTTGGGCATGAACTTTCACACCCTTGGAGACGACCAAAAAGCTAAAGAATTTTACAAAGAGGCTATAAATCTCGACCCGAAAAAGGGAGAGGCCTACGCAAGCCTGGGAGCCTTATACCTGCTCAAAGGGGACGCAGATTCTGCCGCGGATTATTTTGAGCAAGGAATCAAAAATGACCCGAAAATCGCTGTAATCCACGCAAATCTGGCGGTAGCCTACGCGATGCAAAAAAAATCTGACGCCGCCCTCTCAGAACTCAAAAAAGCAGAGGAATTAAAGTGCGAAAATATAGACTCCTTCCGCGAGCGAGTGGAAGATTTGCTTGATGGCAGCCAGACGGGAGGAAAAAAATGAACATCCTCTCAGTCTCAGGCATTTCAAAAATGGGTCGTGAAGCCCCGCTTTTTTCTGGCGTGACATTCGGTCTCAACGAAGGCGAAAAGGCCGCGATAATCGGTAAAAACGGCACAGGAAAATCAACGCTGCTTTCCGTAATCGCCGGGGCATTGGCCGCTGACGATGGGCAGGTTGTAATCAACAAGGAATCCGGGGTCTCTTTTTTGAGCCAAAACCCTGCTTTTAATCCAGAGGACACGATTGAAAGCCATATCTTCAAATCGGACTCGCCAAAATTAAAGACAATCCGAGAGTACGAGGGGCTTTGCCTTGCGATGGAGCGGGGATTTTCAGGCGGGGAGCAAAAGAGATTTGACGAGCTGACTCTTGAGATGAACCAGAGGGACCTTTGGAACTACGAGGCACAGATAAAGTCGATTCTGTCCACCCTTGGAATCCACGACATGAGCCGCAAAATCAAAAGCCTTTCAGGCGGCATGAAAAAGAAAGTCGCCCTTGCCCAAGTTCTGGTTGAGGACACAAAACTTCTTCTGTTGGACGAGCCTACAAACCATCTGGACATTCCAACGATTTACTGGCTACAAAATTATTTGAAAAATACAAAGCGGTCAGTTCTGATGGTCACACACGACCGTTATTTTTTGGACGCGGTTTGCACCAACATCTACGAGCTTTTCCGCCATTCGCTAAAGCTTTACGAGGGAAATTATTCTGACTATCTGGAGAAAAAGCAGATTGAAGCCCAAATCGAGGCGAACACAGAGCGGAGAATTGAGTCAGTCCTGCGGGTTGAGCGAGACTGGCTTATGAGAGGCCCCTGCGCACGCGGAACAAAGGCAAAAGCCCGCATTCAGCGTGACATGCAGATGATTAATCGTGAGAAATTCGCTGCGGACAAGGGCTTTACATTTGAAGTTGCAGGCCGTCGCCTTGGCGGAAAAATTCTTGAACTGCATAATATCAGCAAAAATTTTCCCAAGGGATATGTCTCAGAGGAAGGTGTCAAATCCGGCAAGGGAACTCCGGTCCTCAAAAATTTCTCCTACACATTCAATAAGGGCGAAAAAATCGGAATTTTTGGCGGGAACGGGTCAGGAAAATCAACCCTGCTAAACATAATCACCGGGGCAATTCCGCCGGACACAGGAACAATCGTCAAAGGAGAAAACACATTTTTCGGCTACTACCAGCAAAACCCGGAATTCAAGGACTTAAGCCTGACCGTACTCGACTATATCAAAGAGGCTGCGGAAGTCATCAAGAGAAATGACGGCAAGGAGTTAAGCGCAGGTCAATTTTTGAACGAATTCGGCTTTGAGGGAAAAATCCAGCACTCAATGCTTTCAACTTTGAGCGGCGGAGAGCGCAAGCGGGTCTTTTTGGTCAGACTTTTGATTTCAAACCCGAATTTTCTGATTTTGGACGAGCCGACCAACGACTTTGACATTTTCACGATGAACATTTTGGAGCAGTTCTTAACACAGTATTCCGGCTGCCTTTTAATCGTCAGCCACGACCGCTATTTTATGGACAAGGTTGCCGACACCCTCTTCATAATGGAAGAAGACGGGTCTGTCTCAGGCTTTGTTGGAAAATGCTCAGAGTACATCGATTTTAAAGAGGAAAAGGCAAAGGAAGACGAAGCCCGCAAAAAAGAAGAAGCAAAATCTCAGGAAAAAAAGCAGGAAAAGCCCGTACAGACGGCGGACAGTCAAAAGCCCCGAAAACTTTCATTCAAAGAGCAGAAAGAATTCGAGGCCCTGGAGATTGAAATCGCCCAGCTTGAGGACAAACAGAAGGAACTTGAAGAACAGATGAACTCAAGCGACTATTCGATTGTCCAAAAAGCCGGCGAAGAATACAAAAAAGTCTCCGAAAAACTAGAGGCTGACTACGCCCGCTGGGAAGAACTTGCGGTTTAAAATTTTCAATTGATTTAAAATATTTTTTTTGATAATATTAGCGTACTTCTTTGGGGATATAGCTCATCTGGTAGAGCGACAGGTTCGCAATCTGTAGGTGG
This sequence comes from uncultured Treponema sp., assembly GCA_946615905.1. Classification (GTDB taxonomy): domain Bacteria; phylum Spirochaetota; class Spirochaetia; order Treponematales; family Treponemataceae; genus Treponema_D. The sequence goes on along the minus strand of CAMOIE010000001.1, from coordinate 122,519 downwards.
TCGGTTCGAGTCCGATTATCTCCATAAAGCTGACTTTTTTAAGCCAGCTTTTTTTATTTTAAAGCAATTAAATATAACACGAAGCGAACCGACCTCCGAAGTGAGCGCCGACCAACGGGAGGAAAAGGAGACAGGAAGTCTCCGTCAGCGAACGGAGGCGGGCTTCTGCTTGAGACAGGAGGTCGAAAGCTGAAGCCCGCCTCCGTTCGAGTCCGATTATCTCCATAAAGCTGACTTTTTTAAGCCAGCTTTTTTTATTTTAAAGCAATTAAGAAGCAGCCCCTTTTGCGCCAGTCTTTTTTATTTCCTCAAGCAGTTTTTTTCTAAAGTCCAAAGGAGTCATGCCGTACAGTTTTTTAAAAGATTTGACAAAGCTGCTGTAGTTTGAAAATCCGCTTTCAATTGAAGAATCAAGGACGCTCTGACCGTCAGCAATCAGTTGCCGGCACATTTGCATCCTCAAATTGGTCAAATACTCATGGATGCTTTCCATCGTGTAGGCTTTAAATAGTCGGGAAAGGTGGGCACGGCTCACGCAAGCATAATCAGCCAAGGCCTCAGCAGTAAGCCCTGGATTCGTATAGTTTTGCTGCAAATATTTTATCGCGCGGGTTATCGTGTCGTTTTTTGCCTTAAAAGCACTGACTTTATGTTCCTTTATAAATTGATGAATCAGCAGCTGAAGCTCCAAAACCTGCCCCGCAAAAATCGGCTTTCTGAAATCCTTGTCGGCAAAAGCAGTCTGCGCCATCCGTTCAAAAAGTCCGCGTAAATCCCATTTTGCAACTGTCCCTGATTCTACAAGCAGGGGTTTGTCATCCCATTGGATTTCTGATTCTTTTTTTGCGGAATTCCACAAGTCAGAGTCTATTTGAGCTACAAGCCGGACTGAATGGTCATCGGTCAGATTGAATTTTCCGCTATGAAAATGCTCGGCTGGGAAAAACATCAATTCCCCCTTACGCAGGACGTACTGACTGTCATCAACCGAATAAAGCACGTCGCTGCCGGAAACATTGTAGACAAATTCATGGTAGGAATGACTGTGGACAACAGAACTTGTATTACGTTTGTTAGTATAATAGCCCACGACCACAGGAATTTCCTTTAGCGCGATGCGGGCCAGCTCCTTTGAAAGTCGGGAATCATAATAATGTGCGATTGTTTGCAGAACCATCTGAAAAAAAATTATATCACCAAAGGCGGATTCTGACATCAGTCTTTTAAAGACAAAAGGGCTGTCCAAAAAAGTATAAAACTTTATCAGACAGCCCCAGTCAAAATTGAAGATTCTCAGTCTTCGTTCATGCCGATAAGGTCAAATTTTTCTGTTGAAATGACGACAGAAAAATCATCAGTTTTCGGCAGCGGGAATTTTACGCAAATCGTCCGGTCAGTAAGCTCGTAGTACCAGCCGCTTTCACTTTCCTCAAAACGTTCTTTTACAAGGAAACGCTCAAGCTGCTTTCCGGCAACGCTTACCCAAAATGCACCTTTCGCCTTGCTGACAAGCCGCACAGACATAGTTTCAAGGTCAGTCTTGTAGGAGCCGGTCTTCGCAAAGTGAATGGTCGTTTTGTCTCCGGCCGTAACCGTGATGTCAGTCTTCGCAAAGCCCCCCTTCTGATAATCTTCGGTGTGACCGTCGTCATCATAAAGGGTAAAGGAGCTGTCTCCTTCGGCGGAAACCAAAAGGTCAATGTGCCTCATCTTGTCACGGAGGATTTTCTGCACGTCATCTGACATTGCGACAAGGCCGCTGCCCCGCAAGAACATCGGAATAGTCTCCAGACTGACCGGCACAGAGATTTCCTGACCGCCCTTGTAGGCGCGGAAATTGTCGTTCAAATCGTACCAAGTCGTCCCGGCCGGAAGGTAGAGAGTACGGCTTTTCGCCCCCTTCTCAACAACGTTCGCAACCAAAAGACTCTTTCCGAACATAAATGTGAGGCTCTTGTCACTGTAGGTCTTCTCATCATCCGGAAATTCCATAAAGAGCGGTCGCATGGCAGGACTTCCGTCAACGCTGGCCTCGTACATAAGGCTGTAGAGATATGGCAAAAGGCGGTAGCGGAGCTTATAGGCCTGCCGCACGTAATCCGTCAGCTCACCATACATCCACGGCTGGGTGACGGTGTTGTCGTTGTTGGCCGAGTTCATGCAGAAACGGGGCTGGAATACACCGGACTGAATCCAGCGGAGCATCAGCTCTCCTTCAGGTGCCCCACCGGCAAATCCACCGATGTCACAGCCCATGTTGGCGCAGCCGGAAATTCCCATGCCGATGATGGTCGCGATGTTGAATTTCAAAGTCCGCCAGTCGGTCAAGTTGTCACCGCCCCAAACCTGGGCATAACGCTGAATTCCTGAGAAGCCCGCCCGGTTTATGATGTGGGGTCTCTCACCGGGATAAACTTCTTTGACAGTCTGCTTTGCAAGATAGGCCATCAGGTTGCTGTGGAGGATTTTAAGCTCCGCCATAGTTCCCTTGGCACCCTCAAAGTCGCACTGGGCGTTTCGATCCTCGATACCGTCCATCTCGCAGTTGTCGTTCCAGACAGATTTTGTGCCGAGAGACAGAACGTTTTCCTTCAAATGCTTTGCCCAAACCTTGCGGGCGGCCGGATTCGTGAAGTCGAAGAATCGTCCGACTCCTCCCCACCACCTGCCAAAATAAGGGCCGCTCCCGTCAGGAGTTTTGATAAAAACATCATTTTCTTCAAATTCTTTGATGAAGGGATGACGCTTGAGGATTCCGGGCTTCAAATTCACCATGACGTTGATGCCCTTTTTGTTCATCTTGTCAAAGAAATCCTTGGGGTTGGGGAAACGCTTTTTGTTCCAGTTGAACACATAGCGGAGGTTGTCCTCTTCACCGCTTGAGTAGCCGCTTGCAAGCCAAAAGTTGTCGATGTTTATATCGTCTTCCTCGTGCTTGTCGATGACGCGCAAAATCTCCTTGTCACAGTCCTTCTCAAGCTCGCAGTAGTACATGGTTGAGGCACAGTAGCCGAGTGACTGTTTGGTCGGCAGAATCGTTGTGCCTGTCAGGAAAGTGTAGCCGCGGATACAGTCAGCCACAGTCGGTCCGTTCAAGAAAAAGAGGTCGATGTCCCCGCCGTCAGTCTGGTAATAGCAGTAGCGGTCCCAGTAACCGGAGATTTCCTGGCCCAAGTCGAACACGCAGTCATAGGAGTTATGATAGAACAAACCGACAGCATGCTTTTGCTTTTCGTTCACGCGCACATAAAATGGAATGTGCTTGTACATTGGGTCGCCGTTCTCCGGGTCATGACCGATTGCGTCCTTCGGGCTCATCCGCAGGCGGCGGCCTTTTTTGTCAAGAAAGCCAGTCTTCTCGCCAAATCCGTAGAAGTGGTCAAAATCCCGGTCCATCTTGCTGTAATGGCTCAAGCGTCCAAGCTGGTCAACCTCAAAAGCCCGCTCAGTCAAGTCCTGATAGATGCAGTTACCGCTCTTGTCGTAAACTTTAAAACTAAAGGGTTCCTTGTTCACGACGAGTTTTAAATTCTTGGTCTCAAAAGTCAGGGTCTTTTCTTCTTCCGTGACCGGAACATCGAGAGCCTTGATTCTTACACGCTCGTCTTTCAGTAAGTCGTCCATTCGGTCTTTCCAGGCAGTCCGAATGAGGGTGTATGATTCTTCCTTAAAATTTCTGGCAAAGCTCACGCGGAAACGGAAGATGTCATCGGTCATAAAAACCAGCATGACATCCGCCGCATCCCCATGAATGATGTAGCCAGAATCAATTTTTTCCAAATTGACAAATGACTTTAACAGCATGGCCTTCAGCTCCCTTATCAGTTAAGCCAACCGATGTTCGGAACCAGTTTGCAGAGGTAAGGAACAACCATTGAAATCGCCGGAATAAACGTGATGAGCAAGAGGGCGACAACCATAGCCGCAAAAATCGGGACGATATACTTTGTAACGCCTTCAATCTTGACTTTGCCAACGCCACAACCGACAAAGAGGCAGGAGCCGACCGGCGGAGTGACAGAACCGATTCCGAGGTTCATAATCAGCATAAGACCGAAGTGAACTTCACTCATTCCGATTGAACGTGCAATCGGCAGGAAAATCGGTGTGAAGATAAGAACGGCAGGAGTCAAGTCAAGGAACATGCCCATAACCAGAAGGAAGACATTCATAATCAGCAGGATCACGTAGCGGTTGCTTGAAATGCTCATCAGGGCATCAGAGATTGCAGCCGGAATGCCTGTGTAAGACATTACGTAGCTCATGATTGAAGAAGCGGCAATCAAGAAAAGTATCGTCGCGCTGCTTCTCATCGTGTCGGCAAGCAATTTGTAGAATGTCTTTCCGTCCATCTCGCGGTAAATCAATGAAAGCAAACCGCAGTAAAGACACATGACGACACCGGCTTCTGTGGCTGTAAAGATTCCTGCGAGGATTCCGCCCATAACGATGATTACCGCAAAAAGGCTCGGCAAAGCATCGATAAAGATTTTAAGCGCAGAATCTTCTTCTTTTACAGTTGAAGCCTTGTAGCCTTTTTTAACGGCAAGGAAAATCGCAACGGCAAGAACAGCAATACCGAGCAAAAGACCTGTGAGGTAGCCACCCATAAAGAGTGCTGCGACAGAAACACCACCGGCAGTGATTGAATACAAGATAAGGGGGCCTGACGGGGGAATAAGAATTCCTGTCGGGGCAGAGCAGATGTTTACGGCAGCAGAATAATTGGGGTCGTAGCCCTCATCTTTTTCGAGAGGCCCCATGATTGAACCCATTGCGGAAGTCGCGGCGACAGAAGAGCCGGAAACCGCACCGAAGAACATATTTGCAAGAACGTTGGAAGCGGCAAGGTAGCCGGGAACCCAGCCGACCAAAAGACGGGCAAGGCGAACCAAGCGTTTTGCGATACCGCCCTTGTTCATGATGTTTCCACCCAAAGAGAAAAGCGGCAGGGCAAGCAATGAGAATGAGTCTACGCCAGAAAAACAACGCTGGGCTGCAAGAAGACTGAAGAGGTCAAAATCCATACCGCACATCAAAGCGGTAATAACAGAGGCAATGCCGATACCGGCAGAAATAGGTATACCAGCGGCAAGCATTACAAAGAATGAGCCGAAAAGCATTACGGTAGCTTGAAGAACCATAGTCTATTTTTCCTCCTTTCCAAGAAAGAGCATCACATATTTGATGATGCGCGTAATGACAATAAGCACTCCTGAAACTGGAAGCACGGCATACAGGACTTTAAAAGGAATTCTCATAACTGAAGAAGAATTCGTCGCGTTCATTGAAACTTTCAAGCCGCCCCAGACAAATACATAGACGACAAAAAAGATAATTGAAAATTCGATAAAACAAGAGATAATTATTTTTGCAACGCCCGTCGCTTTTGAAGAAAAAAGGTCAAGCGCCAAATGTTCGTTCTTATAAAAACAGTAGGCCGAACCAATCATTGACGACCAAATGAGTGCGTAACGTAAAAATTCATCTGTAAAAGTCGAGGGGTCACGCAATATCCAACGTGTAAAAATCTGCCAGGTGCCGCCGAGCAGCAAGGCAAACATAGACAAAGCAAGGAAGAAATTCATTACCATGTCAATTGCCTTATTGATTTTATTCATAGTATCTCCCTAAAAGTAAAATAAAAGGCAGTCTGAAAGAGCGTTTCAAACTGCCTTGCCATGTAGCCGTTTATTTCCAGTTCTGGATTTTTTCTACGATGGCGTATACCGCCGGTTTGGAAGATTTAAGTCCGCTGTAAATCGGCTCGCAAGCCTTCTGGAAAGCAGCAGTGTCAACGTCTTTAATCAAAGTGACGTGGTTAACGTTCACAGCCTTGTCCAAAACGTCGTTCTCAAAGTTGAGCCAAGCCTGCTTGTACTCCTGTGTAGCTTCTTTAGCACATTCTTTTACGATTTTCTGCTGGTCGGGAGTAAGTTTTGCCCAGCTCTTTGTCGCGATTACAACGATATCCGGGATTCTAGTATGCTCGTCAAAGCAGTAGTATTTTGCAACATCACCATGGTCGCGGAGGGCAGTCACGTTGTTCTCTGCGCCGTCAATAACACCCTGCTGCAAACCTGTGTAGATTTCGCTGTAGCCCATGACTGTGGCAGAACCACCCAAGCACTTCATCATGTCGATTGCGACCTGGCTGTCCATAGTACGGATTTTGAGCCCCTTCAAGTCAGCGGGAGTTCTTATCGGAGTGTTCTTTGTGTAGAAAGAGCGTGAACCAGAATCAAGCCATGTCAGACCCTTGAATCCGTCTCCTTCTGTCATCTGATACAAATCCTCAGCGATTAAGCCGTCCATCACAGAATAGTAGTGGTCTTTGTTGTTGAAAACGTAGGGAACTGAAAGAGCGTTCCATGCCTCGTTGAAGTTTCCGAGTGTAGAGGCAGAAACTTTTGCCATGTCCAAGGCTCCAGCCTGAATCTGTGAAACCATGTCTGACTCAGAGCCGAGTGTTCCGTTAGGATAAATCTGGATTGTCACAGCTCCGCCTGTCTTCTCTTTGACAGCATTTGCAAATGCGGAAAGCTGAATGTGAACCGCGTGGTCTTCTGCAAGATTGTGTCCGAGTTTAAGGTTTACAGACTTTGATCCAGATGCACCGGACTTGTTGCAGCCTGCCAACATACCGACCAAAAGCAAACCAGAAACAGTAGCAGTCAGCGCCTTACGAAATGAATTCTTAATCATGATAGTACGTCCTCCTTATCATGTTATTCGTAAAATTATGCGGTCTTGAACTAAAACGACTTCTCAAAAAGCCAAAAGATTTTCAAAACCAAGCGTACTACCACTATAACAAGGAACTTTTGTCCGTGCCCTTCTTTTTTTTGCAGGAATGTCGCAAAATGTGATATTTTTCGGCCAAAATTGAACGTTTTTAATAAAAATCAAGCAATATTTGCACTTTTCCGACTGGGCGGCACCCGCCGTACGTCGTTTTGTGCTGCATTTTGCGTTTTGTCTTCAGACAAAATTGGCACGTTTTTTGCATGAAGGAGCGAAGTGACAAGCAAAATGTCCGCACGAAAACTGAGTTATACCGAATAGTTTGACCAACTACAAGCGATTTTCTTTCCTTCTTTTTCCTGCTAAGTCATAAACTTCATTGTCGCTTCTTGCTGAAACAACGATTACCTTCATGATGTTTTTTTCAGGAATTTGAACTGTTTTATAAACAACTCGGATTCCAATTCTTTTAAACTTTATTTTAAGCAATTCTGTTAAATTGTTATTGCCTTTATTTCCTAGTGGATTTCCGTAACCGCCTTTTTCTTTTGGAAGTGGATTTTGCAAAACTTTGCGAATTCCTTTGACAACCTGAGGGCGAATTGAGCCGTCCAGCTTCTTTAAGTCATCTTCTGCTTCTGGAAGATATTCTAAAATCCAGTTCATTCAAACTCCGGTTCTTCTGCGTTTGAAATGACTTCCTCCGTAAGCCCCAAATCTTTCATTACCTGAGTCTCGCTCAATCCAGTTTTTCCTGCATTTTTTTCAAGCCGTTCTTGTGCTTCAAGCATTAATGCATAATTTTCTTCGATTTCTGTAAGTCTATCATATTCGGTTGGAGAAAGTATAATTGCCGACGGCTGGTTATTTTTTAGAACTATAAGTCTGTTTTCATTGTGAAGTCTGTCAAAAATTTGTGAAGCCTTTCCTCGGTTGAACATTGTTACCGGAACAAAGCTCTTTAATAACTGTTGAACCTGTGCCATCTTTTCCTCCAGTGATTTTAAATATAGCACAGGTCAATGTAAAAAACAAGAAAAGTAATGAGAATTTATCGACAAAAAAAATGATTAATTATAATTCCAAATCATCTTGCATAGATTTCATTCTGCCTTTTGTTCTTGATCTTGTTTTCGGTTTGATGTCATGCCGTCGTAGGAGTCGGCGACGCAGATAATCCGCGCGATTTCGGGAATGTCCTCGCCAGAAAGCCATCCATAAAAGACTTTTTGCTTTCGCTCTGAATCGTAACCACAGCTTCAGCAATTTGGGCGGCACCCGCCATGCGTCGGGTCGGGCTATCCGCACTTCCGCTATCGCTGCATTCGCGGCAGTTTCGCCAAGCTCAACCTCCGCGAACGCCTCCGGCGGTGCTCCTATCCCTGCCGCACTCACATACTCCTAACTTTCCCCCCCAAAAAAACTCCTCACTCCTAACCCCTAACTACTTACTCCTCACTACATACTCCTCACTCCTAACTACTTACTCCTCACTATTTACTCAATCCCTTCCCACCATTTTTCCTGCCATGCGGTCAAATCTTCGCTCGTCAAATCAACCGTTTCGCCGATTTTTGGCGTGATGATTTTTAGCTCCGTCTCCTCAGCGTGGCGGACGAAGCGGCGGATTGGGTCGTCCCATGCGTGCGGAGCGAGGACAAAGGCTCCCCAGTGAATCGGCATCGCAAGTTTTGCCCCCAAGATTTTCATTGCATCCGCGCCCTGCTCAGGGAACGAGTGGATTTGTGACCAGCGCGTATTGTATTGACCGCACTCCATGAGCGCAAAGTCAAAGTCACCGTATTGGGCGTGAATGCGTTCGTAGTGGTCGTTGAAGCCTGAGTCTCCGTTGTAGAAAAATTGACGCGTGCCGTTTGAAAAGACCCAGCTCGCCCAGAGCGTCCGGCTCCCGCCTGTGACCCACCTGCCCGAAAAATGCTGTGCGGGCGTGCAGGCGATTTTGAGTCCGTCGATTTCAGTTTCTTCCCACCAAGCCATGTTTTCAACTTTCGTCATGTCGAATTTCCATTTTCGCAGGTGACATTCAACTCCGAGCGGAACGATGATTTTCTTGACCTTGCCAGAAAGTTTTCGGAGTTTTTTCATCACTTTGTAGTCGAGATGGTCGTAGTGGTCGTGCGAAATAAGCAAAATGTCGATTTGGGGCAAATCTTCGACCGTAACAGGAGACGGCGTAAATCGGTTCACGCCAATCCAAGAGACCGGCGAAAGTTTTTTGCTCAAAACAGGGTCGATCAAAATGTTCTTGCCGTCAAACTGAATCAAAAGCGACGAATGTCCGAACCAAGTCAGCGTAAAATCGTCTTTGGAAGGATTTTCAAGAAAAGCGGGCTTTAAGGCAGGCAGCTGCTCCTTTGGTTTTGAATCCTTCGTCGAGGCGGTGTTGGGGTCGGCACTTTCAGTCTTTGTCATCACCGAAGTCTCTTTTTCGTTGTGGAATTTCTTTCCGTCATAGTTTGCCGCGCGCTTTGCATAGTCCGCACGGTCGGCTTTTGAAGGCTTCCCGCCCACGCCCGGCAAAAAGAGAATCGCGTACAAGGGGCTTGCCGCGAGCAAGATGATGATTAGTATGATTAGCGTGAGTTTGTGCATAAGACAGGACTCCTATTTAGGCTTCGGCCGAGTACCGACTTGTCGTTCCTCGGCTTTCCATTACAGAATCTTTGCAATGGATGGGAATTTTTATTCGATTATGTAGGCTGAGACGATTTCCGCGATGTAGGCTGTGTGCGGGACGTTGTTCAACACGGCGAATTTGTCACTGACTACGTGCGGATATTCGTATTCGCGCTCTTCTGGGGAGATTTTTATTTCGTCGAGTTGCTGAGTTTTGCGGTAAAGCACTTTGCACTCAAGGGTGAGCGGAAATTCCTTTATGGCTGGCACGCTTACGATTTCAGGCTCCTCCATCGTCAAGCCAAATTCCTTGATTTTGTCGATTTTCCAGCCTGTTTTTGTGCCAGTTTTTCCGATTATCGAGCGGTCGTATTCGCCAAGCGGGATATTGACGGTAAATTCGGGATTTTTTTCAAGTTGCTCGTGCGTAAAACGGCTTTCTCGGATATAAATCGTAAAAGTCGGCTTTCCCCACTCGATTCCAAGAGAACCCCAACTGACAGCCATGCTGTTCACTTTGTCAGCCTTCGTGGTAATCAAAATTCCCTTTTTCGTTGCCAGCAAAATTTCTTTTGCATAATCAAACGCATCAATTTTTTTCTTCACAAATTGCCTCCAATTTTCAATTCGTCAAAATATCCGCTCACCGAGCGGAAAGCCCGCCGCTCGATATATATAAAAAATATAGTAATTGCAGTTATAAAGGCAAATAAAAATATTAAACAAGTTGCTATAATAAACAGAAATTATTGTGCATTGCTCATTGAAACAGGCCTGATGAAGTTTCAAGCGGCAAATCCGCAGAGCGTTATCCTGACGTTCGGGGAAGTGTGACGCGGAAAGCTTGCGTTATTTTGACGCTCGCGGAAAGTCGCTCGGACAGAGAACGACATTTTGACGCTTGCAGAAAATCAGCAGGTGCGGAAACGTTATTTTGATTTTTTGGGAAAATGCAGGTCTGGGGAAATGTCATTTCGCCATCATGTTGAGTGCAAGCGAAACATCTGTAGATTCCTCGCTTCGCTAGAGAATGACGGGCTTCGCTCATCTTGCGGTCGAAACCTATAGCCCTAGTTCGCTGTGAGAATTCACCCGGTATGCCGTGATAAGCAAGACATCATCTTCCTTGCCGTAAATCAATACGAGGTCTGGCTTTACATGGCAGTCGCGGAAGTCCTTCAGGTTGCCCTTGAGAGGATGATCACGGTACTTTTCAGGAAGGGGGCTGCCTTCAAGGAGCATATTCACGACCGAATCAACCAATTTTTTGTCGCTTTCGGAAAGTTTTGCATATTCCTTGTCGAACTTTTTGGTCGTCGTGAACTTATAGCGCATGGCTTCTTCTATATTCTTCCATGTTGGAATACGTCTGGAGTGTCCCGTCCGCGATTTTTGTGCGGATTTCGTCACGCTCGGACAAAAGCTCGTCCTCAAGCTGGGAAGTTTCCTCGAACGAGACTTTTGCCTTTGGAGAAAGCTTGATTACGCTCTTCAATGCATCGATAAGGCTTGTGTCGGCATTGCTCACGGTCATTGTCAAAGTCATTTGTCCTACCTCCAATTCTTATTATATCACAGTATCACGCTTTTTGCGTCAGTTTCTCATGCGTCGATGAACGAAAGCGAAAAGAGCAGGCAGAGGCTGAGTCCGTAGAGCGGCAGGTACGGCCCGTTCAAAAAGCCGGGGTTGAGCCATTTGCGTTCTGGGTTGTTTTTGGAGAAAAACCGTCGCCAAAAGACTTCGATTCCCCAGCCAATCAGGCTCCCCGCGAAGAATAAAAATGCGATTACGAGAAAAAATGTCATGGGAAAAGGGTAGCATGATGGGCGGGATGTGGGCAAGGCACATAAAAAAACGCTCCCGGTGGTTGAGTTTATCGAAACCACGGAGAGCGTTCGTATTCACGGTGGTTAATCTTGTCGAAACCACCGCAAGGATTTATCTCTGAATTCTTCCAGATCCGTCGCCACCTGCGAGCTTGTTAACTTCGTCTTCAGAAACCATGTTGTAGTCTCCGATGATTGAGTGCTTCAAGCAAGAAGCTGCAACTGCCCAGTTGATTGAATCCTGAGTGTTCATTCCTTTGAGCTGTGAGTGGATGAGACCGCCACCGAATGAGTCGCCGCCGCCAACGCGGTCAACAATCTGCATATCGTACTGCTTAGAGAAAGCGAAGTCCTTGTCATCTACATAGAGAAGAGCCTGCCAGAGGTTGCGGTTTGCGTTGATAGAAGTGCGCAATGTGATAGCAACCTTTTTGAAGCCGAACTTTTCTTTGAGCTGGCGAGCAACTGATTTGTAGCCTTCTGTGTTGAGTTCACCCTTAGTTGTGTCAGTTCCTTCTGATTTGATTCCGAATACGTCGTTTGCATCGTCCTCGTTAGAGATACATACGTCAACGTATTTGCAGATTTCTGTCATTGCTTTGCGGGCTTCGTCTTTTGTCCAGAGCTTTCCGCGGTAGTTAAGGTCGCAAGAAGTTGTGATTCCCATCTCGCGGGCTGTTTTGCAAGCTTCGATACAAGCTTCTACCATGTTCGGGCCGAGAGCCGGAGTGATTCCTGTGATGTGGAACCATTTAGCGTCCTTCAAGATTTCTTTCCAGTTGAATTCTTCCGGTTTTGCGAGCTGGATTGAAGAGCCTGCGCGGTCGTAAACGCATTTTGAGCCACGCTGTGAAGCGCCTTTTTCATTGTAGTAGATACCAACGCGGGGGCCGCCGCGAACGATATACTCTGTGTGAACGCCGTATTTGCGGAGTGAGTTCACAGCAGCCTGACCGATTTCGTGAGTCGGGAGCTTTGTAACGAAGTAAGATTCCTCGCCGTAGTTAGCCAGAGAAACAGAAACGTTAGCCTCGCCGCCACCGAATGTTGTTGTCATTGTGTCAACCTGAACAAAGCGATAATAGTCAGCAGGCTGAATGCGAAGCATTACTTCACCAAAAGTTACTACTTTTGCCATTTAAGGACTCCTTATAATCCGGTCAATGCCGGAAATTTTGCAAAATTTAATAAATTATACTGTAAAAGCCAATCAAACTTCAATATAGAAAGTCCCGACCTTTTCCATGTCCTGCCGCTTTACCACGAAGTCAATTTTCCTTAAAATAATCATTAGTAAAAAACTGTTATTCGGATAGAAAAAAAATGCCCCTTTACCGCAATATTCTAAACTCAGCAAAAACAGAAGATTTTTTAGAAGAAGCACTTGCCGTTGCCCGCTACATCAACACGAGGGCCGTCCGCTCACAAAATCCAGAATACGGGGATTTGCTCCACTGGGATATTTCAGCCGAGTCAAGCTATGACGACCTTTGCATGTACGCAGGGGCTAGCGGAATCGGACACTTTTATTTGGAGCTTTACAGGGCCGTGAAAGGCGAAAATTTTTTGACAGACGCAAAAGCTGCCGGAAACTACCTGATTTACCGCTGGAAAAACGAAAAAAATCTCGGCAAGAATTTCTCGCCATGGGCATTTTCAACAGGATATTCTGGCGCCGCATTTTATTTAATCGAACTCTACGAAATATCAAAAGAAGAAAAATACAAGTCCGCCGCCGTGGAAATCTGCCGGGCAATCATCGCTTCCGCGCAAAAAGGTGAAAATGGACGGGGTTACACTTGGGGTGACTATCCAGGAATAGTTGGCGATGCTGGAATCATGCTTTTTTTGATGGAAGCCGGAAAAAGACTTTCAATCCCGAAATTCACAGAATTCGGTGCAGATGCCGCAGAAATTTTTCTAGACAGGGCTAAGTCCTATTCTGGCGGTGGAATTTATTATTTAGGCGTAAAACCAGAATATTTTGGCTCTGGCAAGGACTACATCGACCCGAATTTTCCGATGGGGGCAGCCGGAATTGGCTACACCCTTTTAAAAGCTTACGAGGTCAGCGGTCGCAAGGAATTTCTGGATGCGACAGACGGACTTCTAGACTTTTTTGCTGCCGCCGCCATTTACTCGGATGACAAAAAAGCAGCCCTGCTCCCACACGGGATTCCATCTACAAAAACTGATGTCTATTATCTGGGCTACTGCCACGGGCCTTCCGGAACCGCAAGATTTTTTTACGAACTGTACAAAGTCACAAAATCCCCGCGTGCAAAAGAATGGGAAGAAAAAATCATAAAGGGACTTTTATACACAGGTGCACCAGAAGTCCACTCAGCGGGCTACTGGAACATTTACTGCTACTGTTGCGGAACCACCGGCATGATGGACATGTTTTTAGGCGAATGGGCTTGCGGCAACGGTTCTGAATACCTTGAATACGCCCGCCGCTGTGGAAATGTCCTGTTGGGGCAGTCAATCCATTTTGAGACGAAAGAAGGAATCGCTGCAAAATGGAATCAGGCTTTCACCTACGCTGACCAGACTAAAATCACCGCGAACATCGGACTTTATGACGGAGCGGCCGGAATGGGCTGGCTCTGCCTGCAATATTATCTTGCCGCAAAAGGAAAATTTCATGCCTCCCGCGAAATCGATGCCCCATACCCCGAAGAAGCGGAATTTCAAAAGTAAAAAACGTCATCACAAAAACTGACGTGAAAAATAAGGAGCAACATTATGGAACAAAAGGAGAAGAAGGTTTCCGAAACCTATTTGGGTTCTTTCGGAGCCTTTTTGCCGCTAATCGTGATGATTGGCACAATGGTGACATTGGTGGCCTTCGGAATGCGGTCAACGAAAAATTTCTGGTCAGCAGGATTTTTGTCAGTCATCGCGGGTTTTCTTGTCTACAAAAACAAAAAGGATTTTCAGACCGCCTTGGTCGGTGGAATCCGCGACAACGTTTTTGCATTTATCGTCGCATGTCTGCTTTTAGCCGGAGTTTTGGCAAAAATTCTTACTGCATCACACTTAATCGATGCTTTGATGTGGGGACTTTTAAAGCTGCATTTTCCAGCAAAACTCATGCCACTTTTCTGCTTTTTGATTTGTGTGGTTCTTTCTGTGGCGACAGGAAGCGCGGCCTCTTCTATTAACACGGCCGGTCCCCTGATGATTCCCCTTGCAGTAGCTATGGGCTGCAAGGCTGATTTGGTCTGCGGAGCGATTCTTGCCGGTGCCTGTTTTGGAGACAACCTTGCCCCGATTTCAGACACGACAATCGCATCCTCACTTTCTCAGGAAATCGATGTCGGCAAAGTCGTAAAATCAAGATTTAAGTATTCGATTATCGCGGGAGTCATTTCCGCAGTTTTGTATGTGATTCTCGGAATCGCAACGACTATTCCCGCCTCAGCCCAGCTCGCAGCCGGAAACGCAGAATACGCATCAAGCCTTGTTTTCTTGTTGTTGCCGATTTTGGTCGTAATTTTGATGCTCAAAGGCTCCAGCATTTTCACTTCCCTTTTGATTGCGGAAATTTTGGGAATCTTAATGCTTTTCTGCTTTGGATACGCAACTCCCGCCTCTCTTTTTGACAAGTCAGGCTTGATTGCAAGCGGATTTGACTCAATGCTTACGGCATCCCTCTTCTTGCTTTTCATTTTTGTGATGGTCAGTTTGATTCAAAATGCGGGCTGCCTAGACAAAATTTTGAATTTTATGAGCAAACGGGCAAAGACAGACCGTTCCGCAGAAATTGCCGCCGGTGCAATGGTTTCTGTCGTAGGAATCGCGGTTTCTTCTGGTACTTCTGCAATTGCTTTCTGCGGCCCGATCGTACGAAAATTGCTCAAGCCATTTAAAATCGACCGTGCAAGAGCCGCGAATATTGTTGACGGACTTGGTTGCGGAGTCGGCTACCTTGTTCCGACAAACGCAGGCTGTCTTAATCTCGCTTCGCTTGCGATTGCCGCAGGGGTCGTTTCTGAGGGCTACAACCCGATTTCATTTGTAGTCTACAACTTCCATTCGATGGCACTTTTTCTAGTCTTCTGGCTTGCGATTCTGACTGGCTGGGGACTCAAGCACGAGGAAGAAGACTAATTACTTTTCCAACTTCTTCAAATCGTTTTCAAACTTTCTATTGGCTGGCTTTTCTGCCGGACGATAGAGGGTTGAAACATTGCCGATTGTGCGGACGAACGTAGAATTTGTTTTCTGCACAATCTGCTCAGTCAGTTCTTTTTTATCTTCCTTAAATTCGTTGAATTTAACTTTTATCAATTCATGGTCAGCAAGCATTTTGTCGATTTGGGCAATTTGAGCCTCTGTTACGCCAGCTCCACCAATTAAAACATCTGGAGAAAGGGGCTGAGCATTCTTTTCGAGAAATTTACGCTGTTTACTGTTCAATGTCATATTCAAAAGTTCCTAATTCTTAAAAATTTTATCCAAAACAACGTCTTTTTGACGCCAATTTTTGTCGACTTTCACCTGCAAGTCCAAATCTACCCGGTAAGGAAAGATTTTTCGCAATTTTTTCATGCTCTCAACGCGGATTGCCTTTATCATCTGCGCGCCCTTGCCGATTACAATTCCCTTCTGACTTTCCTTTTCCACACATAAAAATGCCCGGCACCAAAGAAGATTCGGCTTTTTCATCTCCAAATCAGCGATTTTAACGTAAATCGCATGTGGAATTTCTTGCTCCAGGCGGTTAATCGCTTCGCCTCGGACAACCTCCGCAATTCTGAAATCGACTTCCTGGTCAGTGTAAAAATCATCTGGGTAAAGGTGGGGGCCTTCAGGAGAAAGCTCATAAAGAGATTTTAGAACTTCATTGATTCCCTTGTCGTCCTTTGCCGAAATCTCAAAAATTCTCTCTTCCGGGATTCCGTCAAGTTCCGTCCTTACGAAAGATTTTCCGTCATCCATTCTAGAGGATTTTTCATCGATTTTATTCAGGGCGACAACAGTTTTAGTCTGATAGTCCTTGAGCAAATCCGTGATTAGTTTTTCCTCTTCACCGCATTTTCTGGTCGTGTCGATTACGTACAAAACCGCATCTGAAGTTTCAAGCTGGTCGGCAACGATTTTGCGCATCTTCAGATTCATCTTTTTTTCTGAATCGTGGTAGCCTGGAGTATCAACAAAGACCAGCTGACCGAGGGAAGTATTTACGATTCCCTTGATTGCGTTACGGGTCGTCTGCGGAATTGCAGATACAATCGAAACCTGCTCGCCTGCCGCAGTATTCAAAAAAGTTGATTTTCCTGCTGACGGGCGACCGATAATCGTGACGAGGCCAGATTTTGGGCCGATTTCTGTTTTTTCTTGTTCTTCCATTCTATCTCACTGTTTCGCGTGCGACTTCTTTTCCAGCAACTGAGAAAATCAGTTCTGTTCCCTTTTGAACCGCATAAGGAATTGTGACTTTTCCACCAGTATGATCAATTGTCACCAATGTGTAGGGCTGACCTTCTTCTGGTACGGCTTTTAAAGTCATTGTCACCGCATAAGGATATTTCGCAACTTCCCGTGTGAAGATTCCATAGCGCGTGTCCCCGGAAGCTTTTGTGGGCAAAGCCAAGTCAACAATGACATGTGTATAATTATTCACAAATTCTGAACTGAATTTCTGAATTGAAGTTACGGTTCCTGGGATTTCATTCGCTGCTGCCGCATGAGAAGTAAAATCAAAGACCAGTTTCGTATTGGCCATCTCAGCAAGCACATCAGAAATTGATTTTTCGGTCAAATCAGGAACTTTCGTGCTATCATAAGCAGGACCACGGCTGACAATAAGCTGGACTGTAACTGGGTCAGAAATACTGGTTCCTTCCGGCGGGTCTTGCTCAAGAATTGTTCCTGCCTCTGACTGGTCAGCCTTATAAACAGGACTTGCCAAAAGAATCAACTGCTTGCCAGAACCGGAGAACAAAGTCTGCAATTTGATTTTAACATCGTCATAGTTCAAGCCGACGTAATTTTCCACATGGTCGATAATCACACCACGGCTCACTGTCAGGCTGACGCGGGTTCCGGCCTTTACGATTGCCCCGGCATCAGGACTCTGGTTCAAGATTTTTCCCGCGTCTTCTGGATTATCTGTGTAGCGCAGCTGAATTTTGGGATAAAGTTCCTTTTGCTGCATTTCAATCAGGGCAGAAGTCAGTTCTTTTCCTTCGACATTCGGAACGAGGACTTTTTCCGCACCTTTTACGGTCATAAAGAAAACGGTCAAACAGACCAAAAACATAAAAACCAGGGCAAATAAAACGGTCAAAAAGAGAGCTTTTCCGTTGTACTGGAGTTTTTCCATGCTTTCTTCAAAATCAACCCGGCAATTCTTTATGTTAAAATTTTTGATTTTCTCTTTGAGGTTAAAGTTTTTCACCTCCCCAAAATAGCATTTTAAGGAGGCTTTTTCAATAGAAGTATTCGACTCTACTTTAGCTGACTGCCCGTAAAGTTTCTGGCCCCGTTCATAAAATCCTTGTAGGCCATGGCTTTTTTACCCTGCCACTGGAGTTCCTTCGCAATCAAAACGCTTCCGTCTCCGCAGGCAATCTGCACACCGACTGACTTTTCGTATGGCAGGACAGTTCCAGGGGCAGCGTCAGTTTTTTTGTCAGGATCCAAGGCGGATTTTAAAATAGTCAGTTTCACACCGTTACATTCAGTCGAGCAGAGGGGCCAAGGCGTATATGCCCGGATTTTTCTGTCGATGATTTGTGCGTTTTCGCTCCAATCGATTATTCCGTCTTCCTTTTTGATGAAGTCAGTATAAGAAGACTCTCCATTTTGTGGATTTGCAGCTGGCATAGTGAATTTTCCGTCTTTCTCTGAATCCGCGATATTCTGCAAGATATTCGTGAACATCAGCGTTCCGTTTTTCGTGACTACGCTTTCGCTGCCGTTACCGTCCATAAGGCTCTCTGTTGTCTCGGTTCCGGCAAGCCCGACTGAAATCTGACTGAGCAAGTCGCCCTCATCAGTTTTTAAAGAAATTTTCTGTACGGAAATACCAAGCTCTGAGTCTCCATTTAAAATCGCGGCAGGAACGGGAGTGCAGCCACGGTATTTTGGCAGGGCAGACGGATGCAAATTGATTCCACCGAGGGGGAAAAGTCCGAGGAATTTGGGGCCGAAAATGTGTCCGTAGTCAAAACAAACGAGAATATCGCAGGCCAGCGGGGATATTTTTTCACGGGCGGCAGAGTCCAAATGTTCAAAAGAGAATGCTGGAATTCCGTTGATTTCCGCGCACTTTTGAACGTCAGTTGGAATCAACTCCTTGTGACGGCCTTTTGCAGACGGAGGATTTGTCAAAACTCCGGCAATTTCGTATTTTCCGCATTTTGCAGAGTCTTCAATAAGATTTTTGAGGACAATCGCAGAAGCAAGGGGGCTTCCAGCATAAAGAACGCGAAGTTTTTTCATTTTTTCCTCCGTAAAAGCCTCGGTGGTGCGAATCGCAGTTGCAGGCTTTAGAAAGCAACTGCGATTAAAATCACTCTATCATATTTTCAGTTGACAATCCATAATGCGACTTATAAACTAATGACTGTTAGTTAATTTTCAAAAAAAAGGTTTACCGTGCCGTCCGTAAAAGTTTCTAAAGAAAAAATAATTCAGTCTCTTTTGGAATCTTCCTTCGATTCAAGCGTGGGCGGAACATCCCTTGCCGATATTGCTGGAAAATTGGGAATCAAAAAGGCCTCTCTTTACAACCATTACGAGAGCCGAGACGCAATAATCAAAGATACCCTCCGCTACTGCTCTGAAAGTCTTGAAAAAACAACCTTCATCCCGACAGAAATCGATGCGGCGGCAAAAAAGTATCCGACAGAAGTGATTTTCAAGGGAATCGTAAACCGCTGGTTCAAAATTTTTTCTCGGGAACCCCTGTTCCAAATTTATATTTTCTTGGAAAGTGAAAAATATTTTTCGTCCGAAGCACAAAGAATCGTTGCCAAAACCCGCGACCGGATGATTTACGGATCGAAGGTCGCTTTGGAAAGTCTGGCAGCGGCAGGAAAAATCGCCCAAGATTCAATTGATTCTTACGATAGATGGTCAAAGACCTTTGTTTCAGCCCTCCGCGACTCGTTGGACAATTTTCTCGCCCACAAAAAAGAAAGCATCCGCAAAAATCCAGATTCTTCAGCCGGCTCCCTTTTTGCAGACCTCGCTTCTGATGAACCGGATTTTTCAAAATTGAACGCCACCGTTGACCAGCTTTGCTCGTACTTAAAAAAATAATTTACGGAAAAAAATCATGTATTATCTTTTACTTTTGAATTTTCTGCCTCTTTTGACAATCTTTCTTCTATTTTTGATTCTTGTCCCCGGCCAGAAATTCTATTTGTGTGCTTGGTCATGCATAATCGCCTTAATTACAGTTTTTCCGACCGCCTTCATCCAATATTTCGTTCTGAATCTGCCGATTTTTCAGGGATCTTCTCTGTTGGCGGTTTTAGTCACAGCGATTATTTTTAACGGTCTAATTGAAGAAACTCTCAAAATGGCTTTTATGTTCCTGATTCCGCAAAAAAAACATTCGCTTGCAGTTTTCTTTACGCTGACTTTGCTCTGCGGATTTGCCCTCGGAACTTTTGAGTCCGTAATCTATCTTTTAAATGCCTTGCAATCAGGTCAAAACATTTTTGCCGATGAAATGTACAAGCTTATCGTAATCCGCTCTGCAACGGCAGTTTTTATCCACGCATTTTGTGCAGGTTTGAGCGGCCTTTACATTTGGTCTTTCAAAAATAAAAAGGTCAGAATCCTACCTTTTGTTTATGCCGCGGTAATTCACGGACTTTACAACTTTTTTGCCGCCTTTGAAAACGACTTTAGATATTTTACTTTCGCAGCGATTTTATTTGCCGCCCTCGAATGCAGAATTTGGTACAAGACTCTCTCAAAATCAGAATAGTTCCAAAAGTTCTTTTTTTTGGGCGCAAGTCTGTCTGCAAGCGTGGCCTCCGGGCTTCAGTGCCCTCGGTGCAGGCCTCGCCTGCACTTGCCTTCGGCAACCCTCCGGTCCCGTGGCGCAATTCATTTTTCATCTTGCCGGTTTTCCGCATAGCGGGTGAGAATCACACGGATTGGTTCGCCGCTAACGCGGCTCACTATCAAGGCGAGATTAAATCAAATATACATTTTCAAACAAATCTGATACACTAATTGAATATGAAGAAAACCCGCAAAAAGCCCGATTTTTCAAAACCGAAGCCTCAAGTTTCACAAGCCCCTATCGAAGAAGAATCACAGATTATTGAAGAAACTCAAGAGACTGACGAATCGGATTCTCAAGAAGACGTTGAATCTCAGGAATTTGACCCCAAAAAAACATATTTCAACCTCCCGCTTGTCGTAATCGCAGGCCGCCCCAACGTCGGCAAGTCAACGCTTTTCAACCGCTTTATGAAAAAACGCCTTGCCATAGTCGACCCGACCCCAGGCGTTACACGCGACCCTGTTGAAGGCACAGCCTTTATCGCAGGAAAACCCGTCCACCTGATGGACACAGGCGGCTTCAAACTTGACCGTGACATCGGTTCACGCGAAGCCGAGATGGACGAACTCGTAGTTGAGAAAACCCTCTCAATGCTCAAAAAAGCTGACAAAATCATTTTCCTTTTGGAGGCCGGACTTTTCACAGGTGAGGACGAGGAATTCCTTCAGGTTTTGCGTCCCTATTGGAGCAAGGTTCTGACAGTAATCAACAAGTGCGAGGGCGGCAAAGACGAGTCAATCGCGTGGAATTATTTGCAGTACGGATTTAAGGACATGCTCTTTGTCTCCGCAGACCACGGCGACAGAATCAGCGAGCTGGCGGAAAAAATCGTCTCCGACCTTGATTTCTCCCGCGTCACGGAAGGAACTGAGCAGGAGCGTCCGATAAAAATTGCGATTCTCGGAAAGCCCAACACAGGCAAGTCAACTTTGAGCAACCGCCTGACCCACACGGAAAATTCAATTGTCTCTGACTACGCCGGAACCACCCGCGATGTCGTCGAAGGCTCTTTCAGATTCAACAACAGGGACTTTATCGTTTTGGACACAGCCGGAATCCGCCGCAAAAAGAAAGTCACAGAGAACGTGGAATATTATTCAGTCAACCGGGCAATCAAAACTTTGGACGACTGCGACGTAGTTTTCCTTATGATTGACGCACAGGAGGGACTTGCCGAACAGGACAAAAAAATCTGCTCTCTGGCCTACGAGCGCGGACGCGGAATCATTTTCGTCTTGAACAAGTGGGACACCCAGGACCAGAGCCGCAAGACTTTGCGCAACACAGTCGAATACGTCAAGACTATGTTCGGTCAGATGAACTGGGCACCGATTCTCCCCCTTTCCGCCCTGAACGGAGACGGAATCAAGGCTTTGATGGACACGGCTATCGATGTTTACCATCAGCTGACCAAAAAGGTTGAGACAGCCGCATTGAACGCCGCATTGAAAGACTGGCTTTTCCATTATCCGCCGCCAGCGACAAAGGCGATTCACTTTAAAATCCGCTACGCCACGCAGACAAGCACGAATCCGGTTTCATTTTTGATTTTCGCAACATCGCCGGAAAACGTCCCCCAGTCCTACGTGACTTACCTGAAAAACAAAATCCGCACCGACTTGGGCTTTGACAGAATTCCTGTTCAGCTTGAGATGAAAGCCAGCCGAAAGAGGTGGGAAAACCGTTTTGACGGAGACGAGCGGTGACATATTCAATCGGAGAAGTTGAGGAATTGACCGGCATAAAAGCCCACATCCTGCGCTACTGGGAAGAAGTTATCCCGGCTTTTGCGCCAAAAAAGGACATGGGCGGCAGGCGCGTTTACACCGAGCGCGACGTGGACATGATTCTGCGACTCAAATTCCTAATCAACGAGCGCAAATTCACGATTGAAGGCGCACGCGACGAGCTTCTCAACGACACGATGAATTACGATGCCCACGCTGACATTTTGGACAACATCCGTCAGCTGCGGAGAGAGCTTTCAGATTTATATCTGACTGTCAGAAAATACCGAAAGAACTAAGAGCCATGAGAGATTCAGAAAAAAGCACAGAAAATCCCTGGTGGGTAAAGGCTTCAGGAAAAAAGCCTAAGACGCAAAAAAATTCCAAGTCCGCGCACGATAAGAAAGAAGAGAAAAAATTCAGCAAATCTGAAAAATTCGCCGGGAAAAGTGAAAAATCCGGACTCGACAGAAAAAACATCAGAAAGGCGAAAAATCCCGACTCAAAAAAATCTTTCGGGACAAAATATCCATGCAGTCATCTTTTTGACGCAAGCGCAATCTCAAAAGAAAGCCTTGAAGTCCTGAATAATTTTGACCAAGTGATTTCCTCAGTCCTGAATTTGAGCAGCAAGCAGCAAGTCACCCTTGGCGGAGAAATCAAAAAACTTTCCCACGAGCTTACAGACGACCGGGGAAGCCGCCGCTTAGGCTACATGAACAATAATTCCGCCCTGGCCGCCTACATCAATTATTTTATGTGGTGGAATTTAGTCCGTCTGACCAGACTCTTTGCAAATCTCCCGGCTAACACTTTTGACTTACAGGACGGAGACACAGCTTTGGACATCGGCTCCGGCCCCCTAACAGTCGTGATTGCCCTCTGGCTTGCCCGCCCAGAATTGCGGTCAAAAAAAATAACCTGGTACTGCATGGACTTGTCACAGGGGGCCTTGTCCGCCGGGGAAGAGCTTTTTCTTTCTGTGGCGGCAAAAACGTCGGCCGAAAACCAGGAGCCTTGGCAGATTGTCCGCATAAAAGGCTCTCTTGGAACGGGCGTAAAAAAATCTCCCCGCCTGATTACGAGTGCGAATGTTTTCAACGAAGTGATTCAGTCCAGGCAAAGCGAAAGTCCGACAGCCTCAGACTTTTTGGCAAAAAAATACCAGCGTGAAATCGAAAATTATTTTTCTGCTGAAGAAAAAGCTCCGCAGACCATCATCATGATAGAGCCGGGCGACCCTCATTCGGCAAGATTTGTATCGTTGATGCGAGATTCATTCCTCCGCCGGGGATTTTTGCCGGTCGCCCCCTGCCCCCACGCCCGCGAATGCCCGATGGACGGCCGAGACGCGAAAAAAGGCGGAAAATGGTGCAACTTCGCCTTCTCAACAGAGGATGCCCCGAAAGGTCTTTTAAAACTCTCGGAAAAATCAGGGCTTGCAAAAGAAAGGGCGGGTCTTTCCTTCGTGGTCTGCAAAAGAAAATCCGGTCAGGCAGAAAATATTAAAATCGAAGAGCGGGAAGACCTGCATGAGCTTTCCGGGCAAAAGACTCTCAAAATCAGAATCGCCTCTGACGAAATCCGTCTGCCGGAAGACCACGCCTTTGGCTGGTACGCTTGCAGTCAGGCAGGACTTTTTCTTGCGGTCGGGACAAAAGGCTTTCACCCGCAAAACGGCGACTTGCTTGAGATTTCCGCCCCGGACTTTACCGATGGCTTTGAGAAAGACAAAAAATCCGGCGCAGTGAAAATTCGGCTGTAAGCAATTCGTCATAATTTCCTGTATTTGTAATCTCGGACATTCTGTGCTAATCTTTCTTGCCTATGACAGGGAAGCCCCTTTTTAGTAAAAAATACCTTATCCGCTTGATTTTGCCGCTGATTGCAGAGCAGTTTTTGGCAATTGCAATCGGAGCCTGCGATACGGTTATGGTTTCTTCCGTGGGCGAAGCCGGAGTCAGCGGAGTTTCCTTAATCGACCAGTTTTCCCAACTGATGATTCAGCTTTTTGCCGCCTTTGCAACAGGTGGAGCCGTAATTTCCAGTCAGTATTTAGGTCATCAAGACAAAAAATCAGCCCGCAAGGCCGCCAAACAACTTTTCTACCTTTCAGTTTTTGCAGGACTCGCAGTTGTCCTAATTTGCCTGCCCTTGCGAAAAATAATTTTGAATTTTCTTTATGGCGGAATCGAGTCTGACGTTATGTCCAATGCCTTGACTTATTTTGCCTGGGTTTTGCTTTCATTCCCATTTCTAGCAATTTATAACTCATCAGCAGCCCTCTACCGCTCTATGGGCAACAGCAAACTGAGCCTAAAAGTCAGCATTTTAATGAATTTAATCAATATCGGTGGAAACGCGGTTTTAATCTATGGGGCAAAGCTTGGAGTGGCAGGAGCTGGAATTTCCACGCTGACCTCAAGGTTTTTTGCAGCGACAGTCATGACTTTCCTCCTTTGCCGACATGGAAAAAATGAAATCTACTACGAAAATCTACATCACTTTGTCTGGGACAGGGCGATGATCCACAGGATTTTAAAAATCGGAATTCCGTCCGGTATCGAAAATTCTGTCTTTCATATCGGAAAAATTTCAGTCCAGTCATTTATGTCAGGCTTCGGAACAGTGGCAATCGCTGCAAACGCAATTTCAAACACAATGGCCTCATTCTCTAATATTCCAGGCAACGCAATCGGCTTGGCATCCGTGACGGTAATCGGTCAATGCATTGGAGCCGGAGAAAAAGATCAGGCTGTCGGCTACGGTAAAAAACTCATGCGGGAAACCTACATCGCCATGCTGCTTACGTCATCTGTGATTTTTGCATTCACCCCCTTCTTCGTCGAATTCTTCAACCTTTCACAAGCCGCCTCCAATCTGACCGTTGGGGTCGTGAGAACTTGCATGTGTGCCAACGTAATTTTCTGGCCGATGTCATTCACAATGCCAAATATTCTCCGTGCCGCCGGTGACGCAAAGTACACAATGGTTGTCTCAAATATTTCAATGTGGCTTTTCCGCGTTTTGTTCAGCTACTTGATTTCGCTCTTTCTCCTTAGAAAATTCCCGGATAACCATGGAATCGCCCTTTACGGAGTTTGGTTCGGAATGTACATTGACTGGGTTTTCCGTGCAATCATGTTCTTGACCCGTTTTTGCAGCAAAAAATGGCTTTCAAAAAAAGTAATTTAACAATTTGTCAATTCTAAAGCGATTTCATTAGGCTTTTTTTCAGAAACGTGCTAGACTATTTGGTATGAACGCAGAAGAATTTTACAAGAAAGTTATCGCAAGCCCAGATTTGGAAAAGGCTCTTGAAGAAGCAACTGACAACGGAACAATAGACGCATTTTTACAGGCAAACGGCTGCACAGCCTCTACCGATGACTTTGTTTCGTACATCGCATCTCATTCCTAATTCCAGACGGATTGCAGACCTTTTAACTTATAAAAAATGAAAGTTCTCTTTTCTGACACGCGTCCTCTTGATTGTGCGGCGCGTGAAAAATTTTTGCTCACCGAAGAAATCATGATGGAAAACGCCGCTTCCGGTTTGGAAGAGGGCTTTTTTTCTTTTTGTGATGACCTTGAAATTCGCCCGGAATTTTTAAAAATCCTCGTTTTGTGCGGTTCCGGCAACAACGGGGCTGACGGTTATGTCTTTGCCCGCCGGATGACTGGAAATTTTCTGGAAGATGGCGGAATTGCCCTTTTTCAAGTCAGTCAGCCAAAATCTGACCTGTGCAAAATTCAGGCTGAAAGGGCAAAAAAGACTGGGGTGAATTTTTATTCCGGGGATTTTGAAAATCTTCCCAAAGAATTTCAAAAAGCTGACGTAATCGTTGACTGCCTTTTCGGCTCCGGCTTTCACGGGGAATTCCCGACGGAAGTAAATTCTCTCTTTGAGAAAATCAATTCGCTGACAGCCTACAAAATCGCCTGCGACTTGCCCTCTGGTCTTGCGGAAGACGGAACTTGCGCTGAGAATATTTTCAAGGCGAATCTGACGGTCACGATGGGGGCGTTGAAATCCTCTCTTTATTCTGATTCAGCAAAAGATTTTACCGGAAAAATTATCGTCAAAGACTTGGGCATTTCCAGAGTTAATTTCGAGAATTCTTCTGAAAAAATACTCCCTAATGCTTTTTTGCTTGAAGAATCCGACTTGAGACTCCCCCACAGAAAATCAAATTTGGTGAACAAGGGTTCTTTCGGTCATTCGGCAGTCGCCTGTGGAGAAAAGCCCGGAGCCGCATGTATTGCCGCAAGCGCAGCCTTGAGATTCGGCAGTGGACTTGTCTCTCTTGTGCGAATGGATTCAGATTTTTCAAAGGAAGAGCTGCCTCAAATCCCTGCGGAAATTATGGCCTCGACCTCTTTTCCCCAAAATGTGACTGCCATTGCAATCGGACCGGGTCTTAGCCGTAAACACGAAATTCTGGAACATTATTTTGACTGGCTGAAAAATCACGCTGAAATTCCGGCTTTAATCGATGCCGATGCATGCTATTACAAAAATCTCCCGGAATTTTTGTCCGGACGGGGGACGAATTGCATTCTTACTCCGCATCCAAAGGAATTTCAGTCGCTCCTTGAGATTTGCGGGCTTGGAACTTTTTCAATTTCTGATTGCGTGAATAAAAGGCTGGAGCTGATTCCTCTTTTTTGCAAGAAATTTCCAGAGACTGTCCTGCTGGTAAAAGGTGCGAATCCTGTGATTGGAATGTATTCAAACGGAAAAATGACGGTGTGCATAAATCCCTTCGGAACCAACTGTCTTGCAAAGGCAGGAAGCGGGGATGTCCTTTCTGGGCTGATTTGCGGTCTGCTTGCCCAAGGCTATAAGACTTTTGAGGCTGCGGTCAGCGGCTCTTTAGCACATGCGCTCGCCTCACGAAAAATCAAAAATGACTACAGCATGACCCCCTTTTCTCTGATAGAAGCTGTGGCGGACTTGTAATCCTATTTTACAAATCCACCAGGACATCATGCCGATTTAATTTATTTTGCAACAGCAGAAGGATTGCTTCTTACCGGCTGTGCAGTTGCGGCAGAAGAGCCGTAATTGTAGGAATATTCGCAAATATCAACGAGTTCGTTCACCGTACCGCCGAATTTATCCGCAACGGCGTAAGTTGTCTCGCGGACAACGTTTCCTTTGTCGTCATATTTGTAAATAATTCTCTGTGTCAGTTTGTTAGCCTCGTTGTAAGTCTGCAATTCTGTAATTGCATAGCTTTCATCAAAGCGGTAGACGTTTTTCTTTGTCTGGATTCCGGCTCCATTGTAATAAGTAACCTCAGAAAGGCGGCCTGCATCGTTGTATGTGTAAATCCGTTTTTCATCGAGAGCACCGTCAGCGTTGTAAACACAAACTTCTGAATCACGTTTTTGGTTGTCAAATTTTGTGATTGTCTTTCCAAGCAAGGCACCATCAGCATTATAGAAGGCCTCTTCGCTTTCTTTTCCGGGGGTGATTTTCCAAATTGACTTGTTCACCAAAATGTTGCTTGCATTGTATTCAGACTCATCAGCCTTTACACCATCTTTGTAGGTAATAGAAGTTTTCCAAGTGATTTTTCCGTCAGCGTCAAAAGCGGTTGTAGAAACCAAATTGCCACCTGCGTCATATTCATAAGCCAGACGGTCAACCAAAGAATCCTTATTCGTCATTTCTGTGGATGAAACTTCGCGTCCGCTTGCGTCAAAAGAATGAATGTATTTTGCCTTCGGTGACCGATAATAATCACCAAATTTCTGTGTGATTGTAAATGAAGTCTTTGTATATTCGCTTACAGAACCTGCCGGTTTGAGAGATGCGGCCGTATCGAATGCGTACAAATTTCCCGCCAGAATTGCGGCAGAAATAAGCGCCAGTGATTTTTTCATGAAATCCTCCGTTTTTGCAATAATTTCAGCAATAAATTTCTATTTAGATAATCGGCTGATATTCTTTTAATTATAATCCAGAATTTGAGGATTTCAAACAAAGAAGCCCGCCGAAATCAATCAGCGGGCTCTCACAAAGTTAAAGTTTACGCTACTTCAATTGCGATTTTCTTGGGCTGCGGAAGAGCCTTTCTCGGCATATTCACATGCAAAACCCCGTTCTTGAAGCTTGCCTTGATTCCCTCGGAGTCAACGTCCTGGGGAAGAGTGAAGCGGCGGCTGAAGTTGTATGAGCGGCGCTCGCGGATAAGCCAGGAGCCTTCCTCTTTTTTGTCAGATTTTTCCTCTTTTGCCTCCTCGTGGTGTGAGGAAATTGTCAAAACATTGTCGTCGATGCTCAAGTCAACGTCCTTCTCAGTTTTTCCGGGCAAGTCCATGTCCAATGAGTAGCAGTCCTTAGTCTCTTTTACGTCAACTTTCGGCGCAGTGACAGTCTTTGCGCTGAAAACCGGGAAGTTGAATCCCAAGTCGGGTTCGTCATCACCAAAAAGTGTGTTAAAAAGTGAAAGTTCGTTCATATCATGCCTCCAAAAATTGTTTGTAGTTTTTCGTGCGGCTCTTTTGCCGTACACTATGATATTAGCAAGAGACGTGCCAACCTTCAAAAAAAAAGTGAAAAAAATTATAAAAATTGTGGATTTTTTTTCTTTTTGGGCGCAAAGGCATTGCCGTCTGGGCTTTCCGGCAACAGATAAAAGCCTCGAATAAGGTGACAGAAATTGCGTAGCAATTTGTGTCGGGTGTGCGCAACGCACACCCAGCAATCCTTGCGCAATTCGTCCTTATATCCGAAAGATTTTTTTCGCTTAGCGGAAAATTTCCATCTTCCGAGGGCAAATTGTTCCAAAATGACACAGTAAAACTGTGTCAAAATTACTCAAATTTTATTTTATCAGCGATTTTTAAGGTCCATTTTTACCGTTATGTCGTTTCCACACACGGTCACTCTGGCTCCCGCCCCCATGACCAGAGGCATGGCCGGGTCAATATGACCCAAATCCGCGTCAAAAACAATCGGAACATGGTATTTTTCGAGCAAATCACTGACGGCGTTATATTGATTGACTCCCATCATCTCCTGCTTCCAGGCCGCAAGCGGCCGCCCGATTAAAAATCCCGCCGCGTTCGCAAAAAATCCGCACTCGTCCAGCCGCCAAATTGAACGCCTTATGTCCATGGGGCTTAAATCGCAGGCTTCCAAAATCCAGATTGTCTTAGGATTCTCCCTGTTAAAGTCTTTTATTCCGTCAAAGCGGGTTCCTGCAAGCCCCGCAAGCACGTCAAGGCAGCCGCCAAGCAGCGTTCCGGAGAACTCGATTTTTTCTTTTGTAAAGCTGCCATTCTTCCAGACTTTCAGAATTTTCTCTTCATTCAAAATATATTTTGAAAGCGGGTCAGTCAGCTCAGTCTCGGGGCTTTGGAATTTCTCATAGCCGTGGACTGTAAAATCATTTCCCTCAAGCAGCTTCCATGCGTCAGTCTCCGGCCCCTCCCAGGGCTTTCCGAATCCGGGGAAATTGTTCCCGTAAATCGCGGCGACACCGCACTTGGTCACAAGCGGATAGATAAAATTCGTGTTGTCCGAATAGCCCATAAACCACTTTGCGGGGGCGGACTTTATGCGTTCAAAGTCAACGTAAGAGATAGTCTCGCACATCAGCTCCCCGCCTCCGCAGGAAATCACCGCGTCAATCTCCGGGTCGCAGTAAAATTCTGTCAGCTCGGCCGCCGCGTCTTTTGGATTTGTCGAAATACCGATTCCGTCAGACTTGTAGCAGCAGTCCCCGACTTTGACCTTGTAGCCGTATTCTGCAAATTTTTTAAGAGCCTCGTTAAAACGAGAGATATACGGCTCTATCGTGCAGCCGAAAGATGGAGATGCGACTCCGATTGTCATGCCTTTTTTTAGGGGATTGGGGAAAATCATAAAATCTATTATAATTTGACAAATCGATTTTGCAAGGAGAAAGACAGATGAAAATCGCTTTGATTAACGAAAACTCACAGGCCGCAAAAAACGCGGTTATTTACAATGCCCTCAAAAAAGTCGCCGACACAAAAGGATTTGAGGTCGTGAACTACGGAATGTACGCCGCTGACGACAAGGCCCAGCTCACTTATGTGCAGAACGGAATCTTGGCCGCAGCCCTCTTGAACTCCGGTGCCGCAGACTTCGTTGTCACAGGTTGCGGAACTGGCGAAGGCGCGATGCTTGCATTGAACTCTTTCCCCGGAGTTATCTGCGGCCACGTTGCAGACCCGCTCGACGCTTACACTTTCGCACAGATTAACGATGGAAACGCAATCGCCCTTCCTTTCGCAAAAGGATTCGGCTGGGGCGGAGACTTGAACCTCGAATACATTTTTGAAAAACTCTGGTCAGAGCCTTTCGGCGGCGGCTATCCAAAGGAGCGCGTAGTTCCTGAGCAGCGCAACAAAAAGATTTTGGACGGTGTAAAGGAAATCACATACCGCCCCTTCACAGAAATTTTGGCCGACCTTGCAAAAAAAGACGCAGACCTTGTTAAGGGAGCCTTTGCCGGCGAGCATTTCGCAGAATACTTCTTCCGCGATGCAAAGAACAAGGACGTTGCAGACGCCGTAAAAGCCGTAATGTAAGAAAACCAATATTCATAAAAAAAGGGTTGCACTTCATTTGAAATGCAACCCTTTTTTATTTTATTCAAACTTTTAGGATTTACTCCGGCAAGCCGAAAGCCTTGCATGAATTCTTCCAAAGCTGGTCAGCAAGCTCTTCTAGCGGGATTTCCAGCATTTCGGAAAGGAATCTTGCCGTGTACGGAAGATACGCTGGCATCGTGCGCTTTTTCTCGCGGATTTCCGCAGGAATCATGAATGGGCTTTCTGTCTCAAGCAAAATGCGGTCAAGAGGAATGTTCAAAACAGTTTCATGCAAATTGCGGGCATTGCGGTAAGTCAGATTTCCAGCAAAAGAGAACCAGACGTTGAGATTTGCATCGAGGCATTTTTTTGCATAAGCCGCATTCTCGCCATAACAATGGAGAATCGCTCCCTTGTCAGGAATTCGATCAGTGAGGATTTCAAAAACGTCTTTTCCGGCCTCGCGGTTGTGAATAATTACCGGCTTTTCGTATTTTTGTGCAAGCTCCAGCTGTGTAATAAAAAGTTCGATTTGGCTTTTTTTATCGCCGTACTGCTTTAGATAGTCCAATCCTGTCTCGCCGATTGCGATAACATTAGGAAGTTTTACGGATTCTTCTATTGTCTTAATCCAATCTTTTCCAGGATTCATGACTTCTGACGGGCCGACCCCAACTGCATGGTAAACACCAGAAGCAGCCTTGAGATGAGAATAAACCTTTTTAAAATCGTAAAGGCCGTTGTTAATGCTGATGATGCGGGTAACACCGGCGGCTTTTGCCTGGTGAATAACGCGCAACTGTTCGATAGGGTCATCATAGATAAGCCCTATGTGGGCGTGAGTATCAAAAAACCGCATGGCTTTTCCTATTTTAGATAATAAAAAAAACACAGACGTGAATGCGCCTGCGCTTCCTAAGAGCAAAATTAATTTAACTATTGCAATAATAACATAGGAATTTGTAAGTGTCAAATTTTTTCAGTTTAAGCTGAATTCTCCCGATATTAGAACTAAGGAAGGTGCATGGGCTTTCATTTGACACAGAAGATTCTTCTGTGATATTATGATTCGCTATTGTATAGGTAGAAGGATTGTAGAGTAATCGGAGAAATACTTTGGCAAAAGTAAGACACTACAAAAAAATAGAAAAAAATCTTGTCGCGTCGCTGATGAACAAAATCCGCGTTTTTTTTGGATTTTTAGGCGGCCTTTTTGTTAAATTCTTTAAGATTTGCGACTCCAAGCTGACCATCATGGTCGTTCCCCATTCACAGAGCAAAGTTCTGAACTTCCAGACAAACGTATTCGCATTGACTTTGGGCGTAGTCCTTTTGGGCGGTGTAATCTCTTCATTTGTATATTTCAACCGCAAGGCGGCATCCTCATCCGCAGAAATCGGCCGCTTGATGAGTGAAAACCGCCGCACCCTTGCCAGTCTTGATGAACTCCGCGATGAGAACAACAACCTTCTTCAGACCGCAAAAAGATTCCAGACTTCACTCTCACAGTCACTTTCACTGCTGGGAATCAACCAGACATCTTCAGTTGCAAAAGCCTCAATGAACGACTCCGACCTTTCCTCACTTTTTGACACACAGGAACAGGTCACAGGCTCCACACGCGAAGCCGCAGACATCCGCAAGCTCAACGCCTATCTCGAAGGCGCAGTCCAGCCGATTGAGCAGATTGGAAAAATGCTCGAAAGCCAGGAAACACTTTTCTCTGACATTCCCAATATTTGGCCAATCCGGGGCGGAATCGGACACATTTCAATGCAGTTCGGCCAAAACGTCCACCCGATTACAGGCCAGTGGTACATCCACAAGGGCTTGGACTTCTCAACATGGCGTTCAGGAGACCCGATTGTCGCCACGGCTAACGGTCAAGTCGTCACAGTCGCTTATGACTCAGGATTCGGAAACTACGTTGTAATCAAGCACAAGCACGGAATTTACACGCGTTACTGTCACATGAGTACAGTCCGCGTCAAAAAGGGACAGCAGGTTTCACAGCGTCAGGTTATCGGAGCAATCGGAAACACCGGCGTTACGACAGGCCCCCACCTTCATTACGAAGTCCACATCGGCTCAGACGTTGTAGACCCGGCAAAATACGTTAACGTAAAACTCGCAAAATAAGATGGCATTTTTTTCTGATGACATTTCAATCAACACAATCGTAGGCGAAGGTTCCGCAGTCAGCGGGAATTTGCGCGTAAACGGTTTTGTCCGTGTTGACGGGGACATCGATGGAAATCTCGACACTCCAGGAAACGTCATCATCGGAGAAAAAGCAAGAATTCGCGGAAACATTACGGCTGCAGCAGTCACAGTCGGAGGAATCGTAATCGGCGACATTTCAGCCCCGAAAAGCATCACCCTCCTTACAGAATCAATCGTCATCGGGAACATCACGACCCGCCGCCTTCAAATTGCTGAGAACACGTTCGTTCAAGGCCACTGTATTTCCCTCAAGGACGAAGAATCTTATTCAAAGGCCGTAAAAGAATTCACTGACAAACAGGCTGTTCTGAGCAAGGTTATGTAATGGCTGAAATCAGCACACTTCAAAGTTCTGCCTTGTATTTTTCTGGAGTCCAGTCTGCCGCAAGTCAGCAGGCAAAAAACGCCCAGAAATCAGAAAAATCCGCAAAAAATTCTAAAATTTCATTCGCATCGTCGCTGAAAAAAGCTCAGGAAGAAAAAAATCTGATCTCAGAGGGTCTTCCGCCGGAAATAGCCGGAATGAGTGGGGAAGAAGCCGTAATCTTTTTGAAAGACGCGGTGGACATAGCAGGAGACGAGTTGCAGCGAAAGCAGGACAGGGCCTCAATTGACAGATACCGGGAAAAGGTCAGCCAGTTCATAAAGTTCATCGTAAAAAACAACTATGAGGTCGTTGTCCAGCAGCGCAAGAAATTCAACCCGGTGACAGGTAAATGGGAAATTCCAATCAGCAGAAAAAGCGGCAAACCCGTCGACCCGAGAATCCAAATCCGCGTAATCAATGAAAAACTAAATCAATTCACTTCGGACTTTTTATACAATCACCGCAAAAATCTGAATATGCTAGCCCGCATTGAAGAAATCAACGGTTTAATTGTGGACTTATTAGCCGGATAATTATAAAATATAAAAAGGTGTTCTTTTTTCGGAGGAAGGACATTTTGAGGTAGACCCGTGAGCGATATTTTTGAACAGGACATAGACGACGAGAAAATTGATTTCTCAAAACTCGAAGACAACTATGAAGATACTTCTGACTCTTCTGCCCAGGACTCTTTTAACGGGCCTCTCTACGTTGTGCGTCTGGAATATTCAAACGAAAATATTTTCTGCAATCAGCCCAAGGGAATGGGCGAACTCAAAAAAGGTGACGGCGTAATCGTTTCAACCCGCTACGGCAAAGATTTGGCCTTTGTTCTTGGAAAATCAGAGCATCCGGTGCAAATCAAAAAATCTGACATAGTGACAATCGAACGCAAAACTTCTGACGAGGACTTAAAAAAATATCAGGAAAACTGCGCGAAGGAAGACGAAGCCTTTAAGACTTTTCAGGAAAAGGCAGCCCTTCACCACCTTGATATGAAGCTTGTTGCCGTTCACTTTTTGCTGGACGAGCCGAAAGCACTATTTTTCTTTTCAAGCGAAAACCGGGTTGACTTCCGGGAGCTGGTCAAGGACTTGGTTTCTGTCTTCAAGATGAGAATAGAACTGCGCCAAATCGGGGCAAGGGACGAATCAAGGATTACAGGTGGACTCGGCGTTTGCGGCCGGCCATTCTGCTGCTCCTCAATTTCAGACAAACTTCCTTCTGTTTCAATCAAGATGGCAAAAGAGCAGAATCTTTCGCTCAACTCCGCAAAAATCTCAGGGCAGTGCGGCCGACTGCTTTGCTGCCTGAGCTACGAATTCAAATGGTACGCAGAAGCCCGCAGGAATCTTCCGAATGAGGGAATCCATATTTTCTACGATGGAACGAATTTTAAAATCACGGACGTAAATCCGCTTACGCAGATGATTAAAATGCTCGGAGAAGACGGACGCTTGTTGGAAGTTCCTGCAAAACGCTTTTACCGCGACAACAACCACTGGAAATTCAAATAATTCAGCGGATTACAGCGATTAACTCATCACAATCTTTTGTAAATTCTGACTTTGAAAAATCACCGTAAAAATCAATTTTTGAGAAGCCTGATTTTTTGGCCAACTCGGAGATATCAGTTTTAGTCAGCGGGAAAATCGGTGCGTGCGAAGTGACTGTCTGCATTTTTCCATTGCCGCTTTCAAGAACCTGCTCCTCATAAACTTGCCCGTCCGGGTCGGTCACAATTCTCGTAAACAATGAAACTCGGATGCTCTCGCGGGCCGGAAGCTCCACAGGCTCTTGTGCTGGGACAAATTTCTCAAAATTCGGCAGGACAATGATCAGGGAGCCTCCATCGCTCAAAAGTTCGTGACAGTCGTAGAAAAATTTATTCATCAAAGTTTTGTCATGAGTGAAAACAACTCGACTGTCGCGGACAGAAATCAGATTGTAGAATTTCTTGCCTAAAAATCTCGCCATTTCAAGCGTAGACATGTTGAAAAAACGCATGGACATAGTTTGAGTCCACCGTTTGCGGTTGGCAGAGGCGAGCAAGTCAGGAATCGTCTCCAAGCCAGTAACATCGTAATCTTCTTTTGCCAAACTGTATTCAAAATTACCGGTTCCGCAATTGAGCCCCAAAACTTTTGCGGGTTTTGCATAAGAGTTTAAAATATCAGTGTAAAATTTCTTCTGCTCAGCAGAGACAGGATAGAGTTCATCATAATATTCCGAAATGTTTTGATAGATATCCATAAAGATTATTATAAGTCCATTTTAGGATTTTGCAAGTTTTTAATTTTTTGTTTTTTCTTTGAAGGTCAAATTTATGAGCAAATTTTATAAATTCTAATATAAAATTGAATCAGTACATGCTATAATAAATAAAATGGATCAGGGAATTGCCCACAGAAGAAATTTTCTCTCAGCTAAAAAAAATGCAGGTCAGCGAATTACGATAGCTTTTGCAGGAATTGCAGATTTTCGTTCATTTATCGGACAGGAATATTTGGCAGGAATTATGAAAGCCTGCTCCGACTACGATGTAAACTTTATAAACATGGGTGGAGCAATCAAGTACTCAACATTTGACGACTTGGATTTCATTCACCATTACACAAAGAATTTCAAATTCATGAAGCAGCCCTTAATCAACGGGCTTGTTTCTTGGGCTTCAACACTCTGCGAATACATGGAGCCAGAAAGCGTCACAAATTTATTCACTTCACTTGCCCCACTTCCGATTGTCGACATCGGCTACATGGACATTCCTGGTGTCCCGTCAGTAAGAATTGACAACACATATTCAATGTCATATCTGTTCAAACACCTGATAAAAGTCCACAAATACAGGAAATTTGCCTTTGTCGGCAGTGAAATTTCGCTGCCCCACCAGCGCAGACTCACAGCCTACAGGGCGGAACTCGCAAAATACAATATTCCAGAACTTCCGAATTCTGTTTACATGGCAAAGTCTATGGAGCCAGTAGACATAACCTACGTCATCAGAAAACTTGTCACGTCATTCAAATTGCACAACCATGAAGGTCTGGATGTAATCGTCACGTCAAGTGATATTATTGCAGCTGAATTAATCAATGAATTCGACAAACTCGGAATCGCAGTTCCAAAGGACGTAGCAATAACAGGCTTTAACAACCAGTATTCAGGAATTTCCGCATTCACGCCTATTACAACAATCAATTTGGAATACTTTAAACGGGGTTACACAGCCGTAGAACTTTTAATCGACAAAATAATCGAGCCGGAAAAAATTCTGGAGTCAAAATTCATAAAAACTTCGCTTGTCGTCAGACAGTCATGCGGTTGCTTTGAGCAAAGCATACTTGATGCCGGAAAAGCGATCCCAATAGTAAAAAATCTTTCTGAAATCATTAGCGGTTCAGGAAAAGATTTGAGAAACTATTTGACATATCAAATTCGGAATTTACTTCCCCAGTCAACGAGTTCTGAACAGGGCGACCTTATCGACTCGATATTTTTTGACATTTACGAGCAGGAAAAAGATTCACACTTGTTGAAAAGCTTCCAGCGGATTTTACAAAACGCCGACAAACGAGGCAAAGTTTCAAGTACGACATATCAGCAGTTCATTACGGATTTGCGGGCCTTGATTATTCCGCTGGTAAAAGATGATCCTGAGCAGATTTTGCACATGGAAGCAATTTTCCACCAGCTGAGAGTTTTTGCATCAGTCCACCTTTCTTATGACACTCTTTCAAATCAGGAGAACGCCTATACATTTTCAAACCTCTCTAAAATCGCAATTAACTTTGCCTCGGCCACCACGGAAAAACAAATTTACGAAGTCCTGCGCCGTCAGTTGGGCGAACTTGAGATTTCTGGAATAATCCTTGCCCTGAGCGACACTTTGACCCACGACCTGATGTCCGCATCCGTAAAACTGATTCTGCCAGAACCGCAGCCTTTCATTCAGGAAAAACTTCCCCACAAAGTTTATGATCCCTCCTGCTTTCCAAAGATGTTCTTGCCCCAGGAACGGCGTTACTCGCTGATGTTGGAAACCCTTTATCATGATGACCTCTACTTTGGCTACATGCTTTTGGAAATCGGAAACCAAAATATCTCTCTTTACGACACAGTTCGCCTGCTGATGAGCAATGCCCTCTACACAACTTATTTAAAAGCCTCAAAGGCAAAGGCCAATTCATCACTTTTGAACAACGACCAAATCTTCAAGGATTTCAATCTTCCAGACGAAGACGAATCCGTAATTAAAATTCAGTCAGGCCTGACTGTCAGACAAATTATGAATTATTTGCTCGAACATTTGGATGAAATGACTAATCTGAATAAAATGGCCGATGAACTTCTTGTAAGCAAGAGTCACCTTGTGCGAAAGACAAAGGAAATGACAGGATTTACGGTTCAAGAGCTTCATGAAAAATTAAAAATTGAACAGGCAAAAAAACTTCTCTCGATGGGAAACGCAAAGCTAAGTGAAATCGCCAGCAGATTAGGCTTTCAAAACCAAAATTATTTTTCTTCGGTTTTCAAAAAAAACACAGGATTCAGTCCGCGAAAATGGGCAGGAAATACTAAGAAATGAGAATACTGACTTTTTTACTTTTTGAAAATGAAATCAACCTTCTCAAGCGGAACAGAGAGGCCGTAAGTAATTACAATTTTTCTCTTTTGAAAGTCCTGAATGGAATCGTCATGGTTCTAATGCTCGTCCTAATGATTTTCTCATACGCAGCAGACTTTGAAATTCACTTGAAAGTCCTCTATTTTTCATTTTTTTTAGCGTCCCTGCTGGTAATGTTCACGATTTTTCTTTTTGAAAAATTCATAAAAAAGCATCCGTTGCCGTTAATTTACCTACTTTTCTTTATCGCTGTCAGTTTTTCAATTTTGGTCAATTTCGCAAATATTTATGCAGTTGAATATGTCACTTTCACATGTATTCTTCTTTTGATGCAAATTCTTTTGCTGGACCGCTCACTGAGGGTTAATATTTTTACAATCTGCATGTTTTTTTACGGGATGATTCTTTCTTACCTCTTCAAAAAGCAGTCGACCTTCATTATGGACATGATGAATACGACTTCGTTTTTTGCGGTCGGAATTTTCATCGGGCTTGAAATCAGAAAGAGCCGCTTGGAAAATTTCGAGGCCAACAGAAAACTTCTTTATGAGCGAAACACTGACTCTCTGACTGACCTGCCGAACCGCCGGAGCCTTTTTGAGAATTTGAAAAAATCGGAAGGGCCGGTTGAGAATCACGTAAGCGGCATGTTCATGATTGACATTGACCACTTCAAGCTTTTCAATGATTCGTACGGACACAGGGCTGGCGATGTCTGCCTCTTTGAAATCGGCAAGTGCTTTAAGAAATTCGGGCTTGAGAACGGAATCTCGTTTTTCCGCTACGGAGGGGAAGAATTCTGTGGCCTCTGTTTTGTGAAAAATCAGGAAGATTTGAAAGACAGGGCTGAAAATTTGCGGGAAGCGGTTGCTGATTTGGAAATTCCTTTTCCGGCAGAGGAAAACCCGTCAAATTATGTTTCAATCAGCATCGGTTATGCCTATTTTGAACCTAGCGAAGACTATGACTATGAGATTATGATTAAAAAAACAGACGCGGCCTTGTATCAGGCGAAAAATTCCGGACGAAACAAAATTTGTTCTTTTGAGGAACTGGAAAACGCCGCGATTACTGGCACAGAGCTTTAAAGGAGTAAAAAAGTGAAATCTCTCGTAATTTTTAACGTCACGCTTACTGACAGCGAAATTGACTCTTCTGGAATGGTGATTTGCTCAGGCGAAAAAATCAAGTCCGTGCTTTTGGGAGACTTTAAAACAAAAAAATCCGCAGAGCTTGCGATTTCCGCGATTTTGAGCGAGAGCGAGGTAAAATCCGCCGAATTTTTTGACGGCAAGGGACAGACTTTAATGCCGGCCTTTATCGACCTGCACGTTCACTTCCGCGACCCAGGGCTGACTCAAAAAGAGGATTTGGAATCAGGCCTAAATGCCGCCGCCGCAGGCGGCTACGGAACGGTAGTCGCAATGCCGAACACGAATCCTGTGATTTCAAGTCAGGAAGATGCGCTAGAGAATATAAAACGGGCGGAAAAAATCGGTCTTGCCCGCCTTTTCCAGACGACATCAATCACAAAAAATTTTGACGGCAAAACTGTCACCGATATCGACTCCTATGACGCAAGTAAAATTCCTGTCATCTCGGAGGACGGTCACGATGTCGGGGACACAGCCGTAATGCTTTCTGCCATGCAAAAAGCCGGAAAAAAGGGAATCGTCGTAAGCTGCCACTGCGAGGATGTTTCTTTAGCCCAGGCGGCAAAGCCTTTCAGGCAGAGAGCATTGGAATTTATGAAGCAATACAATATTCCGGCCGGAAAGGTGAACGTAAAGACTCCGAATGTTCCTGCGGCAGTTGACTTTGAAATCGATGGAAATTTAAAGTCCGCAAATGATTTGCTTGCCATCGCGGAAAACACAATGACTTCCCGCAATATTCAGCTGGCCTCCTTGGCGGGCTGCCATATCCACATCTGCCATTGCTCGACAAAAGTCTGCGTGAACTCAGTGCGCCTTTACAAGGGGCTGAAAAATCTCGAAGGATTCGGTCAGCCGGGTTTTGACTTGACTATGGAAGTCACCCCCCACCACATAGGACTGACAGGAACGGAAGCCCCATATATCCGTGCCCTTGTAAATCCTCCCCTCCGCAGCGAAGAAGACCGGCGGGCGATAATCAAGGGAATTATTGACGGCACTGTTGACGCAATCGCCACAGACCATGCCCCGCACACTCAGGAAGACAAGGCGGCCGGTTCTCCGGGCTTTACCGGTTTGGAGCTTGCATTCGCGGTATGCCATTCGGTTCTGGTAAAAAGAGAGGGAATTTCTTTAAAGAAACTTTCCGCGCTGATGTCCGCAAATCCGGCGAAAATTCTGGGATTAAAGGCTGGACTTTTTAAGCCAGGCTACGATGCAGACTTTGCCCTTGTTGACACGGAGGAGGAATGGGTCGTAAATCCTGAGAAATTCTACAGCAAGGGAAAGTCGACTCCCTTTGAAGGCCAGACAGTCACAGGAAAAGTAAAGGCGACCTTCAACCGAGGCCAGCAAGTTTTTCCGCGCCTGCGGTAGGTAGGGAGCCGGTCGCCGAAGGCGAACAAACTCACGAGGTGAGTTTGTAGGCGAGTCTCGGTCGAGCCACTGCGAGACCGCCAGACAGCCCGCTACCAGCCTTGCTTTCATGCGGTAGGGATAGTAGCACCGCCGAAGGCGTTCGCGGAAGTTGAGCTTGTCGAAACTA
Source organism: uncultured Treponema sp. (assembly GCA_946615905.1). Classification (GTDB taxonomy): domain Bacteria; phylum Spirochaetota; class Spirochaetia; order Treponematales; family Treponemataceae; genus Treponema_D. The sequence goes on along the minus strand of CAMOIE010000001.1, from coordinate 82,056 downwards.
CCGCGAATGTAGCGATAGCGGAAGTGCGGATAGCCCGACGGCTTTGCCGGACCGCCCAAATTTCATTATATTTAACACATGGATTTTTCTAACATTTTTGTAATTTTAACTTTTACCGGTATGGCTCTGGATTTTTTCATCGACCAGGGGCTTGACTACGCAGACTTTCGTCACAGGCAAAAGCATGGTCTTGAGATTCCTGCCGAAATTGAAGGCAAAGTTGACCGTGCTACCCTTGAAAAAACTGTCGCCTACGAAAACACAAACTACAAATTCTCGATTCCAGAAACACTTGTGACACTTGCCCTGAATTTGTTCCTGCTGATTTCAGGCTTTTATCCGGCCGTTTACCATGCACTTTTCAGCCGCATAGAAAATTCTCTTTTGGTCGACTTTTTGTTTTTGGTAATCATCGGGATTCCCGGTTCTATAATTTCAATCCCCTTTGATTTGTACGACCAATTTAAAATTGAAGAGAAATTCGGTTTTAACAAAATGACTTTAAAGCTTTGGCTGGTCGACCAAGTAAAGTCTTTTGCAATCTCCCTTGTGATTTCGCTACCGCTGGTTTTTGCAATCGGATTTTTCTTGGAACGGGCCTCAAGTCTTTGGTGGCTTTGGGTTTCGATTCTGGTCGTGGCATTTACCTTTGCAATTTCAACTTTGTTCCCGATGGTGATTGCCCCACTTTTCAACAAATTTACACCGCTTGAGGACGGAGAGCTAAAATCCCGCCTGACCGCAGAGCTTGAGGAGGCCGGCTTCAAAGCTTCTGGACTTTTTGTGATGGACGCTTCAAAGCGCTCTGGTCACTCAAACGCATATTTTACCGGCTTTGGAAAGTCAAAGCGGGTCGTTCTTTACGATACCCTGATTGAGCAACTTACCCCAGAAGAAATCGAAGCTGTTTTGGGACATGAGCTTGGCCACTACAAGCACCATCACATAGTCAAAAAGATGATTTTCATTATTCCAATAATTTTCGTCTTTTTCTTTTTACTGAGCCTGCTGATAAACTCGTTTGATTTGTATTTGGGATTCGGATTCGCTCCAAAAGAAAATTTTGAACTCCTGCTGCCAAAAATGCGCTTTATCGGACTTTTTCTTTTGAATCTGACTTTCGGTTCATTTACGATTTTGCTGAACCCGATTATGAATTATTTCAGCCGACGCGATGAATTTCAGGCAGATGCCTTTGCGGCAAAAATCTGTGGTTCTGGAGAGCCTCTTTCCACAGCTTTGATTAAGCTCAACAAGGAAAACTTAAGCGAGCTGACCGTGCCAAAGATTTATTCTGTCTTCAATTATAGCCATCCCCCGCTTTTGGAACGTATCGCAGCTATAAAAGACTGCGAATAAAAAATTGGCTGCCCAAATATTGAAATGGGCAGCTATAATTATAAGACCTAAATCAGCTAAATCAGATTATAAATAAAAACGATTACCGGCAGGGAAAATGTCGAGAGCAAGGTCGTAAGAATGATTCCGTTGGAGCAGAAAGTTCCGTCCCAGCCTTTTTCGGTCATCGTCATAAGCGGGAGGTTGCCAACTGGCATTCCGACCATCAAAAGCGTGAGGATTTTCAAGTCGTCACCGATTGGCAGTGCCTTTATGACGAATGAGAATGCGACAGGAATCAAAAGCATTTTCACGACAAAGAAAAGGTACAGTTTGGGGCTTAAAAAGACTTTTACAAGGTTTTTCTGCTCGCCCAAAGTGACTCCGATTATAAAAAGAGCCATCGGAACGCAGACTCCGCCGAGATAGCCAATTGACTCAGAGAAAATCAAGGGCAAATCCTTGTTTATGAAGAAAATCAGCAACGCCAGAATTCCGCCAATTGTTCCCGCGTTTATAAAACTCTTGAGTTTTGAAAGCGAAAATTTCTTGCCGGATTCATCGGTCAATGCCGTTCCATAAGAATAGAAGACAACGTTGTAGACCAAGTTGAAAATCGCCGTGTAGATTATGTATTCTTCTCCCAAAACCGCGCCGACAAGGGGAATCCCGATAAAGCCCAGGTTTGAGAATATAAACATGAGCTGCAAAGTCGCCTTTGCGCGGAATTCTTTTTCCGTAAAAGATGCGATTTTTGCGATGATTATAAATGCCGCAAACATGGCGGCTGCAACCGCAAAAATAATCCAGACGGAATTCATATCACGCTCGCCCTGATGACCAAGCACGGAAGAAATTAAAAGGGCTGGGTTGAAAATTGAAACTACGCCGAACGAAAGAAATTTTTTGATTTCCAAAGTTACGCGCCCGATTTTCTGGCAGATAAAACCAGTCAGAATTAAAAGGACGATAACAACCATCTGTTCAAAAACAATAAGAGGATTCATTTTTTACACCCTAAAAAGCAAGTCTGCATAATTCGGATAAGGTTTGTACTTCTCTCCCAAAAGCGGTTCCATTTTGTCGGCTACGGCGCGGGCCGCTGCCATCTGCGGAAGAACCTTGTCCGCGTAAAGGCGTGCCTGTTTTGCAACATCTTTTTTGCCTTCCGCTTCCGCATGGAGCTTTGCCAAAAGTTCGGCTTCCTTTACTAGCTTATCAGCAAGGTCGCTCATAGTCTTTACAAGGCTGGTCTCAGCGGATGCCTTTGCCCCTGTGACTTTCTGAATCAGGGAGGCTGTCTCTGCAAAGTCGTGCATGTAAGAGGCTGCGGCAGGCAGAATATCCTTGTAAATCATGTCAATCATCGTGTTCACTTCGATGTTAAGAATCTGGGAGTATTTTTCCAGCTTGACCTCGTAGTGGCTCTTCATCTCGGACTTTGTGTAGACCCCGTACTTTGTGAAAACCTCGACGTTCTTTTTGTCCAGATAATGCTCCATCGCGTCCGGGGTTGTCGGTAAATTCAAAAGCCCGCGAGACTCAGCTTCCTTAATCCAAGCGTCATCGTAGCCGTTTCCGTTGAAGATGATGCGGCGGTGGTTTGTAATCTCACGCTTAATCAAGTCCGTGAGGGCTGACTTGAAGTCTGCGACTCCCTCAAGTTCTGTCGCAAAATCGTCCAGTTCCTTTGCGACAACAGTGTTCAAGACCACGTTTGGAGTTGATATTGAGAGGGCGGAGCCGCATGAGCGGAACTCGAATTTGTTTCCTGTGAATGCGAACGGTGAAGTTCTGTTGCGGTCGGTCGTATCCTTTGAGAAGCGGGGAAGGACGTTTACGCCGACTTCCATGCGCTGCTTTCCGCGTTTGTCGTAGGGCTTTCCAGTGACGATTGACTCTAGAACAGCATCTAGCTCAGATCCGATGAACATAGAGATGATTGCAGGCGGCGCCTCGTTCGCTCCAAGACGGTGGTCGTTTCCGGCCGATGCGATTGATATGCGGAGCATGTCCTGATACTCGTCAACAGCCTTGATTACGGCCGTCAAAAAGAGCAGGAACTGGGCGTTCTCCTCAGGAGTGTCGCCGGGGTCAAGAAGATTCTGCCCCTCATCGGTTGAAAGTGACCAGTTGTTGTGCTTGCCGGAGCCGTTCACGCCCTCAAATGGCTTTTCAGAGAGGAGGCAGTAAAGTCCGTGCTTGAGGGCGACTTTTTTCATGATTTCCATGGTCAGCTGGTTCTGGTCAACGGCAAGGTTTGTCGTCGTGAAAATCGGAGCCATCTCGTGCTGGGCCGGGGCAACCTCATTGTGCTTTGTCTTTGAGTAAATCCCCATCTTCCACAATTCCCTGTCCAAATCGTGCATGTACTCGACGATTCTGGGTTGTATCGTGCCGTAGTAGTGGTCGTCCATCTCCTGACCCTTTGGGGGCAATGCGCCGAAAAGGGTTCTCTTGCAGAAAATCAAGTCCTTTCTCTGGTTGTAGAGGTTTTTGTCGACCAAAAAATATTCCTGCTCAGGGCCGACTGTCGTGTTGACCTTCTGGCAGCTTGTGTTGCCGAAGAGACGCATGATACGCAGAGCCTGCTTGTTGATTGCTTCCATCGAGCGGAGAAGGGGGATTTTTTTGTCCAAAGACTCGCCTGTGTATGAGCAGAAGGCAGTCGGAATGCAGAGGGTTCCTTCTTTTACAAATGCGAATGATGTGGGGTCCCAGGCAGTATAACCACGGGCTTCAAATGTCGCGCGGATTCCTCCAGAGGGGAATGAGGAGCCGTCAGCCTCGTCCTTAATCAACTCCTTGCCGGAGAATTCCATGATGATCCCGCCGTCTTTCGTCGGATTGATGAAAGACTCATGCTTTTCGGCCGTGACTCCGGTTAGCGGCTGGAACCAATGAGTGTAGTGGGTGCAGCCTTTTTCAATCGCCCAGTCCTTCATCGCGTTTGCGACCACGTTGGCCAAGTCGATTGTAAGTTCCGTGCCATCCTTGATGCACTTTTTCAAGGCCTTGTAGCTGTCCTTTGGAAGACGCTCGCGCATTACGGTGTCGTTGAATACATTGCAGGCGAACAGTTCAGGAATCGATTCTGACATGATTTATACCCCATTTTTTACTGAAAAACGACCGAAAAAACAGCAATTTTTCAAATTTTGTTCACCATTTTGGATTTTTGCATGTAATTTGTCAATAAAATGTAAAAGAATTCAACAAAAATTCACAAAATTTCACTATTTTTTCTATTTTTTTATCAGAAAAACTTAACAGATTCCTCTTTTTTTATAAAATCAGTCCCTTTTCGCAGTTTTCAAGTCAATTTTAGAGTAAAAATTCAATTTCGAGGCCTAAAAAATGACATTGATCTAGACTGTGCTTTCAATTACGAACCAAGAGCTTTGTGGGCTTTCCCCAGACCTGTTGATTTTTTTTACATTTTCACAGAATTCCGTGTTATAATTTATTTTAAGGTATTATGCTAAGAGGTTTTTATGGATGGATTAACTGACCAACGAGGCCACGACAGGGTCCTGCTTGGACTTCTTTGCCTTTTATATATAATCGTCATGCTATGCCAAATTATCGCGACCCCTGCAATCGTTCCAAATGCGACTTTTCCATTTGACCCTATAAAAATGGAACTTATCCTCATTGTCTCCGTGGGTCTTGAGCTTCTTTTGCTTTTGGACAGCGTTGAGCTGATAATCGCCTGCCACAAGGCCGGTTTTATTTCGCAATTCATTTTAAATGGAATCAATATCGCATGTCTTACCGTCCAGCTTATTCTCGGTGGACAAAAACTTATCATAGCCTTTTATGGAATCGTAATCGTCAGCTGCTTTATTTCAACTCTAGTATTCATGCAGTACCAGAGGATTATGCACAATGTCGAAACCCTACACAAACTGGCCTACATCGACGACCTGACCGGACTGCCAAATCGCAAGGAACGCATGAACCTTCTTCAAAGTTTAACTTCCGGCCCCCATTCAATTCCAGCATTCTCGATAGCCGTCATCGACTTGGACAACTTTAAAATGATTAATGAAGCCCTGGGGCATCAAATTGGTGACGTATTTTTGACCGAAATAGTTCACAACCTCTGCAATTTCATAAAGGAACCGAATTCAATCGGAAGAATCGGCGGGGATGAATTTTTAATCGTAATGAAGCAAGCTCAAACCGATGCTGAAATCGAAACTTACCTTTCGCAACTGACTCAAATTGTAAATCAGCCTTTCTATTATAAAGACCATTATTACAAGATGACGACCTCAATCGGTGTTTCCCGCTACCCCAAAGATGCAAAAGACGTAACAAAACTTTTACAGCAGGTCGACCTAGCCCTTTACCGGGCTAAATCCCGCGGAAAAAATTGCATTGTTTTTTTTGATGAGCACATGCAACAAAACCTTGAGCGACAAATGACCCTTGAGCGAAAACTTGAGGAAGCAATCAAAAACAAAGAACTTTACATTGAATACCAGCCCCAATACAAAATCCCAGAGAAAAAACTTCGAGGCTTTGAAGTTCTTGTCCGTTGGGACTCCCCTACCCTGGGTCATATCGGTCCCTTAGATTTTATTCCTCTGGCAGAAGAAAACGGCTCTATCATTACAATCGGAAAGTGGATTTTAAAAGAAGCCTGCATGGAATTTATGAAGGTTCTTCCTGAATATGAAATCTGCCCGACTTTAGCAATCAATTTTTCTGTCGTCCAGTTCCGCGACCCGGATTTTCTTTCCATGGTAAAAGAAGTCATCGAAGAAACAGGAATCGACACAAATTACCTTGAATTTGAAGTGACAGAGGGCATTTGTATAAATTCTCCTGAGATGGCCAAAAGGATTTTGACCGAGCTTAAAAACATGGGAATTAAAATCGCCCTTGATGACTTTGGAACAGGCTATTCGTCACTGAGCTATTTGCGCACTCTCCCGCTAGATATTGTTAAAATCGATAAATCCTTTATTGACCCAATCGGCAAGATTCCGGACAATAAGAACATCGTAAAAACGATAATCGACATGGCTCACCAACTTGATTTGGAAGTAATCGCAGAAGGAATCGAAGAAGACAGTCAGCTTGAATATCTGATTAAAAATAACTGCGACTACATTCAGGGCAATTTGCTTGGCCGGCCAGTTCCGATTGGTGCTATTTAGTTTAATGAAAGTTCTGCTCATAAAAGATAATCTTACTCAAGCTGCAAAGGAATTTTGCCTAGAGTATGAAAAATTCAACCTTACACTGATTCAAAAAATCAGCGATGGAATCCTTCCTATTTATGCCATTTGCGAGGAAGAAAAAATCCTCGGACTTTTTACCCTCTCAAAATTCGGGCAGATTCACCTGCTTTTTTCCATAGATTCTGATGAAGTCATAAATGTGGCGGCAACTTTTATCTTGAAACAAAAGATTAAGCTTTTCAGCATTGCCGGGCCGGCTTCCTCAATCGACTCGATGAAAAAAATTCTTTTTGCCCAAAAAGCCCCTTCCCATGAACAAGAATATTTTTTACTCCAAGCAACCCCTTTTATAAATCAGCAAGCAGAAAACAAGCAAGCGGAGTCTTCTGATAAAAACCAACAAATCCGAAAATGTTGTATTGATGACTTAGATTCTCTTTTACCACTACAAGCCGCTTATGAAAAAGAAGAAGTTATTTTTAACGGCCGGGAAGTCAATCTGCTTTATACGAAATCGACCCTAAAAAAAGCCATTGAGGCTGGACAAGTTTTCGCCATTTTTTCAGAAGGAAAAATTCTTTCAAAAATGAATATTTCCGCACAAGGGGAAAATCATATACTTTTTGGAGGAGTCTTTACACCAAAAGAATATCGCCGGCATGGATTTGCCGGCTCTCTGATTAATTTTATTGTCAATTCCCAGGGGCAAAATGGAAAAAAATCAGTTCTATTTGTAAAAACTGATAATCTCCCGGCTTTGCGCCTTTATGCCTCCTGCGGTTTTGCACAATTCGGAAACTATAAAATCTGCTATTTCTAAAAAACTTGTCTGCCTTTTAGCAAAAGTCAGTTATAAGTTCCTTTTTCTACCTGCTCGTGCTGAATATCAAACTGGGCCATAACATGGTCAATCATAGCCTGTTTGGTATCTTCACAGTCAGCGGGAAGCGTTGCCAAATAATCCTTGCGGTAGGGCTTGCATTCAATAACAGGGCTTGCAGAGAAAACCTGAACGGCTGGCTCTACAAAATCAGCCAACATGTCATCAGGATTGTCCATGTCAATCGTAAGGCAAGAGCCGTTAATCGTCACAAGAATCATAACATCGAACATGCGCAAGTAAGAATCAATCTCTTTTAAGCCACGTTTTGTCTCTGGATGACCAGGCCGGTATCTAGTTCCTGCCGGAAAAACCAAAATCACTTCACCATTGCGCTTGCAGGTATCCATTGCGTGCATGGCCGCCAAATTGATTGAACGGGCTTTCTTTTCTTCTGCGGCTTTTTCTTCTGGACTTTGGGCGGCGGCTTCAGCTTTAGTAAGAGACCGTGTAGGATAAATTACAACACGGGTAAAACTTTCAGCAAAGGCCTTTACCAAGGGATTGGCCTCGTTCAACTTCATTCCTGCAATTGCAACTATTCTATCTGCCAGGTCCTTTCCAACTTCTGGCAAATCATGTTCCAAAAGCCAGCAAAGGGCGGGAAGATCTGTATTTGAATAGTGCTCCATCAAGATTAAACCGCGTTTTCCGGCTTTTACGGCATCATAAAATGCACGGAAATTTTCCTTTCCTTTAAGGCAGGAACCTGGAGCCATGTTGTCTTCAACAAGCTTATCCATAAATTTGCGGGTCATAGGATTGGCTTTCTGATATACGTTCGTTGTGTCGATTCGATCAGCAGCCTGAGAATATTTTGCAAGCTCTTTGAGCATATCCGCATATTTTTCGCGGATAGAAAGTTTTGACATATCGTCCTCGTCGGTTCTAAATATTAAACTATTGTAATTCCAACACTTAAATTTATCAATGTTGGAGCTTTATATATTCCTGTTACTTACGGATTTCAACGCTTCCGTCTTCTTTGGCAATGAAGACTTGCGGGTGTTTTTTGGTAAAAAATCCTGTTTCCACTACGCCGGGAAGAGAATTGATTTTATCCTCCATTTCGGCGGGATTTACAGGGCTTTTCCACAGGCAGTCTAGAATCTGGTTTCCATTGTCCGTGATTACAGGACCGCATTTTTTTACGCCCTCGCGGAGAGTGCAAGTTGCGCCGAGTTCAGCCAGGGCATTTTGAATGCTGACTCTTGCCATCGGAATGATTTCAACAGGAAGTGGAAATTTCGTTCCCAAATCCGGGTAAACTTTTGAAGAGTCGGCCACAATCGCATAATTCTTTGAGTTGTAGGCGGTGATTTTTTCGCGGGTCAAAGCAGCTCCGCCGCCCTTGATTAAATTGCAGTCCGGGTCAATTGAGTCGGCCCCGTCAATCGTGAGGTCTAGCTGTCCATTGATTTCACGGTCATTCAAATCGAAAACGGAAATACCCAAATCTTTCGCATAATTTTCAGTCTGGAAGCTAGTCGCGACAGCCTTTATGCCGGTCAAAGTTCCGTCCTGAATTCGCTCAGCCAGACGCTTTACCGCAGGAAGGGCAGTGGAGCCAGTTCCAAGACCGATTTTCATGCCGGAAAAAATCTTTTTTTCTTCAATTAAAGTATCGATTGCGGTATTTGCCACAAGGATTTTCTGTTCACTTTGACTAAGCATCTTGATAGACCTCTTTATATAATTCAAATTGCGCCTCTCCCTGATAGAGGAGCATTGTGCTGCCATTGTGGGTTTTGCATCCTGCAAGGGCAGCACGAGCCATAATCGGAGTTACGGAAGGCACATAGATTATGTCATAAAGCATTTCGTGTCCAGAAAAATCATAAAAGTATAGCGGGTCGTTCGTTTCATCAGAAGGACCGACTGAACCCATTCCAATTGAGGTTGTCTGCACGATGATGTCAGAATAGCGTTGAATCAATTCGGAAGAATCTGGAGAAAGAGTCGCGTATTCAAATCCATATTTTTGGGCGATTATTTTTGCCTTGCCCAGAGTGCGGTTAAAAATACAGCATTTTGCCCCAAGCTCATGGAGGGCATAGGCGACTGCTCTTGCGGCTCCTCCAGCCCCGATGATTGCGACTTTTTTGCCGTTCAGGTCTTTAAATCCTGAGAATTCAAGGAGGGCTTTTGAAAATCCGGTGCAGTCAGTGTTATAACCTGTCCAAACTCCATTTCTGTTGACGACGGTATTGCAGGCACCGATTGCCATGGCAGTTTCATCGATTTTTTGCAGGTGGGGAATTATCATTTCCTTGTGGGGAATCGTGACGGAAAATCCCCGGATTCCTGTTGATTTTGCAAAATTAAAAGCATCAACGACCTTTTCTGCCTTGAATGGAACGAAAACCGCGTTCAAAGAATCATTCGCAAAAAATTTATTCTGCAGCTCAGGACTAGATGTGACTTTCAGCGGCCAGCCAGTGATTCCGTAAATTTTAGTCTGAGCGTCGATTGAATGGAAATGATAAATGTCGTTCAGCGTAATCGGGTCTATCTGACCAAGGGAAAGAAGATTTTGCCGAAGTTCCAAGGGAGACGTAAACGAAAGGTAAGAATTCGTTTTTGCGGCAAGAATTCTTGATGGAAGCCCCAAAGGTCCCATGGCGACTATAATCTGTTCTGTATTCGCAAGTCCTTTTGTCTGCTCAAAAAGTCTTGTGACATCGGCAAGACTGCTTGGCATACAGGCGATTTTCGGAATCTCGAAGCCGGTAAACCGCATTTCATTGAGACGCTGTGGAATATTGTCGACCATGCCGGTCATGTTGTGGTAAGAGCGGATTACTTTTATTCCGTAGGCAAGGGCAGAGTCTTGCAGGCTGGAGACCCTAAAGTCATCCTCAAAATCAACATAGGCGAAGTTTTTTGATTTATCTTGACTGGCAAAGGCAAGCGCCCAGGCAAAAAGCATTGAGCGAGAGGCTTCCCCCTCGATAAAATTTCCTCCGTCGCTTTTTCGGCGGATTGTCAAAATGCAAGGAACATCAACGCTGGCCGGAAATTCACGGACTTTTAGGCGTTCGTCTTCGTTCAAAAAATCGAGCCGCAACTCGGCAATATCAATATACTGTCGGTAACGCTCAACAATCGCTTTGTCTTCTGCAAGCGTTTTTCCGGTCAAACACAAACAAACATTCGGTCGGCCCATAAAAATCCCCTTTGCCAAACAATTTTTTAAATAATATCGCAATTTGCAATCTTATAAAAGCCGTGTTAAAATGGGAAATATGAATTCATTTAAGTTTTCTTTAGGATTCCCTGTTGAAGCGGCATACCAAATCATGCCCGATGGTGTGAATTTTTCAACATTCAGCCGCAATGCCACGAAAGTATTTTTGGAACTTTTTGAAAAATCTGACTCCGCAGCCCCCTTTCAAACCATCGAATTGAATCCAAAAGAAAACCGTTCTGGCGACATTTGGCATGTTTTTGTAAAAGGGCTAAAACCCGGCGCACTTTATCTTTACCGTTTTGACGGCCCCTTCGACTTGTCAAAAGGCCATAGATTTGACCCGACGAAATATGTCTTTGACCCCAAAGCTTTTGCCTTTACTGACGGCTCAGTTTTTAAAAATATGAAATTCGGGCAGCCATGTCCGCTTGAAAAAATGCCGAAATGCGTTGTTGTTGACCCTGACGATTATGACTGGGAAGGCGACAAACCTCTCAAAACCCCGCTGAATAAATCTATAATTTACGAGCTGCACGTAAAAGGATTCACCGAATCTCCGACGGCAAAAATCCGCTGGCCGGGAACCTACAAGGGACTGACAGAAAAAATTCCTTATTTACAGTCACTTGGAATCACAGCCGTGGAACTTTTGCCAATCAACGAATTTGACGAATGGGAAGTCACTAACACAAATCCGAAAACCGGCGGCAGGCTCAAGAATTACTGGGGCTATTCCACAATCGGATTTTTTGCCCCGAAGACTTCTTATGCTTTTGACAGAAGTCCCGGAGGGGCTGTGCGGGAATTCAAGGACATGGTAAAAGCCCTTCATAATGCTGGAATCGAAGTCTTTTTGGACGTAGTTTTCAATCATACGGCGGAGGGCAACGAAAACGGCCCCACGCTGAATTTCCGTGCGGCGGACAACTCGATTTTTTACCAGCTTGTAAACGACAACAAGCAATACTATTACAATTTCTCTGGCTGCGGAAACACATTCAACTGCAATCATCCGGTGGTTCAAGATTTTATAATGGACTGCCTTCGCTACTGGGTCACAAAAATGCACGTTGACGGCTTCCGTTTTGACTTGGCCTCTGTTCTTTGCAGAAACGAAAGGGGCTTTTTAACCGGAGAGGCTCCTCTTCCACGGCGGATTGCGGAAAATCCGATTTTGCGCGACACAAAAATCATCGCGGAACCCTGGGATGCCGGCGGAGCTTATCAGACTGGCTCTTTCCCTGGAGGACGCTGGTGTGAATGGAACGACCACTTCCGCGATGGAATCCGCAAATTTATCCGCGGTGACGAATATTTGGCCAACGAGGCGGCGACAAGAATTGCCGGTTCTTCAGACCTTTACCAGTCAAGCGGCCGTCAGCCGATAAATTCAATCAACTATATCGCCTGCCATGACGGTTTTACGCTGAACGATTTGGTAATGTACAACGGCAAGCACAATGAGGAAAACGGCGAAAACAACCGCGACGGCAGCGACAACAACAATTCTTGGAACTGCGGATTTGAGGGGCCTTGTGAAAACCCGCGAATCGAGGATTTGCGTGAAAAACAGCTTAAGAACATGTTCGTCTGTCTCATTTTGGCACAAGGTGTGCCGATGATTGTGGCCGGAGACGAAGTTCGCAGGACTCAAAATGGCAACAACAATCCCTACTGTCAGGATAACGAAATTTCCTGGTTCAACTGGGATGACTTGCAGAAAAATTCAGCCATGCTCGATTTTGTCCGCAAACTGATTCAGCTGAGAACCAGCCACAGGGTCTTCAAGCGGAGGGACTTTTTCGGAGGCTCCAAGACTGCGGGAGATTTGACCCCGGCGGATATTTCATGGCTAGACTACGACGGGAAGATTCCCGACTGGAAAAAGATGAACCGCTTTTTGGCTCTGCGTCTCGGCGGTGGTGTCGGAATACGGGGTGTTGAAGAAGACAACGATTTTTACATCGCATTTAATACTGATATTCACGATATGACGGTTTCTGTTCCAAATCCTTCGAGAGGCCGCCAGTGGTTCCGCGTGATTGACACTTCAATAACAGGACTAAATTCAATCCTTTGCGCTGGTCAGGAAGAACCGCTGATTTCCCAAGGTCACTACGTGATTCCATCAAATTCTGTTGTTGTTTTGATTGCAAAATAAACCAGGAGAGGACTTTATGACGATTACAGACAGCATCAAATACGTCGGCGTTGATGACCACGAAATCGACCTTTTTGAGGGGCAGTTCAATGTTCCGAACGGCATGGCCTACAATTCGTATGTGATTTTGGACGAAAAAATTGCCGTAATGGATTCGGTGGACGCGCGTTTTGGCGATGAATGGATAAAAAATATTAAGGCGATTTGTGCAGACCGCAAGCCTGATTATCTTGTCGTCCAGCACATGGAAATGGATCATTCTGCAAATATCCGCCGTTTTACAGAAGAATTCCCAAATGCAAAGATTGTCTCGTCAAGAATGGCATTCAATCTTATGAAAAGCTACTTCGGCACTGATTTTGCGGAACGTCAGCTTGTAGTGGCGGAAGGAAAGGCTCTGGAACTTGGAAAACACACCCTGCAATTTATCGGAGCGCCGCAGGTTCACTGGCCGGAAGTAATAATGACTTATGACTCAACCGACAAGGTTCTTTTTTCAGCTGACGCATTCGGAAAATTCGGTGCGAACGACTATGATGACCCGGAAGGCTGGGCTTGCGAGGGCAGACGCTATTATTTTGGCATAGTCGGAAAATTCGGCGTACAGGTTCAGGCCGTCCTGAAAAAGGTCGCAGGATTAAAAATCGAACATATTTGTTCTTTGCACGGGCCAGTTTTAAGCGAAAATCTTCAGTATTATATAAATCTTTACGACACATGGTCGTCTTACGGAGTCGAAAGCGAAGGAATTGCGGTCGGATATACTTCAGTCTACGGAAACACAAAGGCCGCCGTTCAGAAATTTGCGGAAATCCTTAAGGCGAAGGGTTGCAAAAAAGTTGCCGTTTTTGACATTGCCCGTGAAGATTTGCACGAGTGCGTTGAGGATGCATTCCGTTATGGCACGCTTGTTCTTGCCAGCACTACATACAACGGCGGAGTTTTTCCGGCGATGCACAATTTTATCGAAAACCTTGTTGAGCGCAACTATCAGAACCGGACAATTGCATTAATTGAAAATGGCTCTTGGGCACCCGTTGCCGCAAAGTCAATGGCCGCTATGTTTGAAGGTTGCAAAAACATTACTTTTGCGCAGAACAAAGTCACCATAAAGATTGCCGTCACAGACCAAACTATTGCCCAGCTTGAGACTCTTGCTGACGAGCTTCTGCATTAAAAAGGAAGGTGATAGCGCAAAAGACTGACAATAAGCAGTTTTCAGAAAAAAACACGATTAACAACATTTTTTAAGATTTCTTCCATTTTTCTTTTACAAAAATGAACAAAATCGTGTTATAATTTAAGAGTATTTTTTATCCATCTTTTCAATTCGAGGAGACTTTTATGAAATTTGATGCAGAAAAATTCCGGGACAATCTTGCAGCCCGTTTACGCCGCCAGTACGGAAAAGATATTTCACAGGCAAACAGCCACGACCTTTTTGACGCTGTTTCCGCCTCGGTACAAGAATTGATTATGCCGGCCTGGATGGAAACCCGCCGCCAGTATGAGGCAAAACCGACAAAACAAGTTTATTATCTTTCTGCAGAATTCTTGATGGGAAGGGCACTCTCCAACAATTTGATTAACATGGGAATCAAAAATGAAGTTGTAAAAGTCCTCAAGGACATGGACATCAACTTCAACCTGATTGAGGACGAAGAGCCTGACGCAGGTCTTGGAAACGGAGGTCTTGGTCGTCTTGCAGCCTGCTTCCTTGACTCACTTGCGACCTTGGACTACCCCGGACACGGCTACGGAATCCGCTACGAATACGGAATGTTCGAGCAGCACATCGAGAATGGCTATCAGGTTGAATACCCGGACAACTGGCTCAAGCACCGCGACCCTTGGGAAATCAAACGCTCAGACCTCGCCGTCACCGTAAAATTCGGAGGAGAAATCAAATACGGAAAGACCCCTGACGGTCAGGACAGATTCTACCTTGAGAACGCCGAGGAAATCACTGCGACACCTTTTGACATGCCGATTGTCGGCTTTGACACAAACACAGTCAACACCCTCCGCCTTTGGCAGGCCTCTTCTCCGAATGGATTTGACTTGCAGCTCTTCAACAACATGAACTACAACCAGGCCGTTGAACGTCAGAATTCCGCCCAGAATATTTCCCGCGTCTTGTACCCGAATGACAACGGACCAAGTGGAAAAGCCTTGCGCCTAAAACAACAGTATTTCTTTACGTCAGCTTCTTTGCAGGACTTGGTTCACCACTTTGTCGCAGACCACGGAACGGACTTCTCCCTCTTCCCGAATTACCACGTAATCCAGTTGAACGACACCCATCCAGTTGTCGCGATTCCAGAATTGATGCGCATTTTGATGGACGAATACGGAATGGGCTGGAACGACTCATGGACAGTCGTTTCAAAGACATTCGCTTACACAAACCACACGATTCTTGCGGAAGCCCTCGAAAAATGGCCGGTTGACATCTTCCAGTCACTCTTGCCCCGCGTCTACCAGATTATTGAGGAAATCAACCGCCGCTTTATGATTGAAATCCGAGCCAAATTCCCGAACGACTACGCCCGTCAGCAGAGGATGTCTATCATTCATGACGGCCGCGTCTACATGGCCTGGCTGGCAATTCACTCATGCTTTAGCGTAAACGGTGTTGCAGCCCTGCACACGGAAATCCTCAAGAACTATGAGCTTAAGGACTGGTCTGAAATTTATCCGGCAAAATTCAACAACAAGACCAACGGAATTACACAGCGTCGTTGGCTCTGTAGCGCAAACCCCGACCTTGCCGAATTCATCTCAAGCAGAATCGGCCACGGTTGGGAAAAGGATTTGACAAAGCTCAAGGCTCTCGAAAAATTTGCCGATGACGACAAGTCTCTCGAAGAATTCCTTGAAATCAAGCACCGCAATAAGGAAAAACTTGCAGACTTCCTCAAGCACAAGCAGAACAATTTCCTTGACCCGGATTCTATTTTCGATGTTCAAGTCAAGCGTCTGCACGAGTACAAACGCCAGCTTTTGAACATCTTCCATGTGATGTACTTGTACAACCGTCTTCTCAAAGATCCTGCTTTCAACCCGCCGTCACGCACATTCATTTTTGGCGCGAAGGCTGCCTCCGGCTACAGAAGGGCAAAGGCAATCATCAAGCTGATTAACACTGTCGCAGAGAGAATCAACAACGACCGCCGTGTTGGAGGAAAACTCCGCGTAGTCTTTATCGAGAACTACCGCGTTTCTGTCGCAGAGAAAATCTTCCCGGCGGCAGATGTCTCAGAGCAGATTTCTACAGCGGGAAAAGAAGCTTCTGGAACCTCAAACATGAAGTTCATGGTAAACGGAGCTTTGACATTGGGAACGATGGACGGAGCAAATATTGAGATTTTCCATGAGGCTGGAGAAGAGAACAACTTTGTCTTCGGCTTGCAAACAGATGAAATCAACAAGATGGAAGAAGAGCACTCATACAATCCCCAGCAGTATCTGGAACGCAATCCAGCGTTGAACGAGATTGTAGAGCAGCTTGTTGACGGAACTTATGACCCAAGCCGCCAGATTTTCAAGGAAATCCACGATTCTTTGGTTTACGGCGTTGAGGGACAAAGACCTGACGTTTACTACATTCTCGCTGACTTTGACTCATACGTTAAAGCTCAGGAGAAAGTCGCCGCCGCATACGCTGACAAAAAAGGCTGGGCAAGAAAAGCCATTATCAACATTGCCAACTCCGGCAAATTCTCTTCTGACCGCACGATTGAAGAGTACGTCAAGGACATCTGGAAGCTTAAGAAAGTTATTGTTCCAGATGTAAAATAAACTGACAGCTGTAATGCGCAAGGGTATGTAGGGGCGTAAGTTGGAGGTGGCGTAGCCGCCGAACAATGAGCGTGAGCGAACCCCGAAACACCCGGCCGGCGAAAGTCGGTGCGCCCAAAAAAGGCATCTCCTGAACAAAAAACGGGGGATGCTTTTTTATAGTCGATTAACTTTGAAACAATTTTGTCATATTGAGCGAAAGATTCTCAAGATAGATTCTTCGCGGGCAACGCCCGCCCGCTCAGAATGACGAAATTTATGATTAATTGGCTAATTTTAAATATTTCTTTTTTTGCCAGAAAATGCTACATTCCGTCCATGAATAAAAAATTGCGTTTTGCCCTTGCTTCTGCTGGACTTCTGCTTACCGCCGCCATTTGGGGCTTTGGCTTTGTCGTTGTAAAGGACAGTTTGGATTACGTGGGGCCGGTTTGGATGGTAGCCTTCCGCTTTACGATTGCGACTTTTGTTCTTACACTTGTCTACGCGCCGAAATTAAAAAATCTCACAAAAAAAATCTGGATTCACGGTCTGCTTTTAGGCCTTTACTTGGGAACTGCCTACATTCTTCAGACTATCGGCTGCAATTATACGACTGCCGGAAAAAATGCATTTTTAACCACGATTTATGTTTTTCTCGTTCCGTTTTTTGCCTGGCCGATTTCAAAAATCAAGCCACGCTGGTTCGTAATTCTCTGCGCCTTGATGTCGGTATGCGGAATCGGACTTTTGGCGCTGAATCCTGGTGATGCGACTACTATCGGGCTGGGAGACATTCTGACTTTAGTCTGCGGAATTTTTTATGCCATCCACATTGTATTTACGGCAAAATATGCCCAGAATGATGACCCGATTCTACTGACAGTTCTGCAATTTTTCTTTGCCGCACTTTTGTCTTGGATTTTTGCCCCGATTTTTGACGGAGCTTTTCCGCAGGGGATTTTTCATGGCAGGGTGGTAGCCTCTCTTTTGTATTTGGGAATTTTCTCCACCTTGGTTTGCTTTGTCTTGCAAAACGTCGGACTAAAATATCTGCCGTCAGCCTGGGCAGCCCTTTTGCTTTCATTTGAATCTGTTTTTGGTGTTTGGCTAGGCTGCTTGATTTTGGGCGAAGAATTGACCGGGCGCATGATTTTGGGCTGCGTATTGATTTTTATGGCTGTCGTTTTGGCTCAGCTTTTGCCGGAAATTATTGACAGAAAGTTGAAATCTCCTAAAAGTAACTGTTGACAGAGATTTTATATATCTATAAATTTTTTTTATCAATAATATTGGAGGCACAATATGAAAAAGTTACTGGTTGGAATGGCCCTTTTGGCCGCCGCAAGTATTTTTATGGGATGCAGCAAAAAGGACTCTGCAAAGGCAAGCGAGCCTGGAGTAAAAACTTGGATTGTCGCGACTGATACGGTTTTCCGCCCCTTTGAATACACGAATGAAAAAAATGAATTTGTCGGAATTGACGTTGACATTTTGGCCGCTATCGCTGCTGACCAGGGATTCAAATATGAGCTCCGCTCACTCGGATGGGATTCAGGAGTTCTCGCGGTTCAGGCAGGTCAGGCGGACGCTTTGATTGCAGGAGCTACAATCAAACAGGAGCGCATCGATTCCGGCTGGATTTTCTCTGACGGATATTACAACGCCACGCAGACTTTCGTAGTCGCAAAGGACAGCCCGGTTTCTAAATTTGAGGACTTGAAGGGAAAAAATGTCGCCGTTAAAAATGGAACTGCCGGTGCAGATTTCGCTAATTCTCTCAAGGACAAATATGGCTATTCAGTCACTGTTTTTGAGGACTCTCCCACGATGTATCAGGACGTAATCCTCGGAAACTCTGTCGCCTGTGTTGAGGACACTCCGATTATGGCTTCAAACATCAAGGAAGCCAAACTTCCATTGCAGATTCCTGCAGGAATGGAAAGCGAAGGCGCACCCTACGGATTTGCGATTATGGACGTAAAAAATCAGGAATTGCTTGATTTGTTCAACAAAGGTCTTGCAAACATCAAGGCTAACGGCAAATATGAGGAAATCTTGGCGAAATACTTGAAATAAATTAAAGCAAAAGTTAAATAAATGACTTTGAGAGGCCTGCTGAAATTGAATCAGCGGGCTTTTTTTTATATAATTTTTATATGATTCAAATTATCCAAGTTTATTCGACAATGCTTTTGAGATCGCTGGGCTACACGCTTTTGCTGACTCTCTTCGCACTTTTTTTCGCAATGATTATCGGACTGATTTTCGCCCTTTTGAACGTAAGTCGCAACAAGGCTCTGAATGTAATCGGTTCATTTTACGTTGACGCAGTGCGAGGCGTTCCTCTGATTGTCTTGGCATATTTTATTTACTTCGGTGTTCCCCAAGGAATCAAGCTGCTGGGATTTACGGATTTCAGACTTCCGGCCTTGCAGGCGGGAACAATCGCCCTTGCCATGAACTGCGGGGCTTACATGGCGGAAATTTTCCGCGCCGGAATCGAGGGAATCGACAAGGGGCAGATGGAGGCCGGACGTTCACTCGGTTTAAGCTATGCGACAACTATGCGCAGAGTCGTTCTTCCGCAGGCTTTCAGAATCATGATTCCTTCTATTATCAACCAGTTTATAATCACGCTCAAAGACACGTCAATTCTTTCCGTAATCGGCTACCCGGAACTCACGAACATGGGAAAGACGATTGCCGGAAACACATTCAAAAGTTTGCAGACATGGGCAATTGTCGGAATTATGTATATGATTGTAATCGTTGCCCTGAGCAAAGCCGCAAAAAAAATCGAGAGGAACATAAAGCGCCATGACGAACAGTAATGAATCAAGAGAAGTAAAAATCCGCGTTGAACACCTCAAAAAATCATTTGGCGGACTTGATGTTTTGAAAGATATTTCATTCGACATCCACGAGGGAGAAGTTGTCTGCGTGATTGGCCCTTCCGGCGGCGGCAAATCAACACTTTTGCGCTGCCTGAACAAACTTGAGACTGTCACAGAAGGAAAAGTCATTGTAAACGGCTCTGACATCACTGACAAAAAAGTTGACATCAACAAAGTCCGTGAGAATATCGGAATGGTTTTCCAGCACTTCAACCTTTTTTCCAACATGACCGTCCTTGAGAATATCATGCTTGCCCCGGTGGAGCTGAAAAAAATGACAAAGGCTGAGGCTCACGAAAACGGAATGAAACTTTTGGCGAGGGTCGGTTTGGAAAGCAAGGCAAACGCACACCCGCAGCAGCTTTCCGGCGGACAAAAACAGCGGGTCGCAATCGCCCGCTCTCTTGCGATGAATCCTTCAATCCTGCTTTTTGACGAGCCGACTTCTGCCCTTGACCCTGAGATGGTCGGGGAAGTTCTCAATGTAATGAAAGAGCTTGCCCAGTCCGGCATGACTATGGTCGTTGTCACCCACGAAATGGGATTTGCCCGAGAAGTCGCAAACAGAATCCTGTTTATGGCGGGAGGCTACATTGTTGAGGAAGGTAGCCCCGACCAAGTTCTGAAAAATCCCCAGCAGGAACGCACAAAGAACTTTTTGAACAAGGTTTTATAAGTCAAATCCGCTCCAAGTCGGGGCGGATTTTTTATGTCCGCAGAAATTCTCTTTCTAAATCCGCTAGCGAGATTTGACTGCGACCTTCTTGCATAGAGGAAAGCGCGGCTTCATTTATGGCGGACTCTATTTTTGCAGCGGACAGTCCTTCACTCAACCGAGCGATTTTTTCCGGTGTGACGGAGCTGTCAAATGATTTTCCGGCCAGATACATTTTGGCAAGTTCTGTACGGGCTTTTTCGTCCGGGAAGGGAACTTTCACGCGGACATCAAAGCGGCCTGGACGGATTAAAGCTTCGTCCAGGGCAGCAATCGAATTAGTCGCGGCAAGAACGAGGATTCCAGAATTTTTTTGAAAGCCGTCCAATTCATTTAAAAGTGCGGTGACAATTCTAGTATTTTCAGTCTCAAGGGCTGAGCCTGTGTAGTTTCGGCGGGTTCCGATTCCGTCAAATTCATCGATAAAGACTATGCAGGGGGCGCGGCGGCGAGCCTTGTGGAACAAAAGCTTGATTTTCATGGGGCCGATTGCCATGAACATACTTTCAAAATCGGTGGCTTTTGCCGGAATAAATGGGACTTTTGCCTGGCCTGCCAGTGCACGGGCGAATAAAGTCTTTCCGTTTCCGGGGGCACCTTCGAGCAGAATTCCCTTGGGCATACGGATTCCTCGACGGGCGTAGTCGTCCGGGTGCTTCATGATGTCCATGACTTGAATCATGTATTTTTTGAGTTCGTCCATCCCAACTACATCTTTAAAAGAGACTCCGGTTTTTCTGACAACTTTGAATGTGTTTGGGCTGATGAATTTGCGGAAAACGAGGACGATTCCGCCGAAGAAAATCACGTAGAAAAGCAAATCCATGATTCCGTAAAAAATACTCTCGCCGGACTTTTGGACAGAGACTTTTACGCCGTTTCGCAAAAGAAATTCGCGGAAAGTCGGAGAATGGGGATTTTCTGTTATAAAAGTAATTTGTTTTTCTGTGAAAAAAACATCTTCACCTGAGATTTCAGCAGAGGCGACAAGTCCTGCCTCAACTTTCTGGCAAAATTCTCTGTAGGGAACATATTCAGCCTTCGGCTCAAGTGGATTCCAGAAAAACTGAAGAACGATTATCGCCACAAGCAATATGCCAGCCAGCAAAAGTAAAAGACGCGATTTTTTCATGTAAAAAAGTCTAATGCTTTTGGATTAATTGCGCTAGTTGCTGGAGGGGCGGCGAAGCCGTTCGGGAGCGAAGGCGGACGAATGAGGGCACCGAAACCCCGGAAGGAACGCCCCCGAAGGGGGAGCGCCCAAAAAGGCAAATTTTTCTAAATCATTGTGAAGAATGTCAAAAAACGCTAAAATAAGCGTAAGGCAAGTAAACTATGATAAAGATTCAAAAGTATGAGGATATAGAGGCTGATTTTTTTGACGGCCGTGATTTTGGTGCTTCGATTGACACTGTAAAAGACGTTCTTTCTGACGTAAAAAAACGCGGAGACCAGGCTCTTGCAGAATACGGGGCAAGATTTGACCTTTCCGCTCCAAAAACATTGGAAATTCCAAAGGCAGAGCTTAAGGCTGCCGCTGAAAAAATGCAAAAAGAAAATCCCGAACTTTACAAGGCTCTTAACTACAGCCACGACCTTGCCCTCCGCTTTGCAAAAAAACAGCGAGAATCTTTTGATGATTTTGAGGTGGAGCTTGAACCAGGTCTCTTTACCGGTCAAAAAAATATTCCTGTTGACCGTGCTGGTGTTTACGTGCCTGCAGGAAGATTTCCTCTTGTTTCAACAGTTGTTATGACGATTACTCCTGCTGTTGCTGCTGGTGTTAAGGAAATCGTTCTTTGCACTCCGCCAAGAGTCCACCCGGATGACAAAGTTGCCGCCCAAAAAGCTGGCTTAGGTCTTCCAGGAAAGCCTTTTGTAGGAGGAAAACCCTACGCTGACGAGGGAATTATGGCGGCCGCCTACATTTGTGGTGCCGACAGAGTTTTTGCCTGCGGAGGAAGTCAGGCTATCGGAGCGATGGCATTCGGAACACAAACAATTCCACAGGCTGACGTAATTGTAGGACCTGGAAACAAATTCGTTGCCGAGGCGAAAAAACTGGTCTACGGCACAGTCGGAATCGACATGGTTGCAGGACCTACAGAAGTCTTTATAATCGCAGACTCATCGGCAAATCCTGAATGGGTTGCCGCAGATCTACTGGCCCAAGCCGAGCACGATGTTGTCGCCCAGCCAGTCATGGCCACAAATGACGAACAACTTGCAAAAGCAGTCGCCGAAGAAATCGAAAAACAACTTGAAAAACTGGCTACACGGGCGACAGCCGCTGAATCAATCAAAAATTGCGGAAGAATCATTCTATGCAAAAATCTTGAGGAGGCTGCCGAGGCCGCAAACCGCAAGGCTCCTGAGCATTTAGAGCTTGCCATGGAAGAAGGAGCTGAGCGCAACAAAATCGCAGGGCTCGTTCACAATTATGGCTCTCTCTTTGTGGGACACGGCTCTGCAGAAGTTTTCGGAGACTACGCAGCCGGACTCAATCACACGCTGCCGACTTCTGGAAGCGCGAGGTTCACGGGCGGCTTGAGCGTCCGGGTTTTCTTGAAGACAGTTACGACTTTGAGGACGGTTCCCGGAAGCAAGGGGGCTGTCGAGTCTGCAAAGGCCGCCGGCCACTTGGGAGATGCAGAAGGACTTGCAGGACACGCCCATGCCGCAAGAATCAGAATTGGAGAAAATTAACATGAAAATATACAAACTTGGTGAAGAAATTTTACGCGAAAAATGCCAGCCGGTTAAGCCTGAGGAAATCAACGATGAACTGAGAGCGTGGTTCGATGAAATGTTCTCAACAATGAATGAGGCTCAGGGGGTAGGACTTGCAGCTCCACAGGTTGGGGTTGCAAAACGATATTTTGTCCTGACCGCAGATGACAATGTAAAACGCGTTTTCATAAACCCGCAGATAATCTCAACCAGCGAGGAGATGGGCGACTACGAGGAAGGCTGTCTTTCTCTCCCTGGATTTTCTGAGAACATTCGCCGTCCGCAGAGGGTAACTGTTCAGGCTCTGAACGAATTTGGAAAGCCATTTACGCTTGAGGCAGACGGACTTTTGGCCCGCATAATTCAGCACGAGAATGACCATTTGGACGGGGTGATTTATATTGACCGGGGAGACCCGCTTGAGGCAGCAAAAATCACAGCCCAGTGCAAAAAAAGAATGGAACGTGCGGCCGAACGTGAGGCAAAAAAAGCCCGAAAAGCTGCCTCAATCGCAGCCAAAAAAGCCGCAAGGGAAGCTAAAAAAGCATAAAACATGCGAGAATATATGAAAAAAGAATCAGTACCAAAGATATTCGCAATTATAATCGGAGCCTTAGCCACTTTGACTCTTGTTTTTTTGGGAATCGTTTATTTTGCCCTCTATCGTCCGCAATTTATCCGATATACATGCGAGCGTTCTGAAAAATCAGAAATCGAATTTTACGGCGGCGAGGAAAATTATGCCCGTCACCTTGAGGAGGTTGAGGTTTTCAGGAATTTAAATCCTGCCCGCATGGAAATAACTTCTTTTGATGGCTTGAAGCTTTCCGCATTGCTGATTCCTGTTGAAGACCAAAAGGGCGTAGTCCTTTGTATGCACGGTTTTCATTCAAATCCAGAGCGCGAATATGCCGGACTCGCAAAATTTTACCATGACTTAGGCTATGCAGTTGTTCTTCCTTATGAGCGCAGCCACGAAAAAAGTGAAGGAAAATACGTTACTTTTGGAATCAACGAACGCAGGGACTGCAAATCTTGGGTCGAGGAAATTTGCCGGGTTTACGGCGACACGGAACCAATTTTCATCCATGGAATTTCCATGGGCTGTGCGACTGTAGTAATGTCAACAGGACTGAATTTGCCGATTAACGTGCGGGGAATCATCGCTGACTGCGGTTTTACCTCTCCCTATGAAATCATCCTTTGGACATGCCAACACAGAAAATATCCGCTTGCAGCCACTATCACAAAAATTGGCAATTGGATGACAAAAAATTTTGCAGGATTCTCACTGGACGAATATTCGACTTATGAGGCCCTACAGGAAAATCTCACGCCAATTCTTTTTATTTCTGGGACAGCCGATGAAACAGTTCCTGTTGAAATGACCATGCTTAACTGGCAGGCCTGCCAATCTGACAAGGAATTGTATTTGATTGAAAACGCCCCCCACGCCGTCAGCTGGCTTTTTGACACAGAAAAATACAAAAAAAACGTCGCTGACTTTATGAAAAAATACGGGGAGCGGTAAAGTCGGGCAAAATGCATTTTTAGCTTGTTCACAGACAAATTTGCAATTATAATTTAAGCAAATGCTAGAATTATCAATTACTTCAAAAAATGCCGGTGCAATTTCCCAGGCATTCAAAAAAATTAGTGAGATGGTGAAAACTGGTTCCCTCGATTTTGAGGCTCCTGTTCATCTCACAATCGCCCCTGGCGAATACCACGAAATAATTTCATATAATCTTTCAAATCCTCTCGTGATGGAGACTCCGACCGGAACAAAACCGGAGGACTGCGTGATTTCTGCGGAAAACTGTGAGGCCTTCCACAAGGACACGGAAAACCGAGCCGTATTTGTAATTGGAACGGCTGCTACAGACGTGACTTTGAGGGGATTCACAATCGAAAATACCCACGTCAAAACGAATGACGATGCTTCACTCGGAAATCAGGCGGAAGCCCTTTGCTGGCACAATCAGAAGGGCTATTTGAACTGCGAGAATATGCGCTTCATTTCCCGGCAGGACACAATTCATGTAAAAGGCGTTTCACGTTTTAAGGACTGCTACGTGACCGGCGATGTCGACTTTATCTGGGGCTACTGTGATATTTCTCTTTGGGAAAACTGTCATATTCACACACGCGAGGACAACAGAGGAATCGACAGACCCGCCTACGTTTTGCAGAGCCGCGCCCTAAATTCTAAACCAGGTTTTGTCTTTACTGACTGCGAATTCACCGCTGATGACCATGGTCCGAATGGGAAAATCTATATCGGCCGCACGGAAGGAACAGGCAAAAAAGATTCCAAAGACCGTTGGGATTCAATCGCCCTGATTAACTGTACGATTAGCGACCGCTATGACCCTGCCCTTTGGACTGACGAAGACGGAAGCCGCCAAGTTTATCCGCCGGTTGGGAATGCGATGTACGGCTGGCGCGAATACGGCACAAAAACTAAGGACTCTAACGGCAAAATCATCCCGGCTGACACTTCAAAAAGGTCAAGCCACAACTATATTCTTTCGAACAAGGAATTTTTTGCCCACTATGCAAGCGAAAGCCTGATTTTAGGCTCTTATGCGTCAAAGTACAAAAACTAACCGCTTAATTTGCTTGTTATCAGCGGAATCTTCGGCCAAAATATACCATATTTAATTATCTTGGAGTAAATATGGAAAGTCTTGGCCTTGAAGAATTCGGCGGAAAGCCCGATGGAAAATTTGACAATACAAAAGCTTTTGCTGATGCGTTTGCCAAAATCGAAAAATCCGGCGGCGGAAAATTAACCCTTTCTAAAGGCCAATGGCTTACCGGCCCGATTGAGATTCCCGGCGACACAACACTGGAGATTTCAGAAGGCGCGGAAGTCTTCTTTATCGCTGACCCCAACCTTTATCCTCCGGCATTTACCCGTTGGGAGGGCGTTGAGTGCTACGCCATGCACCCACTTATTCACGCTTCCGGCAAAAAAAACGTCACAATCTGCGGAAAAGGAACTGTGAACGGCAACGGTCAGCCTTGGTGGAATCTCCGCAAGGAAAAGGCGAACCAAAAAGAACCGATTGAAGATTACGAAAAGGCTCTTGCAAAGTTGAACCCCGGCTACGAGGATCAGCCCGGTGGCGGCGGCGGAAGAGAATGTCAGTTTTTGCGCCCCTCGTTCATTGAATTCATCAATTGTGAGAACGTCACCCTTGAGGGAATCACGGTAAAAGACTCTCCATTCTGGACTATTCACCCGCTTTACACAAAAAAACTCACGATGCGTAACCTGCACGTTGAGAATCCTTACACTGCTCCAAACACAGACGGAATCGACATCGACTCCTGCGAGGATGTTCTTGTTGAGAATTGCTTTGTCTCTGTCGGTGACGATGGAATCTGCATCAAGTCTGGCTCCGGCCCGGACGGAATCCGCGTGAACAAGCCGACGAAAAACGTCACCGTTAAAAACTGCACAGTCCGCGATGCTCATGGCGGAATCGTAATCGGAAGCGAGACTGCCGCCCCAATCAGTGGAATCACCGCCGAGGACTGCGACTTGAGCGGAACCGACCGTGGAATCAGAATCAAATCTCGCCGTGGACGTGGCGGGGACATTTTTGACGTCACCCTTAAAAATCTCACGATGGACGACACCCTCTGCCCGATTGCAATCAACATGTACTATAAATGCGGAATCAAGGACACAAAGTCGCCCCTTTTCAGCCTGGAAAAACAGCCAGTCACAGCTGAGACCCCGAAAATTCATGAGGTGAAAATCTCTGGAATCAAGGCAAAGGGATGCAAGGCTTCCGCAGGTTTTATCGTTGGCTTGCCCGAAAGTCCGATTACGGGTCTTGAAATTTCTGACTGTGAAATTTATACTGACGAATCTTCTGACCGCAGCCCTCAGGAAAGCGATATGTTCTACGGCCTGCCCGAAGTCAGCGTAAAGAGTTTCCGAGTCCGCAACACGCCTGATGCAAAGTTCAGCAACGTAAACATCACAGGACCAAAGGAAACTTTCATCTACGAGTAAAAGATTTTAGCCGTCTGCAAAAAGACGGCTTTTTATCATAAAAAAACGAGGCTCTTATGATTTTTTCCCCAAGTGAAATTCAAGAAACTGTAAATATGTTCATGCGGCAAAAATTGGACGTCCGCTGCATTACGATGGGAATTTCCCTCCGTGACTGCGCCGCTTCCGATGGAAAAGTCAGCCGTCAGCGGATTTACGACAAAATCATGAGACTGGCGGGAAATCTCGTAAAAACTGGACAGGACATCGAAAAAGAATTCGGAGTTCCGATTATCAATAAACGCATTTCAGTCACACCGATTTCTCTCGTGGCAGAACCCAGCGGTGAAAAAGACGTTTCTCCTTGGGCGGAGACTTTGGACAAGTGCGCAAAAGAACTGGGCGTAAACTTTATCGGCGGATTTTCAGCCCTTGTCCAAAAGGGCATGACACCCGGAGACTTGAACTTAATCAACTCGATTCCAAAAGCATTGGCAACCACTGATTTTGTATGCTCTTCCGTGAATGTCGGAAGCTCTAAATCAGGAATCAACATGAACGCCGTAAAATTGATGGGCGAAAAAATCAAGGAAGCGGCAGAACTTACAAAAGACAGGGACGCGATGGGCTGCGCAAAGTTGGTCGTCTTCTGCAACGCGCCGGATGACAATCCCTTTATGGCTGGTGCCTTCCACGGGCCTGGAGAAGGAGACTGCGTAATCAACGTTGGCGTTTCAGGCCCAGGAGTAATCCTTGCCGCCGCCCGCGAATACAAGGGACAGCCGATTGACGTTCTTGCAGACGGAATCAAAAAGATGGCCTTTAAAATCACCCGCATGGGGCAGCTTGTAGGAAGCGAGGCCGCCCGCCGCCTTGGCGTTGACTTTGGAATACTTGACCTCTCCCTTGCTCCGACGCCGGCTGTTGGCGACTCCGTTGCCAGAATCATCGAGGAATTCGGAATTGAGGGAGCTGGTGCCCCAGGAACGACTGCCGCGCTCGCAATGCTCACCGACATGGTGAAAAAAGGCGGCGTAATGGCATCAACCTCTGTCGGCGGACTTTCCGGTGCATTTATCCCGGTCAGCGAAGATGAGGGAATGATTAACGCCGTAAAGCAAGGCTCTATTAATTTGGAAAAACTGGAAGCCATGACCTGCGTCTGCTCTGTCGGACTTGACATGATTGGAATTCCCGGTGATACAAGCGCAACGACAATTTCCGGCATCATCGCTGATGAGATGGCAATCGGCATGGTCAACAACAAGACTACAGCTGTCCGCCTAATTCCCGTTCCTGGAAAAAAAGCCGGGGACTGGGTTGAATTCGGTGGACTTCTCGGCGGTTGCCCGATTATGAACGTGAGCAAATTCTCCTGCGCAGACTTTATCAACCGGGGCGGAAGAATTCCCGCCGCAATTCATTCATTTAGGAACTAAAAAAAATTATGGCCTGTCCGGAATCTTAGGACAGGCTTTTTTCTCTAAAATATAAATTCTTTTCTTTCTTAAATTAAAAAATCATTTATAATAGTAGTATGAATTCCAAGGAATATACTCTCGCGCTTTTTGATTTTTTCAAGCAAGAATGTCAGCTAAAGGAATTTTATTCAGATGCTGATTCTGACAATATAGCCAAACTGTCAAAGCTGTTAAAAATCAATATGGTCACGCTTAGTGAATATAAGTCTATCAGCGAGGAACATGCCGGAAAAAGTCAAAATATAACACATTTTTATACTTCGGAAGAAGCCTCGAATTTAGAGTTTTCGCTTTACATCCGCAAGGTTCTGCCTGACGGCTCTATTATGGCTTTTGAGGCTAATCCCCCGCAGGATAAACTTTGGAACGATGAAGAGAAAAAACTTGTCGAGGATTTTTTAAATATCCTCTTTTTTGTGAAAAGCAAAATTCGTCTGGCAGACGTGGTTTATTACGCTGCGAATTACGAGCCAGAACTTGGTCTGCCGAATATGGCCTATGGTCTTAAAACACTTGACCTCTTGATCCAGCAGGGAAAAATCGGGAATTATACGGCTTTTTTCTTTAACATAAAAAATATGACCGTTGTAAATTCTTCTATCGGATTTCCGCGGGGAACCGGAGTCTTGCTTTCCTACATCAATAAAATCCGTTCACTCTTAAAGGACCCGGAGCTTCTTTGGAGAATCGGGGGAGACAATTTTGGAATCATCGCTAGCAATACGATTGCCCCGACTATCATCGAACTCTTGGAGGGAACGGATATTTATTACGGTAACGGCCCGTATGATTACGTAAAAATGTCAGCCTCCGCAGGCGTTTATCAAATCGATGAGTCCGCAAAAACTCATTTTGACATTATGGACGCAATTTCCGCCTCAATGTATTTGGCAAAACAAAATCACACGAACATTCTCTTTTATGATGCCAACGCAATCAGAATGATTGAGCGGGGAAAAAACATCGAATCGTCTTTTGAGACGGCAATTTCAACCGAAGCCTTCAAAGTTTTCTATCAGCCGAAAGTTTCAATTGAATCATGTACCCTGTCTGGTGCAGAAGCTTTGTGTCGCTGGCAGCGTGGAAGCAGTCTTTTACCCCCGGATTATTTTGTGCCGATTCTGGAAAAAAACCAAAATATCTGTACACTTGATTTTTACATGCTGAACCATGTTTGCGCAGATTTAAAACAATGGCTAGATTCCGGCCTGACTCCAGTTCCAGTCAGCGTAAATTTCTCCCGCAAACATTTAAGCAATCCCAATTTTATTGATCAGGTTATTGAGATTGTCGACAAATACAAAATTCCGCACAGGTTTCTGATTGCTGAATTTACCGAAACCACGACCGTCAGAGATTTGGAGAACCTCAAGGGAATTGTATTTGCCCTGCGTTCAAAAGGAATAAAAACTTCTGTTGATGACTTTGGTACGGGCTACTCTTCGTTGAGCTTAATCCGCGACATCGCTTTTGATGAGCTTAAAATTGACAAGTCATTCTTGGACGGGGCAAACGAGTCCGACGAACGTAAATTCATCATGATGAAGCATGTAATTTCCATGGCAAACGAACTCGAAATGTCCATAATCACAGAAGGGGTCGAACGGCGTGAACAAATCGAAATGCTGAAAAATCTGGGTTGCTTGTACGTCCAAGGATTTTTCTTTGACCGCCCCCTGCAAAAAATGGAATTTGAAATCCGTTTGCGGAACAAGCAATATTCATCAGAAGGACTTTAAACTTCCAAAAGTTTGTACATCGGCTCTTCGCCCGGATGAAGCTCCAGAATATGCTTTTCACAGGCAAGTTTTTCGCTTGGGTCGTGGGTTACGTGCAAAAGAGTCGTGGTTCCCGTTGCGGCGACTGCTTCCAGCAAGTCTAGGATTTTTTGCCGGTAAGATTCATCGAGTCCGTGGCAGGGTTCGTCCAAAATCATGATTTCAGGCTGTTTTACTGCCGCCCGCAAAATCAAAATCGCCCGCTGCTCGCCGTAGCTCAAGGAAGAAAAAGACTCATTTTCTCGACCTTCAAATCCGCCGAGTTTGAGCCATTTTTTTGCCGCGGCGACTTCCGTGTCTTGGGGTAGCTCGTACATTCCGATTGAGTCGTGAAATCCCGAAAGAATCACGTGCAGCAAGTCGGTTCCACCGACCATTCTGTATTCAACGTGGAGTCTGTAGCTTACGATTCCGAGTTTTGCCTTTATTTCCCAGATTGTCTCGCCAGTTCCCCTCTTGCGGCCGAAAAGCCAGACATCGTTGCAGAAAACCTGCTTGTTGTCGCCGGTAATCAGCTCCAAAAGCGTCGTTTTTCCAGAGCCATTTGGCCCCCGGATAAGCCAGTGTTCGCCCGGCATGACTGACCAGTTGAAATCTTTTAAAACCTGCTTGTCGCCCCAACCGACGTTGACTTTGTTCATCTGGACTAAAGTCTCTTCTCCGGGGATTTTTTTTCCTCTGAACGCTTCCGTCTCCCTGTTGATTTGACCGAGGGCAGAAACAAAGTCAGCCTTTTCCGATTCACGAGTTTTTTCATTTTGCTCGGAGCGTTCGCTCAAAAGTTTTTCGTATTCGGAGCGAGAGCCGCAAAATGAGATTTCCTTGTTTTTGAATTCCAAAACATTTGTGATTGTCCCAGGGATTTCGTGCCAGCGTTCCATGCAGAGGATGATTTTTGTCCCCTCGTGACCGGCGGAATTCTGCTTGCCTGCAATCGTCTGGAAGAATTCAAGGAGAATCGTCCGGCTTTGGGCATCGAGTCCGGCAAATGGGTCGGACAAAATCAAAAGTTTTTTGCCAGAAAGCAAGGCTCGGCACAAAAGAGTGCGGCGGATTTCACCTGTGGACATGAATTTAAGGCCACGGTCTAGGATTTTTTCAACCCCGCAGAGCTTTACTTCTGGCAAAGTCTCAAGACGGTCTGCAATCGCCGGGAGTGGAAGATTTCTGTGCTTTACGTCAGGTCCTCCAAGGACTTCGCAGATAAAGCGGCGGCCAGTGCGGCCCTCATCGATTTTGTTGATGTATTCGCTTTCGTCAGTTTCCCGCTCCTCTTCGATTAATTTTGCGGCGCGCTCAAGGGAAACGATTTCCACGGAATTCTCAAAG
This sequence comes from uncultured Treponema sp., assembly GCA_946615905.1. Classification (GTDB taxonomy): domain Bacteria; phylum Spirochaetota; class Spirochaetia; order Treponematales; family Treponemataceae; genus Treponema_D. The sequence continues at coordinate 50,576 of CAMOIE010000001.1, read as the reverse complement.
GCTGACGTGTAAAGGGGAACGTCAGCAGCGGATGCGGGCTGGTTCGGGACAAAACGCTTTTGTCCGGCAAGGGAGGCGATAAATTCGGCCTTTCCGCCTCCGTTCGGCCCGATTACGAGCCAGGACTGGCCCTTTTGCATATTCCAATAAAGATTTTTTATTTTGATTCCGCTTGAATCCTCAACGCGGCAGTTGTTTATGCTGATCAAATTTTCGCTCATGGAAAAATTATAATCAATTGCCGGTCTTTATGCAAAAAAAATGCAGCGTCAATTTTTTTTGCTTTTAATATTTGAAACTACAAGTCCTGCGGTAGTCAGCAGCATTCCGGCAAAACCCATCAGTGTGATTTTTTCCCCTAGCACGAAAAAAGCCAGAATCACTGTGACAAGCGGGTTGAAATAAATCCCAAGTGTTGCCTTGACAGTGCCAAGACGCTCACAGGCCATATTCCATGCAACAAAGCAGAAGGCGGAAGCCCCAAAGCCTAAAAACAAAATATTAAAGATAATTAGAGGGTCGACAAGGTTATTCAAGCTAGAAGGAGATTTAAAAAAATTCACGGCGCAAAAATCGAATTTTCCAGAAAACATGGCGGGGAGAAACATGAAGACCAAGGCCCAAAAGAAAATTCTGCGGATTGCCAAAATCGGATCTAGCTTAAGACTATTTACTTTTGAGACTGCAAGTGAATAAAAGCCCCAGCTTATGGCGGCGGCCAAGGCCAGCAAATCACCCTTCGGACTAAAATGAATTTGAATCTTGCCATTGAAAGTCACAAGGGCAACTCCGATGATTGCGACAAAAAATCCCACGAAAAAAAATGGATTCAAGGATTTTTCCTTAAGAAAAAGACGTGAAAAAATTGCCGTAAAAAGGGGACAGATAGAGACGATAATCGATACATTTGATGCGGACGTAAAAAAGAGACTTGTGTTTTCCAAAAACTGGTAAACGGTGATTCCTGAAAGCCCTGCAAGTATAAAAAGGATTTCACGCCTTACAGAGACAAATGGAAGAATTCGGGGTTTCGCAATCCAAAGGGCAATATAAGCCGCCAAAAAGCGGAGAATCAGGATTTCCAGTGCTGACAGAGAAGAAAGGAGATATTTTGTGGAAACAAAAGTTGATCCCCAAATTAAAATACAAGTTACAACCAAAAAAAGCCCAAGCGGACTGAAATTTTTAAAAAAAGAATTTTTCATAGTTAAAGATAATACACATTACCAACAAAAATACCAACAGAGGTTTGCGGCAGGCTATGGAACCCCGAAGTTCGGACGCAAGGCGGACGAATGAGCGAATAGCGAAGGGTGGAACAGCCGACGGCTTTGCCTAAGTCGGGCCGCCCTGTTGATTGAAGACCTAATTTTCTGCTATAATTCTGCTTTAGTATGAATACTAAAGCTTGCCTCGTCCTGGCTAACGGACTGGTCTTTGAAGGAAAATCTTTTGGCGCTGCCGGATGCGTTACCGGTGAAGCGGTTTTTACCACCGGAATGAACGGTTATATCGAGACTTTGACCGACCCCTCCTATTACGGTCAGATTGTAACGCAGACCTTCCCCCTGATTGGAAACTACGGAATTATCCCGAATGATTTTGAAAGCGATGCTGCCCACGTCCGAGGCTATATCGTGCGCTCATGGTGCGAAGAGCCTTCAAATTTCAGGAACGGCGGAGATTTGGATTCATACTTGAAGACTCAGAAAATCATCGGCCTTTGCGACATCGACACCCGCGCCCTTACAAAAGTCCTGCGCGAATCCGGCGTTATGAACGGAATGATTATCTCCGGTGACTCTGATGAAGCCAAGGCAAAATTTGCGGCTCTTGAAAATCCCGCTGAAAAAGAAAAACTCCTTGCTGAAATCAAAGCATATAAAATTGAAAAGGCTGTTGAGTCAGTCACTTGCTCAGCGGTCAAAATCGAAAAAGACGCGAAGACAGTTTTTGCTGAGTCTGCGGCATACAAGGCGGTTCCGGTTCGTGCTGACGGCACAAAGGAAAATGACCCGGACGTTGCCATGAAAAACGGAAAGGGAAAGAAAGTAGTTCTCTGGGACTTCGGAGCAAAGGCGAACATCCGCCGCGAGTTGCTTAAACGAGGTCTTGAGGTAATCACAATGCCGGCCACAGCGACTGCCAGCGAAATTCTTGCGAAAAATCCTGACGGTGTAATGCTTTCTAACGGGCCTGGAGATCCCCAGGACAACAAGGCGATTATCGAGGGAATCAAAGAGCTTTTGGCTAAAAAAACTCCGATTTTTGGAATCTGTCTTGGTCACCAGCTCCTTGCCCTTGCAAAAGGCGCGGACACAATGAAACTGAAGTACGGCCATCGTGGAGCAAACCAGCCGGTAAAACACCTTTCTACAGGACGCGTTTATATTTCCAGCCAGAACCACGGTTATGCGGTCAAAAACGAAAGTCTTCCCGCAGGGGCAGTTCTTTCTTTTGTGAACACAAACGACGGGACTTGCGAGGGAATCACATACACGGACGTTCCGGCATTCAGTGTGCAGTTCCACCCGGAGGCTTCATCCGGCCCGCTGGACACAAGCTTTTTGTTCGATGAATTCGTGAACCTTATCAACGACCCGAATTATTTGAAGAATTTCAAGGCTAACACAGAACGCGTTGACGCAATAACATACTTTGCATCTACGATTAAAAGTACAAAAGGCGCAAGAAGGGCGTAAAGCGGCAACGATTGTAGGGGCGGCGTAGCCGATACGAAGTATTGTAGCGAAAGCGGAACCCCGCAAAGCGTGACCGGCCCCGAAGGGGCCGGGGCCGCCCATAAATTTAAAAAATGGAGCAAAAAAATGGAGACTCCTCCTCAGGATATTCAGAATCCGGCAAGTTCCGAAAAAATTCAGGAGATGCTTGAAAAAAAGGACTCGGATTTTAAGATTCGCTCTTATTCCGGGCCGACTGCTGTCGCGATTACGGTGCTTTTTTGCCTCTGGACTGCTTTTCAGCTCTATTTTTCTACGATTGGAGTGATTTCCGCAATAAATCTGCGGGCTTTCCACTGTATTTTTCTTCTTCTGTTTACTTTTTTGCTTTATCCAGCCCGCAAGTCTGAAAAGCGGCAGAGAAAATTCCCGCCGATTCTTGATTTGATTTTGGTCGTTCTTGCCGCGGTAGTTTTTGGCTACTTGATTTTGAATTATACGGAAATCGCCCGCTCTGGCGGAAGGGTGAACAGTTTTCAAGTTGCGATTGCGGCTGTCGCTTTGATTTTAGTCTTTGAGGCGGCAAGGCGGACTTCATTCAATTTGGCTCTTCTCGCCCTGATTTTTCTGGCATACAATTTTTTTGGAAAATACATTCCCGGTCAGCTGGGGCACAACGGATTTACGCTAAAACGGGTTTTGGTCACTCAGTTCTGGGGAACTCAAGGCCTTTTGGGCGTTGGAATCGGGGTTTCGGCGACTTATATCTTTCTTTTTGTCGTTTTTGGTGCGTTTTTAAAGTACTCAGGATTTTCAAAATTCATAAATGACTTTTCACTCACGCTAGTCGGACAGACTCCGGGAGGTCCTGCGAAAGTCTCTGTAATCGCCTCAGCCTTGATGGGTATGATTAACGGCTCGGCTGTGGCAAATGTCGCCACGACAGGAACAATCACGATTCCTTTGATGAAGAGAACCGGCTACAAAAAAGAATTCGCCGCCGCTGTTGAGTCGGTCGCTTCCACGGGAGGCCAGTTCTGCCCGCCGATTATGGGCGCGGTAGGCTTTGTAATGGCGGAATTCTTGAATCTGAGTTACACAAAAGTGATGATTGCCGCAATTGTCCCGGCATTTTTGTATTATTTCGGACTTTTGATTGCGGTTCATTTTGAGGCAAAAAGACTGGGACTTTCAGGACTTGCAAAAGAAAATATTCCTAATGCGGTCAAAGTCATCAAGGAAGAAGGTCATCTGGTGATTCCTCTGGTCGCCTTGATTTTTATGATGATGATCGGTTTTACACCGCTGATTTCTGCCGTCGCCGCGATTTTCATTACGATTGCCGCCTCATGGATTCGCAAGGAAACCCGAATGACTCCCGATAAGATTCTTGCAGCTGTTGTTGAAGGAGCGAGAGGAGCCGTTGGAGTCGGTGTGAGCTGCGTGATAATCGGCGTAATCATTGGGACTGTGACTTTGACTAGTCTTGGTCTTAATATGGGCTACCTGATTTTGAACATCGTTCCGCCGGAATCAATTTACCTGACCGGATTTTTCGTGATGATTATGTCCACGATTTTGGGAATGGGAGTTCCTGGAGTTGCGGCTTACGTAATCGTTCAGGCGGTTGCGGTTCCTGTTTTGCTCAAAGCCGGGGTAATGCCGCTTGCGGCCCACATGTTCTGCCTGATTTATGCCTGCCTTTCAAATATCACGCCGCCGGTTGCAATCTCATGCTATGTCGCCGCAGGAATTGCAGGTTCAAATCAGCTCAAAACAGGTTTGATTGCAGTCCGCCTCGGCTTAATCGGCTTTTTGATTCCATTCTTCTTTTTGGGAAATCCGGTTCTGCTTTTGGGTGCGGCGGAAAATTTCACGCTCTTGCAAAATATTTGGGCATTTTTTACCGCCACGGTTGGAACTTTCGCCTTGGTCGCAGCCCTTGAAGGCTGGCTTTTGTGCAGGGCTTCCTGGCTGGTAAGAATTTTGCTGCTGGCAGTCGCCCCGCTTTTGCTTTACGCAGGTCTTGCAAGTGATTTGGCGGGCTTTGCCCTGCTGGCAATCGTTTTTGTGATTCAATTTATTTTTCATAAAAAAAAGGAGTGATTATGAAAACTATGAAAATGAAAAAAATTAAAATCGTGGCGGTCTTGCTTTCAGCCGTCTGTATGCTTGGAACAAGCGGCTGCTCAAAAAAAGAAGCGGCTTCCGGTGAACACGCCCAGGTTTCTATAAAATTCCCGACAGCCTCAGCGTCTGGAGCCTTGTACGCAGTCGGTGCTGCGATTACTAACTTGTGGACAACAAAAATTTCATTTGTAAACGCGGCAAGTCAGGCTTCAAACGGAGGAATCGACAATTTGAATCAGGTTGCCGACGGAGAATCTCAGGTTTCTATCGCGATTTCTTCAAACTGCTACCAGTCTTTCAAAGGCACAGACTCTTTCTCCGGCTTTGCAAACGAAAAACTCCGTGTAATCGCAGGACTTTATTTTAACCCCAACCAGGTTGTAGCCACAGAAAAATCAGGAATCAACTCAATCGCTGATGTTAAGGGCAAGCATTTTGCGGTAGCCGCCGCAGGTTCTTCAGTTGAAGGTGAATGCAAAAACCACTTTACGGCCGCAGGTCTTTCATATCCGCAGGACATCCGCGCTGAATACATCGCTTTTGGTGATGCCGCTGACATGCTCCAGAATGGAACTCTTGACGGTGCTTGGATTATGAGCGGAACTCCAGCTGCCGCTGTATCACAGGCTTGCTCATCAGGAAGCCATTTGGTGAATATCGATGACTCAATAATTGAGACTTTGAAAAAAGAATATCCTTGGTACGCCTCATACACGATTCCGGCTCAGACCTATCCTGGTCAGACAGCAGACATTCAGACATCCGCAATCAAAATGGTTATGTTCACAACGACTGACCTTGACGAGGAAACAGTCTACCAGCTCACAAAAACTTTCTGGGAAGGAATCGAGGAGCTTGGAGAAGCCCAGCGCAACCTCAAGGGACTTAAAGCAGAAGACGCTGTAAAAGACATCGCAAATCTTCCGCTCCATGACGGAGCTGCAAAATACTACAAAGAAATCAACGTAATGTAATTTTCAAGGGGGCTGTCCCAAAAGTAGCAAAATGGTGGTTGAGCTTGTCGAAACCACCATCTATAGTGGCAAATGTCATTTCGACAGGCTCAATGACCGCATTCTGTAAAATTAGACAGCCCCAGTTTTCTACTCTTTTCCGTTGAATTCCGTCACGTATTTGACAAAATCCATAGGTGGAATTGGACGTGAAAAATAAAATCCCTGGCAGTAGTCGCAGCCAAGCGAGACAACATAATCTTTTTGTTTTTCAGTCTCTACGCCTTCCACAAGAATCTTGAGGTTCATTTTTTTCAGCATTTTTACAGTATATTCAAAAAAGAGCCTAGCAGACTGATTTTTTTCAGCCCCCCAAAGGATTGACTTGTCAATTTTGATGATTTTAAAATCCATGTTGAAAATGTAAGTCGCCTCGGAGTGAGCCGTTCCATAGTCATCAAGGGAGAATGTAAAGCCAAAGGCCTTAAGCTGCTTGATTGTATCATTAAAAATCTCGACAGAATTAATGGCGGCCGATTCCGTGATTTCAAGATTAATTGTCCCAGGCGAAAGATTGTACTGGTCAATACTGTTTCTAAAAATCCGAGGAAGATTTCTGTGCATACACTGAACTGCGGAAAGATTGACCTCGATAAAATCCAAACCTTTTTCATGCATCTTCTCATGGGCGTAAAGGGCACAAGCTTCTTCAAAAACAAACTGACCAATCATCGTGACCATGCCGTTTTTTTCTGCAATCGGAATAAATTGTTCCGGCGAAATCCAACCGAATTCCTCATCATGAAGACGAATCAAGGCTTCGGCCGAATGAATTTTATTATTCTTACAATCCCAAATCGGCTGGTAATAGACCTTAAGTGAATTGCGGATCAAAGCGTCTTGAACGGCGTTTTCAATTTTTCGGGTCTGCAAAAGTCCTGTAACGTCCTTCCTCAAAAAAAGCGACATTCTCTGCTCAGTTCCGGCTAACACCCCTTCACTCTCAGAATCCAAAATGAGCAAAATACTCTCAAGCGTACAAACTTCTGACGGAAGCTCCACACGGAAAATTTGAACCCGCAAAGGAACGTTTATATCTTCATAAAGCCACTCGCTTGAGAATTTTTTTGTAATCGCATTGAAAACCCTGTCAGTTTCTTCTTGAGGCCAGTCCAACAGTACAGCAAACCGCTCATTTTCACAGTCAAAAACAGTTTCACGGTCTCCTGTGACCAAAAAAAGAAATTTTACAATGTCAGCAAGGATTACATCGACAAGCCCCGCCCCCAAAACAGAAAGAATGTATTGGCGGTTTATCAGTTTTATGATAATCAGTGTTGACCTTAGCTTGATTTTCAAATAATTGCGGCAGGTAGAAATAAACATTCTCCGATTATAGCTTCCTGTCGTAATTGAAAAAATTTCATCTTCATTTCCAAGTGACAGCATCAAAAACAAAAGCAGCATCGCTTGCGAAAACAATTCAATCAAAAAACGTTGAGCAAATGATTGTACTACAAGTGAAATTAACGAGCCGAGCAGAAAAAGGCACAAAGAACGACTACGTTTGTGCGGAATCGACTCCTTGTAACGAGAAATATAAATGAATGAAAGAGTCATATAGAAAATCGCGATTCCACAAAGGATGCGCATCAAAGGACCGTGGCAATAGCCCTTTACTGGGTGATAATAAAAAACCAAATGAGTCAGCGGATTGAGGGCAATCAAACAAACCGAAATTGAAACCGGCAGTAAAATTAAAATGAAGTAAGATTTTCCAGCTTTTTTATAAAGCCCCGTAAGTGAAATCAAATAAGCAAAAAATAATGCCGGCTGAATATTATGGACAATCAAATAAAAATAATTTGCCGTATCGACAATCTCAAGCGGATATGCCGACAAATTATTCATCATCACGCCGGAGGCTATGTCAAATATTGAAGCAAAAAAGCCATCGATAGCCATCGCGAATAAAAGCAAGCTAGAGGCATTATGAGAGTTTTTCTTTGTAAATAAAATGAACATGACCAGCAGATAAATAACTACTGCGCAAATGTCAAAGTCAAGTTCAAACATAAAATTCCCGCCGCCTTATTGCTACTAGGCTCTTGCAAGATTACAAATCATATCGACACAGGCATCAATTCCAAGAGTAGAAGAATCGAGGCAGACATCGTAATATCTAGCAACGCCAAAATCTGTAGCGGTAAAATACGCACAGTATTTACGGCGGGTTTTGTCAACATTTGCAATATCTTGCAAGATTTTTGATTCAGAAACGCCTTGCATCTTTTCCTTTTTAAGACGATTCATCCTCCAATATTCATCAGCATGGATAAAAACATGGAGGGCATTATCAAATTCATGGAGAATTGCATTTGCGTTACGACCAACAACAACGCAAGAGCCGTGTTCGGCAATTTTCCGGATGACATTGCGCTGGGCATCAAACAATTTTTCGTTCAGCGGCTTATTGTAAAAATCAAAAAGAGCCTTGGAAAACCCTGCCAAAAATGGAGCTTTTTCATCGCTTTCAACGACTTTTTCGACATCAGCATTTACTTCCTTTGCCGCGTCCAAAATCAGGGCTTTATCAAAATATTCGAATTTTAATTTTTCGGCAACTTTACGACCGATTTCTCCACCTCCGGCACCAAATTCTCGACTGATTGTAATAATTTTTTTCATTATGATGCCTCCTTCGCTATTCTATAATTATCCTTCAAGAACTTTCACATGTCAATTAACTTCGTTTATCTTTAATAGTGATATACGAAATCTTTCATTTCCAATTTTTATCTATTTGTATTATAATATTAGTTTGAAGCGTAATCGGCCAAAAACAGTCAATCAGGTCTGATTACGCATGTTCTTTTTTTAAGCTAGAGAGGTACTATGCTTAACGTTAAAAACAATGCTAACGCACTTAAGAGCGAACTGCTCTCCCGCGTTACAAAACTTGAGTTGGAAGGAAAACTGGCGGAAGGAATTGAAGCTATTCCCGCTGAAATCGTTCCCGATGGAAAGCCGATTTTCCGCACAGTTGAACAGGACCGCGAAGACATCAAACGCCGTCTCCTTGCCGACATGGGTTTTTCCGTTGAAGATTACGACGAAAAAAAGTCACTTTCAGACTACGCAAAAGAAGCGGAAGACCGCGAAAAGCCGACTTGGCCGGTAATGACAGTCGCCCAGTCAGCCTGCAACGCCTGCCAACAGCCCCACTTTTTCCCAACTGACGCATGTCAGGGCTGTCTTGCCCGCCCCTGCAAAGTCAACTGCCCAAAACAGGCTATTGAAATCGTAGATCGCCGCGCAAAAATCGACCAGTCAAAATGTATTAAATGCGGTCTCTGCGCACAGAACTGTCCTTACGGCGCAATCGTAAAAACACAGCTTCCATGCGAAACTGCATGTCCGGTCGGAGCAATCTCAAAGGACGCTGACGGACGTGAGAAAATCGACTACGACAAGTGTATTTTCTGCGGAGCCTGTATGCGCGAATGCCCATTCAGCGTGATTATGCCCAAAAGCCAGGTTGTTGACGTTGTTCGCCATATCCGCGAAGGAAAGAAAGTCGTCGCAATGTATGCCCCGGCAATCGGTGCCCAGTACCGCGCAAAACCCGGTCAGCTTGAGGGTGCCCTTGAAGCATTCGGATTCAGCCACGTCTGGGAAGTCGCAATCGGTGCCGACATCACAGCCGACCGCGAGTCCGCTGAATTTGTAGAACGCCACGAAGAGGGCGCAAAACTGATGACAACATCCTGCTGCCCGGCATGGGTACGCGCTGTCCAGAAGCATATCCCCGACTTGCTCCCGGCCGTTTCTACAACTAGAAGCCCCATGCACTACAACGCGGAGCTTGCAAAAAAAGATGACCCCAACTGTGTGACAGTATTCATCGGCCCCTGCATGGCAAAACGCCGTGAGGGCTTTGACGATGACCTTGTTGACTACGTTCTCACGGTTGATGAGGTTGACGCGATGCTCAAGGCAAAGGGAATCAACGTGGCGACAGCCGAGGCAAAGCCAGGCAAATACCTTACGACTGTCTCAGGCCGCAACTTCGCAAAGACCGGCGGCGTAGCAGAGTCTGTCCGCATCCGCCTGACTCCTGAGAACCAGGCAAAAATCAAGCCGCTCGTAATCAACGGTTTGAACAAAGCCGCAATCAAGACCTTGCAGAACTACGGAAAGATTTTCAAGGGCGAGGTTGAAGCTCCCGCTGATTGTCCAAATATCATCGAAGTCATGGCCTGTGAAGGCGGTTGTATCGCCGGACCTGGAATCGTGACAAACGCGAAGATGGGCAACGGACTTTTGACCATGTACGCCAACGCTGGCTCCAAACCAGCAGAAAACGGAATTCCGGTCAAATGTGACATGGATGCCGTAATCGCAGGCGAAAAGCAGTAATTTTTCGATAACTTTTCTTAAGCAAAAAATCCCCGATTTTACGAAAGATTTTCCGTAGAACCGGGGATTTTTTTATTTACTTTTGGAAGATAAAGGGGGTGCGGGAACTCCCGCAGGGGGAGAAAGAAAGCCTTTTGAAAAAGGTTGCGTTCTCCCCCTGAGTTTTTACACTTCGTCTGACTCTGAGATAAAGCAGGCGATTCCCTCCCCGATGTATTTTTCGCGGAGTTTTTTTACAATCAGCTTGATTGTGTCAGCCTCCTCATTATCGCAGTAGATTATGAACATCATGTTGAGCTGGGGCCAGACTGAATCTCCCAAGCGGGGGTTTGACCACCCTGCTCCCATGACGTTATTCAATTTTGTATAGCGCTTTCCAACCTTGTGGTCTGCGAACTCCTGCATGAAGTCCTCTTCCAAGGCCTGGGAAAATATTATTTCAACACGGGTCACTTTCATTTTTCAGCTTCCTCCCTTTTGATTCTGTCTTCAATTTCCTTTTCCTTTGCAAGACGCTTGGCTTCCTTTTTTGCGGCTTTTTTGAGGCGGCGGTTATTGAAGATAAAGTAGACCGATGGCATGATGAAGAGGGTCATCATTGAGCCGAAAGACATTCCTCCGAAAACCGTCAGTGAAATCGGCTGCATTGAGGCAGAACCTTCACCAGGGAAGAAAGCCATAGGAGCAAGAGAGATAACCGTTGTGAGCGTTGACATCAAAATCGGACGCAGACGGTTGCGGGCGGCTTCTATACAGGCTTCCTCAAGCTGCATTCCACGTTTTCGCAGCAGGTTCGTGTAGTCAACCAAAACGATACCATTGTTTACGATTGTACCGACCAAAACCAGGACACCGATAATCGTGATTACGGAAAGCTGGTTGCCAGAAAGCGCATAAATCATAATGACACCGATGAATGACAGCGGAATCGTGAACAAGACGATAAATGGGTCAAGCAAAGACTCAAACTGTGATGCCATGACGATGAATACCAAAATGGCTGCCATGAGAATGACCAGTCCAAGGTTGGTTGCCGCTTCCTTCATGTCCTCAAAGTCACCGGAAAGGGAAATTGTAATGGCCTCGTCTTTCGGAATGTTGTCGTCAATCAGCTTGATAACTCCTGTCTGAACTTTGTCGAGGGACATACCTTTGACCGGTTTTCCAGTTACGTGGATGATACGGGTCTGGTTTTCACGCATAATCGTGACAGGCGCAGTTGTCTCCTTGTAGTGGGCGAAAGAAGAGAGCGGAATACGCAGACCAGAAGAATTTACGACAGAGATTTCATCCAAGTCGGCCAGCTTTGAAGTATCCTTTTCACTCAGGCGGACTACAACATCGATGTCGTCTCCATTTTCTGTATAGCGAGAGGCCGTAGTTCCGTTGATTGCGCCGTTGATTTCAGCACCTACGTTGTAGATGTTCAAGCCCAGCTCATACATGCGGTTGCGGTCAACGATGATTTCTGCCTGAGGAAGTCCGTCCTCCTGATCAGAGGTGACTTCTGTAACGAGGTCCTTTCCCTTTTCCTTCAAGAGAGCCTCGATTTCTTTTGCTGTCGCACGGACAAGGTTCAAGTCGTCTGACTTGATGTCGATTGACATTCCGCTTGAAGAAGAGGCAGAGTTCATGTTTGAAGCGAATGAAAGGTCTGCTCCAGGGAATGCGTCAAAATATTTGCGGATTTTCTCTTTTGCGGATGGTGCAGAGTCCCAGCCAGGTTCGCGCTCATCTTCAGGATAAAGTGCGAAAACAACGTTTCCGATGTTTGTTCCAGAATTTGCGGACATCATACCAGAACCGCCTGTCATAATCGCAGTGAATTTTACGCCTTTTAGCTCAGGGCCGATTGTCTGGGCGACAGCCTGACATGTATCACCAGTAACCTCAAGAGTTGTTCCCTTTGCCATTTCGATTTTGATTTGAACCATATTTTCTGCCGACTCAGGCATGAAAATAAAGCCAATCCACTTGATTGAGACGAAGGAAAGAATGAGGACTCCAAAAAGTCCGGCTATGAAAATTTTTCTGTGGTGAAGGACGAATTTTACGCCTTTTGCATAGACGTTCTCCAAATTCAAAAAGAATTTGTTGAAAAGCCTGTTCATCGTATCAGAAAATACTCCGTGGCCGGTCTCTGTAATTTTGCTGATTCTCAGCCATTTTGAAGTCATGACAGGAACTAGGGCGATGGCGACAATCAAAGATGACATCAATGAGAAGATGATTGTCATTGCGACATCGTTGAAAAGCTGCCCCATCATGCCAATTTTGCTCTTGAACATCAGCATCGGAAGGAAGATACAGACCGAAGTCAGAGTTGACGACGTGATTGAGGAGACCATTTCCTGGCTTCCCAAAACGGCAGCAACTTTCGGTTTTGCGTCACGCTGGATGTAGGAGTAAATATTTTCCAGAACGACAATCGAGTTGTCGACCAACATACCTATACCCAACAGCAAACCGACCATGGAAATCATGTTGATTGTGATTCCCGTAAAGTACATCAAGAACATTGTGATGAAGACTGAAATCGGAATTGCAAGACCGACGATAAGAGTTGACTTTATTGACCGCAAGAAAATCAAAAGAACTGCGATAGCCAGCAAGGCACCCTGAACAACGGAAGAGACAACCTCGTTGATTGTCTGCTCGATGATGTCCGTAGTATTGTAAACTTCAAAGAGCTGCACATCGGAAGGCAAGTTCTCCAAAATACTCGGAACTGCCTTGATTGCGTTGTGGGCGGCCTGAACTGAGTTTTTTCCTGACTGCTTTTGCAGCATGACTATTACACAAGGTTTGCCGTCAACATAGGCCAGAGAATCCTCGTCCTTATAGCCAGCATAAACATCAGCGACATCGCGGAGACGTACTGTGCGGACATCACTTGTGCCGTCAGCCTTTACGCCTGCGACCTTGTATGAGATTACAGTGTTTTTAAGGTCATCGATTGACTGGTATTTGCCGGAAGTCTTAATTGTGTAATTCAATTCTCCGGCTGTAATCGTTCCGCCGGAAGACTGGACGTTCTGCGCACCAATCATCTGTGCAACGGAAGAAATTGAGAGTCCGTAGGCTTCAAGTCTGTCGCGGGGAATGTCCACGTTGATTGACTTTTCGCGGCCACCCATGATTGAGGCGGAGGCGATTCCGTCCAGCTGCTCAAAACGAGGCTGAACGATGTCTTCTGCATAGTCGCGGAGTTCCTCCGGTGTGCGGTTGCCGGAAAGAGCCATTACCATAATAGGCATCATGGCAGGATCCATTTTTATGATAATCGGGGAGTCCGCATCGTCTGGCAGGTAGGAGCGAACCATATCGATTTTGTCTCGGATGTCGCCCGTGGCTGCGTCCAAATTCGTTCCGTACTGGAATTCAAGAATCACCATTGAAGTTCCAGAGGAAGACTTTGACTGCATCTTTTTCAAACCATTCAAGCCGGAGAGTGAAGACTCCAGGGTTCTTGTTACCGACTGCTCGATTTCCTCCGGGCCTGCATTCTTATAATTCGTGTAGACAATCATGTATGGAATGTCGATGTTCGGGTACATATCAACCGGCAGACTGAAAGTACAGTAAATTCCCAACGCGACCGTCACGATAAAGACAAGAAGCGTTGTTACCGGTTTATTTACACATTTTTCAGAAAATGTCATATCTTCTCCAAAATATAAAACTACTCTGTTACAGAAATAACGTTTACATTGGCTCCGTCATTCAAAATGTTCTGGCCTTTGATTACGATTTCATCTCCTGCCGCAAGTCCTTTTGAAACTTCAGTCTTTGCGTCAACGGAAATTCCAAGTTCTATCTCCTGCATTTTGACTTTTGCAGGTGTGTCACCGTCTTTCTGACTGGCTACAACGAAAATATAGGGCTTGCCGTCACGGCTGACGATAGATGTAGTCGGAACTACAAGGGCGTTTTTTACTGAATCTGTTACCAAACGGACGCGGGCATACATTCCTACGCGGATTCTGTCGTCCGGGGGATTTACGCGGAGCTTTATGCTCATCGTGCGGCTTGTAGTGTCCAGAACCGGGCTAATTTCAAAAACATCGGCCTTGAATTCAACTCCCGGATATGCGTCAAAAGTTACGACAGCTGTCTGGCCTTTTTCGATGCGGCTGATAAAGCGCTCTGCAACATTGACTTGAATCTCAAGTTCGTCAGTGTCCGCAATTTGGGCAACTGGTGAAGACTGGCTGACCATGGTTCCGATTGTCGGTGTAAAGGCAACAACGCGACCTGAAATCGGGGCTTTTACAGGGCTGGCCGCATAGTTCATTCCTGGTCTGGAAGCGTCAACATAGGCGATAATCTGATCCTTGCGAACCATTTCGCCGATTGTCACCAACTTGCGGGAAATTTTTCCTGCCATATCGGGAAGAACAGCTACGGAAGACACAGAAGCGACATCGCCTCCGAATTCCAAATATTCATCGAGGTTTCCGGCCTTCAACTTGTAAGTATTTACCGCAAAAATCGTCTCGATTTCCTTTTCCTCAGTCTTAGCGTTTGACTTTTTTTCTTTGCAGCTGATTACTGCAAGAGAAAGGGCAAGTAACCCTGCCAATGCAAAAAAACTTCTAATTTTCATATTCCTATTCCCCCTTTTATTTATTGTTTTGCTCAATCAAATTCACATTGAGTGTGTATTCCAAATCCATCAATGCCGAAATGTAGTTGTATTTTTGATTCAGTTGACCAAGTTTTGCCTTATTGAGCTGGGTTTCCGCATCGCGCAAGTCAAGCAACTCAGTCATACCGTTTCTGTAGGAGCGGGCACTCATATCGTAAGAACGTTGGGCAAGGGCGATATTTCTTTCCATCGCAACGATCTGCTCATGCGCCTGATTCAAAATGTCTACGGCCTTGCGCACCTGGACTTTCTGATTTTCCTTCAAAGTTTCCATAGAAAGTTCAAGTTTTGCTATATTGTCTTTCAAGTCCTGTGCTTTCTGACGATTTGAAGAAAAGGGCAGCATGTTCGTGAGATTCCAAGCCAGAGTCAAGCTCAAAGCTCCGCCGTCCTTCCAGTTGTCGCTTTTCGACCACTTGTCAAAATCAAGGGCATAGGGAGCAAGACTCGGCTGATAATTGTAGCTGAGAGAAAGCGCCGGAGTATAGCTTGAGAGATTCAATGCGGAAAGATTCATCTTCATAACATCGATGTTGGCCTGCATTGATTTTATGTCCAAACTTTCGTTTGAGTATTTTCTCAAAAGCTCGTCACTTGTAACCGAAATGTAAGTCGGCTCAATGCTTCCGCTAAGTTCGATTTCTGTTCCAACCGGCATGCCCAAAAGGAAAGCGAATGTGTCGAGCTGCTGATTCAATGTCTGTTCCGCAGTCTCAACTTCCGGCACCATGTTCTGGTAAGCTACCTGGGTATTCAAAAGACTGAGTTCCGGGATTGCCCCGTTTTTATAGTTGGTCTCGGCCTGAACTGCTCTTTGACGAGAATTTTCCAATGAAATTTTCTGAACATTGAGGCTTTCCTGCTGAAGAAGGAGTCCGTAGAAAAGCTTTTTGATGTTCATAATTGTCTCTTTATTACTTTGGTCCCAAGTGATTTTTCCTGCCTCGTATTCAGCTTTTGAAGCCCTTATTTGCTGGATGTAGGCCAAAGAAAAATTCCAAGAAACTCCGATTGTTCCCACGGCAGCCCAGTGAAGGCTCTCGTTGTTTTTTAAGTCAACCTTTTCTGCAAGAGTTTCCCACGCTGACTGGGGGATAAAGGTTCCTGCTGCAAACGAAGCCCCCTGACCTACCCCGCTGACCATCGAGTCCCAGGTTGAGTCAGTTTTAGTAGACCGGCTCATAGTTGCGCTTGCCTGAACTGTCGGCAAGAGGACGTTCCAGCCGTATTTTGACGCACGCTCTTTTATTCCCAAGTCGATGTCATTTGACTTGAGCGACCGGCTGTTTTTGAGCGCATATTCAACAGTTTGCTCAACCGTAAGAGTGACTTTTTTTCCTGTCGAGTTTTCAGACTCTTCTTGAGCGAAAAGTCCGGCAGAAATAAAAAATACGACAGTTAAAATCGAAAAAAGCTTTTTAGCTGCCATAAATCTTCTATTCATGTTTATCTCCTTACGCAATTTACTTTTTTATATTTGCTCGTGGTCGCAGGTTCCGTACTGGACCATCTTGAATATCTGATAGAAAGACTTTTCAAAATCTTCCGCTGGGATTTTGCCGTAACAATCAGTAAAAAGAATTACCGGTAGGATTGAAGCCCATGACATAAAATAAGATGGATCCAAGTCAAAACCAAAATCAGGGGCTTTCAAGGGGCGTGGCAAGCGTTCAATCCAGGCATTCGTGGATTTGTCTTCTTTCGTCTTAAAGGGGTCGCTCATTCCGTTGTTAACCATCAGCCATGTGCAGACAGGAATGATTGACGGCCTAATCTTGAAAAAACAGAATTCCGTGCGCATCGAAATGTACATGTATTCGGTGAAATTCCTTGCCTCGGTGATATTTTCGCTGATCAGCATTTCCAGAACTGAAAACTGCCGCTCAATCACATTGCGAATCATTTCGTTCTTGTTGTCAAAATATTCGTAGAGGCTGCTCTTTGCCATGTTCAGCTCCGAAGCTATTTTTTCAACCGTCACACCGTAAATCGAATGCTTTTCAATCACCCTGGCGAGGGCTTTAAAAATCTTGTCCTCTGTCAGCAGGACTTCCTCATTTATGTCTGAAATTTTATCGAGTTCGGCAAAACGCTCTTCCCTGATTTTTGACGGATAAAGAAGATCAGTTTTCTTTACAGACTTTTCCAAACCGAACAAGAGAAAGGAGACCATTTTTTTTGCAAAGTCATCTGCAGAAGTCACTTTTTCGCCAAGGTCAATCAAGTGGCGGCGGAGTTTTATGAACAAAAATATCGAAGTTCCGCAATACTCCGAACGGATGAATTCCTCCGGCTTTTTGACAATCACACTTCCATCCTCATCGATGTCGTAGCCTGAAAAAGACGAAACTCCCCGGTCTGCAAGATTTTGTGCCAACTCACGCTCAAAGTCGCGGCGGAATGAATAGTTTGTCATGAGCCAGTTCACATAGTCCGGATTTTCCGTAAAAAACTGTATCACTTCTGCAAACGGAACAATGTTTTCGCCGTCCGGCTTAAATTTTGACAAATACTCAACAAGACGGTCCATAAAGAAATTTTCCATTTCCAAAAAAAGGTCTTCTTTGTTCTTAAAATGCCGGTAGATTGCGGTCTTGCTGATTCCGACTTTTTCAGCGACTTCATTCAAG
This sequence comes from uncultured Treponema sp., assembly GCA_946615905.1. GTDB lineage: Bacteria > Spirochaetota > Spirochaetia > Treponematales > Treponemataceae > Treponema_D. The sequence continues at coordinate 33,115 of CAMOIE010000001.1, read as the reverse complement.
GTAAAAATCGCATAGCGGCTCGCATCCCCGAAAAATGAGAATGCCGCGTCTAAAATGCGTTCTTTTGTTGATTTTTTTTCCGTGCTGAAAGTCATCATATTTCCTTTATGTTACCGAAAAGTCGGTAACATAAAGTTACTGAATGTTCGGTAACTTGTCAATGGATTTCCGAACAAGAAAGACGAATTTCCGCATGAATTTTTCTCTATGGAAAATTTCACTGACCTGTGATATTATTTTTGCACTGCAATTTTTATTAGGAGCATATATATGAAGAAGTTTATGGACGAGAATTTCCTTCTCGAAACAGAAACCGCGCAGAAACTTTTCGCAGCCTGCAAGGACGAGCCTCTTTGGGACTACCACTGCCATCTTCCGCCGGAGCAGATTGCCAACAACAAGCAGTTCAAGAACTTGACTGAAATCTGGCTCGGCGGCGACCACTACAAATGGCGCCAGATGAGAACTTACGGCGTTCCGGAAGACTACATCACTGGCGACAAGCCGGACTACGAGAAGTTCCTCAAGTGGGCTGAGACTATCGAACACCTTATCGGAAACCCTCTCTACCACTGGACTCACCTCGAACTCCAGCGCTACTTCGGAATCTACGAGCCGCTCACTGTAAAGTCAGCTCCTGCAATCTGGGAAAAGGCAAACAAACTTCTCCAGACAGAAGACTTGTCAGTAAAGGGAATCTTCAAGAACTTCCACGTATACGCAGTTGGAACAACAGACGACCCGATTGACTCCCTCGAATACCACAAGGCTATCGCAGATGGAACAGCACCAATCGGCAAAATCGAGACAAAAGTCCGCCCGTCATACCGCCCGGACAAAGCTCTCAACATCAACCTTCCTACATACAAAGACTACATCGCAAAGCTTTCACAGGTTTCTGGAATCGAAATCAAAACCTCTGACGATGTAATCAAAGCCCTCATTAAACGCCTCGACTTCTTCATCGAGATGGGCTGCCGCGCTTCTGACCACGCCCTTGAGTATCCGCCGTGCAAAGTTGACACAGACGCAAACATCGATGCAGTTGTCGCACGCGCACTCAAAGGCGAAGTTATTTCTGAAGCTGAAGCCGAAGCCTACAAGACAAAAGTTCTCGTAGCCCTCGGACGCGCTTATGCAGAAAGAGGAATCGTTCAGCAGTGGCACATGAACGCAATCCGCGACAACAACAAGGCAATGTTCAAAAAACTCGGTCCTGACACTGGATTCGACGGCTCACACGACAAGCCGATGGCAGAAAACCTCGCAGGCCTCCTTTCTTTGATTGAAGCTGCCGGCGGCACACCAAAGACAATCCTCTACACATTGAACCCGAAAGACTACTACTCAATGGGAACAATCATGGGCTGCTTCCAGGGTGGCGGAATCAAGGGAAAAATCCAGATGGGTTCAGGCTGGTGGTTCTGCGACCACAAAGACGGAATGGAACAGCAGCTCAAAGTCCTCGGAAACTTGGGCATGATTCCAACATTCGTCGGAATGCTCACAGACTCACGCTCATTCCTCTCATACTCACGCCACGAGTACTTCCGCAGAATTCTCTGCAACTTGATTGGCGGCTGGGTTGAAAACGGCGAGTACCCGAACGACATGGAAATGCTCACAAAAATCGTTAAGGACATTAGTTTCAACAATGCCTTCGAGTATTTTGGAAAGTAAATTCTGCTGAATAAGCGAAAGAAAAAAGTGTGAAAAGAGAAAACTGCTTGCGGTTTGCGCTTTTCACATAAAAAAGGGGCTGTCCGCAAAAATGCAGACAGCCTTTTGTTTTATAGGAAACGTGTCATGCCGACCGCAGCGGAGGCATCTACGCGGTGGTTGAGCTTGTCGAAACCACCGTATTTTATCACACGGAAAGATTGCTAACGCATTCACCTAACGGCGAACCTTAAAACAAGTGAGGACGTTAGTCCGAGCAGAGTTAGCGTTTTATCCGTATGACAAAAAAACACGAGAGAAAGTTAAACGTTTTTTCTACAAATTTTTACATTTTTATGCATTTTTATTGTTAATTTTGTATATTTATGCTAAAGTTTTTTCATATTATTAAAGTTCCGAGGTTTTAAGCCGGGAACGAAAGGCGGAAACAGTATGAAACTTTGGCAAAAGGGAGCTTACCTTTCTAACGGAAAATTGGTCGAATCGGTCGCTGGCGTAAGTCAGGAAGACGCGGCAAAAAACACGATGTCTTGGTCAATTCTGCACAAGCACAACACTTCTGGCGAAGACAAAAAACTCAAAATCAAGTTTGACAAAATCACGAGCCACGACATCACTTACGTCGGAATCATTCAGACGGCCCGTGCTTCCGGCTTGGAAAAATTCCCCCTGCCTTATGTTTTGACGAACTGCCACAACTCTCTTTGCGCGGTCGGCGGAACAATCAACGAGGACGACCACATGTTCGGCCTGACCTGCGCGCAAAAATACGGCGGAATTTATGTCCCCCCACACCAGGCTGTAATCCACCAGTTCGCCCGCGAAATGCTGGCAAAATGCGGAGACATGATTCTCGGCTCTGACTCCCACACCCGCTACGGCGCTCTTGGAACGATGGCTATTGGCGAAGGCGGCGGAGAGCTTGCAAAGCAGCTTTTGAATCAGACTTACGATGTGAACATGCCCGGAGTTATCGCGGTTTATTTGACAGGAAGCCCTGTCGCAGGAGTCGGTCCGCAGGATGTCGCGCTTGCGATTATCAAGGAAGTCTTCAACAACGGCTACGTAAAAAACAAGGTCATGGAATTTGTCGGCCCCGGAGTCAAAAATCTTTCCGCTGACTTTAGAATCGGAATCGATGTCATGACCACGGAGACGACCTGTCTTTCTTCAATCTGGACTACAGACGAAAAAATCCGCGAATTCTACGCAACACACGGACGCGAGGACGACTACAAGGAATTGAATCCCGGCGAAAACGCCTACTATGACGGAGCGATTGAAGTCAATTTGGACGAAATCCGCCCGATGATTGCAATGCCTTTCCATCCTTCTTGCGCATACACAATCGAGGAAGTCAACAAAAATCTGATGGACATTCTCGATGAGACAGAAAAACGTGCGAAAGTCTCTTTTGGCGACAAAGTTGACTTTTCCCTCAAAAACAAGGTCATCGACGGAAAACTCTACGTCGACCAGGGAATCATCGCGGGTTGTGCCGGAGGTGGATACGAGAACATCTGCGCCGCCGCTGACATTCTCAAAGGAAAAGACATCGGAAACGGAAAATTCACGATGTCAGTCTACCCGGCCTCAATGCCGATTTATGAGGCTCTTTTGAACAACGGGGCATTCACTTCCCTTGTCCGCTCAGGAGCTGTTGTGAAGACGGCTTTCTGCGGTCCTTGCTTCGGAGCTGGAGACACACCTGCAAACGGGGCATTCTCAATCCGCCACTCAACAAGGAACTTCCCCAACCGCGAAGGCTCCAAAATCCAGAACGGCCAGCTTTCTTCAGTCGCGCTCATGGATGCCAGATCTATCGCCGCGACAGCCGCAAACAAGGGATTCCTTACCCCGGCCACTGAATTCGACTCTGACTTCTCAGGTAAAAAATATTTCTTCGACAAGACGATTTATGAGAACCGCGTCTACGACTCAAAAGGCGTGGCCCATCCCGAAGTTGAGATTCAGTTCGGCCCCAACATCAAGGACTGGCCGCAGATGAATGCTCTTTCTGATGACCTTCTGCTCAAAGTCGTCTCAGAAATCCATGACCCGGTTACGACAACTGACGAGTTGATTCCGTCAGGCGAAACTTCCTCTTTCCGCTCAAATCCGCTCGGGCTTGCCGAGTTCACTTTGAGCCGCAAGGACCCCGCTTATGTTGGGCGCGCAAAGGCAGTCCGCGACCAGACTGGAGAAATCAAGGCTGAGGTCAAAAAAGCTGTTGAAATTCTCGCAAAGAAATCAGCGGAATTTGGAAAACGCGCTCAAGAGGCAGGCCTCGGCTCCACGATTTACGCGGTAAAACCAGGCGACGGTTCCGCCCGTGAGCAGGCCGCCTCTTGCCAGAGGGTTTTGGGAGCGTCCGCAAACATCGCCTGCGAGTACGCGACAAAACGCTACCGGTCAAACCTGATTAACTGGGGAATGTTGCCCTTCACATACAAGGCAGGCGACCAGGCCGCTACGGAAAATCTGCCGTTCGCAAATTCCGACTACGTTTTCGTGCCAGACGTTAAAAAAATGGTTGAGGAAAAACTTCCTTCTGTTAAGGCTTATGGCGTAAATCTTTCAAGCGGAAAGGTGAGCGAGTTCGAACTTGCCACAGGCGACCTCACCGACGATGAGCGAAAAATCATCCTTGCAGGTTGCCTTATCAACTTCAACAGGAACAATTTGAAAAAATAGCGGAGGAAAAAATGGAAGGATTCAAACAAGTCGCTTTGCAGGAAGCTTACAAGATGATTAAATCTCCCGCCGTCGTGGCGACAAAGGGGGAAAATTCTTACGACCTCACGCCGTACGGATGGATCATGCCGATGGACTACGAGCCGGTCACAAAGGTGATTTTCTCATCAGACCCGACCCATCAGGCGGTAGCCAACATCAAGCGGACAAAGGAATTCGCCGTTGTGATTCCGACTGACGCTGGCGCAAAATGGATTGAAGAATGCGGTTCTGTCTCAGACGCAAAGGCCGACAAATTCAAGCAGTTCGGAATTTCTGGCGAAAAGGTCGAGAACGTTGATGTTTTGATTCCGACTGACAAAATCAAAGGATTCATCGAGTTCAAGTTGATTCGCACCGAGTGCGAAGGTTCGATTGAACTAGTGATGGGCGAAGCAGTCGCCGCTTGGGAAAAATAAAATCTGCTAGGGATTGGAGGGGTGAGCGGAGCGAAAACGCCGCAGGCGGTCGGAGGCGAAAGCCGTAGCCCCGCAAAGCCCGACCTGCCGGAGGCAGGGAGCAGCCAAAAAATAAAATATCAAGAGCGTCCTGAATTTCGGGACGCTTTTTTTTGCCTATTGAAGAAAAATCTTACAGACGGTATATTATGATAATTGGGATTAGCAAGAGTTAACTTTTGTTGTTTCTTTCTTATAATTTTTAAGAGGATTTTATGCCGCTTTTATTTTCTTCAGTCGGAGATGAAGTCAAGGTCGTCAGCATTGGCGGAGACGCCGCAGTCAAACAGCATTTGAACGAAATCGGATTTACAGTCGGAACCCAGGTCACGGTTATTCAAAAAATCGCGACTGGCTTAATCGTAAAGGTCAAAGAGTCCAGAATCGCCATCGACAGGAGCATGGCTTCAAAAATTATGGTCAGCTAAGCTGTTCCATTCAAACAGTCAAGGATTTAGGAGTTATATATGAGTACGTTGCGTGAAGCAAAGGTAGGGTCCACAGTTACCGTTCAGAAAGTAAACGGTGAGGGCGCGATTAAACGCCGTTTGATGGACATGGGATTCACAAAAGGCTGTCAAATTTACGTCCGCAAGGTCGCCCCGCTCGGAGACCCTGTTGAAATCACAATCCGCGGATATGAGCTTTCCGTCCGCAAAGACGATGCCGAAATGGTGGAGGTAGCGTAATGGCAACAAAAATCGCACTCGCAGGAAACCCCAACTGCGGAAAGACCACAATGTTCAACGGACTGACAGGAGCTTCTCAGTACGTCGGAAACTGGCCCGGAGTCACCGTTGAGAAAAAAGAAGGCCACGTAAAGGGCAACAAGGATTTGATTGTCACTGACCTTCCAGGAATTTACTCACTTTCTCCATACACAAGCGAGGAAGTCGTTTCCCGCGACTATTTGGCTTCAAACGAGCCGGCATCCGTAATCGACATCGTTGATGCTACAAACATCGAGCGCAATCTTTACCTGACAACACAGATTATAGAGCTTGGAAAACCCGTCGTCCTGGCATTGAACATGGTAGACTCGCTCAAAAAGTCAGGCGACAAAATCGACAGCGCAAAGCTGGCTGAAAAACTCGGCTGCAAGGTCGTTGAAACTGTCGCACTCCACAACAAGGGCGTAAAAGAAGTGGCTCAGGCCGCCGCAGATGCCGCAAAGACTGGAGTTTCTGTGCCTAAGGCATGTTTTGCCGCTGATGTTGAGAAAGTCATTTCTGAGGCGGAGAATCTTCTTCCTTCATCTGTGGAAAGTCACCTCAAAAGATGGACTGCAATCAAAGTTCTTGAGCGTGACTCCGTGGTTCTCGAAAAATTGAATCTTTCCGCAGACGATGCGGCAAAGGCAGAATCCCTCACAAAAGCTCTTGAACAGGAAAAAGACGATGACATCGAGTCAATCATCACGAATGAGCGTTACAACTACATCACAGACTTGTTGAAAGGCGTTCTCGTAAAATCTGGCTCTAAACTCACGACTTCGGACAAAATCGACCGTATCGTTACAAACCGCTGGCTTGGAATCCCGATTTTCCTCTTGGTCATGTGGTTCGTCTACTACATCGCGGTTTCAACAGTCGGAACGATGGGAACTGACTGGGCAAATGACACAGTTGTCGGAGGACTTCAGGGCTGGCTTGAAGAGGCAATGACCGGTGCAGGTGCAAATGAAATCCTGACTGACTGCCTCGTGAACGGAATTGTCGGCGGACTCGGTGCCGTATTCGGATTCTTGCCCCAGATGGCGATTCTTTTCCTCCTCCTCTCAATTTTGGAAGATGTCGGCTACATGGTCCGCATCGCATTCGTCATGGACAGAATTTTCCGCCGCTTCGGACTTTCAGGAAAATCCTTTATCCCGCTTTTGATTTCTTCTGGCTGTGGAATTCCCGGAATTATGGCAAGCCGCACAATCGAGAATGAGAATGACCGCCGCATGACAATCATGACGACGACATGGATTCCCTGTGGCGCGAAACTTCCTGTAATCGGTTTGATGGCAGTCGCAATCGGAACTGCTTCAAAAAATGCGGCAATCGGCGCATCCATCGCTCCGATTATGTACGCAGTCGGAATCGCATCTGTTCTTATCGCGGCAGTCATTCTTAAAAAGACAAAATTCTTCCACGGACCGGCAGCTCCATTCGTCATGGAATTGCCCCAGTACCACATTCCTCAGGCAAAGACAGTCCTCCTTCACACTTGGGAGCGCGTAAAGTCATTCGCAATCAAGGCTGGAACTATCCTCTTCCTTGCATGTATCATCATGTGGTTCCTCTCTAGCTACGGCTTTGGAGAAGAAGGATTCGGTCTTGTTGACCCCAATCAGTCGCTTTTGGCTGCAATCGGAAACGCCCTCCGCTACCTCTTTATTCCTCTCGGATTTGGAAACGCAGAAGGTGGATGGCAGGCAGCCGCCTCATCACTCTCAGGATTCTCCGCAAAAGAGGCTATTGTCTCTACAATGGGTGTTTTGGCCAACGTTGACCCGGAAGTCGCAGAAGCCGCCCTCGAAGAAGAAGAGGCTATTTCAGCAGTTGTCGCCGCAGTCGGAACTTGGTTCCCCACAGGCTTGGCCGCATTCAGCTTCCTGATGTTCAACCTTTTGGATTCCCCCTGTCTGGCTGCAATCGCCACTATGGCAAACGAGCTTAAGAGCCGCAAGTGGTTCTGGTTCGCAATCTGCTTCCAGAATGTCTTTGCATACGTCATGACTTTGATTGTCTACCAGCTTGGAATGCTTTTTGTCCACGGTTCATTCGGAGTCGGAACAGTTGTCGCAATCATCTTTGCGGGCGCGATTCTCTTCGGCCTTTTTCGCCCAAATCCCTACGCCAAAGAAGACCAGCTCCGCCGCAAAACGATGGAAGCCGCGTAATTAAGGATGAATGTCGAGTTTTTATGAAACAAGAATTATGAAAAATAAAAAACGGTCTCCCGTTCCGGTGCCCCCTACGGCAAAAGGCTTCACTTCGCTACGCTCGTTGCAGAATTTTTGCCGTAGGTTCCCCCACCACTCCGACCGTTTTTGACTTTTGTTAAAAGAATTTTTGTTTTAGCCCCAACTCGACATTCTCCAAATTAAATTGAATGAATGGCAAGTTCTGAAATACTCAATTTTTTTGGCATAAATGCTTGAACAGCCGCTACAAACTTGCATTTATGCGAAAAAAATCTAAAAATTACGGGAGAAAGGTTCCGGGCGACATAGCACTCTGAGACGTGCCGAGTATTTTTACGAAGTAAAAATGCGAGTGCAATACCTCTAACGCGAAGCGTGCGAAGCTCGAACGGGTTCTTTCGGAAGTAATTTTTAATTTTGTGACAGATTATCAGCAAACAGAGACGGTGGCTGTTCTTTTTACAATAAATCAATCTTTATAAAACTTGCCATTCATACATATCTAATTTTACGTTGTAAAACGAGCGCCGTCTTTATGGACGGCGTTTTTTTTCGTATATTTAAAGAGGAGTTTGCCGATGCTTGTAAACATTATCGTTCTTGCGCTTATTATTTTTTGGACGGCTTTTGTAATCCGCTGGGCAGTCAAATCTTTAAGAAAAGCGAAAAAATCAGGCGTTCCGGCAGCTTGTGCAGGCTGTGAGTCATATAAAAAGGGAAATTGCTCAAGCCGTTGCATATCCAAAGATGATGTTGACAAAATGGTAGCCGAGGCTCAAAAAAATCTTGCGGCTAAAAACCAATGCGGAGGCTCTATATGATAAATTACGTGATTATTGTTGTTCTTGGCGTCATCGTGTTTTTTGCTGTAAAGAATACAATAAAACGTTTTCAGGGAGACTGCGGCTGTGGCGGAGGCGGCTCGTCAATAGTCATGAGGGAGCCACAAGACACTAATCCAAAGAATTACCAGTTTGTCGCGGATTTTACGGTTGAAGGAATGCACTGCCAAAATTGCGAGAACCGCATCCAAAATACAATCAACTCGCTGAACGGAGCTTGGGCCAAAAAAGTCCAGCAAAAAAAGAATTCAGCCTTTGTTCTTCTCAAGTCAGAGGCTCTTGCGGAAGATGTTAAAAGAGCAGTCGAAAAAACTGGATATCCTGTGACAAACGTAAAAATCGCCCGCAAAGAATAAAGGGCAGCTCTAAACAATTTCACGCCGCTTTTAAGGAGAAAAAATGAACACACAGATTGCCTTGGGACTTTTACTGCCTTTTTTGGGAACTGCGCTCGGTTCCGCCTGTGTTTTCTTCATGGTAAACGGCATGAAGGACTGGCTCCAGCGGCTTTTGGCGGGTTTTGCCGGAGGAGTCATGGTCGCCGCTTCTGTCTGGTCACTGCTGATTCCGTCAATGCAAATGGCAGCTGGATTTTTTTCTGACCGCCTGACTTTTATTCCTGCGGCAGCAGGCTTTGCGGCAGGAATTCTATTTCTTTTTGTCCTCGATAAAATCACGCCCCACTTGCATTCTCTGGCACAAAATCCGGAAGGTCCAAAATCTTCTATTTCACGCACGGCCATGCTTGTTTTTGCAGTCACCCTGCACAATATCCCTGAGGGAATGGCTGTCGGCGTTGTCCTTGCTGGAATGATGCAGACCACGGTTTCTTTTGCAGACGCTCTTGCGCTTGCCCTTGGAATTGCGATTCAGAACTTCCCGGAAGGAGCGATTATCTCAATGCCCCTGCGCACGGAAGGAAACGCAAAGCTAAAGTCATTTTTGTACGGAACTTTGAGCGGTGCCGTGGAACCGATTGCCGCAATAGTCACAATGCTGCTGACCGCCCAGATTACGCTTGCCCTGCCATATTTGCTTGCTTTTGCGGCAGGAGCAATGATTTACGTCGTCATCGAGGAGCTGATTCCAGAGGCCACCCGCGATGAGAAGACCGACATCTGTACGCTGGGCTTTGCATTTGGCTTTGTCCTCATGATGATTCTCGATGTTGCTCTAGGCTGATTCAAACTTTTTAATTTTTACTCTTTCCCGGCTATCGACTGGATGAATTCCTCAATGGGCATGGCCTTTCCATAGAGCCAGCCTTGGTAATATGAGCAGCCGATTTCATCAAGCAAGTCTCTCTCGTCTTCCGTCTCAACGTATTCAGCGACAACGTTAAAGTCAAGTTTTTTTGCCAAAGAAATTACAGAGACGATTATGTCCTGACTGCGGTCATTTTCCATGCAGGATTTTACTATTGAACCGTCAAGTTTGACCTCATCAAATTTATTGTTCTGCAAATATGCCACCGAAGTATGGCCCAATCCAAAATCATCGATTGCCAGTTTGTAGCCCAAAGCCCGGATTCGGTCAAAAAGCTCGTGAGTATTGGCCGTGATTTGCAAAACCGCCTGCTCAGTGATTTCAATGCAAATATTTTGCACGCGTTTTCTACCCTTTTCAATCGCATATTGCTCAAGCCGGCGCAAATAGAGGGGGTCAGAGAAAGTCGCCGGAAGAACGTTCACGCTGATTGTAATCGGATTTTTTCTGCCGGCATTGATTCTCTCTTCGTCTTTTAACGCCTGATTCAAAATCTGAATTTCACAATTTATGAGCATTCCGGTTTCCGCAAAGAGCTTCATTACAAGTGGCGGGTAGATAAAACCAAACTGGGGATGATTCCAGCGCAAGAGGGCTTCCGCAGCGACAGGCTTTCCGTCCTTTAAAAACTGCCCCTGATAAAAAAGCCTAAGCTCGTTGTTTTTTACGGCAGACCTCAAATCACTCGCCAAAGAACATGCGATTCTTCCGTAAATTCCAGGAATCGTCAGCAATTCAATCGGAACGATATTCCGCTCGCTTTCATGCATGATTTCTATAATGTCGTTGATATATTTTTTAGCGGTACTTTCACGCCGCCTGTCGTAAGCAATTATAAAAGGCCGGTAAATCAAAAGTCCAATGGCAATAATCACAATTTGAAGCAAAGCCCCCCGGATGGAGCCGGTGCCCAGCCAGCCGCTGATGATTGCGGGTGTCGTCCAATTTACAAAATGAATTTCCGGCGGAACCAAACCTGCCGCCATAGCCCCGTAAGCGATAAAATATGAGACCAAAGGCACTAGCAAAAAGGGAATGAACAGGGTGACGTTAAAAATAAGTGGCAGTCCGAAAACAAGGATTTCGTTTATATTAAAAATCATCGGAAATGCGGCATATTTTAGAATCTGTCTGTTAGCCTGCCTTTTACTGAACAATAAAATCGCCAGAAAAAGTGAAAAAGCCGTTCCGCAACCGCCAAGCAGAACATAATGCCCAATAAGTCCACGAGTTAAAATATTGTCCGAACCAGAAACAACAAACTCAAGCATGACACTTTCAAGGGCGTTGGAACCGTGAATTCCAAAGAACCACAAGAGAGTAGAAGCAAAAACAAAAAATGCCCCGCTTAAAACCCGGAGTCCGTGATCAATCAAAAAAGCAGAGACCGAAGATGCGGCTTTTACTAGGCAATTCGTAAAAAATTCATAAAAGCTGTTGACATCAAAAATGACAATGACGGCAGAATTGAACACGGCAAAAATCAAAATGATTAAAGTCGCAGGTATTATGAATCTTATCGCCTGTTTTAAATTCGGGTCAGAAATATCGCCAATCAGAATGCGCTTTTTGTTAAAAATAAAGAAAAATCTTTCAAATAAAAAAGGAACCAGGATTCCGCAAAAAATCGCGATGAACATTCCCCTGGCTCCGAGCGCATCAAAAAAATTGAGGCTGAAAAAACTGTCCGCCTCACAGGCGGCATCTGTTCCGGCAAAAATGAAAAAACAAATCAAGGAGGTAAAAAGCGCTGGAATCCTCAAATCGTACTCTTTGACAACATCAATGCTGGCAGAATTATTCACATAGGCGATAGAAATCAAGCAGACCGCATAAACCGAAAACAGCCCGTAAGTCGTCTGATAAACAGCGGCCAAAATATAGTGGAAAAAAGAATTTTTTGCCAGAAATTCACTTACACAAGGAATCGGAATCCAGTTGAGCCATAAGGCGATTGCGCCGATCAGCAAAATCGGAATTTCATTTGTAAGACCATTTCTAATTGCCGTAAGAACCGGTGAATTTTCAATTTTGTTGAAATATAAATTAACTTTTTTTATCATTACTATAAATATAGCACGGATTTGTCAAAAGGCAAATTGTCTATATTTTTTGATTATTTTACGCAATTGATTTATACTGATTGCTAACATGGAATTATATATTTTGAATAATTTGCCCTGGTTTTGGCTGGCAATTTTGGTCGTCTCCCTGCTTATTGAGGGAATGACCATGATGCTTACATCGATTTGGTGCGCGATAGCGGCTTTTGTGATGATTTTTGTCTCAACCACGCCACTTTCCTTCAAATGGCAGCTTTTGCTTTTCGCACTGATTTCTCTGGTCCTCGTGATTTTCACACGGCCTTTTGCAGTCAAAAAATTGCGGATAAAAAAAGAAGCCACGAATTCCGATGCGCTGATTGGAAAGCACGTCCTTGTGACTAAAAAAATCACTCCATTAGAAAAAGGTGCTGTAAAGCTCAACGGAGTCGAGTGGTCAGCCAGCTCTAACGATGGAACGACAATTGACCGTGGAGTAGAAGTTGAAATTGTAAAAATCGAAGGCGTGACTGTCTTCGTAAAAACTTTATAAACAAAGGAGGCATGATAAAAATTACATCCGTGTAATTTTTATCATTGGCAGTTGCGTTCTAAAGCCCGCAACTGCTATCCGCACCCTCCATAGTGCGCGGCTGCCGCCGGGGCTTAAAAGGAGAATAAAATGTCACTTTATGTAATCGTCGCTTTGCTTGTGATAGCATTTCTTTTGATTGTCACAAACATTCGGATTGTTCCGCAGGCACGGGCATTCATCATCGAGCGTTTGGGAACTTATGTCGCGACTTGGGACACAGGACTTCACGTAAAAGTCCCCTTCATCGACCGGATTGCAAACCATGTTTCATTGAAAGAGCGGGTTCTGGACTTTCCTCCCCAGCCCGTAATCACGAAAGACAACGTAACGATGAAAATCGACACAGTTGTCTACATGCAGATTACTGACCCAAAGCTCTACACTTACGGCGTTGAGAACCCCATGCTGGCGATTGAAAATCTTTCCGCAACAACCTTGCGCAACATCATCGGTGAACTTGATTTGGATGCGACGCTGACCAGCCGTGACGTAATCAACACAAAAATGCGGGCAATTTTGGACGAGGCCACAGACCCCTGGGGAATCAAAGTCAACCGCGTTGAAGTCAAGAACATTATGCCGCCGGAAGCGATTCGCGAGGCAATGGAAAAACAGATGCGTGCTGAACGTGAGCGCCGAGAGAAAATCTTGATTGCCGAGGGACAGAAACAGTCAGAAATCCTCGTCGCGGAAGGAAAAAAGCAGTCTAAGATTCTTGAGGCGGAAGCCGAAAAACAGGCGATGATTCTCCGCGCAGAGGCTGAAAAGGAAGCCGCCGTGCAAAAGGCACAGGGTGAAGCTGAGGCCATCCGCGAAGTCCAGAAGGCTACGAGCGACGGTCTTAAAATGATTAAGGAAGCCGGAGTTGATGACGCTGTAATCAAGTTGCGGTCACTCGAGACAATGGAAAAAGCCGCGAACGGACAGGCGACAAAACTGATTGTTCCCGCAGACTTCCAGAACCTTGCAGGTGTAGTTTCCGCCATCAGCGAAATCGCAAAGAAATAGAAAAAATGCTAAGACCGCCCTAATATTCCGGGCGGTCTTTTTCGTATCAGACCTTAAAGTATGAGACAGTTTTTGCGAGGTTTTCGATACTCTGCTTAGTCAGCTTTGTCGTGTCGTTGACAGAGTTCATAGCCTCATTGATGTTGTTCATTCCCTGACTCATTTCTCCCATTGAAGAAGAAATTTCCGAAGAAAGTGCTGTAAGCTGACTCATCTCCTGGTCAGCGTGCTCACTTGAAGACAACATTGCGGAAGATTTTTCCTTTACCTTGTCAGTAATATCATTAATCTGCTTCATCGCCTGAAGAATCTGGGTAGAACCTTCGGTCTGCTCAAGCATAGCATTTTTAATCACGCCTTCCTGCTGGGTCGCAGTTCCGGTCAATTCAAAAATCTGGTTGAATTTCGCCTGCAAATCTGTTGAAGCCCTGGAAACTTCCTGAATGGAGTCCATAACGTCTTTCATGTTGTCAGTGATAGCCTTACCCTGCTTGCTTGAATCCTCGGCCAACTTTCGGATTTCGTCAGCGACAACAGAGAATCCGGCACCAGCCTCACCGGCATGAGCAGCCTCGATTGCGGCATTCATGGCAAGAAGGTTTGTCTGGCTTGCGATTGCCTGAACGACTTTTGAAGCCTCAAGCAAGGCCTTTGACTTTTCTGCGATTTTTTCTGAAAGTCCGACAGAATTTAAAACGCTCTGCTTTCCTGAATCTGCGGCTTCCTTGAGAGATTCCATAGTTCCGCTGTTTTTTTCAAGAATCTGAGTCACAGACCGTATATTTGCGACCATTTCCTCAACCGCCGCAGACGACTGGACAACGGCCGCAGCCTGAGAAGAAATTTCAGACTGCATTTCGCGAACCTGATTTGAAATCTCAGAAATTGACGAAGAAGCCTGAGAGACGCTCTTTGCCTGAGTCAAAACCTGACGGCTCACACCATCGATATTCGCATTGATTTCGTTTGAGGCGGCGGCTGTCTCATTCATGTTGGCGGCCAAATCATCACCGGCTGCAGACATTTTTGTAGTCTCGTTAGCAACGGATGAAATCGACTTGTGGATTTTTTCCATCGTCTCGTTGAAATATGTGAACATTTTGCCCATTTCATCGCCGCTTTTGACATCTAGGCGGACTGTCAAATCTCCGTCACCCTGGGCGATGTTCTTCATAACATCAACTCCGACTTTAAGCTGCTTTACGATTCTTGCGATGACAAAGACCGCAATCAAAATCGCAATAGCTAGAGAAATCACAAAAGTTGTAATTACAGCATATTGAACGGCCTTAATGTCAGCGTTAATCTGATAGCGGGGGGCAGAAAGAACCATATACCAAGTTTCTTTTGCGCTTCCAACGCGGAAAGGGGTCACAAAGTAGTCGCAGATTGTGTTCAGCGAAGAGGATTTTCCGTCAAAAGTAAATGGCATTACGTCTGACGCGGCTTTTGTAAACAATTCATTGTGTTCCTTGAAAACTCCTGATGGAGTTCCAATATCCTCAGGCTTGCGGGTTGCGGCAAGAAGACCTGAGTGTGAAATCAGCAGCATGTAAGAATCTTTGTAGATTTTCGCCGCCTGCAACTGCGCGTTGAATTTGTCCCAAGAAAAATCCAGTCCGACAGCACCGATTACGCGGCCGTCAGGAGTTTTTACAGGCCAGGCGACTCCTCCGACGCACATTCTCTTTCCCTGAAGCTCGTAAACATTCGGGTCAATCAAAACTCCCTGACTTGAGCGCAAGGGATTCTCATACCAAAAAGAGCCTGCATAATCAGTAAGCGGCGTGCAGTCCATATTGCCGCCAACGTTGGTCCAATAAGGAATGATTCTTCCTGTTTCGTCATAACCTTCTGAATTCGCATATTCAGAATCTAGGCCGTCAACCGCGTTCGGCTCGGAAACAAACCAAGCGTCAACATATTCAGAATTCGCAAGAAGGGTAGTTTTCAGAACATCATTAATGTATTTGCGGCGGTCATAACGGGCAACTGTCTCGCAAAGTCCGATTGAGCGGGCAACCGAGCTACATTCCGCATAAGCAGATGAAAAAGTGACCCGAATTTCTTCCGAATGACGCGCATTTGTATTCGTTATATATTTTATGTTCAATGCAGAAAAACGTGATTTTGAAAGCGAGGCTAGTAAAAGTCCGCCCACAAGAAATATAACTGACAGCGAAAGTCCAATCGTCACCATAAGTTTTGTCTGAATGCTGTTAGAAAATTTCATAATTACTCCAAAAAATATCTATTGATTCTCTCGCTTTTACAGAGTTTAATTCATTTTCAAAAATATTTAAAAAGCTTTTTAAGGAAGTAACATTTTTTTATTTCACCTCTTATTTCACTTCATAGAGGATTTCCTGACTTTCCTGACCGCAGATGACTGTAGCCTTGTGAACGCCTTTTTCAACGTCAACGTAAAAGACGAAGGGGCGGTCTGAAAATCCAGCTTCTTTTCCGTCCAAAATCAGGCGGGCGGAATTTTCGGAGCCACCACTTGCCTCGACAGAAAGTTTTTGCCGCCCCAGGACAAGACCCGCGTTGTAGAAAAATACGCTGCCGTCACGCGGAGATGTGATTTCCAGCGGAGAATATTCGTCAGAAAGGCTTGCCGCCCGGCCTTTTAAATTGTACCAAGCCGCATATTCCGATGGATACTCAACGCCGCCATTTTTGTGCCAGCTGCAAGATTTTTCTTTTTCGAGCAGAGAAAGCGGAATGTATTCAAAAACCGTTGAGGGACATTCTTCTCCCGCCAACATTCCTGAAGTCGGGCAGATTTTTACCCGCTTATATAAGGACGAGACTTTTTCAAACGGAGCCTGACGCTTGCCTTGGGCATCAATCAAAAGCTGGCGGGCAATCGCAGCGGGAATCGAAGAGCCGGTTTTGCCTACGACTGTCGCACCGGAAAAATTGCCCATCCATACGGCAACCGTGTATAAAGGTGTCGCCGCAAGTGCCGTAATGTTCTGGTACTGGTTTGCCGTTCCCGTTTTGAACATAGAGTCAAATGGAGTCACAAAAGTCTGGGCGTAACCGAATCCGAGCGCGCGGGCATCCTTGTCGGAAAGAGTGTTGCAAATCAGGCGGGCTGTGTCCTCGGAAAAAATTCTCCTGCCCGATTTTTTCGCGGTGCCTGAATCAACTTTGACCGCTGTAACCGGCAAAAAAAGTCCGTCTCTTGGAAATACTGAAAAAGCCTGGGCTAGCTCTAAAATCGAGACTTTTCCGTTGCCAAGAGCAAGTCCGAGACCCGCATTTTCGCCATTCGAGTCCTTTTTCAGCGAATCAAAGCCTAATTCCTCGAGTTTTTCCAGATAGGTCTTAAGTCCGATTGAATTCAAAAGGTAGACAGCTGGAACATTCAAGCTTGAGGCAAGGGCAACCCGAAAGCGCACAGGACCGTTCCAGCGGTTGTTGAAATTCTGCGGAAGATACAGCTCTTCATAACCGAAATCCGTGGGAATATCGGGCAAAATCGAGTTGAGCTGCCAACCTTTTTCAAGAGCAAGGGCGTACAAAAAAGGCTTCATCGAAGAACCGGGCTGTTCCGCCGCAAGCACTCCGTCAACCTGCCCAGAAGATTTTTCGTCAAAAAAGTCAGCGGAACCCGCCCACGCCAAAACTTCTGCGGTCTGCGTGTTTATCAAAATGACCGCCCCGTTGTCGATTCTGTTGCCCGAATATTTTTCGACAAAATTTGAGAGCAAATCCTGCGCCCTGAACTGCAAGTCTAGCGAAAGAGAAAGAGTCACGTCCGTCTTGGTAAAAAATCCAGAATCCTTTTGACCAGAAAGCCAGCGGACTAAATGCGGTGCATAAAAAGGATTGGAAAAATTCTCCGCATTCCGGCAGACCGAATCAAAATCTTCGATAGAGTAACTGAGTTTTTTTCCAGAATAAGCCGACTGGTAGAGGGAAAATGCCGCCTTCACGCAATTTTCCCGATTTTTGCTGGAAAGCCTCGGATTATAAAGTGACGGCCGGCGGGGAATCACGGCAAGACAGTAAATTTCTGGCAGGGAGAGGGATGAAATGCTTTTTCCAAAAAAGACTCTGGCCGCACTGGCGACTCCTTCCGTGTTGAATCCGAATGGCAGATTGTTCAAGTAAAGATTGAGGATTTCTTTTTTTGAAAGTCTAGCCTCAAGCCGGACCGCATTCACTGCCTCTGCAATTTTGGCGGAAAGATTTCGCTTTGCTTTTGGAGAAATCAGGCGGGCAAGCTGCATCGTTATCGTGGAAGCCCCGCTTACAATCCGCCCCTCGCTCGTGTTCTGTCTGACCGCCCTGAAAATCGAAAGCAGGTCAACTCCTGGGTGAATGTAAAAATGGCTGTCCTCAGCGGAAAGAAAGGCTTTTTTAACTTCATCTGGAATCTGCTCAAAATCGAGACTTTCCCGCTGCATTCCGTCTTTAAGAGCGAGGATTTGAACAAGGCGGCCGTTGCAGTCATGAATCCTGCTTGAGACAGGCCTTTTTAAAAATTCTGAGAGGGCGGAATAGGGGGAAAATCTTAAAACGAGAAAAAGAGCCACTGCACAGGGCAAAATGACTTTTATGCAGCGGCTCTTTTTTATTGAGAATCTCATTTGATTACAAAAAGCTGGCCGTCAGTGCGTCCGAAGTTTTCGCTTTCGTACATACATTCGGCGAGAACCGGCGGAAGCGGGTAAATACCCTTTCTTACGGCGCGGAATTTGAATTCAACTGAAGTCTGGCCTTTTTCAAAGTCGTCCCAGAAGAATTGAATTTCGTTGTCGTAAATCGCAGTGCTTGAAATCCAATGACCCCAGTAGCCCCAGTCATCGGTCTTCTTGAAAGAGCCTTCCTCGGCACTAGCAGTGGTCACAAATGTGGAGTCAAGAATTTCAGCCCCGGAAGGAACAGGAGCGCGCAGGGCAAGATAATTTCTATCTCTAGTTGAGGAAAGATTCACCTTCATGCGGTAGACTTTGCCGCTTTCAAGCGTGATCTTTCCGCCGTCAGATTTCAACTCCTCGCCGGTAGAATTGTCGTAAATGCCGGAAGAAAGTCCTATTCCCATATCGCGGGCAGTCTGCAACTCGCTCGGCAATGCGTATTTCATCGAAAGTGTGTAGAAAAGAGAGCCTTTGCCCTTCTTTGAGAATTCAAGAGGAATTTCCGTGTCGACCGGAAGTTTTTTCAGCTCCGCCGAAGTGAACTCAGCAGTTTTTTCGGCAGGCTTTGCACCGGCTCCCTTGAATTTTCCGGAAGAAAATTCTTTTCCATCGATTCTTGCATAAGCCTCAAGATTTGTCGCGTCAACATTTGATTCTTTAATCACTGTGTAGACTGACTGCAAGACTTTTGCCGTCGTGTTTGTACTCTGCCAGAATCCAGCTTTCTGACTTGTCAAAAGCGAGTGCATAAGGCGAGTCACCATCTCATCGTCCTTGTCGAGCTGGACAAAGAGCTGCATTGAAAGTGCCAGTGGAGTAGTCTTAGTATCACAGTACCAGTAGCCCGGAGAGTTAGGAATCGTCAAATCGACTCCACGCGTCGTAGGCCGCAGGTATTTTTTGATGAAATCCTTGCAGTCTTTGGCAGAAGACTTGTCGCCGTAAGCCAGATATGCAAGTCCGCAGACCGCGACAGTCGAAATATCTTCCCTGCTACGGGCAGTCTCATTTATCGAAGAAAGATAAGACTTTCCGCGCTCATCACCGAGCATGGCCAGAACGTAAGCGGCTTCCGCACGCGTGTAATTTCCTGTGCGTGAATCGCTTACAACTTCACGGCAGATGTAATCCCGCAGACTGCTGATGTTAAAGGCAATCTCCGAGTCAGAATAGCCACGGGCTTTTGCGAGAGCTGCAATCATCGCGATTCTTACGGAAACGTAGTCGTTTGAGAGAATTCCTTCCGGCCAGTAGGGGAAGCCTCCGTCATCTTTTTGAACTTTCTTCCATTCCTTGAATGACTTTTTGACGACCTTGCGGACTTTTTTGACTTTATTGTGCATGTCGAACACGTCGATGTAGTCCTCAAAAATCACAAGAGGAAGAATCCTTGATGACTGCTGCTCCATGCAACCGTAAGGATAGTCAAAGACATAGCGGACGGCCTCGTTCAAAGTGCCGAGCCTCGTAGCGTCCAAAGTCACGGATAGTGAGCCCTGTGCGTCTTCCGCAAATGAAGGAATTGCGAATTTTTCAATTTCGCTCTTTTCCTTTTCATTCAGCTGACCGATTGTCGTTACGGTCTCGAAAATATAAGGCTTTTCGATTACGACCGGGCAGACAAGACGCTCGTTGATTACATCGGATTTTATCGTGAAGACCGCATTTACAGTTCCGTGTGCCTTTGCGGAGGCTGCAAAATAAACAGTTGAAGAAGAACCCGCAGCCACTTTCACCGTATGTGAATTCTTGCCGTTTACAGAAAGTCTTCCCGGCAAAACTGCCATTCCGTCTTCTGAATCCTCAGGATTTTCCGGGTCTTCAAAAGTCAGCGAGACAGTCATATTGTGATTTATGCCGTCAAGATTGTTGATTAAAACTCCCATTTCGGCAGTGTCGCGCTCACGCAAGCGGCGGGGCAAAACCTGCAAGACGTTCACAGGATTTTGAACAGCGATTTCGTCCTCGTGGATTGAGAACAAGTCACCTTTTGAACCGACGGCAGTCACGCGGTAAGTCGTAAGGGTGTCGGGCAGCTTGAATTTGCATGAAACCTGACCTTTTTCGTCAGTACGCAGCATCGGTTCAAAAACAGCGGTCGGATTGAAATCCTTGCGTTCATTGAGTTTGTCAGCGTCAGCATCGCCGCCCTGAAGGTTTTTGACCTCGTAAGTGACAGGATCCATAAGCATTTCGCGGGAATCGCCGCCGTCAGCGCAAAGCGGATAATGGTCTGGGTCATAAAAATATGCAATCGGATTTGGAACATGATAGTTAATCAAGTCCAAAACTCCGCGGTCAACAGCCATAAGACAAAGCTCCGCATTTGCGACAGGCTTTCCGTTGCGGGTTGCAGTCAGTGTGACTTCCGCCTCCTCTCCGGGTTTATAAGAAGGTTTTGAGGCTTTTACCTCAACGGAGAAGGCTTTTACGCGTTTGTTGACCAAAAGTGTCGTCGCCCCGTAATAGCCCTTTGGCTTGTTGATGTCAGTCTCACCGAAATTATTGGACGGCTTTTCTGACCGGACAGAATATGAGGAAATTGAAAGATAGACTACCGGAACAAAGGATTTTGCAATCGGAACTTCGATTACGTTCACGCTCTCATCAAAATGACGGACTTCTTCCGTAAAAATTCCCTCGCGCTCAACTGTAATCAAGTAGTCGCCCTTGGGCAAAGTTGACTGCAAGAGGACTCTCGCCGTCTCTCCAGGATTGTATTCGTTTTTGTCGGGGGTAAGCGTAAGCTCTCCGCCCTCGCCCCTGTACCACCAGGAAGCCCCGGAACCTGTCACATAGAATGACTTTTCTGTGAGGACATCGCGCCCGGCCTTGTCTTTTGTGCTTACACGCAAAATGTAGCGGCCGGCCTGTTTTGGGGTAAAGTCGAATGTGCCTGAGTCAGAAAGCGAGAATTCTTTTTTGTCCTCGCTGATTTCGCTCTTGTTCCAGCGGCTGTAAACGTCCCCGTAAACGCCCTGCTGATAAGAAACTGACCATTCCTCGCGCAAGAGTTCCGCAGTGATTCCGTTGTCCCCGGCCAGAGAGGCAAGCGTTTTTTTGGATGCGTTCGTGACTTTTTTGCCTTCCGGGAGGGCAAGCAGATAATCGTAGGAAAGTTTTTCGCCTTTTTTGGGGAAGCCACCCTTTGAGTCCTTGCGGGCAATTCCGAGGTAGAATGATGCCGGGTGTACTGTGACTTGTCCTGCCGCCGCAATCTCCTGATTTGAAGCGTCCGTAACTGCCGCAGAAGCCCGGTAGCGGTATGCCGCGCCCTTAATCGGGGAAGCCTCCGTTTTGCATGAAAGAACGGCGTTTCCAGAATCGTCAAGTCGTCCTTCTGACTGGCTGACGCTCGTGCGGTTCTCTGCCAAATCGCGGGGACCAAATGTATAATTTTTCAAGTCCGGTGAATCGGGGGCAAAATACCAAGGTTCCCTAAACCATGAGACTGAATAGTCAGCCCCGGAAAGAGAGCCTCCAGAAAGATATGTCGCGGAAAGTTTTGAGGAAATCGAGTCACCGGCGACAAGCGGAGTTTTTGGCATGGAGAGCGCGGTCTGAAATTTTACACGCTCAAAAAATGCAACGTTGATTCTTGCGTGAACCGCTTCTGAAGAAGAGCCGTCGCGCTTAAAAGCCAAATGGTAGATTCCGGGTTCCAAATCATCCGGCAGGGTGAAGGAGCCGCTGAATCCGCCGTTTTCGCTCGTGGCACCGTTAACCGACAGGAAAGTCTTTGAGTCATACCAGGCATCGTCTGTCAAAGAGACTGTGTAAGAAACTTCCTTGAATGGGTAAAGTTTTCCGGCCTGCTGGCTGAATGCGAATCCGCGGAACGATAGGGTCTCGCCCGGTTTGTACAAGCCACGGTCAGAGAAAAAGAGAATCCTGTCTTTTGCGCGGAGGGCATTGGATGGACTTCCAACAGACTCGATTCCGCTTCTCCATGGTGAATGGCTGTTCGACTTGAATACTGCTTTGTCGCTGCCGCTCTCAACGTAAATATGCGGGGTGGAATAATAATTACTTTCGCCAAAAAGTGCGTTTGCCTGCTCGTAGGTCAGGTTTATCACGGCAAGTCCGTCGGAGTCTGTCGTTCCCGTAATGCTTGTGCTCATGAATTCGGAAAGAGTTTTGCTCTCATTATTTGATACATAAACTTTCGCGTCTTTTACCGCTTTTCCGTCTGAAAGCTTGGAGACAAGGACTACGATTTTATTGATTGCGTAGCGAACTGTGATTCCAAGGTCTGTCACCTGTACAAGCTGAGTGTTGTAATATTTTGCGGTGGTGGACTCGTCCCAACTTGTCGGCTTTCTGGGGACTGTAGCAACCGCGTCAAAGCGTACCCAGCCAAAGCCGTCCTCATTCAGATAAGGATCCAAGTCAACAGTTTCGTAGGCTTTTTTGTTTTTCGGTGTGTCTGAAAAAGTCTTCACGTCCCCTTCGACTTTTGTCTCGTAGTAACCGTCAAGAGGGCTGTCCGTTATCTGCACGGAATATTGAGAGGGAGAAAGCACGTTTTGGTGCGAGAAAACCAGCTTGTGGGGGAACTGAGCCTCAAGCATCGCAGCACCATGGTCAAGGAAAGTCGCTTCGCTTGCCGCGTCTGGCACGGTGATTGTTACAGTCTCATTTGAAGAAAGGCTCTGCCCGTAAATGTCCTTGAGTCCTTTGTTTATAAAAATCTGGTATTTTTGGCCGAATTCAACAGTCAGGCCGTAAATCGTCAGGCTGTTTCCGTTTACGTAAACATTGTCTTTACTGATTGTGTCTGGAAGGGAACTTGAAATAGCAGCGACTGCGGACTTTGCGTCAATCGGCTGAGAGAAATATGCCCTCACAGGATTTGTAAACCGTCCATATGAACGCTCGCGGTAGGATTGCTTGAGATAAAATGGCCTTAGCGTATTAAAGCTGCTATCTGAATCACCTTTTCCGTTCAGGGCGATTGTTATGTATTCGTCTCTTGGCAAATCTTCCGCGATTGTGAACAAAACTGAATCATCAGTCTTTTGAACTCCGGTCATCTTGTGACGCTGGTCGCTATCCCAGTAATATTCAGTGATTTGGCTGGCTTTTTCTGCGGAAATCTTGTAGTTGTAGCGGACTAAAATCTCGTGACAGTATTCAGGTGGAACGTTATCCTTGTTGTAGCAGATTTGGCCGTCATGGGTCTGCAAGCTAATACTCTTGATCTTAAGCTCTTCTGCCTTTGTGGCAAATGAGAATTCAGAAGAAAGACTTTTGCCACCTGCGGATTTTACCCCCTGCGGAACGGTCACTTTGTAGGAAACTGCCGGGTCAAGCTCCTCTGCGCACTCATAGGACAACATGCTTGTGGTCGTCCAGCGGAATGCCCCCTTTACAGGAGGCTCTATTCTCATAAAGTCGGCGGCATTTGCCTGCTGGTCGATTGCGGCAAGACTTACCATCGGCTCAGAAAAAAGCACGTAAAAAGAATGGCTGCCGACTGCGGCAAGGGCATCGACCCTCGGCCCCCAGTCGATTACAGAAAGCGGCTCTGATTTTGAAGAATCTTTGCCGGCAACATCTGATTTTTTTATCTCAGGGATTTTGACTTCGCCTTTTTTCAGGTACTTGACTTCATAGCCGTCAAGGCCGTTGATTTCAACTCCGACAGAATCTGATTTTCCGCCGGAAGCAGATTTGCTGCCCAAATCCAGTTTTCCGGCGACATCAGCGGACTCCGCCTCCATTGTACCATAGTCCAGCTTCGCCTTTGAAAATGCGTTGAAAGCCTCTTCGCTGATGAATTTGCCGGTTTTTGAAACGTCGACATCGTTTACATAATGACCTTCGCCGCCGCTATAAGTCATATCCTGACTTTTTTTGCAGGAAACCAACGAAAAGGTCAAAAGCAGACCCGTCAAAATCACGAAAAATAATTTTTTCATACTTATTTCAATCTTAACAAATATGAATATTTCTGTGAATAACAAAATTTTGATATTTCGTCCAAGTATAAAAAAAATACCCCAAAAGCTAGAAAACTAACTTTCGGGGTTTTTCTTTGAATTCTCAATTAAGCGGCGGCGAGTTTTTTAATTGCATCCAAATCCGCATCCTCTGGAGCAAGGTGAGCTTGAACACAACCCGCCAAAGTTGCACCGGCGGAAGTCACGCGGTCAGCCCAGTCGCGGAGGAACTGGCCGTCACCCCAGTCATAAGAGCCGAAAAGTACGAGTTTTTTGCCCGAAATTTTTCCCTCTATTCCAGAAAAGAATTCTTCCATAGAATCCTCAAGCTGTTCGCTGCCCATGGCGGGGCTTCCCAACATAATCAAGTCAGCCGCTACAGTCGCGTCTCCGTCAGCTGATGCCGCTTCTGAAATTGAAACCTCACGTCCGGCAGCCTTCGCGGCTTCTTCAGCAGCCTGAGCCAAAGCCTGTGTGTTTCCTGTAGTCGTTGCGTACACGATTGCTACTTTCATTTATTTTCCTCCAAATGAACTGATATATAAATTGGCCGCCGCCGGAACAGAATATCCTGCGGAAAGCCAGTTCATGCATTTTTCGCTGCAAGTTTTGTATTCATTCATTTTGACGCGGGCGGAAAGCGGATCGCCGTAAACCTTCCAGTAACCGGCGGAAGAATACCCCGCCCCCTTGCCGCTTTCAAAACCGATTACGTCCTCCAGCGGGTAGCCCAAAAAAAGTCCGACTTCATGGGGAAAATCCTCGCTCACGGCCAAACGGTGGAGCAATTCAGAAATAACCGCAGAGAATCCTCTTGAAAAATCATAGCCCTTGGCCAAAAGATAGGCCTTGTTGCTTGAATTGGCACAGATTTTTTCGAGAAGAGATTTGTCATATACAAAAAATAAGATTCGTCCGTCAGACTTGCGGATTGCGACAAAATAGCGTTCTTTTTTTGAGAAAATTTTTTGCCAGGATTTTAATTTTTCCTCGCCGCTTTCAAAGCAGGATTCTTTCATTGAAAAAAGATTTGCAGGTTTAATTCCGCAGAGCGAGGGAGAAGCGCAGTGGATTATAGTTTCGTCAAAACTCATTGAGATTTTCCCGGACTTTTTTAACAAAAAAAGCGGACAATAAAACGTAGAAACAGTCAAATCCTATTTTATTGTCCGCCTTCAATTTTCTCCTGCCGTAAGAGCTGATGAACAGCAGAAGAAGACTAAGAACCTCAACCCAACGGGCAAAAGTCCTCAAGAGGTACTAGTTAGCTATAACTAACTTTCATAGTTAGATTATGCTAACACGCAAAAAAAGTCAACCACTTAAAAAAATTCATCTGAAAAAATAATTTAAAATTTTTTACACAATTTTTCTTTCTGGGTTATAATTAATACAAATTTAGGTTTAAATTACGGAAAAAGGAGATTTCCAATGGCTGAAGAAAAAAAAGAACTTTCAGAACCACAGAAAGAGATTAACGGATTGGTCGAAAGAGCGCAGAAAGCTCTGGCTGATTTTGCTAATTACGACCAGGAAAAAATCGATTATATTGTAGCAAAGGCCAGTATTGCGGCCCTTGACCAGCACGGCTACCTCGCCAAACTCGCCGTCGAAGAAACAAAACGCGGCGTTCTCGAAGACAAGGCAACAAAAAATCTTTTCGCGTGTGAATATGTCGTAAACCACATGCGCCACTTAAAGACTGTCGGTGTCATCGAAGACAACGATGTCACAGGAATCATCAAGATTGCAGAACCTGTCGGCGTTGTCGCGGGTCTCACTCCTGTCACAAACCCAACATCAACAGCAATCTTCAAATCCCTCATCTGTCTCAAAACTCGAAACCCAATCATCTTCTCTTTCCACCCGAGCGCAATCAAGTGTTCAATCGCGGCGGCAAAAATCGTCTACGATGCGGCTGTTGCGGCGGGCGCGCCAAAGAACTGTATTCAGTGGATTGAAGAGCCGTCAATGGAAAAAACTGACTTGCTCATTCACAACGACGGCGTTGCAACAATCCTTGCGACCGGCGGTAACGCGATGGTTCGTGCGGCTTACTCGTGCGGAAAGCCGGCTTTGGGCGTAGGAGCTGGAAACGTTCCTGCATACCTCGAAAAATCTTGCAACTTGCGTCAGGCAATCAACGACATCGTTCTTTCAAAGTCATTCGACAACGGCATGATTTGTGCTTCCGAGCAGGGCGCTATCATCGACAAGGAAATCTACAACGACGCAATCAAACTCTTCAAAGAGTACCGTGCATATCTTTGTAACGAAGACGAAAAGAAAAAACTCGAAAAATATATGTTCGGCGTTGATGGCGACCCGACCGTCGCAAAACTCAATGCGGCAGTTCCTGGCATGAATCCTGTCGTACTCGCAAAGAACGCAGGTTTCTCAATTCCAGAGCGCACAAGCATCATGCTCGTTGAATGTAAAGAAGTCGGAATCAACGAGCCGATGACCCGCGAAAAGCTCTCTCCAGTTTTGGCTGTTCTCAAGGCTTCAAACACAGAAGACGGCTTCAAAAAGGCTAAGGGCTTCCTCGAATTCGGCGGTCTCGGCCACTCGGCTGCAATCCACACGGCAAACAAGGAACTTGCCGAAAAATTCGGCGACCTCGTTCCTGCAATCCGCGTAATCTGGAATTCTCCGTCAACATTCGGCGGCATCGGTAACGTATACAATTCATTCATCCCTTCTCTTACGCTCGGCTGTGGTTCTTATGGACACAATTCAACCGACGACAACGTAAGCGCAATCAACCTTTTGAACGTAAAGAAATTGGGAAGGAGACGAAACAATATGCAGTGGTTTAAGATTCCATCAAAAATCTTCTTTGAACGGGACTCTATCGAATACCTCCACCAGATGAAGGGAATTCATAAGGCAATCATCGTAACTGACCGCTCTATGGTTCAGCTTGGCTTCGTAGATAAAATCACCGACCAGTTGAAGCTCCGCCGCGAGCCTGTCCAGTACCAGCTTTTCTGCGATGTCGAGCCGGATCCTTCTATTCAGACTGTCCGCGAAGGCGTTGAACTCATGAGAAGTTTCGAGCCTGACACAATCATCGCACTTGGTGGCGGTTCTTCAATGGACTGCGCAAAGGGAATGTGGCTCTTCTACGAAAATCCGGACGTTGATTTCAACGACCTCAAGCAGAAGTTCATGGACATCCGTAAGCGCGCTTTCCGCTATCCGAGCCTCGGACAGAAGGCTTCTCTCGTCTGCGTCCCGACAACTTCGGGAACAGGCTCTGAAGTCACTCCGTTCGCCGTCATCACCGACAAAGTTGAGCATAAAAAATATCCGCTCACCGACTATTCTCTCACACCGACAATCGCGATCGTTGATCCGACTTTCACATACAGCCTGCCGCCGAAAATCATCGCCGACACCGGTATGGACGTTCTCACTCACGCTACAGAGGCTTATGTTTCAACCCTTGCAAACGACTACACAGACGGTCTTGCAATTCAGGCAATCAAGATGGTATTCAAATACCTCGAACGCTCTTACAAGGCTGGATTCAAAGGTGCCGAACGTGATGATGAGGCAAAAGAGAAGATGCACAACGCTTCTTGCTTGGCGGGAATGGCTTTCGCAAACGCATTCTTGGGCATGAACCACTCAATGGCGCACAAGGTCGGAGCGGAATTCCATGTTCCCCACGGACGTGCCAACGCAATTCTCCTGCCATACACAATCCGCTACAACGGAACCCAGCCTGACAAGCTTTCTACATGGCCAAAGTACAACTACTACAAGGCTGCTGAACGCTATGCGGAACTTGCAAAAATGTTGGGCTTGCCTGCAAAAACAACAGAAGAAGGCGTTGAATCTTACGCAAAGGCTTGTGGTGAACTCGGTATGAGACTCGGAATCGACATGAACTTCAAGTCACAGAACATCGAAGAAAAAGACTGGCTCGCACAGGTCGACAAGCTTGCATTCCTCGCTTACGAAGACCAGTGTTCACCGGCTAACCCGCGTGTTCCGATGATTGAGGACATGAAGAAAATCCTCACCGACTCATATTACACAGAGGAATTTGTTGCTAAAAAATAAGCGACTTTGAGTAATATCTTATCCCGGTTGTCATTGGCGACCGGGATTTTTTTATTGACCGCAGACTGAATCTTGTGTAGTTTAAAATCATGAAGAATTCAGTTTGCAAATTTTTTACAGTTTTTTCAGTGATTTTTGCCGTTTCTGTCCTCTCAAGCTGCGGCACATACAATTCTATGATTGAAAAGGACGAGGAAGTTCAGTCCGCTTGGGCGCAGGTTCAAAACCAGTACCAGCGTCGCATGGACTTGATTCCAAATCTCGTCTCAACAGTAAAAGGCTACGCCTCGCACGAAAGTGAAGTCCTGACAGCCGTTACAAACGCCCGCTCAAAGGCAGGGTCAATTCAGCTGACTTCTGAAATCCTCAATAATCCAGAAGAATTCAAAAAGTATCAGGAAGTCCAAGACTCTCTAGGCTCCTCACTGGGAAGACTTCTTGCCATCAGCGAAAATTACCCGGAACTCAAAGCCGACCAGAATTTTCTCGCGCTTCAAGACGAGCTTGCCGGAACAGAAAACAGAATCGCGACAGAACGCAGACGCTTCAACGAGACGGTAAAATCTTACAACTCCTACATCCGCAAATTCCCGAATAATTTTATCGCGGGCAAATTCGGATTTTCAGCCAAGCAATATTTTCAAGCCACACAGGAAGCCCAGTCAGCTCCCAAGGTTGAATTCTGATGATTTTAAAAAAGCCGCTTGCAGTTCTTTTTTCTCTGATTTTCGCACTTTTTTCTGCGACTGCGGAATTCAACCCGCCGCAAATGACGAATTTCATCATGGACACGGCGGGCATAATCGACGGTGGAACTAAAAAAGAGCTTCACGGGCTGATAAAATCCGTGGAAAGGCAGACCGGCATTCAAATAGCAATTCTGACCCTTCCATCGCTTGACGGAGAATCAATCGAAGAAGTCAGCATAAAAACTACGGAAGCATGGAATCTTGGACAAAAAGGGGCGGACAACGGAATTCTCATCACGGTGGCAAAAAACGACCGCAAAATCAGGATTGAAGTCGGCTACGGACTCGAAGAAATTCTTACTGACACAAAATGCGGTCTTATAATCCGAAACGTGATTGCCCCGGAATTCAAAAACGGAGACTATTCAGCGGGAATTGAAAAAGGCGTGAAAATCTTAGCTTCACTTGCAGCTGGAGACGAAGAAGTTCAAAAAGCCCTTGATGAGGCGGAAAAAGCAGAGTCCGAAGAAGATTCCGGCCTTGCCGATTTGATTCCACTCATATTTTTTGCTCTTTTTTTCATAATCGTAGTGTCAGACAAAGCTGGATTCGGTCCCTTTGGTCTTTACTGGCTTATCTCCCTTTTGACTGGCAGACCTTATACAAGAAGGTGGTCAAATCACCATTCGACATTCACGCCATTTTCCACGTTTGACTCCGACTCAGATTCTGGGTTCGGGGGATTTTCCGGCGGTTCGTCAAACCATGACTCCGGGGGCGGCGGTTCATTCGGAGGTGGCGGAGCTTCCGGTTCTTGGTAGGCTTTTTTTCCATATATTCCCGGATTGTTGTAAAATCCTATTTTTTAAGGTATTCTGATTCCATGTCCTATGAAGTAACAGCGACCAGACGGCGGCCCCAGAAATTTTCTGACCTCGCCGGACAAGAGTTCGTCGCAGAAACATTAAAAAACGCGATTCAGTCAAAAAAAATTGCTCACGCATATTTGTTCTCAGGCCCGCGCGGCTGCGGAAAAACTTCTACCGCCCGAATTTTGGCAAAGGCTCTGAACTGTAAAAACGGCCCCACGGCAGAACCATGCGGTCAGTGTCAGCAGTGCCTTGAAATCACAAAAGGCTCCTGCACCGATGTAATCGAAATCGACGGCGCGTCAAATACTTCTGTAAATGACATCAGGCAGATTAAGGATGAGGTTCTCTTTCCGCCCCAGTCCTGCCGCTATAAGATTTACATAATCGATGAAGTTCACATGCTTTCTACCTCCGCCTTTAACGCCCTCTTAAAGACGATTGAAGAGCCGCCGCCTTATGTGATTTTCATTTTCGCCACGACCGAGTTGCAGAAAGTCCCCGCGACGATTAAATCCCGCTGCCAGCAGTTTAACTTCCGCTTGGTAGCGATTGACAGAATAAAAGAACTCCTTGCGGATGCGGCAAAGGAAATCGGAATTGAAGCCGAAGACGAAGCCCTTTACTGGGTTGCCCGCGAGTCAGGCGGTTCCGTCCGCGACTCCTACACGCTTTTTGACCAGGTTGCGGCTTTTTCCGGCGACAAAATCACTTATGAGAAAATCCGCGACAAACTCGGTCTTGTAGGTGTTGATCGGCTGAACGCACTTTTTGAGGACTGCGCCCAGAACAAGGCGAAAGACGCGCTCGAAAAACTCGACTCATTTCTACAGGCCGGAGTCTCAATCGAACAGCTGATTCAAAATGCCGCCGACTATTTGCGCTCACTTTTGCTGATTAAGACAGGAATCACAAAGGAAGCCTTGCTCGGTCAGTCAGTCGAGCGATATTCAAAAATCGTCCTGCAAACTTGGAATTCAGTTCAGATTGAGCGGGGAATTTCGATTTTCACACAGCTTTACCGCGACATCCGCTACTCACTGAACGCCCGATATGAGCTTGAGCTGGCGATTTCAAGAATGTCATGGCTGAATCAGTATGTTTCCCCGGCGGAAGTAAAGGCAGCGATTGACAAGGCAAGAACGATTTTGATGCAGGGAGCTTCATCACAGACAGCTTCCCCGACTTCACAAAATATGCAGAATCCTCTTCCTCAAAATCAAGCTCCGGCTGCGGCTCCTGTACAAAATCCGCAGAATTCTCCTGCACAAAGTCAAACGGCTCCGCAAACAAACGCCGCTCATAATTCTATGCCCAAAGCTCCCTCACTTCCGATGTTTTCTGCATTGAGGGAAGCACAAGGCATTCAGCCGCAAGTTGACTCTTCGGCTTATGAGGAAGGCTCATACGCTCCTGACGACTCGGTGCCTCCAGAAGCGGACGCAGGCTCTGTCAACCCTTTTGATGATGGCGGAGCTGTACCGCCTGAACAAACAGCGGTGCCTTCAAATTCTGCCTTCAATTCCTTCAACGCGAATAATGTAACTGTCGCGGACGGTGGAGATTTAAAAAATCAGGTTCTAAACGAGTTAAAGCGCACGGATCCGGTTTTTTATGCGGTTCTCGTCCAGACCGGGAATTGGAACTGGCAGAATGAGACTGTCACGGCAGAAGCACAGACTGAATTTGCGAAAAAGCAAATTGAATTCCACAGGCAGAAAATCAATGGCTTTTTGACGAAATTCTGCGGGCGGCAGATGAATTTTCAAGTCATCGTCCGGCAAAAAGTTGAAAGTCACGTCCAGGAAGTTTTTCCGGCCGAAGTTCAAATTCTGCTGGATACCTTCCGCGGAGAAGTCACCGGACATTCAAGCGTTCCGAGCCAAAATCAGCCGGCGCAAAATCCGCAGAATCAAAATGCGACTTCTCAAAATGACGAGGAAAACGATAATCAGGAGTCCGAGGATTCTTCCGCTGACTACATGCCGGTCGAAGAAGACGAGGACTCAGACGAATAAAAAGCGAGGTAAAATATGAATCCTTTTGATTTGGTAAAAAATATTTCCAACCTGCAAAGCCAGATGCAGAAAGTGAAAGACGAGTTGGCGACTTTGACTACTACTGGTTCTGCCGGTGGCGGAATCGTCCAGGTCACGCTCAACGGTCAGTTTGTAATGACATCAATCAAACTCGACCCGGTTGCAGTTGACCCCCGCGATGTTCCCATGCTCCAGGACTTGATTCTTGCAGCCCATCACGATGCAATGGACAAAATGCAGGAGATGATTAAGGAGAAATCCGGCTCCATGCTCGGCGGACTCAATATTCCCGGAATGGGCGCATAAATCCATATAAAAAAATGAACGCAATCGATGAATTAACAGAATCTTTCGCAAGACTGCCAGGAATCGGCAAAAAATCCGCAGGCCGCCTTGTGAATCATATTCTCCGCGCTGACCGCTCCTGGGTTGACCGCTTTGCAAGCCAAATCGCGACTTTGCAGGACAAAATCCATGCCTGCTCAATCTGCGGCTCCTGGACAGAGGACGATCCATGCCCAATCTGCTCAAATCCCCTGCGTGACAGAACAATTATCTGCGTTGTTGAGCAGCCGCAGGACGTCGCTACGATAGAGTCTGCCCGCGAGTACACGGGACTTTTCCACGTTTTGGGCGGAGTAATCGCGCCACTTGAGGGAATCGGCCCAGACCAGCTGAGAATCCGGGAATTAATCGAACGACTTTCTTCCGGGGAAGTCAAAGAAGTGATTATCGCGACAAATCCAACGGTTGAGGGCGACACCACCGCTTTGTATATTCAGAGGCTTTTGAGTCAAAAAGAAGGGCTTTCTGTTACCCGCCTTGCAAGCGGACTTCCGGTCGGAGGAGATTTGGAATACGCCGACAAACTTACTCTGGCCCGCTCTTTCCGGGGAAGACAGAAATTTTAGACGTGTTAGGCGATGGAAGCCCGTAAGTAGCACGAAGTGCTATGAGGGTTACCGAAGGCTGGAACCGCCGACGGCGCAAACAGAATGTTTGCGGCGAACACCCGATTTAAAAACAAAAAACCGCCCCGAAGCGGAGCGGTTTCCTATCTGCTAAGCAGCCTGATTAACTAGCGGAGCAAGCTCAAAACATTCTGTGATGTCTGGTTTGCCTGTGCAATCATTGCTGTTCCAGCCTGGCTCAAAACCTGGTTCTTTGTGAAGTCTACCATTTCTTTTGCCATGTTTGTGTCGCGGATGCGTGACTCTGAAGCCTGGAGGTTCTCAGCACCGATGTCGAGTCCGACTACTGTCTTCTCAAGGCGGTTCTGGTAAGCACCGAGGTCAGCGCGCTGCTTGTTAATCTT